>JABTUA010000002.1:0-600000 GCA_015075635.1 Polyangiaceae bacterium
CGGGGTGCCACCGTCACCCATCGCTGCCGAGCACCGCGCGCACGCGCGCGACCGCTTCCCCGAGGTCCCGGGCAACGAGCTCCGCCGGCAGCCGCAACACCCGCCACCCGCGGCGACCAAGCTCCCGGTCCCGGCGCGCATCGGCCGCACGCCGGCTGGCGTGGTACGCGCCATCGACCTCAATCACGACGCGCACGGAGGGCACGGCGAAGTCCGCGATGTACCGGCCGACGACGTACTGACGTCGGACGACCGCGCCCAGCTTCCCGCCACGCAGCTCCCGCCACAGCGCCTCCTCCGTGGGCGTCTGCGCAAAGCGCATGGCGCGCGCCCGAGCTTCGATGACTTGCGAGTGAGTGGTCTTCCAAGACAGCGACGCAGCAGGGTGTCGTGGTGCGTTACGACGGCCTGGCGGAAGAAGGGTCCGGGTCGTTCCACCCGGATCCGCGCGAACGTGGCGAGAAGCGTCCCACCATCACTATCGCGCGGCCTTTCTACGAAGCGGTCAATCGGCCCACGCGCAGCCGAAACGCGGGCGGCGCGCATCTTCCGCCACCGAATCTACTCGCCGAGACGTTCACGCTCGCTCACGAGTGCGGCCACTTTCTCTCGTGGCGCGAGAGGGCGCCACGTGATGAGTGGACAGCGTACTACATCGCTGCGAAGGCGCGCGATGACGCGTGGTCGCAACTCCCCGATGACCTGCCCCCACCCGAGTACAACGAAAGGCTTCGCTCGTCCGCCAAGGAGCAACTGACCGCTGACCAGATCGACCTTATTCTCGCTGAAGAAGCACGCGCATGGGCGATTGGCCGCGAACTCCTGGAGTCTTTGGGGTTTGAGGACTTACCGGCGTACGACGAGAGGACGATCAGAGGCCTACACGACCATCGATACCGACTTGGTCTCGACGAGCTTTGGGACGACGACCTTCGTTTCGATTAGGTCGAACCCGGCGACCGTGCCGATGGGACCACGGGATAACTCACGTTGCACCCGCCGAACGCCAGTCTTGCCGACTTCACCGTCCGTTCCGCTTCCGCGGGCGAACATTCTGATACGGCACTCGCCCGCGTGAGTGGCGCCTTGCCGACTGACGACTTGACGCTCGGCGTTCGCGGGTGAACGTGTGTCTCGTTATACAGCCGCACTTTTGCGCGCTGTTGCAGCGCCGCCAAGACCACGGCGCCTCGCTGACGGTTAAAGTCCGAAAGTCACTCACGCGTTCCCACGCGTCCCGCGCACCCCGGAGCTCGTGCCGCTGGAAGCGGCGCCACCGGCAGCGAACCGGCGCTGCTCGCGGTCCACGGCGCTTTCGCCAGAATCACCGTCAGGAACCGACAATGCACAGAACTTCACCGCCGATTTTCAACGCTGTCTAACTCGACGTTGCACCCACCGAACGCCGGCCATGCCGAGTTTCACCGTCCGTTCCGCGCCGGCGGGCGACCACTCTGTCTTCGGCACTCGCCCGCCTCTGCAGCGCCCCGCGCTCTGCTACCATGATCTCCGGCGTTCGCGGGTGAACGCCGTTCGTTAGCCAGCCTTCGACGACACAATGCCTCTCTCGCGTTACGACCGGATCGACACGGTGTCCACGCCGCTCGACCCGTTGGCGGCTGCGCTCAACTGGATCCGCGGACTGCGCAGCGTGGGGCTTTGCTCTGACCTCCTGAAAGAGCGTCACGGGTTCGTCGGGTCTACCGTGACGACCGATGCGGCAAGAGCCATGGCCGCACACGCGGAAGTGGCCGTCGCACTCATTGAACAAGCGCTTTCGGGGCCGGCGCATGTTTCCTACATTGCCGCGTATTACGGCCTCCTCGACCTTGCTAAAATCGTGATTGTGGCCTCGGGTGGGCTCGCGGAACTTCAAAAGGAGAAATGGCACGGCATGTCCTGGAGCGGCATCCAGACCGCAGTGCAGGACCTGCAGACAGATCACATCACACTCCAAGGTCGGGGTGCCGGAGCGCTGTTCTACAAGGCGCTCACCGGGAAGCGCTGGACGACGCCGAACCGCAAGTCCCGCAGACTCGCCATGCGAGACGTCTACCCGTACATTCAGTGCGTCTCTTTCGAGTACGCCCAAGTCTACGGCGTGCAACGACTCGCGCCGCTTGCCTCCGAGTTTCAGCCCACCGGGAAGAACGTCGGCCGTGCGCGCCTCACCTTCTATGGGCAGCCCTCACCGGCCACGCATGGCAGGAACCACTTCAAGCTTCTCGCCGGATTGAAGAAGGAAAGCGATACGACCTACGTTTCCGAATTGGTCACCGGATCGTCCTCTGATGAGCTCCTTCTTCGTGCGGCGCAGCGCATTCAGCGCCGCTATCTGCTCTACCCGCATGCCGGCCGCGCTCCCCTCGGTGGCTTCGCACCCCGCGTGTCCTCGACGCTGCCGATGCAGCCGACCGTCGACTTTGCCGCCTTCCTCACTCCCGTCAGCATGGGTGTTCGGGTAAGCGGAATCCTGGATCATTCCGATCGCTTGCGCGCGTGATCCACCGTTCGCGCGGTGCGCGGAGTTGTGGAAACGGGGCAAGCGTGCGACCTCGCGGTTGCGACACAGCTCGGAGGACGCATGCCCCGCTCGCCATCGGTACCGATTCACCGCACGCTCCGCAAGTTCCTTCCGCCGTCGCTCGTCGAAGCGAGCGCTCGGGCGACGGGCGCGTTCCAGCGCGTCCGGAAGGTCGACGCCTACGCCCTGGTCTGGAGCCTTATCCTCGGCTTTTCCGCCGGGAAAGTCCGGACCATCGCGGGCCTGCGTCGCGTCTACGAGAGGGTCTCGCGGACCACGCTGGAGGAGAGCAGCTTCTACTGCCGGTTCACGCCGGCGCTGGTGAGGCTGCTCCGGCAGCTGCTCGACGGCGTGCTCCAGCAGTCCTGGGGGCTGAGCCGGCCCGCATCTGGGCGGCTCAATCAGTTCCGCGACATCCTGATCGCGGACTCGACGGTCATCCGCCTGCACGAGCTGCTGGCCAAGGCGTTTCCGGCCTGCCGCACCAACCACACCCGGGCTGCCGCGAAGGTGCATGTGGTGATGTGCGTGGCGGGGGCTGGCAAGCAGACCGTCAAGGTGACCGCCGAGCGCCGCCATGATCGCCGTGCCCTCGTCCTCGGCCCGTGGGCTCGCGGCAAGTTGTTGCTCTTCGACCTCGGCTACTTCGACTTCCGCCTCTTCCGCCGGCTCGACGAGATCCGTGGCTACTTCGTGTCCCGGCTCAAGCGCAGCTCCAACCCGGTCATCGTTGCTCAGAATCGACGCTGGCGCGGCCGGTCGGTCGCCGTCGTCGGGCAGTGCATCTGGGATGTCGTCGACCGCCTGCAGCGCGAGGAACTCGACGTCACCGTACAGGTTCGCTCCCGCCATCGCGTCTACGCCGGGCGCTGCTCCAGCGAGGTCCGCACCTTCCGTGTCGTCGGCGTGCGGGACGAAGCCTCCGGCGAGTACCACCTGTACATCACCAACATCGGCGTCGAGGCGCTCCAGCCGGCCGATATCGCCCGCGTGTACGCCGTCCGCTGGGAAGTCGAGTTGCTCTTCAAGGAGCTGAAGTCGCACTACCGGCTCGACCAGATCCCGAGCCGAAAGCGCGCCGTCGTAGAGGCCATGCTCTACGCCGCTCTTCTCTCGCTGGCCGCGAGCCGAGCGCTCCTTCACGCCTTGCGCAGCGCGGTCCGCCCGGGATTCCTTCTCCCGGCACGACGCTGGAGCGTGCTCATGAGCCAGCACGCAACCGACCTGCTCGCCGTCGTCATCGAAGGCCGCGACGACCCAGTCTTGCTCGACCTGCTGCTCCACGAGGCCCCAGACCCGAACCGTCGTCGCCTTCACCTGCTTCAGTCCGTCGAGCGCCGTGCACATGCCTATCGAGCCCCCGGAAACTCAGCGAGTTCACGTCGTGCAGCGGCCTAAGCGATCACCGATGCTCCCGTCAGCAATTCCACGCTTCTCTTGCCGGAGGAAATCCCAATCTTCCTTGCGTTTTTTCACCTTGGGAACGTGGTCCGATACGACCCCGCTCGATTGGCACGGCTGCGCGACTCGCGTGCCTGCTCAATCGTTGACGCGCTCCTCGTTGAAGGAGTCTTCGCTTTCGCGGTCAGGATTTGGTCGTTCCTACAGCAGTCAGAACATCTCATGCATCGTTGAGCAGCTGGCTAACTCACGTTGCACCCGCCGAACGCCGGTCTTGCCGACTTCACCGTCCGTTCCGCCTCCGCGGGCGACCACTCTGATGCGGCACTCGCCCGCGTCTGTCCCGCCTTGCCGACTGACGACTTGACGCTCGGCGTTCGCGGGTGAACGTGTGTCTCGTTATCCGGAGACGAGCGACATGCCCATCGTTGCTCTCGCCATCGTCGGACTGCTTGGAATTGTCGGCGGGTTCGTAGCTTCGCGGGTCGGCAGGTCGCGGAGTGCCGCGGACCCCTCAAGCGCGTTCACAAGGTGGTGGAGGATTGCGCGCTGGATCGGCCTAGCCCTTGCTGTTGCGTCATGGCCCCTGACCGGTTTCATGGCGTACCCCTACGCCGGCGCAAACGGCAGACCCGGCCACGTCGCCGGCATCCCCTTCATGGCCGCGTACTTCGACGACCAGGGTCGCGACTACGTTGGGACCCAGACGATGGTGGCGGTCTTAGCCAACGCCGTCTTTTGGTATCTGTTCCCGCGTCTTGTGGTCGTGGTGACCGATACTGTTCGCCAACGGCGCCAGCGCGCGCGTGCGACTGCGAACTGACCCGCTCCGCGTCCCGCATAACTGGACGTTGCACCCGCCGAACGCCGGCCACGCGAGCTTCACCGTCCGTTCCGCGCCCGCGGGCGACCACTCTGTCTTCGGCACTCGCCCGCCTCTGCAGCGCCTCGCGCTCTGCTACGATGATCTCCGGCGTTCGCGGGTGAACGCCACTCCCGTTATACGGCCAGCTCCATGAGACTTCGGGACAGTTTCGCGATCGCATTCCTTGGCGCGCTCGCGTTTGGCGCGTGTTCGAGTTCCACCGACGACGGTGCGCCGAGCGATGCTGCGAGCGACGCTGGGCTCGACGCAAAGGACTCCTCGACGGGTTGTCCCTCGCCGATGGAGCCACCCCCGAAAGATGGCGCGCCATGCGCGACCCCCGGTCTGGTCTGCGACGTTGGATCTTTGAGCTGCTGGGTCAAGGTCACTTGCCAGTCCGACAACTACTGGCACGTGACATGCGGGAACTTCTTTCCTGACGGCGGACCTTGTTGCTAGCGCGTCTGCTCCGAGACTGCCGTCTAACTCGCGTTTGACCCGCCGAGCGCCGGCCTTGGCTCCATCACCGTCCGTCCCGCGCCCGCGGGCGACACACTGATGCGGCACGCGCCCGCGTGCGTTCACGCCTTGCTGTCTGATACGATGGGCCACGGCGCTCGCGGGTCAACGCGTGTGCCGTTATGCAGTCAGAGCCACGCGAGGCGACCCTCGTTAGCACTCGTTCGCGCAGGCCGAAGTCGCGCAGGCGTTGAGCGCTTCGTCAGCCTTTCCCAGCTTGCCAAGACACGCGCCCTCGCATGCAATCGAGTCACACGGCTGCTCGCACTCCATCAAGGTCTTGAACTCGGGACTCTGAAACAGCGAGGACCACTCCGGGCAGCACTTCTCGGCTCGGCAAACATCGCACGCGGCGTACTCCGCGGTGGGCAAGCAGATAGCGCACGCCCAAAACGCGATGTACTCGTTGACGGTCACCCACCCGAAAACCGGACGCCGGCTGTACGCCCGCGACTACGGTCTGCGGGCGTTTAGGCTAAGCTGATTGAAGACCGAGCAGATGCGCCAAAAGCCCTTGCGGTGCCGCGGGCTCAAAGGCGCGTCTGCTCGATCCCTGCGCTGCGCTGATCGATTCGGGTGTACCGCCGCGCGTCGATTCGGGTGTACCGCCGCGCGTGAACAGGAAGGCGAGCACGCAGTCCTGGTCTGCGCCGATCGTAACCCCCTTACCCACCTCGGGTGGTTCTACGACCAACCCAGGGACGGAGGGGCGCGTTCGTGCGCTCGTGTTGCCGAACACGCCCGCGAGCAAGTTCATCGCCGCGCGGATGGAATAGTTCAAGAGCCCGCTCGTCACGATCGGCGTGGGAGCTCGACCCGCCCTTTGCGTGCGGAGACGCCTTGACGTTCCGCCGATCGCCTTGAACCATCCACGAGGATGAGCGCACTCACCGGCTTACTTCTTGGTGCTGGCTTTTCGTGCGAGGCTGGGATGCCGCTCGTGTGGGAGCTGACCGATGAGCTTCGCCGTTGGCTCACCCCCGAGAAGTTCAGGTCGTTCAACGAGCGCTGGAAAACCCAAGGCAACGGCCACACGGAAGCCGTGACGAACGACATCTGCCGCGTTCTCACACGGCCGGACATGCACTACGAGGCCATACTCGGCTACCTGGAGGCCCAGCATCAACGGCCCGGTCCGCTTCCCATGCAGCGGGAGTACCACCACGCCTACTCGTGGCTCGTGGAGATCGTCTACCACGTGCTCCACCTGAGACACGTCAACAACGTCAGCAAGATAGCCGAATGGATCCGGGTTCTCGACGGGATCGCCGTCTTGGCCGAGCAGAATACCCCGCTTTGGATCTTTTCACTGAACCACGACCTGATCGTCGAAGCGTTGTGTGCCAGACATCAGCTCGCCCTGAACTGTGGCTTTCCCGACGGCGTCATCCACCTACCTCGACGCGATCGGCATGGGCGTAGGATCGGCGACCTGCTTGCCGAGGTCGTGCTGCAAGATCACATCGACCAAGGTCAGCGCGGCTTCATCGAACTCGGCAAGCCCGGGATTAACCTCTTGAAGGTCCACGGTTCGCTCGATGTGTTCGCTTTTCGGGACGGCAAAAATCTGCTCCGCGTCCTACCCAGCGATCCGAGCGTCGCCGCGGTGTTCGAGGCCCTTCAGGTGGCGAACACTGAGTTGCTGTACGCGGACTCGTACGTCAACGGGAGTGTGAAGCCGACGAACGAGATCGCCTACGCGGACGAGGTCGGCGAGATGCAGTTCCTGCGACGTACGCTTCTCTCCGGGGCCTACAAGTTCGACCCTCATCGCGACCAAGTTCTCCCAAAACCTGTTCTCGACCATTTCCGCTACAACCTGAACCGACTTACCGAACTCATCGCAATCGGCTACAGCTTCGGAGACCTGCACATCAACACCGTTGTCCGCGAATGGCTTGAGCGGGGGCCGCATCGGACGATCCAGGTCATCGATCCCGGCATGGGCTCAATCCCAAGTTCGCTGCTCCACCTCGCACCGCAGGTCACAATGATCGCTGAGACGGCGGTGGACTATCTTGATCGGATCGCGGATATCCGCAGGACACGGTTGGATGCTGTCCAGCGGCGGTTCGCTGCCTGGGCTCGGAAGCAGCCCGTCGAAGAGGGGCAGGCGCAGTTCGCGGCGTACCACAACGAGTACCTGGAGAACTTGCTTCATCGTATTGTCGAGCGAATTGCGAGCGAAGGCGAGGCTGGGCTGCGGGCGCACGACGGTACTCCAGAGGAGTACGCCATGCGTATGATCTCCGACGCTGGTGTGACGTGGTCGCGTTCATGGACGCCCGGCCGATACGTCCCGGCCACGTGCTGATCATCCCGCGCCTCCATGACCCCGACCTTCTTGACCTAGACGGCCCGGCTCATTCGAGGGTGTTCGAGGTTGTGACGTGCCCCCCGAAAACTGGACCAGTTGATTCGTGAGTCCTTATTGAAGGACATCATGAGGAAGAGCAAGTTTTCGGAGCAGCAAATCATCGCAGCACTGAAGCAGGTCGACGCCGGCGCGAAGGTCGGGACGGTCGTGCGCAAGCTCGGTGTGACCGAGCAGACTTTCTACCGCTGGAAGGCGAAGTACGCGGGCATGACGGTCAGCGACGCAAAACGGCTTCGCGAGCTCGAGGACGAGAATCGGCGCCTGAAGAAGATGGTGGCTGAGCAAGCCCTCGACATCGAGATGTTGCGCGACGTCTCTACAAAAAAATGGTGAGGCCCGCGGCAAAGCGCTGCGCCGTGCGCTACATGACAGAGCGCTCCAAAAGTGAGCGTGCGACGCGCCTGTCGTGCGCTCGGGCTTTCGCGCTCGACGTGTCTGTACACGGCGCGCCGCGTTCGGCCGACAAAGCTCGTGGAGAAGCTCAGACAGCTCGCAGCAGAGTTGCCGCGCTACGGCTACCGGCGGCTGCACTGGCGCCTCGGCCGCGAGGGCCACCAGGTCAACCACAAGCGCGTGTACCGGCTCTACCGCGAGGAGGGCCTGGCCGTCAGGAAGCGCAAGCGCAAGCGGTTCGCCGCCGGGCAGCGCGTGCCCATCGAGACGCCTCGCTCGCCCAACCAGACTTGGTCGATGGACTTCGTGCACGACCAGCTCGCCGACGGGCGTCGCTTCCGAGCACTCGCCATCGTCGACAACTGCACCCGGGAGTCCATCGCCATCGAGGTCGACTTCTCCCTGCCTAGCTTCCGCGTGGCCCGCGTGCTCGAGCGCCTGGCCGAACGCGCGGCCTGCCGAAGACCATCATCGTCGACAACGGGCCGGAGTTCGCGGGTCCGGAACTCGACCGCTGGGCGTACCGGCGCGGAGTGCGCATTCACTTCATCCGTCCGGGGAAGCCCATCGAGAACGCCTTCGCCGAGAGCTTCAACGGCCGCCTTCGAGACGAGTGCCTCAACCAGCACTGGTTCACGGGCATCGAAGACGCTCGGATGAAGATCGAGAATTGGAGGAACGAATACAACACGGAGAGACCACACAGCTCACTCGGCAACTTGACGCCGAAGGAGTTCGCATTGAACACCCGAACCGGACTCACACTACGAGTGGCCTAGAGTCGGGGGGCACGTCAAAGGCGGCGGCGTACGACAACTGCGCTTTGGTGCATCGGCGGCTCGACGATGTGACGAGTCCGGAGCGTGTCCGCGCCGGTACGCCGCCGGCATATCGAAGCACGTACGCAAGGGTCCATGCGTCTCCCACTTGTTGACACTTTCTGCAAGGTCGTTCCATGGTGTTATCCTTCAGTGTCCACTGTACTCACCGTTCGCACGCCTCGGTTCTGGCGCGATTGCCTTCCAGTTCTTGTGCCATTGACCCTCCTGCCCTGGTTCTGTGTCGCATGGGGGAACTACACAGACACGTTTCTGTTCCGGGACCCTGCCATGTTCCAGTACGTGGCGTGGTGCATGCGAAAGGGCGAGCGTATCTACGACACCATCGCGACACCGGATGGCCCGCTGATCTATATGATTCACGCAACGCTGCAGCTCTTCGCGAAAACGAGCGAGAAGGCTTTTCGCAAAGCGGATTTGATTTTTCATCTCGTCGTTGCGTTTGGCACCGGAGCACTGCTCTCCCCGCGCGGCGCGCTCGTGCGCTGGACCGCGCCTGTGGTCTGGGGGCTGTTTCACGCTTCTGTCTGGCTCGCTTTCCTCTTCAGCTTCGATTTCGGCGGGTCGGTACAGCGCGAGGAGTACTACGTCCTGCTCGGCATGGCGGGCCTCGCGCTCCTTTTCCGGTGTGCGGACAAGTCCACGGGCGCTGCTACCATCATGCTTCTGGGGGGCGGCTTCCTGACCGCCCTTCAGATGTTTGGCAAGCATTCGGGTGTGCTCTACCCGGCCCTCGGCTTGTCCATTCTCCTGCTGCAGAGCGACAGCCCAGGATTTACACGCAAGCGACGCGTGTTCTACTTCGGGATCGGAGTGCTGTCGGCGCTAGTCTTGGTGCTGCTCTTCATCGCCATCTTCGGAAGTCTCTCCGGATTCTGGTTCTGGTATTTCCGCTACGCTTTTACGGTGTATCGGCATTGGTTCGCGGTCCAACTCAGCGAAGTGCTCGCGGCCAGATCGGACTTCGGACTCACCGCGGTGACGCTGCTCGTGGGCGGAGGCGCCGCAGTCGGGGTGCAGCTAGTCCGCCGCGACGTGCTTCCTTTCGCCGTCGCGCCGTCGCTCCAATTCGCGCTTGCCGTCATCCAAGCCAAGGGCTGGAGCTATCAATTCTCCATCGTGGTCGGCAGCGCGGTCGTCTTCTTCACGGTGGCGCTAGCAGCAGTGTGGGATGAGCCGCGCGCTTCGACCAGGTGGAGCGCCGCTCGAAAGCTAGGTGCCGTCGGGTTGCTTCTCTTTGTCGGTACCCGGGCGTTCGAAATGGTGCAGAGGAGCTACTGGTTGAAGGAGGACAAGCAGCTCAAAGCACTACCCGAGATCAATGATCCCCGGCGCATTGCGGAGGTGCTGCGCAGCAAGACGAGAGCGGACGACCGCCTCTTCTTCTACGGCCGGGACATCATCCTGGGGTTCCTCGCTCAGCGGCTCCCAGCGACGCCATACGAGGTTGCATGGTTGCTCAATTACCGCGGTGCACTCGAGCCGGGCGGCGCGTACACGCAAGTGAGTCCTCAACAGCGCGCGGAAATCATCGCGCTCCAGAAGGTGGTCCAAGACGATGCTTGCCGGCGTCTCCGCGCGAGTCATCCGGCGGCCATGGTGTTCATGGATGAACTGCCCGAGTCGGGCCCTGATGGTCTGCAGGAGGTGGCGCGATTCTGCCCTGAGGTGCTTGGTATGCTCGAGACGGAGTACCGTCTGGCCGCCCACAACGGATCAGTGCGCCTCTACTTGCGGAACGACCGCCCGTAGGCTCCGCCGCCAGGGAGGAAGAACCCGGAGGACCCGCTCGGCGAAGGGGGTCTTCTCTGGCAGCTCACGGCCCGCCTGGTCGAGAAGGCGTTTCAGCCACCTCGGGTGCGACGCCGGTCATGCGCGGCCGGAGGGGCCAGCAATGGTCGGAACGGCTACTCCAGCAAGACGCTGCCCACCGTGACCGATCAGCGACGCCGGGATGCGCGGCGGGTGGAATCGTGCGTGGGGCTCAGCCGAGGGTCTTCTTGAACGCGGCGGGGGTCAGGGCCTCGAGCGGCAGCGCGAAGACATCGCGGTGGGTCCCGAGGCGCTCGAAGGCCCAGGTGAGATAGGCCTGCGCAGGGACACCTAGAGCTCGACAGGTGGCGATGATGCCGAGGAGCACGCAAGCACGGTGGGCGCCTTCCGTGCTGCCGGCGAAGAGCATGTTGAGGCGCAGCTTGGCGACGTTCTGAAACTCGCGCTCGGTGGGAGAGTTGTCGATGGGGACCAGCGGGTCGTCGACGAAACGGAAGAGCGCGTCCCGATGGTTCTTGTAGTACCGAATCGCCGCCGCCAGCGGCTCGGAGGGCAAGAGCGTCGGCTCGACGGCGTCGCGCCAGCGCTCGAAGTCCTGGACGATGGGGCGAATGCACCGCTGGCGATGTTCTCTGAGCGCCTCTCCGACCAGGCCGAGCTTCTGCGCCTCTCCCTCTTCGCCGTAGATCGCGCCCAGGAAGGCGCCGCCTTCGAGAGCGAGCACCGGCTGGGTGTCTTCTGCGTCACGGAACTTGCGACGGCCGTGGGCGTTGCACCCGGCCTCGAGCACGCGGCCTGAAGCGAAGACGTCGTTGAAGCGATGCTCGGCATCGGCGGTGAGGGTACCTCGGAAGGGTCTGAGCTTCGCGGCGACGACCTCGCCGCTCTTGTCGGGCTCGTACTGAAAGACCGCGACGTCGTGGTTGCGGTAGAGCTCCACGTAACCGTTGTGCGCAGCGGGAAGCTTCTTGATGATGACCTTCAACCCGGTGCCGTCGGTAGCCATCCAGGAGCCGGCGAGCAGCTGCTTCCAGTGCAAACCGTCGATGCCCGACAGCAGGTCGGCAGCGCGCTCGATGAAGGTCACCAGCGTGCTCATCGCGATCGGGACTCCGCGCTCGGCGAGGTCGCGCCGGATGCGGTCGAGCGGCGTGAGCAGCCAGAACTTCTGGTACACGAGCCACGCGAGCCACTCGCAGGTGACCTTGGAGCGCTCGTAAGGGGCAGGCAGAGAGCGCAGCGTCGTGCGCTCGCCACACTCGCGACAGCGACACGTGTAGCGACGAACGACGCGCCGGCGCTGGTGTTCCTTGACGACGTGGAGCTTCTCCTCGACGAGCTCGTCGACGACGTCCAGGGCAGCTCCGCCGCACTCGCCGCACGCATCGGGGCGGAGCTCGTGCTCTTCGGCTTCGAGGTGGCTGGGGATCGGCTTGCGCCCCGTTGGCCTCGCCTTCTTCTTCGGCGGAGGCTCGGCGGCAGGCTTGTCCGGGGCCTTGGGCCGCTCCTCGAAAGCACGCTGGGCTTCTCCCTCGACGACGGGCGGGGCAGCGGCTGGCGCTGCAGCGCCGGGAGCAGGAGCCTTTCGCTGCTTGCGCTGCGCTACCGCGAGCAGCTCCGAGACGCGATCGTTGAGCCGTGCCAGCTCGGTGAGGAGCTGCGCGACTTGCGCACGGAGCTCGGCGTTCTCCTTGCGCAGCGCTTCCAGCCCGTCCACAGACGAGTAGAGATCATACTTGGAGATCCGTGTCGATCCCCTTGCGTGCTTTTTCGAATCGAGGCCGCCGGTACCAGCCGCGCCGCGCCGCTGTGAAGTCGATCCCAGCCAGCAGCGAGGCGAACGCCGAGCCGTCGATCACCACCTGCGGCTTGTCGCCGTCCAGCAGCGGAAGCTGAAAGCTCCCAGCCTCGAGGCGCTTGGCGAGAACACACCAGCCCGACCCGTCGAACCACAGAGCCTTCGCGATCCGCCTGCGCTTGTTGAGGAAGAGATACAGGTGGCCATCGACTGGATCGAGCCCCAGGCCGCGCACAGCGCCGGCGAGGGCGTCGAAGGAGCCGCGCATGTCGAGTGGGGCCACCGCCACGAACACGCGCACCGTCGGAGGTAGGCTCAGCACGAGCGCAAAGCCTCGAGTACCCGGTGCAGCGTCTCGACCGAAACGTCGTCACCGAACTCCACCCGAGCCCTGGCAACCTCGAGAACGTACCGGCCCCTCCCGGCCACGGCGATGCTCGGCGAAGCGGGAACAAGCTCGACCAACGCGTGCGCCGTCGCTGCCGCCTTCGACTTTCGCCGTCGCGGCTGAGCGCTCGCTCCCCGCCGTTCGAGATTCACCCGCCACGCGTTCAGAGACCGCCCGTCGATGTCGTGCGCCCGCGCCCACTCCCCGGCGCTCAGGCCCTTCCGCTTCGCCGCGAGCAGGCACCGCCGCGCCTCCGCCTCGTCCTCGATCTTCCGTCCATTTGCCACTGATGACCTCCGCGTCGAAGCCGAGCCTGGCGGCCACGTCCGCGGAAATCATCCCGGTGTCGCTGATGGGTCACTGCCCACCGACCAAGGGGAAGTCAGGGTGGACGTGCCTCGGGACCGCGAGGGCAGCTTCGAGCCCCAGCTGGTCCGCAAGCGGGAGCGCCGGCTGACCGGCTTCGACGACCGCATCCTGGCCCTCTACGCCCGCGGGATGAGCGTCTGGGACATCAAGGGGCACCTGCACGAGATGTGCGGCGTCGAGGTGGAATTCCCCCGGTTCCGTGGACAGCATGACTATGCCGCAAGTGCAGTGGGTTGTGTTGCCTGATTCTCGAAGTCGATTGGGCTGAGGTAGCCGAGAGTCGAATGGCGGCGATGGCGATTGTAGAAGGCCTCGACGTACTCGAAGACGGCCGCCTTCGCCTGCGAGCGCGTTGCGAAGTTCTCGCGATGCACGAGCTCAACCTTCAGCGTGGCGAAGAAGCTCTCGGCCACAGCGTTGTCCCAGCAATCGCCTTTGCGGCTCATGCTGCACACGAGGCCGCGCTGACGAAGAGCTCGTTGGTAGTCAGCGCTGGCGTACTGGCAACCGCGGTCCGAGTGGTGAAGCAGCCCAGCCTCCGGCCGGCGGTGCGTGAGCGCCATGTCCAGCGCGTCCAGGGTGAGCTGCCGCGTCAGCCGCTCGCCCATCGCCCAGCCAACGACTCGGCGGGAGTAGAGGTCGAGAATCGCCGCGAGGAAGAGCCACCCCTCCTCGGTCGCGATGTACGTGATGCCCGTGACCCACACCTTGTTCGGAGCGTCGGCGCTGATGTCGCGCTCCAGGAGGTTCGGCGCAACGGGGAGTGCGTGATCGGAATTCGTCGTGGTTCGAAATCGACGCCGAAGCGTGACTTTGATGCTGTTTTCTCGCATCACTCGTTCGACGCGCTTGACGCCAACGTCGTGCCCTCGGGCGACGAGCTCGGCATGCACGCGCGGACTGCCGTACGTTCCGCGGCTCTCCTGGTGAATGGCCGCCGCCTCCAGCGCGAGCCGCTCGTCCTCGACGGAGCGCTTCGACCGTGGCCGTTTCAGCCAGGCGTAGAAGCCGCTCCGAGACACCTCGAGAACGTGACACATGAGGCTCACGGGGAAGCTGGCCTTCTCCTCGCGGATGAATTCGAATCTCACGAATTCTCCTTCGCGAAGAAGGCCGTGGCTTTTTTTAGGATCTCGCGCTCCATCTGCAGGCGCTTGTTCTCGCGTCGAAGTCGTTGCAGCTCGGCGCGTTCGTCCTCGGTGACAGCGCCCTCTGGCTGCTCGAAGGCCCAGCTCGCTTCACCCAATCACGAAGCGCGGTCTCGGTGAGGTCAAGGTCCTGTGCCACCTGCGCGATGGTCCGGTCGCCTGCACGACAGCGCGTAGGAGTTTCCATCTGTCAAAACCCACCGAGTCCAAGATACGCGGCGGCGGAGCTCGGGTCGAGTGCTGCCCGCGAACCCTCGCGCGGCGGGCGTCCGACGCAGCTCGGCAGAGATTCTCCGCGTCGCCGGCTGCGCAGGGCACAGCTCCGCCTTCGGCGAGGCGCTCACCGACGTCTCACTCCTTCCCGAACCCCAACATCAACTGCTCGGGCACGCTAACGCCGACACGGGTCGCAGGCGGGGCCCTCGGGCCGAGGCCATGCTCCGCGAGCAGGCGGGTGATCTGGGCGCGGGTGTTGGCGACCTCGGCCCAGCGCATGGGCCCCGAGCAGCGCGGGCAGGTCTCCACGTCGGCGGCGAAGACGTGAGCGAGGAGCCAGGCCCACCGCTTTCGGGGTGCGGGCGCGTCGTCCGTGTCGCCGATCAGCTCGAGCTGATCGCCGCGAGCAGGCGGGGGCTTGTTCGCGGTCGCGTCGTCGAGCGCGGGCGTGGGCACGACGAGACGCCGGCGCGAGGAGTGGCTCGAGAGTACGCCGAAGTACCGGAGCAAGTGGAATCGCGGCGGGGGCACAGCAGCGACGAGCCGCGGGATGAGGTCAGCTGGCTCGAACACGAGCGCTCGCGTGCCGTCGCGCCACACCTTCTTGAACGTCAGCTCGAGCTTGCCGTCCGCGCGGCGCTCGAGGCGGTCCTGCGCGACGGGGGGGCGCGTGATGTACTTGCAGAGCCGCTCCACGCGACGGCGGTCCCGCCCGTCCACGACCTGCACGGCGTGGATGTTGATACCGCGCACCTCTGCGATGGGCTGGTCGGTCGCATCGACGGCGCGGGGGCGCGCGGGTGGGTCGGGCGAGGCGATGAGGCGAAGCGGCGGCTGGCCAGCGCGGTCGCCGCTCACGGAGAGGCCCTGCGCGGCGGCGGCGTAGCAGGCGGCCAGGCCAGGCTCGTCGAGGGCGAGCTCTGGTGGCGTGTCCTCGACGAGCTCGGGGTCGAGGCTCTTGCCGTGCGCTCGGAGGAGCTTCTCGACGCGAGCGGCGGTGCGCGCGGCCACCTCGGCGATGTCGGTTCGCGTGGGCGTGTCGAGCTCGCGAAACTCGAGCGGCGAGCGCGGGTCGTCGTTCTCGTGAACGTAAACGCCGTCGAGCACCAGCGAGTGGAAGTGGACGTTCAGGCGCAGCGCGCTGTCCGTCCTCTGCACCGCGGCCACGCCGCCCGTGTGCGCGTCTGCGACGCTCGCTAGCCCGAGCTGGCGCTTCGCTCGCCAGCGCAGTGAGCGGTCCACCTCTGCCATGAACGCGCTCACCACCTCGGCGCAGAGCTTCCGGTCGTAGCCGAGCAAGGCTCGCAGTCCCCAGGGCAGTGAGCAGATCCAATGGCGAATGGGCACGCGCGGCAGGACGCTCTGCTCCAAGTGGACGGCGGTGTCCGCCATCCGCCGACCGAGGCAGGAGGGGCAGAATCCGCGCTGTTTGCAGGAGAAGGCGACGAGCTCGGAGTAGCCGCACTCGCGACAGACCAGATGCAGACACCCGTGCTCGAGACGCCCGCAGCGAAGGTACTCCTCGAACTCCTTCACCACGAAGCGCGGCAGTCCGCCGTGCTCCTCCGCGCGCTCGAGGAACGCCGGCCAGTGCTCCGCCACCGTCTGGTAGAGCACGGTCCTCTCCGGCCGGTGGCGGAAGCGCGAGCGCTCGGGCTGTGCGAGCGCATGTGCAGGGTGGCCCACGCCACTGCCGCCTCAGCGAGCGGCGTGCCAGCCAGGTGAACCCAAAACCCCGCTGTTTCGCTCGCTCACAAGGTGGCGAAGTGGCGAACTCAGGTGGCGATCGACGCGCTTCGTGACACCCGGCGGGGTGCCACCGTCACCCATCGCTGCCGAGCACCGCGCGCACGCGCGCGACCGCTTCCCCGAGGTCCCGGGCAACGAGCTCCGCCGGCAGCCGCAACACCCGCCACCCGCGGCGACCAAGCTCCCGGTCCCGGCGCGCATCGGCCGCACGCCGGCTGGCGTGGTACGCGCCATCGACCTCAATCACGACGCGCACGGAGGGCACGGCGAAGTCCGCGATGTACCGGCCGACGACGTACTGACGTCGGACGACCGCGCCCAGCTTCCCGCCACGCAGCTCCCGCCACAGCGCCTCCTCCGTGGGCGTCTGCGCAAAGCGCATGGCGCGCGCCCGAGCTTCGATGACTTGCGAGTGAGTGGTCTTCCAAGACAGCGACGCAGCAGGGTGTCGTGGTGCGTTACGACGGCCTGGCGGAAGAAGGGTCCGGGTCGTTCCACCCGGATCCGCGCGAACGTGGCGAGAAGCGTCCCACCATCACTATCGCGCGGCCTTTCTACGAAGCGGTCAATCGGCCCACGCGCAGCCGAAACGCGGGCGGCGCGCATCTTCCGCCACCGAATCTACTCGCCGAGACGTTCACGCTCGCTCACGAGTGCGGCCACTTTCTCTCGTGGCGCGAGAGGGCGCCACGTGATGAGTGGACAGCGTACTACATCGCTGCGAAGGCGCGCGATGACGCGTGGTCGCAACTCCCCGATGACCTGCCCCCACCCGAGTACAACGAAAGGCTTCGCTCGTCCGCCAAGGAGCAACTGACCGCTGACCAGATCGGTGGGCTGCGCACGGTGGGCTACGATGTGGCGCTGATCGGCCGCCATCCCGACACGGAGAAGCTAGTGAACCCGGGGTGCACGAAATGCCAGGCGATGTGGATCGACCTCGGCGCCCTGGCCCACGCAGCGCTGCCGCGCCCGGAATGGCGAACGCGTTTCGCCGTGCGCCCGTTCGACCACTCACTCCACTACTCCGCCTCACCGGACGCGCCTGGCGAGGTCGAGCTGGTGATCGAAGTGCGGCATCGCAGTGACTACGCGTGCGCCCTGGACGATTGTGAGGACGTGTGCCTGGGGCGCCTCATCGCCAACCTGAGATCGTTCGGGATCACCCAGGGCGCCCGCGCCCTGGGTCACGGCACCACGTAGACGACGCCGCACATGCCGCTCGGGGACGACGTGGCGCTCGCGTGGTCGGGCCAGTGGATGAGGTAGAGCGAGCTCACGGCGGGAGCCCGGTGATCCACTCCGCTATTATCGCGAGCGCGGCGGCGTCGGCGAGCTCGGTCCCCAGTGGCGGCATCTGATCCAGGTTGCGGACCTTCATCCGCTGATGGAGCTGGCTCGTCTGCGGGGCGCCCGGGGTGACGATGACCTGAGTGCCGTAGAGGTCGTGGAAGGCCGGCGCGCCGAGAGCCGTCTTGTAGAGCGGCGTCTCTTCGGGCGTCTTGGCGGAAGTGAGGAGCTTCAGGCGCAGGGCGCGCTTCTGAGCCAGGAAGCTCTCGTCGTTGTGGCAGTGGCCACAGTTGCCGTGCAGGTACCCGATCGTGTTTTCGACCACGCCGTCGCCGGGCACCGGAAACTCCGCCGCGGGTGGCTGTGACAGCCAGCCCTTCGAGACGAAAGCCGTCAGCGCTCCTCCGCCGGCCTCCTTGCTGAGCTGGATCGCGCCCACGCCGATCAGCACGTCCCCGGCGCCGTTGTGACACTGCTCACACTGCTCGACGCTGGGCACGTCGTGCTTGGTGCCGGCCGCGTCGGGCACGCCGTCGGGCTTGGGGTAGGCGTCCATTCCAGCCTCGTCCCAGACGTACGCGACCTTGAGCCAGCCGTCGACACCCTCCGCTTGCTTCCACAAGAAGCGCGTCTCGATCAGCTTGCCAGCGACGCGGAACTCCTTCCACGCTTTGGTGCCGATGGGAAACTTCCAAACGTCCATGTAAGACGTGTCCACCTGGGTGCCGCTCGGCACGCTCACGAAGCGCTGCTTCTCGGCTCCGTCCGACCAAAGCGGAAAGCGTACGTCGTAGGCCAGGACTCCCGGCGCGAGGGTCCGGCTCTGCATGTCGCTGAAGATGCCGGTCTCGGACAGGCTCGACGGCCCCGCGAACGGCACCCCGGCGTCCTTGCCAGCGTCGGCAGTCCCGGCTCCATCGTTGAACGCGTCCACGAGCGCCGCGTCGGGGAGCTTCGGCTGCTCCTTGGCCACGCCCTCTGCCTCGCTTCCGCAGGCCAGGGCCATGCCCGCAACGAACAGCAGTCCCACGCCCGACCCGCCGCGCATCCCGGCAGAGCTTGGCACGCGACACGGGGAGCGTCACCTGTGACCAAATCGATCACGCGACGCCGAATCGAACCGCGCTAGAACGGCGCCGATGAACCGGCGACTCTACGCGCTGCATCGCTGGCTCTCGGCAGCGGCGTTCTTGCAGCTCGCGATCTGGACACTCAGCGGCGCGTTCTTCGCCATGGTCCCAATCGAGACCGTGCGTGGCCCCTTCGTCCAGGACGCCAACGTCCTTCTGCTGGAGGCTGGCGAGGTCGTCGCGCCGAGAGTGGCTCTCGGCCGCGCAGCAGCGCTCGGCCTCGACGCGCCGATTAGCCTCGAGCTCCGCGCCTCACCGGCAGGCGGATTTTGGCTGGTTCGTGCCAAGAATCGCGCGATACGCCTCTCCGCCGAGAGCGGGCAAGCTGCCCCGGTCACGCGCGAAGAGGCCGAAGCGACCGCGCGCCGCGATCAACCCGCATCGCCGGCCGTGCGCGAAGCGCGCCGGATCGAAGCGGCACCCGTCGAGCTTCGAGGGAAGCCGGTCCCTGCATGGCAAGTCGAGTTGGACGACGCAGCGCACACCGTCGTCTACGTCGACGCCACCTCGGGAGAGGTGACGGCGCGGCGCAGCGACCTATGGCGCGCCTTCGACTTCCTCTGGTCGCTCCACATCATGGACTACCGCGAGCGAGAGAGCTTCAACCACTTGCTGATCCGAGGCGCGTCGGTGCTCGCCGTGCTCACCGTATTCAGCGGTCTCGTGCTGTGGGTGCTTCGCGCCAGGCGATGGTGGAGAGAGCGGGCTTGAAGGAGGTTGCGGGGTGCGCTACTGAGCAAGATGGCACGGACACGCATGTTGGCGCGGCTCGCGAGCGGCGGCCTCGTCGCCGGGGCGCTGGCCGGCTGCGCCGGGGCACAGCCGGCGCCCGCGGCCGCTCCGGAAGCGAGCGCGGCGAAGCACCATTGCGCCGCCAAGGAAGGCTGCGGCGCGCTTCCCGGCGAAGACAAGCACCACTGCCGTGCCGCCGCGGATCATCACGACGAGCCGGAAGCGGGCGCGCACGCCCACGTTCCCGAGTGACGTTCGTCAGAGGTGGGGCGGAGGTAGTGCTCCTGGCGGGCCGGCGTCAGGCCGAGCGCTTTGGTGTCACCGAGCGCCCCGTGACCGCGCGGATCACGCCGGTGTGTGTTGATCACGGGTCGTCGCGCTAGCCCGATCTCGAGTGCCTCGCCACGAAGGGCTCACGTCGACCCGGCATGCCGGCATGGTGGTTGCAGCGCAGCCAAGCATGACCAAGCCGTTGATGGTCTTCCTTGCAGCGGTGGCCGTGGCGAGTTGCCAGCGACCCGGTAGCGACTCTGACACGAGCGGCTCCGGGCCGGGCACGACCGTCCAGACCGTGCTCGAACGCGTCGAATCCAAGAAGGTATGCATGGTCAACAACCGCTACATGGGCCAAGACCAAAGCGCCGTCGTGGTGGAAAACAAGACCTACTACGGCTGTTGCCCCATGTGCGAGAAGCGGTTGAACGACGAGCCGGCGACCCGTAGCGCTATCGACCCTGTCAGCGGGCACCCAGTCGACAAAGCAAGCGCAGTGATCGGCAAGCGCAGAACCGGGAACAGCAAGAAGGTTCTCTACTTCGAAAGCGACGAAACCTTCGCGGCCTACAAAGGGGAGAAGCTGAGCGACGCCCGACGCTGAGGCAACGTGGCAATCACGACGGCACGAGAGCACGGGATGGCGGCTTTCGTCGTAATGTTCATTGGCGCGACCGCTCTGTTCGGCGTGCCGAACAAAGCGTCTGGTCACGAAGCTGGGGCGCCGTTCTCTGGGGCCATCCTCGCTCCGCCGGTTCTCCACTCGTGACCTTGTCAGCGGGGAGGACGCGGGAGCCACGACCGTCGCGTTGCCTTTGCCGCGCAAGCGCACATGGGTGTCTCGCCCTCGCGTACGGCGCGACCCGAGGTGGAACGGACCGCACGCGCACGCGAGGGCAAGTACGGCATGCCTCAGCAGCAAACCACGTGCCGGCCGCGCGAGGACCGATTTTCGCGGAGAAGCTCGCCGCCGCGGGCCGCGCGACGTGACCAACACCGTCACGACAGACTAAGAAGCTCAGGGGGCGCCGTGCCACCGCGGCGGCTGCACGCCGGCTCCGCACGGCAGCAGGAAGCTCAACCCGATGACGCGTCCGCGCAGCGGAAGAACTCGAAGCTCTTGCAGACACAGCCGGGCTCTCCACCTTGGCAGGTGCAGTCCGCGCCGCAAGAACACTCGATGCCCGCGTATACGGGGAGACAGTCCGCGCGTGCGGCGCACTCTGCCTCCGCTTTCAGCTCGGCGCAGGTGGGGTCGGCGGCTGGCAAGCACAGCGCGCGGGTCGGGTCGCAGTTGAACCCCGCTTCGCAGTCGCCTTCTCCCTGGCACGCCGTGCCTTGGCGGCACAATCCCTCGCTCGCGTCGCAGTAGCCGTCCGTCGCACACTGACCGTCGTCGCTGCATCCGCTTGGCGCGTCATCGGAAATGCAGGTCGAGCTCGAGCCGCAGCGGGTCCCGTTTGGGCAGTCGTGATCCGAGCTGCAAGCTCCCACAGTGTCTGCTCCGCCTCCGCACATTCCTCCTTTCCCTCCGCATTCGTGATTCATCATGCAGCCCCCGAACAACGCGAACGAGATCGAGATCAGTGCAAGTCGCCACGGCATGTGAAGCTCCTCTCTGCTCGCTGCTACGCGATCCAGGCTTGGAGCTTCCCGTCATGCAAGGAGCGCACCCGCGCAGTTCGTGCGCTGTGACCGCAGCGATCACGCGCGCGTCAGGGCGCCCACAACGTATGCTCGACATGCGCGTGACAGTCCGACGAGTTGCACGAAGGTTTGTGTTCCTTGTCCGCCGGCATGATCTTCTCGCCGAGCACGGCCCGGATATGGGTCTCCGCCTTCGGCCAGTTCGGCGCGGGCTGCCCCGCTGTCGGAACGAAGAAGAAGCCTAGCTGGTCGCTGCACGTGAGGAAAAATTCGGCTCCACTCTTCACTGCAACCTGCACATGCTCCGCGCCGGCCTTCGTGTCGTGCGACCACACCACGCCGCTGAACACGAACTCCTGCCCGGGCCCGAGAGGGCCGTGGCAGCTCTGACAGTCGGCCTTTGCGTAGACCTGGTGGCCCGGCGGGGACGGCTTGGCGGCGGAGCATTCGGCGTAGACGTCGAGGGCACACGGCCAGAACTCCAAGCCGCACGTATAACCGCCGCTGCCGGTCGTGCCCCCGCTAGCCAGGGTACCGCCGGTGCCACCGACAGCGACGCCACCCGTACCGCCGGCGGAGGGCGACCCTGCGAGCCCCCCCTGTCCGCCGGCACCGCCCGTGCTCGCGCCGCCGCTTCCGCCGGCCGTGCCGAATCCCGGTGGCTTCTGGAGGATGGAGGCGGTGAAGCACGCCTTCTTGTCGATTTCTCCTTCGAGCCAAGAGACGATGCAGCGGTCCCCGTACGCGTCGACGGCGCGACCGCCCTTGTGGCTCTCCTGGTAGCGCGCCTTGCGTACCAGCGTCAGTCGTTGTGGATCGCGCCCTCCGTCGCCGAGCACTTGCGACAGGAGCTCGGGCTCGCCCATCACCACGGACGCGTAGTTCGCTTCGTGCTCGGCCGAGGTGGTCTGACCCCGGCCGGGCACGTCGGCGCTGGACAGGCGCAGGCCAAACCTCGAGTAGATTCGAAGATTGCGCCCGGCCTGACCATGACAATCGAGGCTCCCGCAGCGCGCGCCCAGCATCTCGCTCACGTACCTGAAGCCCTCCGAGCTAGGCACATCGAATGACTTCTGTGCGCTCGAGACCGTGCAGGCCGCGGCGACGACGGCGACGGCGACCGCGACGCGCCTCATGGCTCCTCCCGGAGATAGACGTGACCGGGGCTGGACGGGCCCGCCGGATCCGCGTGGCAGGTCGCGCACGACCGCTCGCGGAAGATGGGTGCCTGCATGGCGGTGACTTCTCCCTGGTGCGCGAGCTCGACCCAGATCGGGAAGTCGATGGGACCGAGCTCACCCTCCCGGAGAAAGAAGTTGCCGACCTCGTTCGTCACGACGCCGAGCTCATCGCCGTCGTTGTCGAAGAGCCGAACCTTCACGCCTCCGAGGCCCTCCTTGGTGCTCACGCGGGCGTACACCGTGCCGCCGAGGTCGAAGGGCGAGCTCGCGGCGCTGCCCTCCATGTGGCACAGCGTGCACGGGGCTCCGGCGCGGTGATTGGGACCGGCTGGGTAGGGGCCGGTGTCGGGCCCGAGCGCTTCGACCCGCGCTTCGAGCACCGGATCCTTGCAGGCGCTCGTGAGAGTCAGCGCGGCCGCGACGGTGAGTGAGCCGCGCCTCAATGTGCCGAACCACCGCCGGCAGGGGCAGGCACGAGCCTCATGCCACACTTGGGGCAATCGGACGCCTTCGTGTCGGTCACCTCCGGATGCATCGGACACGCGTAGCCGGTGGCGGGCGCCGGGCTCGCCGCGCTCGCGACTGGCGGCGCCTCACGCGGCGTTGCGCTGGCGGGCGCGTTGTTGCAACCCGCTGCTAGCGAAGCAACCAGCAGAGCTAGAATCCAAGCTGCTCGAGTCATGCCTTCCGTCCTTGGTGTGCGAGTATCGAGTTGGTGCAGAGGAGCGTCCACCGGTTGGGGAGGTCCCGGGAGGCCGGACGAGAGCGGCCGCTCCCCCACGAAGCCAACTTCTAGCAACGTGCGTGCCGGCCAGGGGCAGGCCCAAGCGTCGCGGTGTGACGCCCGAGGTCACACAGGGCACCGGGGCTCGACGAAGCGAGCGGTTCGCTGTGCTCGATGCGGCGAGCGCCCTCGTCATAGACGAGAAGGAGGCGTTCGAGGATGTCGTGCCCCTGCATCAAGTTCTCGCCCGGCGTGACCTCGGCATCTTTGTGCTTGCCGTCCGCGGCGGCCGGCGTTCCGCGTGCTCATGCGGCGCCCAATCGCGATTGAGTTCGGTGTCGACGATACGTGCGCGACGTGCGGTGAAGCGCGCACCGTGAGCCTCGAGGACGATCCGACACCCCACCGCTGCTGCAGCGCCCCGCGTACCGCCGCCGGCAAATCTACCCCGTTGTGCGCGGCCTCGATTGCTTGACTATTCTATCAATCAATTGAATACTTGACTCGATGACGCCCAACCGCCGCTTCAAGGACAGCATCTACGAGCAGTTTTCCCGGCTGGGAAAGGCCATCTCGGCGCCGAAACGGCTCGAGCTCCTCGACCTGCTCTGCCAGGGCCGGCGCACCGTCGAGTCCCTCGCCGGAGAAGCCAGCATCTCCGTCGCGAACGCCTCGCAACACCTGCAGGTGCTCCGGGCGGCGCGCCTCGTGGAGTCCGAGAAGAAGGGCCTGTACGTCGAGTACCGTCTCGCGGACGACGAGGTCTGCAAGTTCTTCCTGGCGCTCAGGGGGCTGGCCGAGTCGCGGCTC
This sequence comes from Polyangiaceae bacterium, assembly GCA_015075635.1. NCBI lineage: Bacteria > Pseudomonadati > Myxococcota > Polyangiales > Polyangiaceae > Polyangiaceae bacterium. Next base: position 24,147 of record JABTUA010000002.1, read on the forward strand.
GCCGAGGTCGAACAGGTCACGCGCGCCTTCTTCGAGCAGCGCGACGCCATGGAAGCGCTCGAAGGGGACGAGTTGCTCCGCCGCGTGAAGAGCGGCGAGGTGACGGTGCTCGACGTGCGCCCGGTCGAGGAGTATCGCGCAGGGCACATCCCCGGCGCGCTCTCCGTGCCCGTCGCCGAGCTCAAGGCCCGGCTGAAGGAGCTGCCGCGAGGGCGCGAGGTCGTGGCCTACTGTCGCGGCCCGTACTGCGTGATGGCCGTCGAGGCGGTCGAGCTGCTCCGCAAGAAGGGCTTCAAAGCCTGGCGCATGGAGCAAGGGGTCGCCGACTTTCGCGCCCGCGGCTGGCGCGTCGAGGTCGAGGTCGAGCACGAAGGGGGAGCCCGATGATCTTCAAACCGTATTACTACTTCGAGACCGGCTGCGCTGCGTACTTGTTCGGCTGCGGCAGCCTCGGCAAATGCGCCGTCGTCGACGCGCACGAGCGCGACATCGGCGAATACGCGGAGCTCGCGGAGGCGAAGGGCATGCGCATCACGCACGTCATCGACACGCACGTGCACGCCGATCATCGCTCGGGCGGACCTGCCCTCGCGAAGCTCGTCGGCGCCGCCTATTGCCTGCACCGCTCCGCGGCTGTCGCCCTGCCGTTCGAGCCGCTGGACCACGGTCAGGAGCTCGATCTCGGCAACACGCGCGTCACGGTCTTGCACACGCCCGGGCACACGCCGGAGAGCATCTCGCTCGTGGTGACCGATCTCAGGCGCGGCACGGACCCGTGGTTCGTGCTCACCGGTGACACGCTGTTCGTCGGAGCCGTCGGGCGCCCCGACCTGCCCGGGCGCGCGCGCGAGAACGCCGGCGAGCTCTATGACAGCATCCACCAGAAGCTCCTGACGTTGCCGGGCGACCTCGAGGTGTTCCCGGCGCACTTCGCGGGCTCGGCCTGCGGGGCTGGGATGAGCGGCAAGCCGTCGAGCACGATCGCGTTCGAAAAACGCTGGAACCCGCTCCTGTCGCTGAGCCGTGACGCATTCATCGACGCGCTCGCCGACGTGCCGCCGAAGCCCGCGGCGATGGAAGAGATTCTGCGGGTCAACCGGGGCGTCGCGGGCGCAGGATCATGAGTGACGTTCGCCTGGGCATTCGCAACAACCTCGCGCAGTTCTCGCTGCTCGTGGTCGTCAACGCCTTCGTCGGCGCCATGGTCGGCATGGAGCGCACCATCCTGCCGCCGATCGCCGAGCAGGACTTCCACCTCGCCGCGAAGACCGCGGTGCTCTCATTCATCGTCGTCTTCGGTGTGACGAAAGCGCTGACGAACTACCTGGCTGGCCGCCTCTCGGACCGGTTTGGGCGCAAGCACGTGCTGATCGCAGGCTGGCTCATCGCGGCGCCCGTGCCGTTCCTCTTGATGTGGGCGCCAAGCTGGTCGTGGGTGCTCTTCGCCAACGCGCTGCTCGGGGTGAGCCAGGGCCTGACCTGGTCGACCACGGTCATCATGAAGATCGACCTGGCGGGGCCGGCCAAGCGCGGCCTGGCGATGGGGCTCAACGAGTTCGCTGGCTACTTCGCGGTGGCCGGGAGCGCGCTCGCCACCGGCTTCGTCGCGGCGCGCTACGGACTGCGCCCGGAGCCGTTCTACCTGGGCGTGGTCTTCGTCGCCATCGGGCTCCTGCTCTCCGCGCTCGCCGTCCGCGAGACCAAGCACCACGTCGCCGCCGAATCCAAACTCCACGGCGAGCTGCCGCCGAGCGGCCTGCCCACGCAGCGCGAGGTCTTCTGGAACACAACGCTCTTCGACCGGAACCTGTCGAGCGTCAGCCAAGCAGGCCTGGTGAACAACCTGAACGACGGCATGGCCTGGGGCCTCTTTCCCCTGTTCTTCGCGGCCGCGCGCATGGACCTCGCCACGATTGGCACGCTCGCCGCCATCTACCCGGCGACCTGGGGCGTGGCGCAGCTCTTCACCGGCGCCTGGTCGGACCGCGTGGGGCGCAAGTGGCTCATCGCGTCGGGCATGTGGGTCCAGGCGGCAGGCATTGCCTGCGTGGTCCTCGCCGAAGGCTTCGCAGGCTTTGCCGCTGGCGGTGCGCTGCTCGGCGTCGGCACCGCGATGGTCTATCCGACCTTGCTCGCGGCGATCGGGGACGTCGCGCATCCGTCCTGGCGGGCGTCTTCGGTCGGAGTGTACCGGCTCTGGCGTGATCTCGGCTACGCCATCGGAGCGCTGCTCGCGGGCGCGACGGCCGACGCGCTCGGGCTTCCCGCCGCGATGTGGATCGTGGCGGCACTGACCTTCGCGTCCGGGCTCGTCGTCGCCGTGAGGATGCGCGAGACGCTTCGGGCGAGCCCTGCGCCCGCGCAGCCCGTCGTGGACTGCGTCGAGCCCGCGGATCTCGGCGGCCTTTCGGGCAGCGTCGTCGTGGACGTGCGCTCACCGGAGGAGTTCGCGGAAGGGCACGTCGAGGGCGCGCTCAACATCCCGCTCGACGAGCTGGCGGTGCGCGCCGCCGAGCTGCCGAAAGAAGCAGCGATCGTCACCGTCTGCGGCAAGGGAGGCGGGCGCTCCGAGCGCGCCGCCGGAGAGCTTCGAGCGCTCGGATTCGCCTCGGCTCGGTCCCTTTGCGGCGGGACCCAGGCCTGGATGCGGCTGGCCGCTGGAGAAACGGAACATGGCAAAGACGCTGTTCATCCTCAATGACCCCCCTTACGGCACCGAGCGGAGCTACAACGCGTTGCGGCTCGCCAGCTCGCTCTCCAGGCGCGAAGGCGAAGAAGTGAAGGTGTTCCTCATGGGCGACGCCGCAAGCTGCGCCAAGGCCAACCAGAAGGTGCCTCAGGGCTACTACAACGTGGAGATCATGCTGCGAGGGCCGGCGCGCCACGGCGCCGAGATTGGCGTCTGCGGAACCTGCATGGACGCGCGGGGCATCTCCGAAGGCGAGCTCTGCGAAGGTGCGAAGCGGAGCACGCTCGAGCAGCTCACGGACTGGACCGTGTGGGCCGAGAAGGCACTGGTATTCTGATGAGCGCCCCAAAGACGGTGGTGATCCTCGGCGGCGGCGTCGGCGGACTGGTGGCCGCCCGGGCGCTTCGCAAGCGGTTGCCGCGCACGCACCGCGTCGTGCTGGTCGACCGGGAGCGCGAGCACCTGTTCGCACCATCGCTCCTGTGGTTGATGGTCGGGCTCCGGCAGGCCGAAGCGATAAGGCGGCCGCTCGGGCGGCTCGAGAAGAAGGGGATCGAGCTCCGGTTCGGCGAGATCGAGAAGCTCGACCCCGAGGCGCGCCAGGTGACGGTGTCCGGCGAGGTGCTCGAGGCGGACTACCTGGTGGTCGCGCTGGGAGCGGAGCTCGCCCCCGAGACCGTCCCCGGGCTCGCGGAGGCCGGCCACGGCTTCTACACACTGGCGGGGGCGGAGTCGCTCCGCGCGGCGCTCGGCTCGCTGAAGAGCGGGCGCGTCGTCGTGCTGACCGCGGCCCCCGCGTACAAGTGCCCCGCCGCGCCCTACGAGGCAGCGCTGCTCATCGACGCCTTCTATCGACAGCGCGGGCTGCGTGAGGCGGTCAGCGTCGAGGTGTATGCCGCGGAGCCGGGCCCCATGGGCGTCGCGGGCCCCGAGATGTCGGCGGCCGTGAAGCAGCTCCTGGCAGCCAAGGACATCCCCTACCACCCCGAGCACCAGATCCGCGCCGTGGACGCCAGCGCGAAGCGCCTCGATTTCGCGAACGGGGCGGAGGCGAGCTTCGACGTTCTCGCCTACGTGCCGCCGCACCGGGCCCCTCGGGTCGTGCGCGAGAGCGCCCTCGCAGGCGAGACGGGCTGGGTCTCCGTCGATCGCCACACGCTCGAGACGCGCTTCCCCGGCGTGTACGCCATCGGTGACGTCGTCTCGATCCCCCTGGCGCTCGGCAAGCCGCTGCCGAAGGCGGGTGTCTTCGCCCACGGCCAAGCCGAGGTCGTGGCGAAGAACATCGCCGCGGCCGTCACGGGCGGCACGCCGAGGGAGCGCTTCAACGGCCACGGGGAGTGCTTCATCGAAATCGGCGATGGCAAGGCCGGCTTCGGCGGCGGCGACTTCTACGCCGAGCCGAAACCCGTCATCACGCTGCGCCAGCCCGGGCGGCGCTGGCACCTCGGCAAGGTGCTGTTCGAAAAATCCTGGCTCTACCTGAAGCTGTGAGGAGAGGCGTGCCGGCGGAGCATTCGAGCATCCTGCAGCACATCGGCCGCACGCCGCTGGTGTCGCTCGGGCGCGTGGGCAGGGGCCTCGGGGTTCCGGTCTTTGCGAAGTGCGAGCACATGAACCCGGGCGGCTCGATCAAGGATCGCATCGCCGTCGCCATCGTCGATGACGCAGAGCTCCGGGGCGTGCTGCGCCCGGGAATGACGCTGGTGGAGGCGACCGCCGGCAACACGGGCGTCGGGCTGGCGCTCGTCGCGGCCGCCCGCGGCTACGGCCTCGTGTGCGTGATGCCAGAGAAGATGTCGCTCGACAAGCGCGTGGCGCTCGCGTCGCTCGGCGCCGAGGTCGTGATCACTCCGAACGCGCCGCCGGCGAGCCCGGACAACTTCCGCAACGTGGCCCGGCGCATGGCGGAAGCCCGCGGCTGGTTCTTGACCGACCAGTTCAAGAACCCGGCCAACGTCCGGGCCCACGAGGAGACGACGGGCGCTGAGATCCTGGAGCAGACCGGCGGCGACGTCGGGGCGTTCGTCTGCGGCGCGGGCACCGGTGGAACGCTGACGGGGGTCGGGCGGCGCTTGAAGCGCGCGCTCCCGCACGTCCGCGTGGTGCTCGCCGATCCCCTCGGTTCGGGGCTCGCCGACTGGGTCGAAACGGGCGTGCTGGGGGCCGACGGGTCGTATGCGGTGGAAGGCATCGGCGGCGGCGAGGTGCCCGAGAACCTGCACCGCGACGTGCTGGACGGCGCCGAACGCGTCAGCGACGCCGAGAGCTTCGCGATGGTGAAGCGACTCGTGCACGAGGAGGGGCTCCTCGTCGGCGGCTCCTCCGGCACGAACGTGGTCGCCGCGCTCCGTGTCGCCGCTCGGCGCGACCTTCGAGGGCCGGTGGTCACGGTCCTCCCGGACTCCTGGGATCGATACCGCGCGCAGCCGTGGCTGAGAGAGTGGGCGCCGTGACCGCCGTCGCCCACCCCGTGCTCTGACGGAGGCCCCATGTGCGAGCTCCTCGGAATGAGTGCCAGAAACCCCACCGACGTGAATCACTCGCCCGCGCCTCCGAGACCTGGCGCCGCGCTCGCTTCTGGACACGACACGAGCTCGAGTAGCTGGTGCGGGGAGCCGGGCTCCGCGTGGTCGGCGTACGCACTGCCGTGTTCTTCCCACCGAGCGGCCTCGCTGCTCGCGCCGGGCGGCTTCATGCCCCGGGCGCCGCGTTCCTCGCGCTCGCGGCGGAAAAGCCCGAGGGCTGACCTGCGTGCAACGCGCCACCGGCGTGTCACGACTGCGGCTGCCTTCGGCGGGGCGCTCGAAGCTGAGGTCCTGATCGCGCCTGAAACTATGAGTGGTTGGGTTGGGCGGTCCGACAAGGCCACCTTGCCGCCAGGCCCACCGGTGCGCTAGGCTTCAATCATCGATGCCTTCGGCTCGCCGCAGATCTGGCCGTTTTTTTCGGCGAATAGCGCTGATCGCGCGGCTTTTGCCACTCGTTGCGCTGCTCGAGCTGTCCGGCGTTGCGCACGTCCTCGCGGACTTCGTCGAGGTGGTCGTCGCTCACGGCAAGCACCAGTCCGACTGCGACGACGAGCGCGGCGGGCGCCCTTGTGACCCGGGTTGCCCCGGGTGTCACTGCACTCATGGCAGTCCCACGGTAGCTCCGGCCCGTCGCGCGTTGTTCGACTCTGAGCTCGCTGAGAGTGAGCTCGAGCGTGTTCCCTCCGAGTCACTCCGAGCACCCAGCCCCGACCGCGCTCCGCCGTTCCGCCCACCCCGCCGCGCCTGAGCTCGCTGGTCCCGCGTCCGGCGCGCTGGCTGCGCAAGCCAGAGCAGCCGGTTGCGCCAGGAACCGGCAAAGTATTGGCTCGAACACAGCGTTGCACGGCTCGCGCTCGCGCGGAGCCGAGCGCGACTTGACCGACCCGTTTCGCGGCGCGGACCCGCATCTTCCAGCATGGAGTCGGCGCGCGCGCTGCCGCGCATGAGCTGCCCGGCACTGCCGAAGTCCCCTTCCATCGAGGACACGATGAGCTTCAACCGAATCAGGAACCTTGCATTCGCCACTGTCACTTTCTGTGCCGTCGTTACGCCGGCACTGGCGCAGCCCAGCGGACCGCGGCAACCGCCAGCGGCGCCGTCGGTCCGCCCATCGCCCGGTGGCGTGACCCTGGAAGAGCTGCTGCGTCATGCAGAGAAACACGCACCAGAGATCGCCCTGGCGCGGGCGGGACTATCGAAGGGTCGTGCGGAGCTCGAAGCCGAGGCTCCCTTGTTTCCAGCCGACCCGGTGCTTGGGGGTGCCATCGGCCGGCGCTCGAACCGTGCGGGCTCGGGCGTCGACTGGGGCGTCTCGCTCGAGCAAGAAATCGAGGTCGCGGGCGAGCGCGGCCTGCGCCGCCGAGCCGCCCGCGCAAGCGTCGACCAAGGAGCGGCCGAACTCGAGGCCGCGCGCTGGCGTGTCCACCAGCGCCTGCACGGTGCGTTTCACGCCGCGCTCGTCGCCCGAGAGCGCGTTCGCGCAGCGGGCCGCCTCGTGCAGTTCAGCCAGAAGCTGGTGGAAGTTGCCGGGAAGCGGCTGAGTGCCGGGGAGACCTCCGCGCTGCCCGTTCGCCTGGCGGAGTCCGACCTCGCGGAGGCTCGCCAAGCGCGCATCGCCGCCGAGTCCGCCCTCCGCGCGGAGCGCCTCGAGCTGGCAGACGCCTCAGGTTGGCCGAGCGAGAGCCCTCCGGATCCGTCCGGCGGGCTCGGCTCGCCGCAAGCGCCGCCCCCGACGGCCGAGCTCCTGCGGATCGCCCATTCGAGAGACCCCGAGCTGCGCGCGCGCGAAGCGATGGTGCGCCGCTTCCGCGCGACGCTGGCGTCCGCGCGCCGCGCAGGCTTCCCGAACCCGCGCCTGGGCGTTGCTTTCGAGCAAGAGAGCGACCCTGGGGGCGCGCGAGCCACGATCTGGCGGGCCACGCTGAGTGCGCCGCTACCGCTCTGGCGCGGAAGCCGGCCGGAAGCCGTGCGCGCTCAGGCCGATCTCGACGTGGCCATGGCAGAGCTCGGAGCGCGCAAGCGCACGCTGGGTGCGCGGATCCGTCGCGCAGCGGAGGCCGTGGAATCCACCGCAAGACGCATGCGCATCTACGGCGCTGAGGTGATACCGACCCTCGAAAAGAACCTGACCCTCGTGGAGAAGGCCTTCGAGCTCGGCGAGATCGACATCACGCAAGTGCTCGTCGCGCGCGAGCGCTTCCTGCGTTCGCAGCAGTCGGCGCTCAACGCATACGAAGAGTACCATCGCGCACTGGGAGCGCTGGAGAGTGCCGTCGGCACTGAGCTCGAGTCCGCGTCGCAGCACGCGGCCGAAGAAGGGACGCGATGACCCTGCACAGCCGATCAATCGTGCTGGCGGTAGCTCTTGCGGTGGGCGGTTGCCGGCAGGGTGCGCACACGGAGGAGAGAAACCACGGCGCCGACAAGGAAAAGGAGGCTGCGCACCAGGACGAGAAGGGCGCCCACGAGAAGGGCGAGGTTCATCTGTCGGCCGCGGCCGTGGAGCGGAGCCGGATTCGGGTCGGCGAGGCCAAGCGCCAAGCGCTCGCGGGCGTGTTGCACGTCCCGGCCGAGGTGAGGCTCGATCCGGACCGTACCGCGCATGTGACCCCGATTGTTCAGAGTCAGATCGCGGAGGTGAAGGTCAAGCTCGGCGACCAAGTCAAGAAGGGTCAGCCGCTCGCTGTGCTGAAGAGCGTCGAGCTCGGGGAGGCCAGCGCGAGCATCCGCAGTGCTCGCGCCTCAGTCTCGGTCGCCGAGGACAACATGGCCAGGCAGCGACAGCTCCTCGATGCGGGCGTCGGCGCCCAGAAGAGCCACGTGGAGGCGGAGGGCGAGCTTCGCAAGGCGAAGGCGGCGCTCTCCGCGGCGCAGGCGCGCGCGAGCATCTACGGTGGAGCGGGCGGCGGGGTGGTGAAGAGCCCGCTGGCCGGAACCGTGATCGAACGCCACGCGACCGCGGGCGAGGTCGCGTCGCCGGAGCGACCGCTCTTCGTCGTCGGCGACGTGTCACGGGTCTGGATCGTCGGTCGGGTCTACGAGAAGGACGTCGGACTGGTCAGAGCCGGTCTGCCCGCGACCGTCAGACTCCAGGCGTACCCGACGCGTTCATGGACGGCGGAGGTCGACTTCGTTTCTGCTGTCCTGGACGAGGCGACCCGCTCCGCAGAGGTGCGCATCACGCTGGCGAACGAAGAAGGCCTTCTCAAGCCAGGCCTGTTCGGCAGCATCCTGCTCGGGACTCCCGATGCCGGGGTTTCTCCGGTCGTCGCTCCGGAGAGCGCGGTCCAGGAGCTCGAGGGCAAGACCGTGGTGTTCGTGCCCTCGGACGAGCCCAACGCGTTCGTCGCCAAGCCCGTGGTCATCGGCGCTCGCGCAGATGGCTGGGTCGAGATCGTCAGCGGGCTCGCTGAAGGGCAAAAGCTGGTCGTCGAAGGCGCCTTCACGCTGAAGTCCGCCGTGCTCGCCGGCGAGCTCGGAGAAGGACACGCGCACTGATGCTCGAGCGAATCGTATCCTTTTCCATAAAGAACCGCCTGTTGGTGGTCTTCGGCGTCTTGCTGGTCGCGGCCCTCGGGGTTCGCGCCGCAAAGCAGCTTCCGATCGACGCGGTTCCGGACGTCACCAACGTCCAGGTCCAGGTCCTGACCACGGCTCCAGCGCTCGGCCCTCTCGAGGTCGAGCAGTTCATCACCTTTCCGGTCGAGGCCGTGATGAGCGGGCTACCCCGCGTCGAGCAGATCCGCAGCGTCTCTCGCTTTGGCCTCTCCGCCGTGACCGTCGTCCTCGAGGAAGGAACCGACATCTACTGGGCGCGCCAGCTGGTGTCCGAGCGGCTCGCGGCCGCGCGCGAGGCGATTCCTTCAGGCTACGGAAGCCCGGCGCTCGGGCCCACCACGAGCGGGCTCGGAGAGATCTATCAGTTCGACGTCCGCGGCGATCCCATGTGCGCGCCTGGGACGGACAGCCCTGACTGCTACTCGCCGATGGAGCTTCGCACCATCCTCGACTGGTACGTCGCATTCCAGCTCCGTGCGGTGCGAGGGGTCGTCGAGGTGAACACCTTCGGTGGCGAGCTCAAGACGTACCAGGTCTCCGTCGATCCCAACCGACTGAGCGCCCTCGGGCTGTCGTTGGAAGCGGTCTTCCACGCGCTCGAAAGGAACAACGCGAACGCCGGCGGGGCCTACATCGCTCGCGCAGGCGAGCAAGCGCTGATTCGGGGTGAAGGCCTGGTCCAGAACCTCGACGACATCCGCGGCATCGTCGTGACCACCCGTTCCGACGGGACCCCAATCCGGATCGTGGACCTTGGCAGCGTCGATCTCGCGCCACAAGTTCGGCAGGGAGCGGTCACTCGCGACGGCAAAGGTGAAGCGGTGGTCGGCATCGCGATGATGCTGATCGGGGAGAACTCCCGCGAGGTCGCGGGCGCCGTACGGGCGAAAATCGACGAGATCCGGCCCACGCTGCCCAAGGGCGTCACGATCGACGCGTTCTACGACCGGACGGAGCTCGTCGATCGCACAATCCGGACCGTCGCGACGAACCTGATCGAGGGCGGCGCCCTGGTAATCGTCGTGCTCCTGCTCTTGCTGGGTAACTTCCGAGGTGGCCTGCTCGTCGCGTCTGCGATCCCGCTCAGCATGCTCGCAGCGTTCATCGGAATGCGGACGCTTGGGGTATCGGGCAACCTGATGAGCCTCGGCGCGCTCGACTTCGGTCTGATCGTGGACGGTTCGGTCGTGGTGGTCGAGAACGCCGTCCGGCACCTGGCCGAGCGGCGCTCGCGGGGAGGAGACGTGCCCGCCGAGGTTCGGGCGTCGGCCACGCAGGTGGTGCGCCCCGTGACCTTCGCGGTGGCGATCATCATGATCGTCTACATCCCCATCCTGGTGCTCGAAGGCATCGAGGGAAAGATGTTCCGGCCCATGGCGATCACGGTGGTGCTGGCGCTCGCTGCGTCCCTGGTACTGGCGCTGACCTGGATGCCCGCGGTCGCGTCCTGGGTGTTTCGCAAGGGGGTTTCGGAAAAGGAGACCTGGCTCGTCCGCATGCTGTCGTTGATGTACGAGCCGCTGCTTCGAAGAGCCGTCGCGCGTCCACGCTTGACCGCCGGTCTCGCCGCTGGCGCGTTCCTCGCTTCGCTCGCGGCAATTCCGTTCCTCGGCGCCGAGTTCGTGCCCCGCCTGGACGAGGGCACCATCGCGATCCAGTCGATCCGGTTGCCCTCCGTGTCGCTCGAGCAGTCCATCGAGATGAACGCGCGGATGGAGAAGGCCCTGCTCGAACGCTTTCCCGACGAGGTGACGACGGTCGTTTCCAAGACGGGACGTGCCGAGATCGCGACCGATCCCATGGGAGTGGACGTCTCGGACGTGTACGTGATGCTTCACCCCCGAGACCGCTGGAGGCGCGCCAAGGACCAGGCCGGCCTGGTGGCGGAGATGGAGAAGGTGTTGCGCGACGAGGTGCCAGGGCAGAACTACTCGTTCTCGCAGCCGATCGAGCTTCGGACCAACGAGCTCATCAGCGGCTTCCGCTCCGACGTCGCGATCAGCGTTTACGGCCAGGACATGACCGAGCTCAAACAGATCGGCGACCGAATCGTGAGTGTCCTGCGCGAGGTGCCCGGCGCCGCCGACGTGAAAGCCGAGCAAGTCGCGGGACAGCCGTACGTGCGCGTGATCGTGGACCGGAAGCGCATCGGCCGGTATGGCGTCGACACCCAGAGCGTGCTCGACGCGGTCGCCGCGCTCGGCGGCCACCCGGTGGGTGAGGTCTTCGAGGGGCAGCAGCGCTTCACGCTGCAGGTCCGACTCGACGAGAAGACGCGGAGTGACGTGGATGCGCTGGGTCGCATTCCGATCGCCGCGCCCGGTGGGGCGCTGGTGCCGCTGTCGCAGCTCGCCGAGATCAAGGTCGAGCAGGGCCCGGCGCAGGTCAGCCGCGAGCGAGTGCAACGGCGTCTGACAGTCGAGGCGAACGTACGCGGCCGGCGCGTAGGAGTTTCCATCTGTCAAAACCCACCGAGTCCAAGATACGCGGCGGCGGAGCTCGGGTCGAGTGCTGCCCGCGAACCCTCGCGCGGCGGGCGTCCGACGCAGCTCGGCAGAGATTCTCCGCGTCGCCGGCTGCGCAGGGCACAGCTCCGCCTTCGGCGAGGCGCTCACCGACGTCTCACTCCTTCCCGAACCCCAACATCAACTGCTCGGGCACGCTAACGCCGACACGGGTCGCAGGCGGGGCCCTCGGGCCGAGGCCATGCTCCGCGAGCAGGCGGGTGATCTGGGCGCGGGTGTTGGCGACCTCGGCCCAGCGCATGGGCCCCGAGCAGCGCGGGCAGGTCTCCACGTCGGCGGCGAAGACGTGAGCGAGGAGCCAGGCCCACCGCTTTCAGGGTGCGGGCGCGTCGTCCGTGTCGCCGATCAGCTCGAGCTGATCGCCGCGAGCAGGCGGGGCTTGTTCGCGGTCGCGTCGTCGAGCGCGGGCGTGGGCACGACGAGACGCCGGCGCGAGGAGTGGCTCGAGAGTACGCCGAAGTACCGGAGCAAGTGGAATCGCGGCGGGGGCACAGCAGCGACGAGCCGCGGGATGAGGTCAGCTGGCTCGAACACGAGCGCTCGCGTGCCGTCGCGCCACACCTTCTTGAACGTCAGCTCGAGCTTGCCGTCCGCGCGGCGCTCGAGGCGGTCCTGCGCGACGGGGGGCGCGTGATGTACTTGCAGAGCCGCTCCACGCGACGGCGGTCCCGCCCGTCCACGACCTGCACGGCGTGGATGTTGATACCGCGCACCTCTGCGATGGGCTGGTCGGTCGCATCGACGGCGCGGGGCGCGCGGGTGGGTCGGGCGAGGCGATGAGGCGAAGCGGCGGCTGGCCAGCGCGGTCGCCGCTCACGGAGAGGCCCTGCGCGGCGGCGGCGGCAGCAGGCGGCCAGGCCAGGCTCGTCGAGGGCGAGCTCTGGTGGCGTGTCCTCGACGAGCTCGGGGTCGAGGCTCTTGCCGTGCGCTCGGAGGAGCTTCTCGACGCGAGCGGCGGTGCGCGCGGCCACCTCGGCGATGTCGGTTCGCGTGGGCGTGTCGAGCTCGCGAAACTCGAGCGGCGAGCGCGGGTCGTCGTTCTCGTGAACGTAAACGCCGTCGAGCACCAGCGAGTGGAAGTGGACGTTCAGGCGCAGCGCGCTGTCCGTCCTCTGCACCGCGGCCACGCCGCCCGTGTGCGCGTCTGCGACGCTCGCTAGCCCGAGCTGGCGCTTCGCTCGCCAGCGCAGTGAGCGGTCCACCTCTGCCATGAACGCGCTCACCACCTCGGCGCAGAGCTTCCGGTCGTAGCCGAGCAAGGCTCGCAGTCCCCAGGGCAGTGAGCAGATCCAATGGCGAATGGGCACGCGCGGCAGGACGCTCTGCTCCAAGTGGACGGCGGTGTCCGCCATCCGCCGACCGAGGCAGGAGGGCAGAATCCGCGCTGTTTGCAGGAGAAGGCGACGAGCTCGGAGTAGCCGCACTCGCGACAGACCAGATGCAGACACCCGTGCTCGAGACGCCCGCAGCGAAGGTACTCCTCGAACTCCTTCACCACGAAGCGCGGCAGTCCGCCGTGCTCCTCCGCGCGCTCGAGGAACGCCGGCCAGTGCTCCGCCACCGTCTGGTAGAGCACGGTCCTCTCCGGCCGGTGGCGGAAGCGCGAGCGCTCGGGCTGTGCGAGCGCATGTGCAGGGTGGCCCACGCCACTGCCGCCTCAGCGAGCGGCGTGCCAGCCAGGTGAACCCAAAACCCCGCTGTTTCGCTCGCTCACAAGGTGGCGAAGTGGCGAACTCAGGTGGCGATCGACGCGCTTCGTGACACCCGGCGGGTGCCACCGTCACCCATCGCTGCCGAGCACCGCGCGCACGCGCGCGACCGCTTCCTGAGGTCCCGGGCGGCGAGCTCCGCCGGCAGCCGCAACACCCGCCACCCGCGGCGACCAAGCTCCCGGTCCCGGCGCGCATCGGCCGCACGCCGGCTGGCGTGGTACGCGCCATCGACCTCAATCACGACGCGCACGGAGGGCACGGCGAAGTCCGCGATGTACCGGCCGACGACGTACTGACGTCGGACGACCGCGCCCAGCTTCCCGCCGCCACGCAGCTCCCGCCACAGCGCCTCCTCCGTGGGCGTCTGCGCAAAGCGCATGGCGCGCGCCCGAGCTTCGATGACTTGCGAGTGAGTGGTCTTCCAAGACAGCGACGCAGCAGGGTGTCGTGGTGCGTTACGACGGCCTGGCGGAAGAAGGGTCCGGGTCGTTCCACCCGGATCCGCGCGAACGTGGCGAGAAGCGTCCCACCATCACTATCGCGCGGCCTTTCTACGAAGCGGTCAATCGGCCCACGCGCAGCCGAAACGCGGGCGGCGCGCATCTTCCGCCACCGAATCTACTCGCCGAGACGTTCACGCTCGCTCACGAGTGCGGCCACTTTCTCTCGTGGCGCGAGAGGGCGCCACGTGATGAGTGGACAGCGTACTACATCGCTGCGAAGGCGCGCGATGACGCGTGGTCGCAACTCCCCGATGACCTGCCCCCACCCGAGTACAACGAAAGGCTTCGCTCGTCCGCCAAGGAGCAACTGACCGCTGACCAGATCGACCTTATTCTCGCTGAAGAAGCACGCGCATGGGCGATTGGCCGCGAACTCCTGGAGTCTTTGGGGTTTGAGGACTTACCGGCGTACGACGAGAGGACGATCAGAGGCCTACACGACCATCGATACCGGTCCAACCGCGTCCGTAAAGAATTTGAGCGTTTGCGTTTCTGCAGGATCGGAAAGAAATTCTATGAAGTTATCATATGTACCGTCCCAGCTACCCGTTCGGAATACATTCGTGGATGCCGGCCGCTGAACCTGTAAATTCGAACCCGCCCAAAGCGTTTTTGCGGCGACCTGATGATTTGGAACAATCAAGTCCCCGGTCATGGTATCGCCTGTAACATCCACCCAAATATCCGAAACGGCAGATGCGGTTGGCCACGTTGTGCGGCAAGTATCATTCTTCAAACAAATTTGGGTAACGGCCAGCGTTCCATTTGATCCTCCGAATCCCGCAACATCAATGTTTCCGTAAACGCCAACGCTGAAACCCGTAGCTCCGAAACCCCAGTTGCCCATGTTAAGTACAGTATTTCCGCTTCCGTTTACAACTAAGGCTTTTCCCGAATTTTGAAACGATATGTCACCATATGAACGAATCGCCTCCCCGGTAGCTGTTCCAATAAACCTATTCGAAGTTCCTTCACCTGAGATACTAAAATTCCTGTTTGTTGCGCAGGCACTCCCGGTTGAAGCCATATTGGACCAAGCGTATTGCTTGACGGCGGATTTGAAGGCGCGCCAACCCATGCGGCATAACTGAACCCTGCTGACCCAATGCCGATAACGGCGGCCAGCAAAATACCAAAAGCTCGGATTTCATATTAAACAAAGTATACCATAAGAAAAAGGGCGGTTCATCTTTCGATGTCCGCCCTTTGAGGAGAGTCCCCAAAGCTCGTTACAGCGTGGAGGATTATTGACAGGTCCCGATGTATACGCCGGCCATGCCCGTGATGTCACTGTACGTGGCAGCCGCTACCTGGTTTGAACCGGGAGGATGCCAAGCCGGAAGTACCCATGGCGATGCCATCAACGGTCTGTTCAGCCCAGCTGCCGAGGACTGTATGTAATCAGGCGGGCAGAGCCAGCCTGTTGCGGACTCGCAGAGCCGCCGGCAAAGCAGCTCCCTGCCATGGCGACCAAACCGCGCTGTCAGCCTCGGTCACGGTGCTGTTAAACCGCGTCCAGTTCGACAAATCCGTGCTCGTCAGGCGCATGCCGCGGTATTTCGAGCCATCCCAGTAGCTTCCTACCGCAATGATTTCGTTCCCGGCGCCGTGAACGGCGCCAAGCTGTACCGCGTCTCCGGGCAGGGTCGTGATGTCTTTCCACGAACCGTTTCCGTCATAGTGCCACAGCAAGGCTTTTACGGGATTGCTCCCGGAGTCCAGCTGTGTCCCCACCGCGTACACGTCCGAGGATGACTTGCCCCAGATATGTCGCATGAGGATTGACGACGGATACGCAGGAACGGTCATTTGTGCCCATGATCCCCCGTTTTTGCGGAAAATCTTGGCATACGACAGCAACGGCGGAAGGGTGGTGGAAGATCGGACAAGGACAAAGACATTGTTCGCATCTTCTCCCCAAATGGAGAGCACGTAGGCGTCGCCGGCAGCCGTAGGAAGGCTCGAGTCTACGACCCATGCTCCTTTGTTTTGCCGCCGAAGCAAGCGCGCCTTTGGGTTTGTGAATTGGCCTTTGGTTCCGCCGCCGGCCCACACATCATTTGCGGATGGACCCCAAACGGCATGCATTGCCGACCAGCTCTCGCCGCTCACAGCCGGAAGCGTCATGAGGCTCCAGGCGGAACCGTTACGATGAGCGATTTCGCCCGTGCCGTAGAGTCCGGTTGCCACGTAGATGTCGCTCGGCGCCGAGGCCCACACATCTGCCGTCAGGTCCATACCCGACGGGAACGTGTTGTCCCGCGTAAAGCCGGAGCAATTCAGGGCCTGCGGCGATCCGCCGGTGCCTCCCGTGGATCCGCCCGTTCCCGACGTTCCGCCTGTACCACCAGCGTCGCCACCGGTGCCTCCGGTGTTTCCGCCGGATCCGGACGTTCCGCCCGTACTGCTGCCGCCGGTCCCGCCGGAGCCCGAGCTTCCGCCCGTTCCTGACGTTCCGCCGGTGCCTGACGAGCCGCCCGTACCGCCATCCTGGTTTATGCAGGGAGCGCCGGGCGTACCGGTGGTCGTCCACGTCCAGACAGTCCCGTTACACGAAAGCGTTCCGGGCACCTGCTGGCTGCAGTAGCCGCAGCTCTGGATGTCCTGAATGCTGCAGGGCTTGTTGTTGAAGAACGACTCGGGATCGCTGATGTTCGCCGCGCAGTTCCCGCTGTTCGAGCAGTTTGTGCAAAGCGTCCACACACCCGAACCCGTACCACCGGTTCCGCCCGTACCCGACGTTCCGCCAGTGCCGCTGCCAATGCAGACGCCAGCCATGCAACTGGCAGGTGCGCAGCAGGTCAATCCACCTCCGCAAGAAGCGCCGGGCGCTTGGCAGGCTGAGCCGCCAGTACCGCTGCCACCATCTTGTCCCGCGATGCCGCCGGAACCAGAGGTACCTCCTGTTGCCGAGCTTCCGCCCGACCCGGACATGCCACCTGAACCTCCCCCGTCCGGGGGCTCGCCGCCGGTGCCGGAATCCGACCCGGCAATACCGCCCGTTGCGCTTGTGCCGGCTTGGCCGGCAATGCCTCCGCTTCCCCCGCCGCTCGGACTTCCGCCCACGCCTGCTTCACAGCCATTGGACAGGGTGCATTGCGCGCCCCCTGTGCCGCCGCTTGCCGAGCTTCCGCCCGTGCCGCCAACGGAAGTGCCGGCAATGCCGCCGCTCCCGTCCGGTTTCGTCGCATCCGCCGGATCGTCGCCAGAGCAAGCCCAGGCGACCAAGCCGAATGCGACGGCCCAAAGCGCTTTTGCGCTCATCGTCGTCTGGTACTTGTTCGTCACGATTGCCTCCGTGTTTTTTGAAACCTGTCTGTCATTGTGAAGGTAAACCGCTTTTCGGCGGCTGTCCGGCTTATCCGGATATATCCCGATTGGTCGGGACCCATACCTGCCCCTACTTAAAGGCAGATAGCGCATTTCATCAGGTTTTTGTGAAAATGTCAAGTTTGCCATTCTCACCCCCTGCTACGCATATTCAATATACCATTGTCAAGCGAGTTTGGTAATAATAAATGGGAAATGTGCATAATGGGCAAAGGCAAAGGGAACGGGGTTTTGGTTACGGGTTATTGGTTATGGGATTCGGATTGCGGGGCGCAGCGCGTAGGAGTTTCCATCTGTCAAAACCCACCGAGTCCAAGATACGCGGCGGCGGAGCTCGGGTCGAGTGCTGCCCGCGAACCCTCGCGCGGCGGGCGTCCGACGCAGCTCGGCAGAGATTCTCCGCGTCGCCGGCTGCGCAGGGCACAGCTCCGCCTTCGGCGAGGCGCTCACCGACGTCTCACTCCTTCCCGAACCCCAACATCAACTGCTCGGGCACGCTAACGCCGACACGGGTCGCAGGCGGGGCCCTCGGGCCGAGGCCATGCTCCGCGAGCAGGCGGGTGATCTGGGCGCGGGTGTTGGCGACCTCGGCCCAGCGCATGGGCCCCGAGCAGCGCGGGCAGGTCTCCACGTCGGCGGCGAAGACGTGAGCGAGGAGCCAGGCCCACCGCTTTCGGGGTGCGGGCGCGTCGTCCGTGTCGCCGATCAGCTCGAGCTGATCGCCGCGAGCAGGCGGGGCTTGTTCGCGGTCGCGTCGTCGAGCGCGGGCGTGGGCACGACGAGACGCCGGCGCGGAGGGCTCGAGAGTACGCCAGTACCGGAGCAAGTGGAATCGCGGCGGGGGCACAGCAGCGACGAGCCGCGGGATGAGGTCAGCTGGCTCGAACACGAGCGCTCGCGTGCCGTCGCGCCACACCTTCTTGAACGTCAGCTCGAGCTTGCCGTCCGCGCGGCGCTCGAGGCGGTCCTGCGCGACGGGGGCGCGTGATGTACTTGCAGAGCCGCTCCACGCGACGGCGGTCCCGCCCGTCCACGACCTGCACGGCGTGGATGTTGATACCGCGCACCTCTGCGATGGGCTGGTCGGTCGCATCGACGGCGCGGGGGCGCGCGGGTGGGTCGGGCGAGGCGATGAGGCGAAGCGGCGGCTGGCCAGCGCGGTCGCCGC
Organism: Polyangiaceae bacterium; assembly: GCA_015075635.1. Lineage (NCBI taxonomy): Bacteria > Pseudomonadati > Myxococcota > Polyangiales > Polyangiaceae > Polyangiaceae bacterium. The sequence continues at coordinate 42,163 of JABTUA010000002.1, forward strand.
TCACGGAGAGGCCCTGCGCGGCGGCGGCGTAGCAGGCGGCCAGGCCAGGCTCGTCGAGGGCGAGCTCTGGTGGCGTGTCCTCGACGAGCTCGGGGTCGAGGCTCTTGCCGTGCGCTCGGAGGAGCTTCTCGACGCGAGCGGCGGTGCGCGCAGCCACCTCGGCGATGTCGGTTCGCGTGGGCGTGTCGAGCTCGCGAAACTCGAGCGGCGAGCGCGGGTCGTCGTTCTCGTGAACGTAAACGCCGTCGAGCACCAGCGAGTGGAAGTGGACGTTCAGGCGCAGCGCGCTGTCCGTCCTCTGCACCGCGGCCACGCCGCCCGTGTGCGCGTCTGCGACGCTCGCTAGCCTGAGCTGGCGCTTCGCTCGCCAGCGCAGTGAGCGGTCCACCTCTGCCATGAACGCGCTCACCACCTCGGCGCAGAGCTTCCGGTCGTAGCCGAGCAAGGCTCGCAGTCCCCAGGGCGGTGAGCAGATCCAATGGCGAATGGGCACGCGCGGCAGGACGCTCTGCTCCAAGTGGACGGCGGTGTCCGCCATCCGCCGACCGAGGCAGGAGGGGCAGAATCCGCGCTGTTTGCAGGGAAGGCGACGAGCTCGGGTAGCCGCACTCGCGACAGACCAGATGCAGACACCCGTGCTCGAGACGCCCGCAGCGAAGGTACTCCTCGAACTCCTTCACCACGAAGCGCGGCAGTCCGCCGTGCTCCTCCGCGCGCTCGAGGAACGCCGGCCAGTGCTCCGCCACCGTCTGGTAGAGCACGGTCCTCTCCGGCCGGTGGCGGAAGCGCGAGCGCTCGGGCTGTGCGAGCGCATGTGCAGGGTGGCCCACGCCACTGCCGCCTCAGCGAGCGGCGTGCCAGCCAGGTGAACCCAAAACCCGCTGTTTCGCTCGCTCACAAGGTGGCGAAGTGGCGAACTCAGGTGGCGATCGACGCGCTTCGTGACACCCGGCGGGGTGCCACCGTCACCCATCGCTGCCGAGCACCGCGCGCACGCGCGCGACCGCTTCCCGAGGTCCCGGGCAGCGAGCTCCGCCGGCAGCCGCAACACCCGCCACCCGCGGCGACCAAGCTCCCGGTCCCGGCGCGCATCGGCCGCACGCCGGCTGGCGTGGTACGCGCCATCGACCTCAATCACGACGCGCACGGAGGGCACGGCGAAGTCCGCGATGTACCGGCCGACGACGTACTGACGTCGGACGACCGCGCCAGCTTCCCGCCACGCAGCTCCCGCCACAGCGCCTCCTCCGTGGGCGTCTGCGCAAAGCGCATGGCGCGCGCCCGAGCTTCGATGACTTGCGAGGTGGTGGTCTTCCAAGACATGGCGCCTCCTGTCCGGCACCGCGGCGGGCTTTGCCCACCCACGGCGCAGGAGGCGTGACAGCCGCCTCGGTCCTCGCGATGCGCCTCGGCGCGGCGACCTCGGGAAAACGCGGCGTGAAGCCACAGCGGCTGGCGCGACTCGTGCGCCACCTGGGCAGAGCCGGCCGCGGTGCCGGCAGGAGCCAGCGGCGCGGAAGCTCACGACGCCGTCATCGAAGCGAGCGGACACGAGCTCGGGCGTCGCCTGCCCTCGAGTCACAGTGATGCGCCAGTCTCAGGCGGCGCGTCTCCCCACGCGCGCAGCGCGCGCCATCGGCAGGGCGCCGGTGGTCTTGGCAAGACGTGAGCCGGCGCGCGCTGCCGCGTAAGGGGAGACCGCGGCGCGCAGCGCCGCGAGTGGGGGCACCTACTTCACCACCGGGATCTCGACCGTATTGATCAGCTTCGTCCCCATCCCGCTGGGTGCGCGTACGACACGTACGCGGTGTACACGTCGCTCGGGCCGAAGGTCACCGAGCCCCAGCCCCAGACGGTGGCGGTGAAGGGCGCCTTGCTCTGCATCGACTGGCGGCCGTTCGAGCAGTTGCCCTGGCCCTGGAAGGCGCCGGTGACCAGCGTCGTGTGCGTGTACTCGTAGTCGCCCAGGGGCTTCCAGTCGCCGAGCGTGCCCAGGCACTCGAGCTCCACGTCCTGGAACGCGCCGGACTGATCCTTCTGGCGCACGACCACCAGGGAGGTCTCAGGGTAGGTCGGGTCGGTGAAGAACACGTAAGAGTCGAGATACTGCCCGACCGGGACGACGTTGACCCACTCCGGATCGCCTTCGCCCAGGAAGTCGTTGCCGCCGGTCATGTAGGCGCCGACGTAGAACGGGTGGCTCGAGTCCTGGCTCTTCACCGTGAAGGCCTCCTTGCTCCAGAACTCGACGACCTCGCCTTGCTTCAAGGTGGTGGGCGCGCCGGCGGGGGCGGCGGGGGTGTAGCTCAGCGTGGTGCCGTCCACCGCGCCGACGATGCGCCAGGGGACGACCTCGTCCACCGGATCGAAGCCCTGGCGGCGCGGCTTGTGGCGCACGGCGACGTATTCGCTGCCGAGCTGCTTCACGGGCAGGAGCTGCTGCTGCGCGGTGTCGCAGGCCTCCTTGTCCGCGGGCACGTTGATGCAGGTGGCGCCGGCTGCGCCGCCATCGCCGAAGACCCCGGCTGCCAGTCTCCGGTCTTCGACACAGCGAGCGACAGCCGCAACCTGCGTTGCTGGGAGCAGAAGCGACGCTTCGGCGTGGACTTCCTGTACCCGGTGCAGCGCTACGTGGACGGGCTCACCCAGCCGAAGGTGCGAAACCGCCGCGGCGAGGAGGTGCAAAACCCGCTGTTCTCGGCCCCGAGCGGCGTGCGCGCGCGGTCTCCCTCTCAGGTGCTCCTGGCGGGCATTCTGGGCGTGCCCTGGCACGACGTGGCCAGCAGCGAGAGCCAGAGCGACGCGAGCACCATCCGCTACCTGTCCGCGCGCGAGCTGAGCGAACAGGACCGCTGGTCGTGGCTCTTGCCCTCCGCGGGGGCTCCCGCCGCCGATCCGTTGATGCGTGAGTCCGTCTTGCCGCGCAGCGGAAGCCACCCCGCGACCGGAGTGCCGCTGGTCGGCCCGGACGGCCCTGGCACGCATCCGGTGAACGGCCACGAGTGGAACACCGGCGGCGAGGACCTGCAGTACGCTTGCATCTACCCGCTGGCGAAGCCCCGAGACTGCACGACCACGAGCGCGGACTGCGACTGCACGGAGGTGACGACCGGCGATCCGAGCAAGAACCCGCTGTGCCAGGATCCGGCCACGGGCCAATACGGGACCACCCAGCACTTTGCCAAGGCCTATCCCGGGACCCGGCAGCTCGAGGTGCTGAGGGGCGTGGGTGACAGCGCCATCGTCGCGTCCATCTGCCCCAAGCTGTCGAGCGGCGACAGCGCTGCTCCGAGCTTCGGCTACAACCCCGCGGTCGAGTCCATCGTCGAGAGCTTGCGCGACAAGCTGGTCACGCAGTGCCTGCCCAGGCCGCTATCCATCGCCGACGACGGCGCCGTGCAGTGTGCCGTCGTCGAGGCGCTGCCTGCCTCCGCGTGCAGCTGCGACGCTCTGAAGAACCGCCACCCCGTCAGTGCCACGGTGGCGAGCGCGGCGCGCCGCGAGCTCCGCGCGTCGGCGCAGTGCGGCCCAGATTCGGCGGGCCAGCTCGCCTGCGACGCCTTCTGCCTGTGCGAGATCGGCGTCGCGACCGACATGGCCTCGTGCCAGAACGACCCGAAGCCCCAGGGCACGGGCTGGTGTTACGTCGAGCCCGACCGTGGTCTGGGCAATCCCGCGCTGGTCGCGAGCTGCCCCGACACCCACCGCCAGCTGGTGCGCTTCGCCGGAGACGAGACGCCGGCACCAGGATCGAACGTGCTGGTTGCCTGCCTGGGCGCGGCGCTCGGGAAGTGACCCGCCGCTCAGCGCCGGAACATACTCGAGATCAACACCACCGTGCGGTGCTCGCTCGACGGTGCCTTCTCGCAACCCGGGTAGCCCTTGGGCTCGGCGTCGTGAATCGAGAGGCGGAACGGTCCCTTGCCGATGCCGAGCTCGTTGGGCCCCGAGGTCACCTCCGCCCCGCAGCGGCCCGCGAGCTCGCGGTAGCGCTTCTCGAGCGCCGAGCGCGCTTCGCCGAGCGCGAACGAGCGCCAGTGGATCTCCGCGTCGGTGGCCAGATCGTGCTGATCGCAGAGCAGGGTGGCGCCGGCGGGGGGCTCGAACAGCTTCTCGCATTCGGAGCTCGAGCTGGCCGTCGCGTCGGACACGGACGGCTCCCGCTTCGATGCCGGCGCGGGCTCCCGCGTGCAGCCGAGCAGGGCGAGGCAGAGGATCAGGAACCTGGCAGCCACGAGTAGGCCTCCAGCAGCACGCGGCGTCCGTCGCGCTCGACCTGCGCGCCATGCGCCAGCGTGATCTTGTCGATGTCCCACTCCGCGATGCGGTCCACCTGACGGCGCCCGAGCCGGTAGTCTCTCACGGCGATGCGCTCCAGGTAGCCCTTGCCGGGGCCGGTATTCGCCATCAGGAAGGCTGCGACCCGAGTCATCCGCGAGGGATGACGCGAGAGATTCAGGAGCGCGTCCGCGCACACCAACGTGCGGCTCTTCGGGTGGAAGAACACCACCTCGTTCTCGAAGCGTGCCGTGAACGCGGCCTGCTCCACGTCGGCCTTCCAGACGTCGGCGGGGGCGTCGCCGAGCACGCCGGTCCAGGCCAGATCCGAGCGCTTGCGCTCGAGCCCGGGGCAAGCCCAGACCTCGGCCTCGGGGTAGGCGTCGAGCCACTGGCCGACGTACAAGTGATGGAACAGGCTGGGCGCCACCACGCCGACCACCGGCCCGAGCGCGTCCACCTCGCGGAGCAGCGCGGGATCGAGCGCTACGGGGCAGTGCACGAACAGGCCGCCGCTCGACAGGCGGATGACCGTGGTGCGCGTGCCGGTCTCGACGCCCCAGAAGCGCTGCGGCCGCGCGACGGTCCAGAGCTCTTCGGCGAACGGGACGAGGGCGTCGGGCACGGGACGGAATGGTACCCAATGCTCGGACCGGTGTATCGTGCCCTCGCATGCGCATGGGACAGGCCTCGATCTGGGCGAGCTTCGTCGTAGTCGTGGTCGCCGCCTGCGGTGGCGCCCCGCTGCCGGCCGAGCCGCCCTCCGAGGGTGCGACCCCGCCGCCGCGGCGAGCCAACCTGGGCTACGACTGCGCCCAGGTCCCCGGCAAGCCGCCGCCGGCGCCGCTCAAGAAGCAGTACACCGGAGTGGCAGCCAAGGCGCGCTGCGACCGCGAGGTCTTCACCATCATGGGCGGCGTGAAGCACTTCCTCGGCGTCGAGTGCTCGTACTGCCATGACGAGACCGACTACGCGAAGATGACGCACCGGAAGCACGTGGCCAACTGGATGGCCCGCGAGCTCATCCCCGCGCTCGAGAAGAAGCAGGGTGGGGAGCTCTGGTGCAACGACTGCCACATGGTGGACGGCAAGGGCACCGCCAAGATCCTGGGGCAGCCGCGGAACTCGCGCTGGGCCGCCGAGTGGATGGCGACGCACCTGGTCGAGGACCTGCAAGCCGCCGACGACAAGCCGCTCCGCTGCAAGTCGTGTCACGGCGGGAACCCGGGCACGCCGGAGTTCCAGAAGAAGATCATCTTGACCGATCGGCTACCGGTGAAGCGCGCGGCGGAAGCCCCGCCGCCAGCAGCGGAGGCCGCGGACGCAGGCGCGGTACCTGGTGACGCGAGCGCCGCCGGCGGCGGCTGAACAGCCCGAACGGAGGAGGGCGCCGACTGCCCGGGCTCCAGGGCGAGCGCGCTTCAGCCGACAACGCAATGAATGGCGGAGCACATCCCACCCCCGCGCATACTCGCCCACGAAAGTTCGGGCTGCCGGCGTTTCGTCCCGGACACCGCGCGGTCGATCGGCGATCATGCCCGAGCCTGTAGCGGCGCGGAGGGACAGATGGGTGGCATGAGGTTCGCACGCACGCACGCACGCACGCACGCACGCACGCACGCACTTCGCATTTTGCTCTCGGTAGTGGGTCTGCTTCTGATGGCGTCCCGGGGGCACGCGGATCTCTCGAGCAAGCCGACGGCGTTCGACTTCCAAGAGCGAACCGGCTTCCCGCTGACGTCGGATGAGCGAATCGTCGGCCTCGACGCGCTCGATACCGACGTGAAGAGCGGCATCCTCCACGCGGGTGACACGCTGCTCGACTGGCTCACGGTGCGAGAACGGATCTCCGCCAGCGCGCATGCGAACCGTCGTGCCGCGCGAGTCGTGCGGGTCTTCTCGGACCAACCCGTGTACATCTACAAGGGCTTCGCGCTGCTCCCCGATCCAACCAAGCCCGACGCGGCCGTGGACGTCGACAAAGACTGGAACGTCGACGTCGACTGCAACGGCGGCGACCCGGACAACTTCAAGAGTGCTCGCTGCGTCTCCCTGCACCGCGACCACGTTCAGAACCGCAGCGCCATCGCGTTGGTGCTCGTGGCGCGGACCATCATCGTGCGCGGCGAGAACGCGACCGGGGGGATGTCGCTGGTCACCATGAGCGAGAGCTTGCACTTCTCGGGCGACGCGACCATCGACCTGTCGGCGCGGCAGGACGCCGCTCCGACCTTCGGAATCGGCCAGAGCTACCCGATCTTTGCGGACCTGATTGGCTCACCCGGCGAATCCAAGAACATCGACGACTCGGCGACCGCGACGATCCCCGGCGCCGAGCCGGGACCCGCGAACCCCTGGTACTACGTGGACCCGAACGGCAGCGTTCCCAACGACCCGCTTTCCGACCTGCAGTGGCAGCTCGACGTCGCGCGGCAAGTCGCGCCGGACTACGACTGGTCTGGTGTCGATCCATGCGCGGAGGCGCAGGATCGAGAAGCGTGCTGGAAGGGGCGCGAGCCGCGCGGCCTCGCCGGTCTCGACGGCGGAAGCTGGTTCGGGCTGACGCTCCGCGCCACTGCGGTCAACGCTCGCTCGTTCGGGCAACCTGGCGGCAAGGGCGGCGTTGGCCTCGATCATCCGAAGGACATCGAGTGTGGCAGTCCGCCGGTGCAATACGACCCGAACTGTCACGTCCATCCGTTCGGCTGCGATCCGCACAGCTTCCCGTGCAACCCGGGGGCGCCGCCCCACGCAGGCGACGAATGCGTCTGCCACGCGGAGCAATGCACTCAGACCCAGTGCAGCGTGAACTACGCCCCGGAGACGCCAGGCGCCGACTGTGCGGTGACGTGCGGCATTTCAGCGCTGGCGAAGGGGCAGCGGGGCGGTCAAGCAGGCCCCGGAGGCCGTGGCGGCGTGGTGCGCATCTCCGCCGTCACGCGGCCGGGGATCTGCAACTACTTCCCGGAGGACACTCTGAGCGATCCCGCCAAGGCTCACTGGTTGGATGAGCGGTGCCTGAACGGGCAAGCCGACGACGGGCCTGCTGGGGCGCCCGAAGACTGCGACGCCGATCTCTGCCGGGGGGATCCCAACGTGAGCGTTTGCGACGACGGCGGTAGCCTGGCGGCCTACGGTCCCGTGAGCTTCATCGATGTCCCGAACGCTCAGAAGCTGATCGACGCCATCAAGGAGGTCGTCCCCAAGCCCGGCCCGGGCCCCGACCCGGAGCTCGACTTGTTGAACCCGCTGGTCCAACCCGCCGCTGGGGCGACCGCACCCGCGAAGGCGTTCCTGGACGTCACGCAGGGCAAGTACCTCCAGCTCGCGGTCGGTCAGGGGTCGCCCGGAGTTCCGACCGTTCAGGGAGTGGCAACCACACCTGTGTGGGCGCCCTCGACGAAGCTCGTGCTGCCGCCGTCGCTCTTCGGGCCGAGCCTGACCTTGCCGGAGCAGCCCGCGCCGCTGCCGGCGGAGCCGGACGAGAGCGCTGACGACGTGCTCTTCGGTGACGAGATCATGGCCGCGGCCGCATGGAAGGACGACCCGGGCGGAGCGAAGAAGGCGAAGCAGAGCCCGTTTGCCAAGGCGTATTGGAAGTGGGCCAAGCTCGTGCGCTGGGTGCGGACCCAGCTCGTCGGTGCCAACCCGTCGCTGACGGGTTGCGAGGAGCACTGCCCCTCGCTGAGGTGGGTCTTCGTCGATCGCGTCACGCGCTTCCTCGTCCGAGACAGCGTTCGCGCGGCCGCGCGCAAGCTGGCGGGAGACACGCGCACGGACGCTGCGACCGCGACGACCCTGGAGGCTCCGCTGCGTCCAGTGCGGGTCACGCTGGTTCGGCCCCCGCCAGGCGGCCGCCCGACCTTCATCATGAAGGGCGGTACGGGCGCAGTGCAGGTCCTGGACGGGCCCATCAAGGTCCAGCCGACGATCGTCGATGTGTGCGCCGAGCCCGCGGTCTCCACCCTGGGCGCGGACTCGTTCGGGAACGGGAAGGCCGGCAGCCCCGGGTTCGGCGGGATGGGCGCGGAGAAGCGCTGCGCGGGCTGGCACCCGACCGTGCCCTACGTCTGCTCCCGACCGCCGATCGACGATCACTGTACGCGTTCGGACGTGACGTTCGGGCAGTTCGTATGCCCCGACGATCGCTGTCGGACCCTGTGGGCCTACCCCAAGTGGATCGCCCCGCCGTGGCGGACCATCCCGGCGGCCTGGGAGTGCCCGGCCGGCTATCCCAGCATGGTCCTGGTCACCGCGAGCGGCTTGGACACCGATCCCGGCACCGGCGTCACCGTTTGCCCATCGAAGGTCGGTGGAGAGGGGGGCGTGGAGTGCGACGCGCCGGAGGGGGCCGTGGGCACCAAGATTCCGCTCGGGGTGCCAGCGCTTCCCGAAGCGTCTCAGGTGCGGCCGTGGACGAAGGTCTCCTGGGCATACGCGCTGCACAAGCTCCACCCGCTCGAGCTCCGGCGCCGGGGAGGTCGCGCCAACACCTACTTCAAGCGGGGCCTCGAGCTCGGGGCAGCGGCGCGCTACCTCTCCACCATCGCCTACACCCGCTACAACGAGGTGCCGCTCTGCAACAGCCCGCCGTGCGACGTCTGCCCGGACGATCCGGGCCAGGCGGCGAACGATCGGCTGAAGCTGCTCTGTGCGCTGGAGCAGGAGCTACAGTTCAAGCTCGACCGCATCGTGCGCCGCGAGAACATCTACGGTTACCCGTTCAACTACGTGCCGCCAGCCTCGATGCAGACCTCGGAGCCGCTGGCGAAGCTGGATCTGGTGACGCTGGTGAAAGCGGAGATGACGCAGGCGAAAGAACAGCGTCAGTTCTGGATCGAGTACGGGGCGATCCTCAGCGGGAAGTACAACAGCGTCAACGAGGCGACCACCAAGCTCAACAACGAGATCCAGTTCCTGAACGATGCCACGGATTCCAACGGCACACTCACCCTGGGCCTAGCGCTCGCGGACCAGCGCGTCCACGACGCTGCGCTCGAGCTCGATCAGATTGCGCTGACCATCAAGCAGCTCCAGGGCATGAAGGTGCTGGTGAAGACCAGCAAGGGGTCCGGGCTGGTCGATGCTGGAGAGCTCGCTATGGGCGTCGGGCTCGCGGCGGCCTTCGGGTTCGGAGGCCCCGCGGCAGGCGCGTTCGCGCTCGGGGTACTGAAGTCAGGCTGGACCAACGGGAAGGAGGCGAGCGCGAAGCAGCAAGACAGCCAGGTCAACGCGAAGCCCGGAGACGTGTCCAAGGCGAACAAGGGCAAGGTGACGTTCAGCCAGCAGTACGACGCCGAGCTGGACAAGGACTGGGCCGAGCAGGGCGGGAACGCGACGCTCGCCGAGCTCGCAGACCAGCTCGACCCGTTGATCCAGGCATGGCTCACGGAAGTGGGCCTCAAGAGCGAGGCCTCCGCCAAGCAGTCGCTGGGAGAGGTGCTCCTCGACGCTGCGGTGCTGGCGCAGGCCATGGACGCCTACCGAGCCGCCGCGAAGTTGGGTCAGGCGATGGCCGAGCGCCGGCTCGAGGCGCAGAAGATCCTCGAGGCGGGCCGGAGAAAGGCGCAGCTCCAGGCGAGCCTCGCCACCGTGCAGGGAATCGGCTCAGGAACCTATCCGTCGGCCGAGGTGCAATACCAGATCGCGGATCTTGCCCTGCTCGCGGCGGCCACGCGCGTTGATCATGCGGGGGAGTACTTCTTCCTGCTCCGCCGCGGGGTGGAGCGGGACGCCGTGCCCCTCGACCCGGCGACGGGGAACAGCGTGCTCGCGGCGAACGAGAACGCTTTCATCAAGAACGATCCGATCTGCCAGGCCAACACGCTGGACGCGAGCTCACTCGACGTGAACCTGAAGACGCTGGACTGCTTCCATCAGCGGGTGGGCTACCTCGAGGCCTACACCGCCGGGCTCCAGAGCGCGGTCAACGTGCTCGATCTCCAGGACACCACCATCCCGCTGAGCAACTGGACCCTCGGCACCGACGCGCAGGGCCAGCCGGCGTACTCGCTGACGCTGGAGGTCACCCTGGCGAAGGCGCACCGCGACTACCGCGCCAGCCACCGGAAGCAGAAGCTCTTCGACGTGACCTTGTTCATGGAGACGAACGACCCCACGCCCGCCGCCATTCCGATCCGCATCCGGCGCCCCGAAACCAACCTGGACGTGTACTGGATCGGGCAGAACACGCCGCAGGGCGGGGGCCAGCCGAGCCCGGTGTTCGTGAGCTTCGACGTCGCACACGCCATCCCGTCGAGCCCGGGGGACCTGCTGTTCCAGCTCCTGCGCGACACCTCGACCTACCAGCGGGACGCCTTCGCGTGCAACGGCCTGGGCGTGAACAGCCCGCTCGGCGGCCAGCTCGACCTCTGCAAGCTGAGCAACCTGGAGCCGAGCTCGGTGGGCAGGGCGTACCTGGAAGGGCTCTCTCTGATCGGAGATCTCGACATCGAGATCCCTGTGGCCTCGCTCGGAGGGCGCGCGCCGACCAAGCTGTTCGCGGACGTGCGTTACACCCATGCGATCAACTACTGATGTCGGCCGGCTCGCGGCCGGCGCATTCCTGCTCTTTGCAGGCGCGTGCAGCGACGGCGAGGAAAAGGCGTCCGGGAGCGGTGGCGCGCCCTGCGTGCTCGACGCCGGCCCGGATGCCGATCCGTGCGACGGGGACGGCGACGGCCACCGCGCGGCGGCTTGCGGCGGCGACGATTGCGACGACGCGAACAAGGACGTCCATCCAGGCGCCATCGACGTCTGCGACGGTGACGACAACGACTGCGACGGCGCCGCCGACCAAGACGACGCCTGCGATTGTGCGGAGCCGCCACCGAAGCCGGGGCTGCCGTTCACCGACCGCGTGTGCCTGAAGGGGGGTTGGTTCTGGATGGGGATGGGACTGACGGATCCCCATGCGCATGAATACGCGTATGTCGCGAGTCCGATCCATCAGGTGTTTGTCTCGCCGATCCACATGGATCGCTACGAGGTCACGAACCGCCGCTACATCGCCTGCCTTGACGCGGGAATCTGCACGCTCCAGAACCTGGCCGGCACCTCCAAGACGTGGGATCGTGCCGAGCACGAGACGCCCGAGCAGCTCGATCGTCCCTTCCTTGGCGGCAGCGCCAAGAACGGCGGCGAATACTGCAAGTGGGCTGGTGGTCGACTGCCCACAGAGGCAGAGTGGGAGCGAGCCGCCGCGGGTCTCGGGGACAAGCCGCGACCCTACCCGAGCGGGATGACGCTGCCGACGTGCGCGGAGGAAGTGCTGTTCGCGTGCGGCGTTCCATCGCCCGGAGGCGAATTTCGCCTCGCCGACCGCGTCGGCACGAAGAAATCGAACCCCGACGGGCTATTCGACCTCGGAGGCAACGCGAGTGAGTGGGTGGCCGACCTGTGGTTTGATGATGCCTACTCCGCATGCGTGGCGCCCTGCAAGAACCCGTGCGTCGGATGTTCCACCGGGAAGAACATGTGGGATGACGACGGGCACGGGTCGCGCGGCCTGGATGCTGGCTCCAGCTCCGCGAAGGAAGTGTTCTACCGCGCTCAGTTCCGCGACCGGGTGAGCCAAGATCACGCCTCTCACGACATTTTCAACCAGGGCTTTCGCTGCGCGTACCCCGTCGCGTCGAAGCGGTGACTCCCGATGGCGAGCCGGGTGCCTTGGCCAGTCGCGGCGCTCACGTTCGTGACGGGCGCGTGCAGCGACGGCGAGGAAAAGGCGTCCGGGAGCGGCGGCGCGCCCTGCGTGCTCGACGCCGGCGCGGATGCCGACCCGTGGCGCGTAGGAGTTTCCATCTGTCAAAACCCACCGAGTCCAAGATACGCGGCGGCGGAGCTCGGGTCGAGTGCTGCCCGCGAACCCTCGCGCGGCGGGCGTCCGACGCAGCTCGGCAGAGATTCTCCGCGTCGCCGGCTGCGCAGGGCACAGCTCCGCCTTCGGCGAGGCGCTCACCGACGTCTCACTCCTTCCCGAACCCCAACATCAACTGCTCGGGCACGCTAACGCCGACACGGGTCGCAGGCGGGGCCCTCGGGCCGAGGCCATGCTCCGCGAGCAGGCGGGTGATCTGGGCGCGGGTGTTGGCGACCTCGGCCCAGCGCATGGGCCCCGAGCAGCGCGGGCAGGTCTCCACGTCGGCGGCGAAGACGTGAGCGAGGAGCCAGGCCCACCGCTTTCGGGGTGCGGGCGCGTCGTCCGTGTCGCCGATCAGCTCGAGCTGATCGCCGCGAGCAGGCGGGGGCTTGTTCGCGGTCGCGTCGTCGAGCGCGGGCGTGGGCACGACGAGACGCCGGCGCGAGGAGTGGCTCGAGAGTACGCCGAAGTACCGGAGCAAGTGGAATCGCGGCGGGGGCACAGCAGCGACGAGCCGCGGGATGAGGTCAGCTGGCTCGAACACGAGCGCTCGCGTGCCGTCGCGCCACACCTTCTTGAACGTCAGCTCGAGCTTGCCGTCCGCGCGGCGCTCGAGGCGGTCCTGCGCGACGGGGGGGCGCGTGATGTACTTGCAGAGCCGCTCCACGCGACGGCGGTCCCGCCCGTCCACGACCTGCACGGCGTGGATGTTGATACCGCGCACCTCTGCGATGGGCTGGTCGGTCGCATCGACGGCGCGGGGGCGCGCGGGTGGGTCGGGCGAGGCGATGAGGCGAAGCGGCGGCTGGCCAGCGCGGTCGCCGCTCACGGAGAGGCCCTGCGCGGCGGCGGCGTAGCAGGCGGCCAGGCCAGGCTCGTCGAGGGCGAGCTCTGGTGGCGTGTCCTCGACGAGCTCGGGGTCGAGGCTCTTGCCGTGCGCTCGGAGGAGCTTCTCGACGCGAGCGGCGGTGCGCGCGGCCACCTCGGCGATGTCGGTTCGCGTGGGCGTGTCGAGCTCGCGAAACTCGAGCGGCGAGCGCGGGTCGTCGTTCTCGTGAACGTAAACGCCGTCGAGCACCAGCGAGTGGAAGTGGACGTTCAGGCGCAGCGCGCTGTCCGTCCTCTGCACCGCGGCCACGCCGCCCGTGTGCGCGTCTGCGACGCTCGCTAGCCCGAGCTGGCGCTTCGCTCGCCAGCGCAGTGAGCGGTCCACCTCTGCCATGAACGCGCTCACCACCTCGGCGCAGAGCTTCCGGTCGTAGCCGAGCAAGGCTCGCAGTCCCCAGGGCAGTGAGCAGATCCAATGGCGAATGGGCACGCGCGGCAGGACGCTCTGCTCCAAGTGGACGGCGGTGTCCGCCATCCGCCGACCGAGGCAGGAGGGGCAGAATCCGCGCTGTTTGCAGGAGAAGGCGACGAGCTCGGAGTAGCCGCACTCGCGACAGACCAGATGCAGACACCCGTGCTCGAGACGCCCGCAGCGAAGGTACTCCTCGAACTCCTTCACCACGAAGCGCGGCAGTCCGCCGTGCTCCTCCGCGCGCTCGAGGAACGCCGGCCAGTGCTCCGCCACCGTCTGGTAGAGCACGGTCCTCTCCGGCCGGTGGCGGAAGCGCGAGCGCTCGGGCTGTGCGAGCGCATGTGCAGGGTGGCCCACGCCACTGCCGCCTCAGCGAGCGGCGTGCCAGCCAGGTGAACCCAAAACCCCGCTGTTTCGCTCGCTCAGCTCATGTAGGGCGGGGAGCCCACGATGGTGCCGGTCTCGGTGAGGGAGTGACTGGCGCCCGGCACCTGCGAGTCACCGACCAGCTTGGCGATGCCGAAATCCAGCACCTTCACCAGGAGCGGGTCGTCCGGGCGCTTCTGCACGATGAACACGTTGTGCGGTTTGATGTCGCGGTGGACGACGCCGCGCTCGTGGGCGCTGGCCAGGGCACCGCCCACCTGCTGCACCAGGAGCACGGTGGTCGCGAAGCTGAGCCGGCCGCCGCTCTCGAGCAACTCCGCCAGCGAGAAGCCCTCGAGGAGCTCCATCACGATGTACGGCACCGTGCCGTCGAGAGTGCCGAAGTCCATCACCTGCACCACGTTGGGGTGCGCGATGCGTGCCGTGGCCCGCGCTTCCAGCTCGAAGCGCGCGATCAGCGCCGGATCGGCCGCCACCCGCTCGGGACGGATCAGCTTCACCGCGACCTCGGTGTCGAGCCCCTCGTGGCGCGCGGCCCAGACCACGCCCATGCCGCCCTGCCCGAGCGGGTAGAGCAGGCAGAGCTTGCCCGCGAGGACGGCGCCGGCGCGGATCTCGAAGGCCACGGGCCGAGTCTAGCGTTTTTTCCGGCTGCCTTTCCGCCGCCGGCGCGCCTCCGCGTAGGCCGCGACCACGCGGCGGAACGCCGCTGCGTCGCCCCCGCGATCGGGATGGGTCTCGAGCGCCTTCTTCCGATAAGCGGTCCTGAGCTCCTCGTCCGTGACGCTCGGGGAGACGCCGAGCACCGCCCAGATCGAGACCTGAGCGTCGGTCGGCTTCTCGCGCCTCGCCGCTCGCGGCTCGCGGCTCGCTTTGCTCGGCCAGGGATGTTGCCCCCGCAGGATGCGCATCCACGCCTTGGCCCAGAGCGCATCGATCTCGGCGAGTCGCATGCCGGCCTTCTTCTCCGCCGCGGCCAGCGCCTCCTCGCGGGTGGCCGCCGCCCCGCCCTCCGCATCCGGTTTGCGGAACGGCACCTGCACCGGCGGGGCGCTCCACCAGGCGGCCCAGAAGAAGCGGCCGCGCTTCGTCCTCGTGATGGAGCAGGCAGGCGCGAAGAGCGACGACACGGCGGATCGACCTCGCACGTCAGGCGAACTGCGGGAGCGCGGCAATGCGCTCCAGCGCGTCCGCCGGGGCGTCCGGTGGAAATGGCGCCGAAGAACGCGTGAGGCGCCCGAGGAAGCTCCGCTCGAGCGGCCGCGCGAGGTGCCCCACCCCGAGCGCCGCCTCGGTGGTCCGCTTGCCCGCGCCCGTGACCGGGCCGCTACCCACGGAAAAACCCGCGAGGAGCAGCGCCGAACGC
Organism: Polyangiaceae bacterium; assembly: GCA_015075635.1. Classification (NCBI taxonomy): domain Bacteria; kingdom Pseudomonadati; phylum Myxococcota; order Polyangiales; family Polyangiaceae; species Polyangiaceae bacterium. The sequence goes on from JABTUA010000002.1 coordinate 57,355, forward strand.
GTCGCGGTCGCTGCGCTGTAGGTGTGGAGCGTCGCCCCTTGGCGGCAGAACGGAACGAGCGCCGTGAACGCGGCCAGCGTCCAGAGCTCGGGGTTCGCTCTTGGCGAGAAGGGGTCCCAGAACACGATGTCGGCAGAGCCCGGCGTGAGCTGGCCGAACTGGCCCGGCAGCTCCCCCAGACAGAGCCGCCAGACGCCGCGCGCGCTCTCGTGGCGTCCCTCGGCGAGTAGCCGTCGGACCGCCGCGCCCGCGCCGCCTTCGAGGCCGAACGCTGCGGCGTGCTCAGGGCGCTGAGCCAGCTCGAGCGCCGAGAGATCGCGCTCGAAGCTCACGAGCTCGAGGCGCCGTGCCGTCCGAGGCAGCGCCTCGGAGACCTGCCAGGCAAGGGCGGCGTTCGAGCCCGCGCCCAGGCCCACGTCGAGGAGCACCAGCGGCTCCGCGTTGCTTTCGCCGAGCCGCGCCTCGAGCCGCGACGGTTTCACGTAGAGCCGCTCGGCCTCCACCCGCGGACCCACCACCGGGTGCATCAGCTCGCCGGTCGCGCGGTCGCGCATCGCCCGCGCGCCGCTCCGCGTGACCACCACCTCGCAGCCGAAGGCCTCCCCGCTCACGCCGGCGCCTCCTCCCCGATTCGCCGGTCGCTGTGCTCGTGGCGATCGATCGCCTCGAGCTTGACCTTCGCGTAGGCGGCGTACACACCGCGCTCGATGGCGGCCCGCGCCTCCACCATCAGCGCCAGGTAGTGGTGCAGGTTGTGCATCGAGAGCAGGCGCGGGCCGAGCGGCTCGCCGCACTTGAAGAGGTGGTGCAGATAAGCGCGGGAAAAGCCGCGGCAGGTCGCACACGCACAGGCTTCGTCGAGCGAGCGGTCCGCGTGCGCGTGGGCCGCGCGGGTGAGCTTCACGCGCCCGGTCGAGGTGAACGCAGTGCCCTGCCAGCCCAGGTGCGTCGGCAGGACGCAGTCGAACATGTCCACGCCCGCCAGCATGGCTTGAAGCAGATCGGGGGGCGTCCCCACTCCCATCAGGTAGCGCGGTCGATCCGCCGGCAAGAGCTCGGCCGACAGCGCCGTCATGTCTTCACGCTCCGAGCGGCGGTCGCCCACCGCGAGCCCGCCGATGGCGAAGCCGTCGAAGGGTTGCTCCGTCAGGAAGGCGGCCGACTCCCGGCGCAGCTCCGGAACCACGCCTCCCTGCACGATGGCGAAGAGGGCCTGCGCGGGATTGGTGCGCGCCGCCAGGCTGCGGAGCGCCCAGCGATGGGTCCGCTCCATCGCAGCCCGCGTGGCGCTCGCGTCGGAGCTCGAGTCGATGCACTCGTCGAGCACCATCATGATGTCGGCGCCGATGGCGGTCTGGACCTCGATCGAGCGCTCCGGCGACAGCAGGTGCTGGCGCCGGTCGACGTAGCTCCGAAAGCGCGCGCCGCGCTCGCTGATCGTGCGATCGCCCGGCAGCGAGAAGATCTGATAGCCGCCGGAGTCGGTGAGCACCGGCCCCGACCAGCCCATGAAGCGGTGAATGCCGCCCACACGGCGAAATAGCTCGGGCCCGGGGCGCAGCATCAGATGGTAGGTGTTGCCGAGGAGCACCTCCGCCCCCACCGCCGCCAGGTCGGCCGGATCGAGGCCCGTGACGGTGGCGCGGGTGCCCACCGTCATGAACACCGGGGTCTCCACGCGACCGTGGGCGGTGTCGAGGTAGCCGCGACGTGCGCGCGACCCAGGGTCGGTCGCGATCACGGAGAAAGGCAGCGGCATGGACCTCAGGTGAGCGGGCTCAGCGCAGCGTGAGCCGGAGCGAAGCGCTCTGGCACACCGGCTCGCACCCCGGCCCGTTGGGCTGCACGGTCTGGAACGCGGGGGTGAGCTGCGCGGTCGCCTGAAGCGCGCCCTGGTGCTCGATGACGAGGGACGCCTTCGACGCATCGGTGACGGTCGAGCTCAGGCCGCCGATGGCGTGCTGGTCCGGCGGCAGCGCGCAGCCGCTCTCGGCGATGCTGAGCGTCGCGTCGCTGCAACGAAACGTCGGCCCGCGCTCACACGGCTCGAGCGGGAGCTTGCCCTCGCAGCTCGCCGACTTGTCGTCGATCCTGAGGGTGATGCGGTAGCTGCCCGGCGGCCAGCCGGTGGGGCGCACCAGCTCGACGTCGAGGCCGCTCTTGCAGCCCATCTCCGTGCACACCTTCCCCGGCCCCGGCCCGGCTGGAGGCGGGGCCGAGCTCGCACTGCAGCCGGCCAGCACCAAAACGAGACACGCGGCGAGGGGAGCTTTCATGAGCGCGCGGGGTTTACCCCAAACCGGGCTCGGGAGACTAGCTCCGCTTGCCGAGCTGACCCCACCAGGCGTAGAGCACCGGCAAGACCAGCAGCGTGAGCGCGGTTGCGGTGACGAGCCCGCCGATGACGACGGTGGCCAGCGGGCGCTGCACCTCGGCGCCGGGCGCGCGGGAGAGCGCCATGGGCAGGAAGCCGAACGCCGCCACCAGCGCCGTGGTGAGCACGGGCCGGAGGCGCATGCGCGCCGCGGCCTCGATGGCCACCTCCGCGCTCGCGCCGCGCTCCTGCTCCTGGCGCGCGAACGCCACCAGCACCAGACCGTTCAGCACCGCGACGCCGAAAAGGGCGACGAAGCCAACGCCCGCCGAGATCGAGAACGGGATCGAGCGCAGCCAGAGCGCGCCGATGCCCCCGACCACGGCGAACGGAACCCCGAGGAAGATCAGGGCCGCGGCCCGCGCCGAGCGGAAAGCCAGCCACAAGAGGAACAGGATGAAGCCGAGCGCGAGCGGGACCACCACCGAGAGGCGCAGCTTGGCCTCGTCGTAGTGGCGAAACTGTCCGCCCCACGCGAGGCGGTAGCCGGTGGGGTTCCCGAGCTTCGTCGAAACCGTGTGCTGGGCCTCCTTCACCACCGACGACAGGTCGCGACCGCGCACGTTGAACTCGACGGTCAGCCTGCGCGACTGGGCTTCGCGGCTGATCTGCGCCGGGCCGGTCGAGAACTCGAGCTCCGCCACGTCGCCCAGCGGCACGATCTGGCCGCTGACCGACTTCAGCGGCAGCGCCCGGAGCGGCGCCAGATCACCTTGGAAGCCGTGGCGAGTCTTGACCACGATGCCGAAACGCCGGTCGCCTTCGAGCACGTGACCGGTCTGGTGCCCGACGGCGATGGTCTCGGTGGCCTGGTTCACGTCCTCGATGGTGAGGCCGTAGCGCGCCAGCTTGTTGCGGTCGGGGACGACTCGGAGGTAGCGCAGTCCCGCGACCTGCTCCACCCGCACGTCCACCGCGCCGGGGATGCCTCGGATGAGCCGAGCCGCCTCCTCGCCGAGGCGCGCCAGCTCGCCCAGGTCGTGGCCGTAGACGAGCAGCGCGGCATCCGAGCGGATCCCCGCCACCAGCTCGTTGGTGCGCATCTCGATGGGCTGGGAGATGGAGCCCGCGACGTCCGGCACTGCCACCTCGATGGCGCGCGAGATCTGCTCGGCCAGATCCGCCTTCTCGAGCCCGGGGCGCCACTCGGACTGCGGTTTGAGCGCGATGTACACGTCGGTCTGCTCGATGCCCATGGGATCGACCGCGAGCTCCGGCGCGCCGGTCTTGCTCACGACGTGGGACACCTCCGGCACGGTGAGGATGGCCTGCTGCAGCCGCTTGTCGGTCGCCACGGACTCGGAGAGCGCCACGCCCGGCAACCGGCGCGCCTCGACCAGCACGTCGCCTTCGTCGAGCTTCGGCACGAACTCCGCGCCCAGGCGCGAAAACCCCACCGCCCCCAGGGCGAGCAACAGCAGCGTACCGCCGACGACCGAGAAGCGGTGACGCAAGCTCACGCCCAGCAAGGGCACGAACAGCCGCTGCGCGGCGCGCAGCAGCCAGGTCTCCCGGTGCTCCGCCCGCGGGCGAACCAGGAGGCTGGTCAGCACCGGCACCAGCGTGAGCGAGAGCACGAACGCACCCGCGAGCGCCAGGAGCACCGTGGTCGCCATCGGCCGGAACAGCTTCCCCTCGATGCCGGTCAAGGCCAGGATGGGCAGGTAGACGACGGCGATGATCAGCTCGCCGAACACGCTCGCGGAGCGGACCTCGAGCGCGGAGTCGCGCACCACGTCCAGCCGTTCGTCGGGCGTCAGCGTTCGGCCCAGCCCGCCCTGGGCCATGCTCAGCCGCCGCACCGCGTTCTCCACGATGATCACCGCCCCGTCCACGATCAGGCCGAAGTCGATGGCCCCGAGGCTCATCAAGTTGCCGGAGAGCCCCGTGGCGCGCATCACGATCACCGCGAACAAGAGCGAGAGCGGGATCGTGGTCGCGACGACGACTCCCGCGCGGAGATCCCCGAGCAGGAGGAACAGCACGAGCACGACGAGCGCCGCCCCCTCGACCAGGTTCACGCTCACGGTGCGGATGGTGCGGTCCACCAGGGTCGAGCGGTCGTAGAAGGCCTCCACCTGCGTGCCCGCCGGCAGCGACGGACCGAGCTCGGCGAGCTTCTTCTTCACCGCCTCGGTCACCTGCCCGGAGTTCTCGCCCATCAGCATCATGGTGACGCCGACGACCACCTCGCCCTTGCCGTCCTTGGACGCGGCGCCACGGCGCAGGCGTGGCCCGAACTGGACGTCGCCGACGGTGGCGACAGTGATGGGCACCCCCTGCGGCGTGGCCCCGATCACGACCCCGCGCAGATCGTCGAGGCTCCTCACCAGCCCGTTCGTCCCGATCACGAAATGCTCGCGGGCGTGCTCGATGTAGCCGCCGCCGGCGTTCGCGTTGGACTTCTCCAGCGCGGCCACCACCTCGGCGATGGACACGCCGGCCGCCTGCAGCCGCTTGGGATCCAGCACCACCTGGTACTGCTTGTCCTCGCCGCCGAAGCTGTTCAGCTCCACGACCCCCGGCACCGTGCGCAGGACCGGAGCGATGTGCCAGTCGAGCAGCTCCTCGAGCTGCATCAGGGACATCTGCTCGTTGGTGACCGTGAACTGGTAGATCTCGCCGAGGCCCGAGGAGATGGGGCCCATCTCCGGGCGCCCGTACTGCGCGGGGACGGCCTCGGCGGCTTCCGGCATCCGCTCCGAGACCAGCTGGCGCGCGAAGTACACGTCCACGTCGTCGTCGAACACCACGGTGACCACGGAGATGCCGTACTTCGAGGTGGAGCGGACCTCCGCCGTGCGCGGGATGCCGGCCATTGCCCGCTCCACCGGCGTGGTGACGTACTGCTCGATCTCGACGGGAGAGAGGGCGGGCGCCGAGGTGATGACCTGCACCTGCTTGGTCGTCACGTCGGGCACCGCGTCGATGGGCAGGGTCCGAAGCGACCACAGGCCGGCCACGATCAACAGCACGGTGGCGACGATCACCGCCGCGCGATTCTTCAAGGACCAGCTGACGACGAGGGAGAGCAGGCTCATCTCAGTGTTCCTCTTCGGCGAAGGTGCTGCGCAAGAGCGCACTCTTCACCGAGAAGACCCCGTCCACGACGACCTGCTCGCCCTCGCGCAGACCGGAGACGATCTCGGTGCTGCCGACGCCCACCCGACCCAGCACGACCTCGTGGACCTCGAACTCGCCCTCGCCGTGGCGCACGAAGACCACGGGCTTTCCGGCCACCTCGGTGAGCGCGGAGTGGGGCACCGCGAGCACGTCGCCGCCACTCTCGCCGCCCTCGGCCGAGACCCGAGCGCTGCCGAACAGCCCGATGCGCAGCGCAGAGTCCGGGTTCTTCAGGCGGATGCGCGCGGTCAACGTGCGCGCCACCGGATCGACCTGCTGCCCGATGTATTCCACGCTTCCGGAGAAGGTCCGCTTGCCGTACGCATTGAGCTCCACGTCGGCCTTGGCTCCGACGCGCAGCTTGCCCAGGTCCTTCTCGAACACGCGGCCGACGAACCAGACCTCGGACAGATCGGCGATGCTGCCGATGGTGTGCTCCGCGCTGAGCGGCTGACCCACGACGGCGTCGCGGAACAGCACGGTGCCGCCGACGGACGCCCGCAGCGTCACGCTGGAGGCCCCGCCGCCGCCCATCGCCCCGATCTGCGAGCGCAGCCCCGCCGCCTCCGCGTCCAGCGCATCGGCCTCGCTCTCCGCGTCCAGCGCCTGTTGCTCGGACGCGAGCCCCTTGTCCACGAGCGCCCGCAGGCGCTTGGCGTTGGCACGCGCCGCCTTGCTCTTGGCGGTGGCCACGGCCTGACCTGCGCGGAGGCGCCCGATCTCCGGCACGCGCACCGTCGCCAGAAGCTGTCCCTTCTTGACGACCTCGCCCTCGCGAAACTCCACGCGTTCGATGCGACCGGCGACCGGCGAGGCGATGCGCGCGCTCTTGTCGGGATCGGCGACGACCTCCCCGGGCAGGGAGACGCCCGCGTCGATGCGCCCGCGGCGAGCCGGCTCGCTGCGGATCTGCGCGGCGGCGATCACCTCCTTGGCGAGCGACACCTGCTTGGGGATCTCCCCGTGCGGCCCTTCGTGTGACGAAGCCGAGGCCCCCGGCTCGCCGTGGCGCTCGTGCTCGTCGTGGGGCGCGGGCTTGGAGCAGCCGAAGCACAACGCGCACGCGAGCGGAATCCAGGTCCGGTTCACCGAGCACCTCCGCGCACGGGCAGCCCGGAGGCGCGCAGAAGCTCGACGGAAGCGCGGCACACGGCGTGTCTGGCCGCGACGTGGGACCTGAGGTAGTCGAGCAGCGCCTGCTGCGCGACCAGCGCGTCCCGCGCGGCGAGCCGCTGCTGCTCGATCTCGGTGGCCATGTCCTCCAGGCTGCGTTCCGCTCGCGCCACGCGCTCCGGCGAGAACGCCGCCAGCGCCTTCGCCCGCGCGTCGTACTCCAGGGCTGCGGTCGCCCAGCGCAGCCGCGCCTCGCGCGTGCGCTCGTGCGCCCGACTCGAGGCCCGAAGCGCCAGCGCCTCCGCTTCGCGGATCTCTCCGGAGTAGGTCCGCGCCACCGGCAGCGGGATCTGCACACCGCCCCCGAGCACTTGCTCGTCGTAGCCGTCGCGCTCCACGAACAGCGACACGCTCACGTTGGGCACGCGCTGGCGGCGGAACGTCTCCGCGCGCGCCCGCTCGGCTCGTTGCTCGGCGCGCAGCGTGGCGACCTCCGGCAGCGCCTCCGGATCGCCCTGCCCTCGCGGGGGTCGAGGCAGCGGCTCGAGCAGACCCGAGACCTGCGCCTCTGTCTGTCCCACCAGCGAGCCGAGCTCGGTGCGCGCGCGTTTGCCCCTCCGCTCGGCGTCGAGCCGAGCTTGCGTCGCACGCGCCGCGCTCACGGCTGCGACGTCGGCATCGACGCGGGGTGCGCCGCCGCGCTCGGCCAGGGCCTGGGCGGCGAGCGCTACCCGCTCGGCGACGCGTTCGGCGCGGCGCTCGAGGCGGGCCTCCTCGTCGGCCGCGAGCGCGTCGAAGTAGAAGAGCAGGGCGCTGGCGGCGATGTCTCGAGACACGGCCGAGGCCGCGTGCTTGTGCGCAGACGCCTCCGCGCGAGCCAGCTGGCCCCGGGCGCCGCGCTGCCCGCCGAGCTCGAGCTCCTGGGCCAGCTCGGCCCGCCAGGCCAGGGCGCTGCCGCTCCCGGTGCGCGTCGCGCGCCCGGCCGACAAGCCGAGCACCGGCCGCGAGGGCAACCAGGGCGTCGCGGCGGTCACGCGGCCTTCGGCGGCGCTCACGGCGTGAGCAGCCGAGGCCAGCGCAGGGCTCGCCCGAGTGGCGCACTCCGCGACGTTGTCGCGCGTCAGTATTCTGCAAGCTCCTGGAGCGGCGGCGGCGCTCGCGCTGGCGAGCAGCAACAGAGCCGCGCCGGCCCAGGACAAAAGTCCCAATCCCGTCATGAAGAGCCTCCAATTGGCCGACGCCGCGCGGCGATGTCGCCGCGGCGTCAGCACGTCCCTGAGCTAGTCGAACCGGAAAGCCAGCTCAGGCGAGACGAGGCGGACGGAACGGCGGGGTACGCTCGGGGCTCGGAGCGCGGAGCGCGTCCGGGGGCCGGCACTGAAGCTCGCCCGTCGCGAGGCGCGACTCGGTGGCTTGTAGGTTCGCCGACGGAACGGTGGGGCCGCCGTGGGCGCAGTGACAGCCCGCGCAGCCCGGGTCGCAAGGGCGGCCGCCTTTCTCGTCGTCGCAGTCAGACTCGTGGTGCCCGCCCAGGACCACGACCTCGACGAAGTCGGCCAGTACGTGGGCAAAGCCCGAGAGCTCGAGCAGCGCGACGAGCGGCAGGAGCCGCACGAGCACGGCGAGCTTCCGCGAAAATTGCCAGCGCCGGAGACCCATGGACGGGGCGAGCTTAACGTGGGGGATGGGCCCCAGGAAGCCCCCGTGCTCACTTCAGTAACACTTGCCCGGATCGAAGTCCGGCGCGCACTCGCACTCACACACGGCGCGCTCGCCAGCGGTCCGGCGCCGCCGTGCCGAGCAGTCGCCGATCGACTAGAATGTCGGCCATGCGGAGCGCACGTCGTTGGGCTTTGTGCTTGGGGCTCGTGTCGGTCGCCAGCGCCGTCGCCGGGGCCTGTGGTGGCAGCGACGGTGGGACCGCAGACAACGGCGGCCAGGGCAGCGGAGCGTCGAGCGGCAGCGGAGCGTCGAGCGGCACCGGGGCGTCGAGCGGCAGCGGCGGGCTCCTGCTCGACGTGGACACGGACACCAGCTCATCGGTGTCGATCTCGCCGCAGAACCCGGTGTTGACCGCGAAGTGCGGCGAGGCGGCGCCCACCGTGCAGCTCGACGCCTTCGACGGCGGCAAGAAGGCGAGCGCGCTCTGGTTGGTGGACAAGGCGGAGATCGGCACCATCGACAAGAACGGCCTCTTCACCGCCTCCGGGAAGGCGGGAGGGATCGCCACGGTGGAAGCCACCGTCGGGACGCAGAAGGCGACCACCACGGTGACCGTGAAGCTCGAGTGCGAGCAGAACGGCGGCATCGAGAGCGACGGCGGCACCACGGGTGGTGGTGTCGGCGGCGTGGGCGGAGAAGGTGAAGGCGGCGCGGTGGACGCAGCGCTGAAGGCGATCTTGCTCGGCACGCCGACCTCCGACGCGAGCCTGAAGATGCTCTACCCGTACGACAAGACGGTGTGGCCGCTCGGCCTCCTGGCGCCGCTGATGCAGTGGGCGGCCGGCTCCATGGCGGTGGCGGACGGCGTGTACATCCACCTGACCGCTCCGAACTACGACTACAAGGGTTACTTCGCGCGCCCCAAGCCCTTGGCTCCCAGCGCGCCGTTCGTGCGCCATCCCATCCCGCAAGCAGCATGGGACGCGGCGACGTTGTCGGCTGCCGGCGGGCAGCTCAGCCTGAACATCGTGGTCGCGAAGGGCGGCGTGGCCTACGGACCGATGACGCAGACCTGGACCGTCGCCAAGGGCCGGCTCAAGGGCACCGTCTACTACCAGTCGTACGGCACGAAGCTGGCCAAGAACTACTCCGGCGCCATCGGCGGCGACGGGCAATTCGGCGGCGCGACGCTCGCCATCAAGCCCGGCGCCACCGACCCGACGCTGGTCGCCGGCGGCAACGGCAACCACAGCGCGTGCCGCGTGTGCCACACCGTGGCCAGCGACGGCGCGCGCATGATCGCGCAGCACGGCAATGACTACCAGGTGAGCTCGAGCTACGCGCTGAACGCCGCCTACGCGGAGAGCGCCTACCCGGCGAGCACCAACACGAAGCTCGGCTGGATCGGCCTGTCGCCGGACGGCAGCCTGGGCCTGGGCAACGCCGTGCCGCTGCCCGGCGGCGCGAACACGGGCGCCACCACCGCGCTCTACGACATGACGAACGGCAGCCCCATCGCGACCACGGGCCTCTCGAGCTTCGTCACGCACGCGGGCATGCCGGCCTTCTCGCACGACACCAAGCGCGTGGCGTTCCTGTTCCAGACCGGCGCCGGCGACGCGACGGTGGGCCCGGGCGACGGCAAGAAGCTCGTGACCATGGACTTCGACGCCACGACCAAGGCGTTCAGCAATCCGAAGCTCGTGTACACCGGCGCGCACCGGCCCGGCTGGCCCTGGTTCTTGCCGAGCGGCGACGCCCTGGTGTTCCAGACCGAGGTGAAAGCGAACTCCTCCGGCGAGTTTTTTGCCACGCGCTACGGCGCGCAAGGCGAGCTCTGGTGGGCGGCGGCGCGTAGGAGTTTCCATCTGTCAAAACCCACCGAGTCCAAGATACGCGGCGGCGGAGCTCGGGTCGAGTGCTGCCCGCGAACCCTCGCGCGGCGGGCGTCCGACGCAGCTCGGCAGAGATTCTCCGCGTCGCCGGCTGCGCAGGGCACAGCTCCGCCTTCGGCGAGGCGCTCACCGACGTCTCACTCCTTCCCGAACCCCAACATCAACTGCTCGGGCACGCTAACGCCGACACGGGTCGCAGGCGGGGCCCTCGGGCCGAGGCCATGCTCCGCGAGCAGGCGGGTGATCTGGGCGCGGGTGTTGGCGACCTCGGCCCAGCGCATGGGCCCCGAGCAGCGCGGGCAGGTCTCCACGTCGGCGGCGAAGACGTGAGCGAGGAGCCAGGCCCACCGCTTTCGGGGTGCGGGCGCGTCGTCCGTGTCGCCGATCAGCTCGAGCTGATCGCCGCGAGCAGGCGGGGGCTTGTTCGCGGTCGCGTCGTCGAGCGCGGGCGTGGGCACGACGAGACGCCGGCGCGAGGAGTGGCTCGAGAGTACGCCGAAGTACCGGAGCAAGTGGAATCGCGGCGGGGGCACAGCAGCGACGAGCCGCGGGATGAGGTCAGCTGGCTCGAACACGAGCGCTCGCGTGCCGTCGCGCCACACCTTCTTGAACGTCAGCTCGAGCTTGCCGTCCGCGCGGCGCTCGAGGCGGTCCTGCGCGACGGGGGGGCGCGTGATGTACTTGCAGAGCCGCTCCACGCGACGGCGGTCCCGCCCGTCCACGACCTGCACGGCGTGGATGTTGATACCGCGCACCTCTGCGATGGGCTGGTCGGTCGCATCGACGGCGCGGGGGCGCGCGGGTGGGTCGGGCGAGGCGATGAGGCGAAGCGGCGGCTGGCCAGCGCGGTCGCCGCTCACGGAGAGGCCCTGCGCGGCGGCGGCGTAGCAGGCGGCCAGGCCAGGCTCGTCGAGGGCGAGCTCTGGTGGCGTGTCCTCGACGAGCTCGGGGTCGAGGCTCTTGCCGTGCGCTCGGAGGAGCTTCTCGACGCGAGCGGCGGTGCGCGCGGCCACCTCGGCGATGTCGGTTCGCGTGGGCGTGTCGAGCTCGCGAAACTCGAGCGGCGAGCGCGGGTCGTCGTTCTCGTGAACGTAAACGCCGTCGAGCACCAGCGAGTGGAAGTGGACGTTCAGGCGCAGCGCGCTGTCCGTCCTCTGCACCGCGGCCACGCCGCCCGTGTGCGCGTCTGCGACGCTCGCTAGCCCGAGCTGGCGCTTCGCTCGCCAGCGCAGTGAGCGGTCCAGGTCTTCGACCAGGAGCACAGTCTCCGGTGGTAGGTACGCCCAGAGCGGGACCAGCTGGTGGAAGGCCGGCAGAAAACCGTCGAGGCCGAACAGGCTGCGGGCGGTGGCCACGTCCTCCTCCAGCGCTCGGGCTTTCGTCGAAGGCCAGTCCACCGCGTCGCACAGCGAGCGCAGAATGACGCGGGCGCGCTCGGAAGCCGCGGGAGTGGTGATGGCTTCACGGGCCGGCGGCAGCCAGACTCGTGCGATCGCCTCGTTGGTGCGCTGCGACTCCGGGTCGAAGGACTTGAGCGAGAGGATCATGTCCCCGTACAGCTCCGCGCGCACCGGCAGCTCCGCGTTCGGCGGCCACACGTCGAGCACGCCGCCGCGGACGGCGAAGCTTCCGGGATCTTCCACGACCGGAGCGCGCAGGTAGCCGGCGGCCGCGAGCTTCGCCGCGACCCGGCCCACGTCGATTTCGTCTTCCGCGACGAGCTCGACCGCCGCGTCGCGGAGCGGGGCAGGCGGCACGAAGCGGCGCACGAGCCCCGCGGCGGTGGTGACCAGAAAACGCCAGGGCAGCCCTTCGGCGACGTGGAACAGCGCGCTCGTCCGCGCCATCTGCGCGCGCCGGTCGGGGCGGACGTCCGCCCAGGGCGTGGACTCCGCGGGCAAGACCGCGAGCGCCGCTTCGCCGTCGGCGACGCGCGCCGGGTCGAAGGGCAACGCCCGGGCGAGGAAGCTCAAGTCGGCGAGCGCCCGCCGCGCCGCGTCCACGTCCGGCGCGACGTAGAGCACGCGCGCTCCGGCGAGCGCGAGCGCGCGGGCGACCAATGCGGGAGCCGAGCCCTCGGCGCCGACGACGTGGAGGTTCCGGCTCTCGCGGGCGAGCTCCGCCACCTCGCGCGCGCTGAGCACCTTTCGCCCTTCCGGCAGCGCCAGCGCGTCGAGCAGGCGCTCGGATTCGGGCTGCTCCTCTTCGGTCACGGCTCCGGCGTGGTCTCGCGTGTTCGCTCGGCGGCCGCAAGCAGATGATTCTGGGCGCAGCGCTTCTGCATCGTGGAGCACGCGAAGGAAGCGCATTCGGGCGGAGTGATCGCCGGAAGATGCACCTGCGGCCGTTTGACGCCCGCCGGCGGAGTCGATAGACACGAAGCATGGCACAGAAACTGCGCAGGCAGGCAGGCAGGCAGGCAGGCAGGCAAGACTGATTGCCTAGGCGGCAGGCCGGCGCGCGAAGCGTTCGCGCTGAAACTTGGACTTGCGGTGGCTGCCCTTGGCCTCGTTGGGTGGAACAGCAACACGGTTGGTGTCGATGTCACTCACATCGCACAGTGGAACCCGGGGACGGTCGATGAGCCGATCTTGGTCAACCGAGACAACCCGTGGCTCCAGGGCTGGTTCAACACGACCGCGGGGAACTCCTGGAACGGCATTGGGCAGTACTCGCATCAGTATTCCGGCACATGTAACGGAACGATCCGAACCTACGAGTTTTGGTCGCCGCCATTCAACACCGACGACTGGGCGACCCCGATGCGTCCCGTGGCTGGCTACCAATACACAGACAGCCGAGCCAGCCAGCTGAACTGGGCCGTGCGCTCGGGCAATCTCGTGCCCGAGAACTCCTACGCCGTCGCGCAAGCTCACCTGTGCAACAACGACGGCCTGGCGACCTCTCCGTCCGCGACGTGGTTCCAGTTGTCGCCAAGTGTGTTGGTCGTCCCCGTAGTGCTGGTGTCGTGGATCCGGCCCGGGCTCGAATGGCCGCCTGCCGAGCAGGACTTCCGAGCGCGGGGACGCGCCCTCTTCGACTTCATCCCGTTCAAGGGGTCCTACACAAACACGGCGCCATCACAATGGAACGCGGCCAACACCGCCGCGCCCGAGCCGTACTATGATCCGCCCGACGACATCTGGACGCAGTGCGGGATCCAGTTTCAGGTCGTAGCGGAGTTCAAGTTTGATGCGCAGAAAGTGCCGCCTCCGTGCAACAAGACTGGCAACGTTCAAGAGTTCGCGGAAGTCGGGGCCGTCAAGAACCTGATAGCCGGTCAGATTGGCGCAGGTGCAGCCGAGGAGCTGCTGACACTTCTCGCGCCCGTTCGAGCACACTTCGGCTACCTGGGGTGCTCCAACTTCCGAGGCAAGGGCGATCTCGGCGACACCCACAGTTTGCACATCGATCGCGCCGACTCCGGGCCGGCGCCGCTCGTCGCACACGAACTCGGCCACGTGCTCGGCCTAACTCACGTCGGCACGTCGACCAACCTAATGTGCGGGCAGGAAAACTGCACTGGCCGAACGATCACCCAGCAGCAGTGCAACGCCGCACGGACCAGAGCTGGTGAGTTTGCCTCCCGGTTCCGGGAGTACAACCGGAAGCTCGGGCGCATCCCGGCCTCCAACCCGATCACCGTATACTATCCGGACCCCCACATCGTGGATCCCAGCCTCGTTTCTTTCCCCTTCACGTGTTGCGAGGTCTTTGGCTCGAAGTACTGGGCGTCAGTAGCTTCGTGTCCGGGCACGGTCCTGCCGGACGCCGCTTGCACGGAGTGCTGCACGCTGTCGGAGAGCCCAGTGGATGTCGAGTTTGTCAGGTTGGGCTCATGCGGGGGGACGATCTTGGAGGCGAGCAAGTGCACGTCGGTGTGCTGTAGCAATGGAGGCTCCTTCCAGCTTGTCGCGCAGGCAGAGTGCTTCGCCGCGGGAGGGACTCCAATCGACCGGGAGTACTGCCTCTGATGCGGGCGCTCTTCGTGATCGCGCTGCCGGCGCTGGGCTGCGGCCAGACCAGCGTCGATCCGCCCGGCGATGGCGGCAGCGGAGGCAGCGCGGGTGCGGGTGGCGCGGCCGCGTGCACGGGCGAGCACTGGCGATCGGTCGCGCCTCCGACGGGCGCGTCAGCGCGTATCGAACACCCGGCGGTCGCGGTCAACGGCGAGGTCCTCATTTGGGGCGGGCGCGGCGAGGTTCTACGCCGCGGAGATGGGGTGCGCGTCGGTTTCGAGCAGACGCCATCCGCCGCCGTGCTTCCCGGGGCCGGCGCGCCGGCACCCCGGGTTAACCACGCACTGGCTGCCATCGGAGACAGCCTGGTGATCTGGGGTGGCGAAGGGGTCGAGGCAGGGCTCGAGGACGGGGCGCGACTGGAGCTCACCCAAGGTGCCTGGAAACCCATGTCCTCGAAGGGCCACCCCAGCCTTCGGTTACCCCTATTCGGAGTCGTCGGCACGGAACTGTTGGTATGGGGCAGCCGTGACACTGACGGACTTCCCCTGACGGACGCCGCGTTCTACGACCCCGACCTGGATAGTTGGACCAACGCCCCTTCCGCGCCGTTCGCGCTCGAGTACAACTCCCTGTTGGTCACGGCGGGCGATCAAGGCGTCTTCGCGTACGGCCGAAAGAGTGAGGCGATATCGACCTGGGCTGGCTATTTCTTCGACGCGAAGACGCGCCAGTGGAAGCTGCTTCCCGACGAGCCAGCACTCGGCGATCGAGAGGGAGCGGTGGTGGCCTGGTCACCATCCACCAAAGAAGTGCTGATCTGGGGCGGTCTCGCCGACTCGTACCAGGACAGCGGGGTTCGGTTCTCGATTCCAGAGTGGAAGTGGAGAGTCATGTCGTCGGCCGGTGCCCCAACAGCCAGAGCCCACGCGAGCGGGGCGGTGCTACCGGGCTCTGGTGCATCCGGCCGGCTCGTGGTGTTCGGCGGCGGAACGGCCTCGACCCAGCCGGCCAGCAACACTGGCGGCCTCTACGACTTGGCCACGGACACCTGGCTCCCGCTGCCGACCGACACCTGCCTACCGCCTCCACGATGGATGCACACGACCACTGTCTTCGGGGATGGGCGGCGGGCCCTGGTTTGGGGCGGAACGGGAAATGGCCTGGAGCTTCCTCCCGAACAAGGCTGGGTCCTTACACTCGACGACTGAGAGACGTCGGTCACGGCTCCGGCGTGGTCTCGCGTGTTCGCTCGGCGGCCGCAAGCAGATGATTCTGGGCGCGCAGGCTCCAGGGCCCGCGCGGGTGCTTGGCCAGGTGCGCCCGGAACAGCTGCGCCGCCGTGGCCCACTGTCCGCCGCGGTAGTGGATCACGCCCCTCGCGAACAGCCCGGGGTACTCGAGATCCAGCTTCTCGACGGCGGTCACGTGGCGTAGGTCGCTCTCGACGCGGCGCGCGCGATCCGGGTGCGCCAGCAGGAACCGATAGTAGATCCTGAGCTCGTTGGCGGTGGGCGCGAAGGCTGGCACGCCGCGCAAGCCGGTCGCCTCGCTCCAGCGCACCTTGAACAGCGCGCGTCGCTCGGCGGGGCTGGGCGGCGGCGCGTAGGAGTTTCCATCTGTCAAAACCCACCGAGTCCAAGATACGCGGCGGCGGAGCTCGGGTCGAGTGCTGCCCGCGAACCCTCGCGCGGCGGGCGTCCGACGCAGCTCGGCAGAGATTCTCCGCGTCGCCGGCTGCGCAGGGCACAGCTCCGCCTTCGGCGAGGCGCTCACCGACGTCTCACTCCTTCCCGAACCCCAACATCAACTGCTCGGGCACGCTAACGCCGACACGGGTCGCAGGCGGGGCCCTCGGGCCGAGGCCATGCTCCGCGAGCAGGCGGGTGATCTGGGCGCGGGTGTTGGCGACCTCGGCCCAGCGCATGGGCCCCGAGCAGCGCGGGCAGGTCTCCACGTCGGCGGCGAAGACGTGAGCGAGGAGCCAGGCCCACCGCTTTCGGGGTGCGGGCGCGTCGTCCGTGTCGCCGATCAGCTCGAGCTGATCGCCGCGAGCAGGCGGGGGCTTGTTCGCGGTCGCGTCGTCGAGCGCGGGCGTGGGCACGACGAGACGCCGGCGCGAGGAGTGGCTCGAGAGTACGCCGAAGTACCGGAGCAAGTGGAATCGCGGCGGGGGCACAGCAGCGACGAGCCGCGGGATGAGGTCAGCTGGCTCGAACACGAGCGCTCGCGTGCCGTCGCGCCACACCTTCTTGAACGTCAGCTCGAGCTTGCCGTCCGCGCGGCGCTCGAGGCGGTCCTGCGCGACGGGGGGGCGCGTGATGTACTTGCAGAGCCGCTCCACGCGACGGCGGTCCCGCCCGTCCACGACCTGCACGGCGTGGATGTTGATACCGCGCACCTCTGCGATGGGCTGGTCGGTCGCATCGACGGCGCGGGGGCGCGCGGGTGGGTCGGGCGAGGCGATGAGGCGAAGCGGCGGCTGGCCAGCGCGGTCGCCGCTCACGGAGAGGCCCTGCGCGGCGGCGGCGTAGCAGGCGGCCAGGCCAGGCTCGTCGAGGGCGAGCTCTGGTGGCGTGTCCTCGACGAGCTCGGGGTCGAGGCTCTTGCCGTGCGCTCGGAGGAGCTTCTCGACGCGAGCGGCGGTGCGCGCGGCCACCTCGGCGATGTCGGTTCGCGTGGGCGTGTCGAGCTCGCGAAACTCGAGCGGCGAGCGCGGGTCGTCGTTCTCGTGAACGTAAACGCCGTCGAGCACCAGCGAGTGGAAGTGGACGTTCAGGCGCAGCGCGCTGTCCGTCCTCTGCACCGCGGCCACGCCGCCCGTGTGCGCGTCTGCGACGCTCGCTAGCCCGAGCTGGCGCTTCGCTCGCCAGCGCAGTGAGCGGTCCACCTCTGCCATGAACGCGCTCACCACCTCGGCGCAGAGCTTCCGGTCGTAGCCGAGCAAGGCTCGCAGTCCCCAGGGCAGTGAGCATCATCTTCGGGCGCCACCACTGCCGGGACCGGCTCACGGCGGCCGCTCGAGCGGTGCTTTCGCCGGAGAAGGCGGCGACGTTCACCCCGTACGATCTCCGACACTCGCGGGCGACGGAGTGGGCGGAGTCGGGGAACCTGGTCGGCGTCGCATTCTTGCTCGGGCACAAGCACATCAGCACCACGAATCGGTACACGAGGCCAAACGAGGCGGCGGCGAGGAGGGTGCTGGGCGTGAAGGACTCGGCGGTGCTGCAGTGGACGCTTTCAGGCCGAATTGCGGCGTGACAGCGTGACAGCGGTCTGCCAGAAACAGCTCAGCTCCACAACTCCCATGCCAGCGGGCACAGGCATGCGCGAAACTCCGGCAGTCGAGCTGACGACACCTCGCAGAGATCCACTTGCGCCGACGCTACCGGGATGAACGCGCATCGCCACAGCTACCGCAGCGGTGGGAATCGGCTCGATTGACAATGCCGCAGCGACATCGCCAGCGGGTGAACTGCCCGACTGAAACGGCCCCTTTCGCAAGTCGAAGCAAGACATCCGTGCGATCGCAGATCGACAGTGCTAGCGGAAGGCACTCATCTGCAGCAAGCAGTGGTTGGATGATCTCACGAGGCAGAGAATCGTCGAGTGGGAAAGAGTTGTCCACGACCGCGTAGAGCCTGTCTGCGGTCAGCTGTGCGACTTCGAAGAGTGCGTCCAGGTGGTGCCCGAGCGCGCCCGCAGGACCCCGACCCCGCACCTCTCTCTCAATGATCGCGGTCCTCTCTGCCGCAGTTTCCAGCGGTGGCGACTTGGATTCGTCGGGGAGATGAGAGCGGAGCAGCTGACATACTAGACGCGAGCCAAATGAAGCGTACGTCAGTGCGTCGCCGGCGAGTGTCACGCTTGCTGCGATCTCCTCGTCAGGGTACGGCGGCTCCGCGGGCAGGACCACCAGCGATTGCAGCAGCCGAACCAGGGTCTTGTACCCTGCGATGTCGTAGTCGCGCACCTTCGGAATCGCGAGCGCAAGCGCCGCGGCTGGATCTGACTCACAAGCCAGCGCGAACCCCGCCACCCAAGGTTCCGTGTCAATCAGCGCGGTCCGCATTGGCGTGCAGCATTATCACCCAATGACGCGATTCCGGCCAATGGACACGTCGCACACCAGGCAAGTCCGTCAAACGGTCCGCTCGGCTACTCTTCCGCGGCGGTCGGCGGGTCGTCCCTTGGGTTGCGCCGGCGCTGTTCTTCCTTGAGAAGGAGGTCTGCGATCGCTGCTGCCGTCTCCGCAAGTTGCTTCAGCGCGTCGACGCTGGTGCCAAGAAAGCGCCCGCCGTCATCATGGTGGAGTAGCCCGGTAGTCGCAGCCGCGGCGTATTCGGTCCACGAACGTAGGTCGCCAGGCGCTACGGGTTCTGGACGGTACCTCTTGGAAGGCATGTCGAAGCCTATCAGGAGCCCCGACGCATGCGTAGAAACGTGGCGCTGCCCGAGCTCGTTCGCGCGGAATGACTGGTAGTATCAAGCCGTGGGGCTCCCGAGGCTGTCCCGTGGTCAGGTGATCGGCGACGACTTCAGGGTCGAGCGCTTGGTCGGCGCCGGGGGAATGGGGGCCATCTATCTCGCGCGACAGCTGAGCACTGGGCGTAAGCGAGCTTTGAAGCTCATGCAAGTCGACCTTGCCGATGACCCGAAGCTGCGGGGGCGGTTCGCCCAGGAAGCGTCGGTCGGTTCTCGGATCAAGAGCGAACACGTCGTTGAGGTGGTCGCCGCGGGGCTCGACGAGAAGACCGGGTTCCCCTGGCTCGCAATGGAGTACCTTGAGGGCGAGGACCTCTGGGCACACCTGGGGAAGCGCGGACCGCTCGGTTCTTCGGAAGTGCTTGATGTTCTCAGGCAGGTCTGTCACGCGCTCGGTGCGGCCCACGGCGTGGGCATCGTTCACCGTGATCTGAAGCCCGCGAACATCTTCCTCTCCCGGAGCAACCGCGCGGACGTCGCCTTCACCGTCAAGGTTCTGGACTTCGGTCTCGCGAAAGCTGTCGCCGATACGACCACGATGACGGAGCCGATCGGCACTCTGCTCTACATGGCTCCCGAGCAACTGCGTGGACACGGAATTTGCCCGGCGACCGACGTGTGGGCACTGGGCCTCATCGCCTTTGAACTGCTGACGGCCAAAGAGTACTGGCTGACAGCGCAGGGGCCGGCGGGGTTGGGGGCCATCGCCGACGAAATCAAGCAAGGCATCATCATCCCTGCAAGCGAGCGCGCGCGGGAGCTCGGCGCCCCCGATTTCCTGCCTCCCGGATTCGACCAGTGGCGCGTAGGAGTTTCCATCTGTCAAAACCCACCGAGTCCAAGATACGCGGCGGCGGAGCTCGGGTCGAGTGCTGCCCGCGAACCCTCGCGCGGCGGGCGTCCGACGGCGCGTAGGAGTTTCCATCTGTCAAAACCCACCGAGTCCAAGATACGCGGCGGCGGAGCTCGGGTCGAGTGCTGCCCGCGAACCCTCGCGCGGCGGGCGTCCGACGCAGCTCGGCAGAGATTCTCCGCGTCGCCGGCTGCGCAGGGCACAGCTCCGCCTTCGGCGAGGCGCTCACCGACGTCTCACTCCTTCCCGAACCCCAACATCAACTGCTCGGGCACGCTAACGCCGACACGGGTCGCAGGCGGGGCCCTCGGGCCGAGGCCATGCTCCGCGAGCAGGCGGGTGATCTGGGCGCGGGTGTTGGCGACCTCGGCCCAGCGCATGGGCCCCGAGCAGCGCGGGCAGGTCTCCACGTCGGCGGCGAAGACGTGAGCGAGGAGCCAGGCCCACCGCTTTGGGGTGCGGGCGCGTCGTCCGTGTCGCCGATCAGCTCGAGCTGATCGCCGCGAGCAGGCGGGGCTTGTTCGCGGTCGCGTCGTCGAGCGCGGGCGTGGGCACGACGAGACGCCGGCGCGAGGTGGCTCGAGTACGCCGAAGTACCGGAGCAAGTGGAATCGCGGCGGGGCACAGCAGCGACGAGCCGCGGATGAGGTCAGCTGGCTCGAACACGAGCGCTCGCGTGCCGTCGCGCCACACCTTCTTGAACGTCAGCTCGAGCTTGCCGTCCGCGCGGCGCTCGAGGCGGTCCTGCGCGACGGGGGGCGCGTGATGTACTTGCAGAGCCGCTCCACGCGACGGCGGTCCCGCCCGTCCACGACCTGCACGGCGTGGATGTTGATACCGCGCACCTCTGCGATGGGCTGGTCGGTCGCATCGACGGCGCGGGGCGCGCGGGTGGGTCGGGCGAGGCGATGAGGCGAAGCGGCGGCTGGCCAGCGCGGTCGCCGCTCACGGAGAGCCCCTGCGCGGCGGCGGCGTAGCAGGCGGCCAGGCCAGGCTCGTCGAGGGCGAGCTCTGGTGGCGTGTCCTCGACGAGCTCGGGGTCGAGGCTCTTGCCGTGCGCTCGGAGGAGCTTCTCGACGCGAGCGGCGGTGCGCGCGGCCACCTCGGCGATGTCGGTTCGCGTGGGCGTGTCGAGCTCGCGAAACTCGAGCGGCGAGCGCGGGTCGTCGTTCTCGTGAACGTAAACGCCGTCGAGCACCAGCGAGTGGAAGTGGACGTTCAGGCGCAGCGCGCTGTCCGTCCTCTGCACCGCGGCCACGCCGCCCGTGTGCGCGTCTGCGACGCTCGCTAGCCCGAGCTGGCGCTTCGCTCGCCAGCGCAGTGAGCGGTCCACCTCTGCCATGAACGCGCTCACCACCTCGGCGCAGAGCTTCCGGTCGTAGCCGAGCAAGGCTCGCAGTCCCCAGGGCAGTGAGCAGATCAATGGCGAATGGGCACGCGCGGCAGGACGCTCTGCTCCAGGTGGACGGCGGTGTCCGCCATCCGCCGACCGAGGCAGGAGGGGCAGAATCCGCGCTGTTTGCAGGAGAAGGCGACGAGCTCGGAGTAGCCGCACTCGCGACAGACCAGATGCAGACACCCGTGCTCGAGACGCCCGCAGCGAAGGTACTCCTCGAACTCCTTCACCACGAAGCGCGGCAGTCCGCCGTGCTCCTCCGCGCGCTCGAGGAACGCCGGCCAGTGCTCCGCCACCGTCTGGTAGAGCACGGTCCTCTCCGGCCGGTGGCGGAAGCGCGAGCGCTCGGGCTGTGCGAGCGCATGTGCAGGGGCCCACGCCACTGCCGCCTCAGCGAGCGGCGTGCCAGCCAGGTGAACCCAAAACCCCGCTGTTTCGCTCGCTCACAAGGTGGCGAAGTGGCGAACTCAGGTGGCGATCGACGCGCTTCGTGACACCCGGGCTGGTGGTCACCTTGATTCTGAACGGCTTCCCAACATCAAGCCCCACGAGGGCCTGTGCGATGGCCGGCATCAGGTCTTGAGGAAGTCGCTCATGGGGACAGCAGCGGTTCGAGCCCTGGCAGCCCATCCCCTCGGTGTCCGGCGCTCGCGGACAAGGTGGGGGTGGCCCCTACACGGTGAAGCTGGGCGGCAAGCAGGTCGAGCTCGACTCGCTGATCACGTTCCCCGTGCAGCAATACCTGAACCAAGGCGGTGTGGGGTGTGATCGGCGCCAACGTGATGCGCAACTTCGCGGTGACACTCGACGACGCACGCTCCAGGTTCTGGCTCGACGACCAACGGGACGAAAGCGCGCTGCTCGCCTGCACGCATGCCAAGGCTGCCCCGGCCGAAGTCTCTTACGTCGAAGCGGACTACTTGTTCGTGCCCGGCAAGGCCGAGCACAAACCAGGTGGTTCTTGGTCGACACCGGGGCCTCTCTCGGGGCGATGCCCAAGTCGGTCTTCGCCGAGCTGCAGAAGGCTCACCCCGGCCGGCGCTGGACGGCTTCTACCTCCGGCTGCCGTCGGCACTTTCTGGGCGCAGCTGACCGCCGTCGGCGCCCTCGAGGTCGCGGGGCACAAGGTCGAGCACATCGTGACGCGCACCATCGACGACGCGATGATTCCGACCCCCAGCTGGACGCGCCCTTTCTGGGCGTGCTTCCCACCAGGTATTTGCGGCATTTCCTCATGACCGTCGACTACCCCGCCGGCAAGCTGCGGCTCGACGGGTATGCGGACCTGCCGCCGCGGGAGCCCGACAGCTTCTTCGCGCTGGGCATCGGGTTCGAGCAGGTGACCTCGCCACCCATCCATGTGACGCAGGTGCTGCCGGGCAGCAGCGCCGCGGACGAAGGCATCGCCGTCGGCGACGAGCTGGTGAAGGTCGGCGGCGCGGACTTCGCCAGCCTGACGCCCTATCAGCGCCCGTGGGCGATGATCGATCAGAGCGAGCACACCGCCGTGCCGGTGACGGTGCCCGAGCAGGCAAGACGATCTCGGTCACGCTCGAGACCCGCAAGCTGCTCACCGATCCGAAGCTGGACTAGAGTGCACCGCCGCACAGGCGTGTCATTGCCCGCGCACGCGGTCGAGCTGGTTCCGTAGCTCGGCCCGTGGGCGACGAGCCCATTCTGCCGTACCCGCTCGAGGCTCGACGTCGCGCGCCAGTGACTCCAGCGTGCGCGCGCCGACGTTCGAGGCCGAGCCAGCGACCACGTGGGCGATGCGGCGCAGGGCCACCGCGTCGGCGCTCTCGGCCGCCCGCTCCAGGTCGCTGAGCCGCGCGCCCATGTCCTCGACGAACACGGCGCAAACGTCGGCCAGCACCGCCGCGTCTCCGCCGCTCAGATCCTCGAGCCGCCGAACGTCCAGAGCGTCGCTGCCAGGGTCTTCGGGCAGCGCGGGCTTCGAGACAGCAGGGGCCGGCCCCGCCGCGAGCCACCGCTCGAGCGTGGCGCCGACTTCGGCTAGGGTGAAGGGCTTGGTCAGATAGTCGTTCATGCCCGAGCGCAGGCATTTCTCGCGGTCCCCGGGCACGGCGCTGGCGGTCAGCGCGATCACCGGCAGCGCAGTCCTGTCGTAGCCCAGCTCGCGCAGCCGTGCGGTGGTCGAATAGCCGTCGAGCAGCGGCATCTGGCAGTCCATGATCACCGCGTCGAACGTACCGACCCCCAGGGCGTCGATCACCTCCAGACCGTTGTGGGCGATTTCCACCGCGTGACCCAGGCGCTCGATCGTCTTCTTCAGAATCACCTGGGTGAAGAAGTTGTCTTCGGCGATCAAGATCCGCCTCCGAGCACCGCTGCTGGGGGTGAGCGGTGGCGGCGGCCGGATGAGGCTAGCCACGATCCTCCGCCCGGTTTATATGCATTGCCGATAATCGTAAGGTTTCCGCCCGTGTCCACGGTAAGGAGATCGGTTCTGGCGCTCGTGGCCTCATACCGAGAAAAACGAATGGTCTTTCCTCCGACATTGGGGATACCGAGGATAAGAGTGTGCGGTTCCATAAACACACCCCAACGACCCAGACCCGCATATGCTCCCGATGTAAACGCGTCCCAGCCGCGCGTAATAAGCGGGCTGTCCGCAGCATTCAACACAACGCCGCGATACCCGCTCGAATAAATGTCTGTTCCGCTGTACACGCCATACCCGTTACCTCCAAGGGCGCCCCATGCGCCCGTATCCGATTCCGAACCGAATGCGCCGTACACATTTCCATACGTTACGGATCCGTACGATGATCCTCTGCCAAAAGCGCGGAACCGGCAATGCCAGCTGCGCAGGTCCCCGCTCCTCCGCATTGATCGGTTGTATATGCGGCAAGACCGTTTTGCGTACCTTCAATATACGCCCCATTCGTTCCGCCATATGAGACAAACCCTGTCCCTCCGCCGTATGCGCGCACGCCAAAGGATCCTGCGCCGCCTGTAGGCCGAAAATCTCCAGCGATCAGATTTCCTTCCGCATACACGCCGATACTGCCGGACGGCAACGCACGCGCCCGAACAGCGATGGAGTTATTTTGGTTGGTCTCGGCCCAAATACCCGTACCCTGTCCGTTAAACACGCCGGCTGTTGCCCCTGTTCCGGAAACTCCGGCTCCCAGCACGCCAAGCTCGCCGTTATAGCCGAAAGGGCCATAGAACTGCCCTGCTTTTGCCAAAGCTCCATTCGTCGCCACCGCCTGAAGAGCTGTTCCTGACACGGCAGTATTCAAGAATGCTCCCGTTGTAAGCGTAGCGTCGCCCGCATTCGCGAGAATTGCATAATTCGGATCGGCCAAAAGAACACTGTTATTAGAGGTGTGCGTAAACAGAGCACCTTGGGAAACGAGTGAACCTTGGTTCTGCGCGGATATATTAAGGCCTCTGCACGGGGTGGTATCGCCATCCGGACAATAGCCCACATAACCCCCTACGCGCTGATTTCCTGTGCCCGATGTATTCGCCGTAAAACTCAAGGCTCCGATCTGCGGAATAAAGGTAAGCGAACGGTCCACGATTCCGCTGCGTCTTCCGTCCATATACGCTGCCCGCCACGATGGCCCCGCCGTATTGTTTAAGCGAATCTGCATGGCATTTTGACCCACATTCGGTCCAACCGCGTCCGTAAAGAATTTGAGCGTTTGCGTTTCCGCTGGATCAGAAATGAATTCCATGAAGTTATCGTACGTTCCGTCCCAGCTGCCCGTCCGGAATACATTCGTGGATGCCGGCCGCTGAACCTGAAAATTGCCTCCGGCCCAGAGCGTTTTTGCAACGACCTGGTTATTGGGGACCAGAAGGTCTCCGGTCATCGTATCCCCCGCCGTATCAACCCAAATATCTGAAACCGCTGTTCCTGTGGGCCATGTGGTGCGGCAGGGAGTCGTAGGATCATTCACTAAACAGATCTGATTCACGCTGACCTTCCCGTCAAGATAACCTCCGGACTTTCCTTTGACATCAATGTCGCCATAAAGCCCCAATGTAAAACCAGTAGCGCCAGTCCCCCAGTTCCCCATATTAATAAGTGTACTTCCAGAGCCGTTGGCCTGAACCGCCTTTCCGCTGTTGATAAATGAAATGTTACCTGCGGCCTGAACAGAATTTCCAGTATTTACCCCAATAAACTCATCTGCCGTGCCCTGACCACTTACTCTGAAATTTCCGGCTTGCT
Organism: Polyangiaceae bacterium; assembly: GCA_015075635.1. Lineage (NCBI taxonomy): Bacteria > Pseudomonadati > Myxococcota > Polyangiales > Polyangiaceae > Polyangiaceae bacterium. The sequence continues at coordinate 82,422 of JABTUA010000002.1, forward strand.
GTGTTGGCGCACCCGGCTGAAGCCACACGGGGCCCAGCGTATTACCCGAAGGCGGATTCGAGGGTGCTCCTACCCATGCCGCGTGAGCCATCGTAGCCGCGCCTAAACCAAATGCCATGACCATCGTCGATATAAAAAGACGGGATTTCATATTGGCGAAAGTATACCATAAAGAATGGGGCGGCTCACCTTTCGGTGTGCCGCCCCATTTGAGGAGAGTCCCCCGCAGTTCGGCGAAGCCGAACGTAGGGGGGATTACTGACAGGTCCCCGTGGATACCATGCCCTGGTCTGGATTCTCGCCGTAGCTCGCAACGATGACAGAGTTCGTTCCCGGAACCGGGAACACGCTCGTCACCGCCATGGCGATGCTATCGACGGACTTCTCCGTCCAGGAGCCGAGGCTCAGCTCGCTCAACCTGGCGGAACCCGCCTGCTGGGGCTTGACCGTACCGCCCACAAGGCACGCGCCGTCATGCGGCATCCACGCCGCACTCTCGATCTCGGTCACGCTGCTGTTGTAGCGCGACCAGTTCTGAAGATCGGACGTCGAAAGGCGAACGCCCTTGAGATTGGGCTGATTGCCGTACGCGCCGACCACCATGACCTGGCTGTTCGTCCCGCTGACAGCCCCGAAGACTTTTACGTCGAACGGGATGTTCGCAGAAACGTCCGTCCAGCTTGAGCCGTTCCAATGCCACAACAGTGCACCGTTCCAGTCACAGACCGAGCCGACGCAGGCCTGCGTCCCTCCAGCCGCATATACATCCGAAGCATTTCTGCCCCAGAGGCGATACACGACCGTCGGAGGGCTGTGCGTGGGAAGCGTCGTCTCCTTCCAGGTCGATCCTGACAAACGCAAGATCTTTACGTCCTGCTTTGAGCTGATGTAGTGATCGACCGAAACGAAGACGTTCTGTCCGTCCGCCGCCCAGATCGACCGCACCAGCCCATCACCGACTGCCCAGGGGAACGTCGTATCCTCGACCAATGCACCCTGGTTCACACGGTGCAGAAGCTTCGCACGAGCTGCTCCAATCGTTGGCGCCCACGAGCCGCCGAACCAGACGTCGTTCACGCTGGTACCGTACACGGCCTGGAAGTTGCTCCAGGTACCGCTTGTTGCAGGCAGGGTCATGAACGACCAGCTAGACCCGTTGAAGTGGACGATGCGGCCCTGCGACGGGCTCGTCGCATAGTCGTAGCCGACCACGTACATGTCGTTGGCCGAGGAAGCCCAGATGTCGCCCGTCACATCCAGCCCCGAAGGGAAGGATGTGTCGCGCGTGAAGGAGGAGCAGCTGAAGGCCTGCGGCGAACCGCCGCTGCCTCCCGTGCCGCCCGTTCCCGACGTTCCGCCTGTACCACCAGCGTCGCCACCGGTGCCTCCGGTGTTTCCGCCGGATCCGGACGTTCCGCCTGTACCACCAGCGTCGCCACCAGTGCCTCCGGTGTTTCCACCGGATCCAGACGTTCCGCCTGACCCGGAGGTACCACCAGTTGACCCCCCGGATCCCGAGGCGCCACCTGTCGAACCGCCAGTGCCGGAAGTACCACCGCTCCCTGACGTGCCGCCAGTGCCTCCGGTGTTTCCGCCGGATCCGGACGTTCCGCCCGACCCGGAGGTACCACCAGTTGACCCCCCGGATCCCGAGGCGCCACCTGTCGAACCGCCAGTGCCGGAAGTACCACCGCTCCCTGACGTGCCGCCAGTGCCTCCGGTGTTTCCACCAGTGCCGCCTGTGGACGAACCGCCTGCGCCCGAGCTTCCACCCGACCCAGAGGTTCCGCCAGTTCCGGCATCCGTTGAGCTGCAGGGAGGTCCCTGCGTACCGGTGGATGACCATGACCAGACCGTGCCATTGCATGAGAGCGTTCCGGGAACGCCTTCGCTGCAGTAGTGGCAGTTTTGGTAGTCCTGAAGAGCGCACGGCTTTTTGTCGAAGAATGACTCGGGGTCGTACACCTTTGACGCGCAGTTGCCCGTATTCGCGCAGCTTGTGCAAAGCGTCCATTGAACGGCGCTCGCATCCGCATCGGCATCCGTGCCGCTGTCGGGCTTCCGCCGCTTCCTCCCCGTCCGGGGCTCGCCGCCGGTGCCGGAATCCGACCCGGCAATGCCGCCTGTTGCGCCTGTACCGGCCTGACCGGAAATGCCGCCGCTCCCCCGCCGCTCGGGGTTCCGCCGACGCCTGCTTCACAGCCATTGGACAGGGTGCATTGCGCGCCCCTGTGCCGCCGCTTGCCGAGCTTCCGCCCGCGCCCCCACGGAAGAGCCGGCAATGCCGCCGCTCCCGTCCGGTTTCGTCGCATCCGCCGGATCGTCGCCAGAGCAAGCCCAGGCGACCAAGCCGAATGCGACGGCCCAAAGCGCTTTTGCGCTCATCGTCGTCTGATACTTGTTCGTCACGATTGCCTCCGTTGATTTTCGAAACCTGTGTTGTTGTGAAGGTAAACCGCTTTTTCGGCGGCTGTCCGGCTTATCCGGACATATCCCGATTGGTCGGGACCCATACCTGCCCCTACTTAAAGGCAGATAGCGCATTTCATCAGGTTTTTGTGAAAATGTCATCAGTTTGCCATTCTCGCCGCCTGCTACGCATATTCAATATACCATTGTCGTTTATTTGGTAATGTGGAAGTCTTTCGCTAATGGTAGTACGTAGGAAATGATGAGTAGTTAGGGGTTACGGGTTTCAGGCGCATGACTCATGACCCACGTCAACGTCCAACGTACCCTTCTTCCGACTCCCACCCCCTCATACCCCACGACTCACAACCTACGCGCTACCCTACTTTCTGCTATACTGTTTTATATGAATGGCGAATCATCATCCAGCGCATCACGAAAATCCTTATCGTGCTCGCGCTTCTTTTATTATCGTTGCTCTTGTGCTTGTTATTCTTCAGAGCACAATCCTCAAGCAAGGAACGGTGGGAAACCAAGTTCCCCAAGACGTCGGCGAAACAGAGTCCCCGGCGCCTGATGCGAATCTTCAAAATATATCGACCAGGCAGGTCAAACGCCGCCTCCCGTAAAACCTGACCCGAACCCGCCGGAACCGATTGAAAACCTTCCTCTGCACAAACAATACCGTGCCGCCGAATCCGGATACGGACATTCGAACAGGGGAGCAGTCCATCAGATGCGCAGTAAAAAACCGCCCGTTAACAGGGCGGTTTTTCATATCCCATCAATCCCCGAATGCAATTCCACGAATGTAGGTCAGAACAACGCAAGGATGTCATTTGTTGCAGTCCTGTATGGGGAACGAAAACCATCATTCATGTATTCTTAAAATTCACGCTCACGTACCTCCGCCGTCTGCCACTCGAAACCTGAATCCGATTCTTCAATCCGTATAGGCTGCACCTCACCTATGGGTAGGTGAACGGATTCCGTGGAATCAGTCTGCAATACTCTTGTTTCAAAATCGCGTACGGATGTCGGCGCGAATTCAATCATTCCCGGAGGGTAATATACACGCCGTCGTCCTCGATTTTCCACGGCATCTTCCGCATCATTGCTGCTCGACGAATAAGAAGATTCTCATATGTCCTCCGACGCCGTTCATCCATTTTTCAATGCGTTCTCCCAAATTTCTCCGAGCTCCCCGTTTCATAAGACGCTCAACCTTGGCATTCTCTCCGTTCCCGCCGGCAGAAAGGACGCGTTCGATAAGCTTGGCATGCTGAAGCTCGGCTTGTGCAACCATTTGGTCATGCTGATTTTGTAAGGGAGGAGGAAGCTTTTCCCCGATATCTATCGCCTCCTGCATGGCGCGCATCATGCGCTCGATGTCCTGCGGACCAATGCGCATTCGTCGTACTTCCATAAGCTCCGCTTCGCGGACGCGACGGAGAAGTATTTTTCGTTCAAGGTTGGCGCGATGGGTATTAGAAAATGCGATGCGCTCCTCGACGCGCGTAGGAGTTTCCATCTGTCAAAACCCACCGAGTCCAAGATACGCGGCGGCGGAGCTCGGGTCGAGTGCTGCCCGCGAACCCTCGCGCGGCGGGCGTCCGACGCAGCTCGGCAGAGATTCTCCGCGTCGCCGGCTGCGCAGGGCACAGCTCCGCCTTCGGCGAGGCGCTCACCGACGTCTCACTCCTTCCCGAACCCCAACATCAACTGCTCGGGCACGCTAACGCCGACACGGGTCGCAGGCGGGGCCCTCGGGCCGAGGCCATGCTCCGCGAGCAGGCGGGTGATCTGGGCGCGGGTGTTGGCGACCTCGGCCCAGCGCATGGGCCCCGAGCAGCGCGGGCAGGTCTCCACGTCGGCGGCGAAGACGTGAGCGAGGAGCCAGGCCCACCGCTTTCGGGGTGCGGGCGCGTCGTCCGTGTCGCCGATCAGCTCGAGCTGATCGCCGCGAGCAGGCGGGGCTTGTTCGCGGTCGCGTCGTCGAGCGCGGGCGTGGGCACGACGGACGCCGGCGCGAGTGGTGGCTCGAGAGTACGCCAGTACCGGAGCAAGTGGAATCGCGGCGGGGGCACAGCAGCGACGAGCCGCGGGATGAGGTCAGCTGGCTCGAACACGAGCGCTCGCGTGCCGTCGCGCCACACTTCAGCTTGAACGTCAGCTCGAGCTTGCCGTCCGCGCGGCGCTCGAGGCGGTCCTGCGCGACGGGGGGCGCGTGATGTACTTGCAGAGCCGCTCCACGCGACGGCGGTCCCGCCGTCCACGACCTGCACGGCGTGGATGTTGATACCGCGCACCTCTGCGATGGGCTGGTCGGTCGCATCGACGGCGCGGGGCGCGCGGGTGGGTCGGGCGAGGCGATGAGGCGAAGCGGCGGCTGGCCAGCGCGGTCGCCGCTCACGGGAGGCCCTGCGCGGCGGCGGCGTAGCAGGCGGCCAGGCCAGGCTCGTCGAGGGCGAGCTCTGGTGGCGTGTCCTCGACGAGCTCGGGGTCGAGGCTCTTGCCGTGCGCTCGGAGGAGCTTCTCGACGCGAGCGGCGGTGCGCGCAGCCACCTCGGCGATGTCGGTTCGCGTGGGCGTGTCGAGCTCGCGAAACTCGAGCGGCGAGCGCGGGTCGTCGTTCTCGTGAACGTAAACGCCGTCGAGCACCAGCGAGTGGAAGTGGACGTTCAGGCGCAGCGCGCTGTCCGTCCTCTGCACCGCGGCCACGCCGCCCGTGTGCGCGTCTGCGACGCTCGCTAGCCCGAGCTGGCGCTTCGCTCGCCAGCGCAGTGAGCGGTCCACCTCTGCCATGAACGCGCTCACCACCTCGGCGCAGAGCTTCCGGTCGTAGCCGAGCAAGGCTCGCAGTCCCAGGGCGGTGAGCAGATCCAATGGCGAATGGGCACGCGCGGCAGGACGCTCTGCTCCAGAGTGGACGGCGGTGTCCGCCATCCGCCGACCGAGGCAGGAGGGCAGAATCCGCGCTGTTTGCAGGAGAAGGCGACGAGCTCAGGTAGCCGCACTCGCGACAGACCAGATGCAGACACCCGTGCTCGAGACGCCCGCAGCGAAGGTACTCCTCGAACTCCTTCACCACGAAGCGCGGCAGTCCGCCGTGCTCCTCCGCGCGCTCGAGGAACGCCGGCCAGTGCTCCGCCACCGTCTGGTAGAGCACGGTCCTCTCCGGCCGGTGGCGGAAGCGCGAGCGCTCGGGCTGTGCGAGCGCATGTGCAGGGTGGCCCACGCCACTGCCGCCTCAGCGAGCGGCGTGCCAGCCAGGTGAACCCAAAACCCCGCTGTTTCGCTCGCTCACAAGGTGGCGAAGTGGCGAACTCAGGTGGCGATCGACGCGCTTCGTGACACCCGGGCTGGTGGTCACCTTGATTCTGAACGGCTTCCCAACATCAAGCCCCACGAGGGCCTGTGCGATGGCCGGCATCAGGTCTTGAGGGAAGTCGCTCATGGGGGACAGCAGCGGTTCGAGCCCTGGCAGCCCATCCCCTCGGTGTCCGGCGCTCGCGGACAAGGTGGGGGGTGGCCCCTACACGGTGAAGCTGGGCGGCAAGCAGGTCGAGCTCGACTCGCTGATCACGTTCCCCGTGCAGCAATACCTGAACTCCAAGGCGGTGTGGGGTGTGATCGGCGCCAACGTGATGCGCAACTTCGCGGTGACACTCGACGACGCACGCTCCAGGTTCTGGCTCGACGACCAACGGGACGAAAGCGCGCTGCTCGCCTGCACGCATGCCAAGGCTGCCCCGGCCGAAGTCTCTTACGTCGAAGCGGACTACTTGTTCGTGCCCGGCAAGGCCGAGCACAAACCCGGGTGGTTCTTGGTCGACACCGGGGCCTCTCTCGGGGCGATGCCCAAGTCGGTCTTCGCCGAGCTGCAGAAGGCTCACCCCCGGCCGGCGCTGGACGGCTTCTACACTCCGGCTGCCGTCGGCACTTTCTGGGCGCAGCTGACCGCCGTCGGCGCCCTCGAGGTCGCGGGGCACAAGGTCGAGCACATCGTGACGCGCACCATCGACGACGCGATGATTCCGACCCCCCAGCTGGACGCGCCCTTTCTGGGCGTGCTTCCCACCGGGTATTTGCGGCATTTCCTCATGACCGTCGACTACCCCGCCGGCAAGCTGCGGCTCGACGGGTATGCGGACCTGCCGCCGCGGGAGCCCGACAGCTTCTTCGCGCTGGGCATCGGGTTCGAGCAGGTGACCTCGCCACCCATCCATGTGACGCAGGTGCTGCCGGGCAGCAGCGCCGCGGACGAAGGCATCGCCGTCGGCGACGAGCTGGTGAAGGTCGGCGGCGCGGACTTCGCCAGCCTGACGCCCTATCAGCGCCCGTGGGCGATGATCGATCAGAGCGAGCACACCGCCGTGCCGGTGACGGTGCTCCGAGCAGGCAAGACGATCTCGGTCACGCTCGAGACCCGCAAGCTGCTCACCGATCCGAAGCTGGACTAGAGTGCACCGCCGCACAGGCGTGTCATTGCCCCGCGCACGCGGTCGAGCTGGTTCCGTAGCTCGGCCACGTGGGCGACGAGCCCATTCTGCCGTACCCGCTCGAGCTCGACGTCGCGCGCCAGTGACTCCAGCGTGCGCGCGCCGACGTTCGAGGCCGAGCCAGCGACCACGTGGGCGATGCGGCGCAGGGCCACCGCGTCGGCGCTCTCGGCCGCCCGCTCCAGGTCGCTGAGCCGCGCGCCCATGTCCTCGACGAACACGGCGCAAACGTCGGCCAGCACCGCCGCGTCTCCGCCGCTCAGATCCTCGAGCCGCCGAACGTCCAGAGCGTCGCTGCCGGGGTCTTCGGGCAGCGCGGGCTTCGAGACCTTGGGGGCCGGCCCCGCCGCGAGCCACCGCTCGAGCGTGGCGCCGACTTCGGCTAGGGTGAAGGGCTTGGTCAGATAGTCGTTCATGCCCGAGCGCAGGCATTTCTCGCGGTCCCCGGGCACGGCGCTGGCGGTCAGCGCGATCACCGGCAGCGCAGTCCTGTCGTAGCCCAGCTCGCGCAGCCGTGCGGTGGTCGAATAGCCGTCGAGCAGCGGCATCTGGCAGTCCATGATCACCGCGTCGAACGTACCGACCCCCAGGGCGTCGATCACCTCCAGACCGTTGTGGGCGATTTCCACCGCGTGACCCAGGCGCTCGATCGTCTTCTTCAGAATCACCTGGGTGAAGAAGTTGTCTTCGGCGATCAAGATCCGCCTCCGAGCACCGCTGCTGGGGGTGAGCGGTGGCGGCGGCCGGCTGGGCTTCATCACGTGACTGGGCCGAGCCGGGTCCACGCGCACCGAGAGCGCGAAGGTGGTGCCCACCCCTGGGGTGCTCTCGACCTGCACCGTCCCGCCCATCAGCTCGACCAGCTCGCGAGTGATGGCGAGGCCCAGCCCCGTGCCGCGAGATTCGTGCCCGGCGCCCTGGGAATACGCGTCGAACAAACCGGGGAGGGTGTCCTTGCTCATCCCCTGCCCCGTGTCCTCGACGCGAATGGTCAGCATGGGCGGGGCGGGCGGCGGCGACCTACCCGCGTGCAACCTCACCGCGCCGGCGTCGGTGTACTTGACCGCGTTCGCACCCACGTTCATCACCAGCTGCCTGAGCCGCGCCGGATCCACCCGCGCCCAGCGCGGAAGGTCGGGGTCGATGCTGTGCTCGAATTCCAGTCCCTTTCCCGCCGCCAGGCTCTTCAACGCGCTGGCGGCCTCGTCGAGCAGCGCCCACAGGTCCACCACCCGCGGGGTGAGCACGAAGCGCCCCGCCCGCAGCTTCGAATAGTCGAGCACGTCGTCGATCAGCTGCAGCAGCATGTGGCTGGCGTTGAAGATCGCCTCCAGCGACTCGCGTTGCTCTTCGCTGGCGTCGCCCGAGGCAAGCAGCTGCGCCGCGCCCAGCACCACACCGAGCGGCGAGCGCAGATCGTGGCTCATCCGGGCCAGGAACGAGTCGCGCGCGACGATGGCCGCTTCGCTGACTTCGCGGGCGGCACGATCGTCTGCTGCCTCGCGCCGCGCCTCGCTGACGTCGCGGAAGCTCCACACGTGGGCCGTCACGCGCCCGCCGTCGAACAGGGGAACATAGTCGCAAACCAGCTCGCGCCCGTCCGCAAGCAGTACGCCGAACACCGACCCGGCCTCGTGCTCGGCCAGCAGCTCGGACGCTTGCTGTCGAAGGGCGAGCGCGTCGACGAACAGGGCCCCGGGTTCACTCACCAGGTCGAAGAAGCGCTGCACGACCCGACCGGCCGGCAGCTCGGGCTTCCACAGCCGCCGGAAGGCGCGGTTGGTGTAGACCACGCGTCGCTCGCCGTCCTCGCACACGACGGGCGTCGGCAGGTGATCGAGCAGCCGCTTCTCCACCGGCACGACTATACCCGGTCACCCGTCCGAGTACGTGGTGAGCTTGCGGTACAGCGTGGCGCGGCCGATGCCGAGCAGCCGCGCGGCCTCGGTGATGTTGCCGCCGGTCTTCTTCACGGCGCGCTCGATGGCTCGCCGCTCGATCTGCGCCAGCTCGAACGTCTCGGGCTCGGGCAGCGCCGTTCCCTGGGCCACGTGCAGTGCCGGAACGATGTCGCTCTGCTTGCCCCGCCACAGCTCTTGGGGCAGGTGCCCGAGCTCGATCTGCTCGCCGTCGCAACACAGAAGGGCCCGGTGAAGCACGTTCCCCAGCTCGCGCACGTTTCCGGGCCAGTCGTAGGCGATCAGGGCCTCGAGGGCCTCGGGGCTGACCCGGGTCACGCTGCGCCGGGTGTCCGGCGCAAGCTTGTGGAGAAAGTGCACCACCAGCTCGGGGATGTCGGTCTTGCGCTCGCGCAGCGGGGGCACCTGAATCGGGAAGACCACCAACCGATAGTACAGATCTTCTCGGAACTGACCGGCAGTCACCAGCTCGTCCAGCTTGCGGTGGGTGGCGCAGATCACCCGGGTATCCACCGGGATGTCGGTGCGCCCGCCCACGCGCTGAATGGTGCGCTCTTGCAGGGCACGGAGCAGCGCGGTCTGGGTGCCGGGGCTCATCTCGCCGATCTCGTCGAGGAAGAGCGTTCCGCCGATGGCCTGCTCGAAGCGGCCTCGGTGCTGCGATTGCGCGCCCGTGAACGCGCCGCGCTCGTGACCGAAGAGCTCCGAGGCCTGCAAGCTTTGGGGAATGGCGCCGCAGTTGACCGCCACGAACGGCCCGACGTGACGATGCCCCGAGTCGTGGATGGCGCGGGCCACCAGCTCTTTGCCGGTTCCGCTCTCTCCGAACACGCAGACGGGCACGTCGCTCTCGAGCACGCGCCGGACCTGGTCGGTCAGCAGGCGCATGGCCGAGCTCGATCCAACCAGCGACCCGAGCCCCCGCGAGCCGCGCAGCTCGGTCTCGAGCCGACGCACCGAGAGCGCCAGGTTGCGCCGTTCGGCGGCGCGCCGCACCGAGCCCAGCAGGCGTTCGCGATCGAGCGGCTTGGTGACGTAGTCGTAGGCGCCCGCGCGGAGCGCACCCACGGCGGGCTCGACCTCTTGCGAGGCGGTCACCATCACCACCGGCAGCTCGGCATCGCGCTCGAGCAGCTGCTTCATCACGTCGAGCCCGGAGGCGTCGCCCAAGGTGAGGTCCACGCAGGCCAGCGCGAGATCGCTGGCGTCGAGCGAGAGCGCGCCGGCCGCGTCGGCGTACTCGCGCACCTCGTACCCTTCCCCGCCGAGCCAATGCCGGAGGATCCGTCGGGTGGTGGGGTCGTCGTCGACCACCGCGACCACCCGCTTGAGGTCCGGGCGCATGGCGGGAAGCGTACCATTTTGAGACGGTTGAGGCGCACTGCCCGGCGGATCGTCCTCTACCTCGGCCAGTTTTGTCTCAGATCGAGTCATCGGCGGGGATCCAGCAGGATACGTGCCGAAGCCAGGGTTTCCGTGGGCCTGCCGTCCCGGCGTGAGACGCCCGGACGCGGGTCCGTCGCAATTTGAGTCGTTCAGGCGTCCTGGACGCGAGCCTTTCGGCTCCAACTACGCGCAATCCGCTTGGCACGAACGCTGCTCAGGGGGTCGGCATGAATGCTCGGCTCGGCATCGCGGTGATGGGTGTGCTTCTCGCTTCCGCGTGCTCCGGTGCGCCCGAGCGTCCGCCGCCGCCGGCCGAGAACGAAACCGCCGCTGCCGCGCCCGAGGCGCCCGACACCGGCGATGGCACGGTCGACACTCCCAGCTCTGGCGCGTGCGAGACCGGCGCGACCCGCTCGTGCAAGGTGCAGCTGCCGACCCATGGGTCGATCGAGACCTGTTACCTGGGCGTGAACCTCTGCGTCGACGGTGTGTGGTCGGAGTGCGGCGACGAAGACGCTCTGGTCGAGAAGTACCTCGGGGGCTCGTGAAGCATCGATCGCCGTCGTGTGCCGCGGCCGTCCTCGCCTTCGGCCTGTTCGCGTGCTCGAGCGAAGAGCGTCTGACGCCGCTGTCGGGAAAGGGCGGCGCGGCCGGCAGCGGCGGGAGCGTGGGCGGCGCGGCCTCGGGCGGTAGCGCCGGTGTCGCGGGGGCCGCGGGCTCCGCAGACGCTGCGGGCGGATCGGGCGGGGGCGCGGGCGTGTCCCCCGATGGCGGGTCGGATGGCGGCCCCGACGCATCCGGTGATGCGACCGGCGCGATCGACACGCCATGCACGGGCAACAAGGCATTCGTGGCGAACGGCGCGGCCTATGTGTTTCCGACGCCACCCGCCCTCGCCGGCGCGCTCGGTGCCCTCGCGTATGACGCCACGACCCATCCGCTCACGGTGGTGTTGGCGGTCAAGGGGGATGGCACCGCGGTCACCGCCGCGAGCGCGAGCCACGTGGTCGAGGGAGGGCTCGCGCATTCCTACCCCGACTCGATGAAGCCCGACCTGGCACCGGCAACGGTGAAGGCCGGCGGCTTCACCACCAGCAGCCAGCAGAAAGACGCCTGGCTGGTGCTCACGGACAAGGGCGGCGACAAGTACGTGAAGCTCGAGAACGTCGCGTTCAGCGCATCGACCAGCTCGGGGTGCTCCACCGCGCTGGTCGCCTTGACCGCGGTCATCCCAGCTTCCGAAGGCGGCCTGTCGATCGAGCTGCCCGCCGAGTCGACGACGCTCGGCCAGCTCGCCGGGCCCTCGAACGGTGGGGCCTGGGACCTGAAGGTCCTGTTCACCGCGGCGTCGACGGACTTCGACTTCGGCTCGACTTGAGGAGAACGGACCGATGACTGACTTCTCCGCACGCCACGCTCGGCTCTCCGGCCTCCTTGCGATTGTGGTCGCGTCGATCGCGGCCGCCTGCGGCGACGACGATCGTCCGCTGCCCCCGCTGACCTCGACGGGCGGCTCGGGCGGCGCCAGCGAGTGCACGGACAAGGACGGCGACGGCCACGGTCTGGGCTGCGCGGCGGGCCCGGACTGCAATGACTCCGATCCAAAGGTGACCGCGTGCAACTTCTGCTCGAAGCCGCGTCCGGGTTGCCCCTGTGACACCCAGGGCGAGCGCGCCCCGTGCGGACAGGTCGAGAGTCAGGTAGGAGACCAGACGGCGTGCGGGTATGGAGAGACCGTCTGCCAGGGCGGCAAATGGAGCGAGTGCATCGTCAACAATTCGGTCACCCTCATTCCGGGGGGTGATCCGAAGCAGAAGGCGCAGTCGCTGGCGCCGCCCGGGCCATGTCAGGCAAACCCCTGCGACCCGTACTGCCAGCAGTGGCCGGACACTCCGCCCGGGCTCCCGGCCGACGACGGCGGCACCATCGCCACCGACGGCGGCGTCACGCTGCCGGGCGCCGATGGCGGCTCCCCACCGGCAGCGAGTTGCACCGGCGGCTCCAGCGGGACGTGCTCGCATCACGTCTGCCAGCCGGGCGCGGCGTTGACGCCCGGTTGCGACGTACCGGCCGGAGGCTACGCCTGCAGTGCGGTCGGCACGGCGTGCAACGGCTCCGCCCCGTGCTGCCACGGGCTGGCGTGCGTGGCTGGCACCTGCCAGGTCACCGGGCAAGTTCCGCTGTGGGACGACGACTTCACCAGCGGCGCCAGCAAGGGCTGGACGCTCGGGACCGAGTGGCAGGTGGATCACGCAGCCGCATCTGCCGGCCACACGACGGGTAACCCCGACCCCGCCCAGGACTTCACGCCGGGCACGAGCGACGACAAGGTCGCCGGGGTGGTGATCGGCGGCAACGCCACGACCACGGTGCACAACTACTACTGGCTCACGAGCCCGAACATCGACACCTCGGCGGCGGCGGGCGCGATGAAGCTGTCGTACCGGCGCTGGCTCAACTCGGATGCCCCCCCGTGGATGACCAGTCGCGTCGAGATCTCGACCAACGGCGGCTCGAGCTGGAGCCTGGTGTGGCAGAACACCGCCGCCGTGTCGGACTCGGCGTGGCAACTGGTCGAACACGACATCACCGCCATGAAGGCAAGTCAGATGCGCGTTCGCTTCGGCGTGCGGATCGGGTCGTCCGGTGCCAAGAAGGCGTCCAGCTGGAACCTGGACGACGTGCAGATCCTCGCCGACGCGACCAGCTGCCAGGCCGCCGGGGGCTCGTGCGCCAAGGGCGAGGCGTGCTGCAACTCGCCGGTGTGCGACGCGGGGAAGTGCGGCTCGCCGCCGCCCGCGAGCTGCGTGAGCGCCATCTGCGCAGCCATCCCCGGCTGCTGCGCGGGCAACTGGAGCACGGCCTGCGTCAACGCCGTCGCGACCCATTGCGGCGGGGCGTCGTGCGCGCTCACCACGGGCAACGCGTGCGTGCTCTGCTTCGCCGACGGCATGGACCACGACGGTGACGGCTATTCGTTCACCGCGGGCGACTGCAAAGACTGTGACCCTCTGGTGAACCCCGGCGCGTTCGACTTCCCCGGCAACGGCCTGGACGAAGACTGCAGCGGCACCGCCGACGACGAGCTGACGGCGTGCGACACGGGGCTGGCGTTTGCCAGCAACGACCCCACCGCCTACGCGAAGGCGATGGAGCTCTGCCGCTTCTCGAGCAGCGGCGCGACGGGCAAGTCGAAGACCTGGGGTGTGCTCGGCGCGTCTCTGGCGCAGGCCAACGGCTCGGACTGCACCAACTCGCTGCAGCGGGCTGTCACGCCCCAGTTCGGGACCAACAACTTCCCCAAGGCCGGTTCGTCCATGGCCGTGTTCTCTTCCGGCACCGCTCGCGACACCAACGACCCGGGATACGTGAACCCGAACGGACAAGCCAGCAGCTACAACGCAAACACCTTCGCGACCCCCCCGGCCGGGTTCCCGAAGAACGCGGTGGGCTGCCCCAACGGCACGGCGGCGTACGACTCGTGCGGCCTGCTCCTCCAGGTCCGCGCGCCCACCAACGCCAAGAGCTTCTCGTTCGACTTCGACTTCTTCTCCAGCGAGTATTCCGAGTGGGTCTGCACGGCGTACAACGATTCGTTCATCGCGCTCTACTCTGGCGCGCTCAACCCGTACGCCGACAAGAACATCTCGTTCGACTCGAAGCTGAATCCGGTCAGCGTGAACGTCGGGTTCTTCTCGATCCCGGGCAACCCCACCACGACCTCACACCCCCACCTGGACGGCACCGGCTTTGGCGGCGCGTGCACGAACAGCATGTACGGCAAGCCGAACGGGGTGTGCGGCGGGGCGACCGGGTGGCTCACCACCAGCGCGCCGGTGAACCCCGGCGAGACCATCAAGCTGCACTACTCGATCTGGGACACCGGCGACCACGTGTGGGACTCGACGGTCCTCATGGACCGCTTCCAGTGGTCGCCGCAGACGTCGACCATCACGACGCAACCCAGCCTGCCGCCCCCGCCGCCCCCCACCTTCGGTGAGGGCAGCTTCACGCGGGTGTACGACGCAGACGAGGCCTGCTCGGGCGGCGCGACGCCGGTCTGGGGCCACTGGTCGTGGACGGCCACGACTCCGAACGACTCGAGGGTCGAGTACTTCGTCAAGACCGCGTCCACCGCTGCGGCACTTGCCACCGCCACCGAGCACCCGCTCGAATTCAGCAATCCGCCGGGGCCTGCCGCGCTGGTCGGACAGCAGGCGGCGGCGAAGACGTCGCCTTGGGACACGCAGAACGGTTCGGCGGTGGTGAACACCACGCTCGCGAAGAAGGGCGAGATCACGAGCCGCCGCTTCGTTCAGATCCGGTCGCGGCTCGTGCCCGCGTCCGACAAGCTGAGCGCGCCCACGCTTCACGCCTGGAACCTCGAGGTGAGCTGCAAGCCGGGGGAATGACGCCTGCCGGGGCGGTTGCCCGGCGACCGGAATAGCTCCAGAATGCGGCCCGATGCGACTTCGTGCCTGGTACGTGGGACTGCTCAGCCTCGCGCTCGGCGCGTGCAGCTCGTCATCCACCAACCCGGCCGCCAGCTGCGACGTCGGCGAGCTGAAGCAGTGCACGTGTCCGAACGGCGGCACCGGTACACGGCAATGTGAGAGCGGCACGTTCGGCGCATGCCAGTGCGGCGACGCCGGCGGCGGTGGCAGCGCGGGCGGCGGTGGCAGCGCGGGCGGCGGTGGCAGCGCGGGCGGCAGCGGCAGCGCGGGCGGCGGCGGCACGGCAGCATCGGGCGGCGCCGACGGAGGCGCCGAGCCGCCCAGCTGCAAGGGCCTGGCGCCGTGCGGGGGCGGGCACAGCTGCTGTGAGAGTCCGCAGCTACCGAAAGCGGACTTCCAGCGCGACGGGAAGTCGGGCGCGAACTTCGCGGCGACGGTCAGCGCGTTTCGCCTGGACGCTTTCGAGGTCACCGTGGGTCGCTTCCGGAACTTCGTCGGGGCGGTAGTCAACGACCAGTGGGCGCCTGCGGTCGGCTCGGGCAAGCACCAGCCCCAACCTCTGGCGGGGGAGCTCGGGTGGCAGGCAGCGCTGGCGGGTGATCTCTGGCCGTCGCTGAGCGAGTGGAATGCGAACGTGTCCAAGTGCCCTGCCTCGGGGGGCGGCACCTCCACCTGGTCGCCGGACCCTGGGACCAGCGACTCACTTCCGATGAACTGCGTGAGCTATTCTCAGGCGTACGCCTTCTGCATCTGGGACGGTGGATATCTGCCGACGGAAGCAGAGCTCAGCTACGCGTGGGTCGGGCCTGGCAGCGCGCCGCGGAAGTATCCGTGGGGCAGCGCGCCGTACGATGCAGAGCACGCCACGTTCGGAATCAGCCCGCAGCTCGCTCCGCCGCCGGTCGGCACGGGCGCCAAGGGGGTGAGCCCGCTGGGGCACTATGACCTGTTCGGGAGCATGTTCGAGTTCACCCTCGATCACTTCGACCAAACGGCAAGCTACCCCAAGACCCCGTGCGCCGACTGCGTGAAGCTCTCTACGGATCCGACCGCGCAGCGGCGCGTAGGAGTTTCCATCTGTCAAAACCCACCGAGTCCAAGATACGCGGCGGCGGAGCTCGGGTCGAGTGCTGCCCGCGAACCCTCGCGCGGCGGGCGTCCGACGCAGCTCGGCAGAGATTCTCCGCGTCGCCGGCTGCGCAGGGCACAGCTCCGCCTTCGGCGAGGCGCTCACCGACGTCTCACTCCTTCCCGAACCCCAACATCAACTGCTCGGGCACGCTAACGCCGACACGGGTCGCAGGCGGGGCCCTCGGGCCGAGGCCATGCTCCGCGAGCAGGCGGGTGATCTGGGCGCGGGTGTTGGCGACCTCGGCCCAGCGCATGGGCCCCGAGCAGCGCGGGCAGGTCTCCACGTCGGCGGCGAAGACGTGAGCGAGGAGCCAGGCCCACCGCTTTCGGGGTGCGGGCGCGTCGTCCGTGTCGCCGATCAGCTCGAGCTGATCGCCGCGAGCAGGCGGGGGCTTGTTCGCGGTCGCGTCGTCGAGCGCGGGCGTGGGCACGACGAGACGCCGGCGCGAGGAGTGGCTCGAGAGTACGCCGAAGTACCGGAGCAAGTGGAATCGCGGCGGGGGCACAGCAGCGACGAGCCGCGGGATGAGGTCAGCTGGCTCGAACACGAGCGCTCGCGTGCCGTCGCGCCACACCTTCTTGAACGTCAGCTCGAGCTTGCCGTCCGCGCGGCGCTCGAGGCGGTCCTGCGCGACGGGGGGGCGCGTGATGTACTTGCAGAGCCGCTCCACGCGACGGCGGTCCCGCCCGTCCACGACCTGCACGGCGTGGATGTTGATACCGCGCACCTCTGCGATGGGCTGGTCGGTCGCATCGACGGCGCGGGGGCGCGCGGGTGGGTCGGGCGAGGCGATGAGGCGAAGCGGCGGCTGGCCAGCGCGGTCGCCGCTCACGGAGAGGCCCTGCGCGGCGGCGGCGTAGCAGGCGGCCAGGCCAGGCTCGTCGAGGGCGAGCTCTGGTGGCGTGTCCTCGACGAGCTCGGGGTCGAGGCTCTTGCCGTGCGCTCGGAGGAGCTTCTCGACGCGAGCGGCGGTGCGCGCGGCCACCTCGGCGATGTCGGTTCGCGTGGGCGTGTCGAGCTCGCGAAACTCGAGCGGCGAGCGCGGGTCGTCGTTCTCGTGAACGTAAACGCCGTCGAGCACCAGCGAGTGGAAGTGGACGTTCAGGCGCAGCGCGCTGTCCGTCCTCTGCACCGCGGCCACGCCGCCCGTGTGCGCGTCTGCGACGCTCGCTAGCCCGAGCTGGCGCTTCGCTCGCCAGCGCAGTGAGCGGTCCACCTCTGCCATGAACGCGCTCACCACCTCGGCGCAGAGCTTCCGGTCGTAGCCGAGCAAGGCTCGCAGTCCCCAGGGCAGTGAGCAGATCCAATGGCGAATGGGCACGCGCGGCAGGACGCTCTGCTCCAAGTGGACGGCGGTGTCCGCCATCCGCCGACCGAGGCAGGAGGGGCAGAATCCGCGCTGTTTGCAGGAGAAGGCGACGAGCTCGGAGTAGCCGCACTCGCGACAGACCAGATGCAGACACCCGTGCTCGAGACGCCCGCAGCGAAGGTACTCCTCGAACTCCTTCACCACGAAGCGCGGCAGTCCGCCGTGCTCCTCCGCGCGCTCGAGGAACGCCGGCCAGTGCTCCGCCACCGTCTGGTAGAGCACGGTCCTCTCCGGCCGGTGGCGGAAGCGCGAGCGCTCGGGCTGTGCGAGCGCATGTGCAGGGTGGCCCACGCCACTGCCGCCTCAGCGAGCGGCGTGCCAGCCAGGTGAACCCAAAACCCCGCTGTTTCGCTCGCTCACAAGGTGGCGAAGTGGCGAACTCAGGTGGCGATCGACGCGCTTCGTGACACCCGGCGGGGTGCCACCGTCACCCATCGCTGCCGAGCACCGCGCGCACGCGCGCGACCGCTTCCCCGAGGTCCCGGGCAACGAGCTCCGCCGGCAGCCGCAACACCCGCCACCCGCGGCGACCAAGCTCCCGGTCCCGGCGCGCATCGGCCGCACGCCGGCTGGCGTGGTACGCGCCATCGACCTCAATCACGACGCGCACGGAGGGCACGGCGAAGTCCGCGATGTACCGGCCGACGACGTACTGACGTCGGACGACCGCGCCCAGCTTCCCGCCACGCAGCTCCCGCCACAGCGCCTCCTCCGTGGGCGTCTGCGCAAAGCGCATGGCGCGCGCCCGAGCTTCGATGACTTGCGAGTGAGTGGTCTTCCAAGACATGGCGCCTCCTGTCCGGCACCGCGGCCGGGCTTTGCCCACCCACGGCGCAGGAGGCGTGACAGCCGCCTCGGTCCTCGCGATGCGCCTCGGCGCGGCGACCTCGGGAAAACGCGGCGTGAAGCCACAGCGGCTGGCGCGACTCGTGCGCCACCTGGGCAGAGCCCGGCCGCGGTGCCGGCAGGAGCCAGCGGCGCGGAAGCTCACGACGCCGTCATCGAAGCGAGCGGACACGAGCTCGGAGCGTCGCCTGCCCTCGAGTCACAGTGATGCGCCAGTCTCGGAGCGACGCGTCTCCCCCACGCGCGCAGCGCGCGCCATCGGCAGGGCGCCGGTGGTCTTGGCAAGACGTGAGCCGGCGCGCGCTGCCGCGTAAGGGGGAGACCGCGGCGCGCAGCGCCGCGAGTGGGGGCACCTACTTCACCACCGGGATCTCGACCGTATTGATCAGCTTCGTCCCCATCCCCGCTGGGTACGCGTACGACACGTACGCGGTGTACACGTCGCTCGGGCCGAAGGTCACCGAGCCCCAGCCCCAGACGGTGGCGGTGAAGGGCGCCTTGCTCTGGCGCTACCCAGGCACTCCTGGCGCCGCGGAAATCCGCTAGCTTTCGCAACATCGATGGCGGACACTCCGTACCAGGAGTGGGCGAGTGGCTTCGTTCAGTCGATTCAGCGTGGGTTTGCTCTGCGTCGTGCTGGTCGCCGCGGGATGCGGCGGCGGTGACGATTCCGCGGGCAAGCCGCAGGCATGCGTGCCGAATGCGAGCGTGGGTTGCACGGGTCCGGGGAGCTGCAGCGGCTACCAGGTGTGCGCCGCAGACGGGAGCGGCTACTCCGCGTGCGACTGTGGGGATGCCGGCTCGGGCGGGAGCGCCGGAATGTCTGGCAGCGGTGGCACGAGCGGTGGCGGAGGCTCGGCGCCGGACGGCGGAGGCGTTGCCGGAGTAGGAGGCGTGGGCGGCGGCGGCGCCAGCGGCGGCACCGGCGGAGCACCCGCGGGTGGCACCGGGGGATCGGCCGTTGGCGGAACCGGCGGAACCGGGACAGGTGGTGGGGGAGGCGATGCGGCCACCTGCTCGGTGTTTTGTCAGAAGAAAGCTGCCCCGAAGTGCCCGAAGGACGAGCCGTACGCAGCTTGCTACTCGAGTTGTGTCGCGGATCTCTCGACCTACAAGGCCGCGTGCGCCACCGAGACGACCGCTTGGTACGCGTGCTTCAACTCGACGGCCACGACCGCCTGCAATTCGATGGGGTACCTGAAGCACTCGGGCTGCAACACCGAATGGGCGGCGTTCCTGAAGTGCGCGGGGTGCGTCGTAACCCCGAGCGACACGACCTGTGAGTCTTGCAGCAAGACGAAGTGCTGCGCGCAGTTTCAGAGCTCCTACACCCACCCGCAATTGTCGTCGTACCTGGACTGCTTGTACGCCTGCACCACCTCCGCCTGCGAGGGGGGATGTGCATCCACCTACTCCAGCGTGATCCAGGCGGTGACCGCCGCTAGCGGGTGCCAGTGGGGGTCCTGTAAGTGCTGACCGCAGGCCCCTCGGTAGTCGGGCCGGACGGGGAGTGAGAAACGAGCGCGCTCGATCAGTGAGGGGATACGCGACCTCGCTGACGGGTGAGTGCAGATGTGCAGGACCATCGCCTGGACTGCCGCGTGCCCGTGTCCACGGCGCTCTGGAGCCCGCCCGTGTCGCAAGGCGGGGAGGGCGTGCCGCGGTGCACAAGAACACCCGCGCGCACACTGTCGTATGAATGTCGGATCTTGTCGGTTGACGCCTCGCTGTCGCCGGAGACCCTGGTGCAGTTCTCGGCGGAAGCTGCGGAGCGTGGCTGCGGGCGCAAGGGCGGAGAGGAAGGTGGAGAAAATGCGTCTTGATCCGAACAGGGGCGTGTCCTTGGTGCAGACGCACCGAGATAAGGAATTGTCGGCCGCCGTGCGAGCTGCGCCGCTAGCTCCGTTGGTCGCGCTGGCTGCGATGAGCGTCATCGCGTGTGCGGACGGCGAAGCAGGATCGCGCGTGAAACGGCCGATATCGATTCCGGAGAGCGTCAGCGTCTCGGCAGCGCAAGTCGAAGTCGGGACCGCTATCGGCACCATACGCAAGCACGTTCAGGTCCCTTCGTTCCGCATGTCGCGTTATCCGACTACCGTCGCGCAGTACCGCGAGTGTGTTGCAGCGCGCGCGTGCACGCCGCCCGCGCGCACGACCGGAGCCTGCACCGCATCTGATCAGGGCCCGGCGGGTCGAACTTATTCGGAGGCTGGAGCGCTCGACGACGCCCCGGTCACGTGCGCCGCGCTCGGGCAAGCCGCCAAGTACTGCGAGTGGGTAGGCGGACGCCTCCCCCGAGTCGAGGAGTGGCTCGGGGCGTCGCGCGGTCCCAGCGTGCGCCGCTACGCGTGGGCTGACCAGCGGCTAGAGTGCGACAAGCATCCCGCTGCGATCGCGGTCTTGGGAACCAAGACATGCTGTCCCGCAGGGGGATGCTCTGCCGAACAGGTCGTGCTCGTTGGCAAGCACCCCGCAGGGAGCTCACCTGCGGGGGTCGAAGATGTTCTGCTTGCCCCTGCGGAGCTCCTGGCAGCGGACTCGAGCTCACCCTGGCCTGCGTGCCGCGACGCCAAGAAGGGTTGCTTCGCCTCGACGCTCTCGGGCGCCTCGATCGACGCGATCACCTCGGGGCCCGCGGCGGGCGACGCGAGCTGGTCGGTGCCCGCGTGGGCGTTTCGTTGCGTGTGGGAGGAGTGAAGCGCGTGGTCAGGACGACCTCTTTGATTGCAATGCCCCTGGCGGTGGCGATGCTGGTGCTCGGCTGTGGCTCGGAGGAGCCCGCCGCGGACCAGAGAGCGTGCACTCCGGGCATGTCGCAAGCCTGCGTCGGACCGGGTGCCTGCAAGGGGGGCCAGGCCTGCAAGGCGGACGGAAGCGCCTACGGTCCCTGTGACTGCGGTGCGGGTGTCGGTGGAAGCGGCGGCGGACCGCCCGACGGATCTGCCGGCTCCGCCAGCGTCTGCCCGACGGGCTTGCCCGGGCCGGCGCTCGTCGAAGTGAAGTCGCCGACGGGCGTCGCGTACTGCATCGACGCAACGGAGGTGACGTTCGGCCAGTACGACGAGTTCCTTGCCGCGAAGGTGGATCCGAAGACCCAGCAAGGGCAGTGCTTGCAACAGAACGTCTTCTCGTCACCCCAATTCCTCTCGTGCCGGCAAGCGATGGAGAACACCTCTGCGTCAGCTCCCGTGGGCTGCGTGACGTGGTGCGACGCGGTCGGGTACTGCAAATGGGCTGGGAAGCGTCTCTGCGGGAAGATCGGGGGAGGCGCGGCGGACATCACGAAGCCGGCCGACGCAATCGACAGCCAGTGGTTCAACGCGTGCAGCGCCGGGGGAACTCGCATGTATGCATACGGGGACGAGGGCGTGTCCGAGTGCTGGGAGAAATACCCCCGGGCCGCGGTGGCGACTCGCGCGGCGTGCACGGGTCCGTATCCCGGACTTTTCGATCTGAGCGGCAACGCCGAGGAGTGGGAAGACTCGTGCCTCTCCGTTGCTCAGGGCGACGCATGCCGCGTGCGATCGGGCGATCCGTGTGCGAGTTCGTCGAAGCCCTCCTGGTTCCACGTTCATGCCACGAAGGGATTCAGGTGCTGCCATGACGGTACATGAAAGGCCGACACCATGACGACGCTGAAGTGGATGACCTCCCTGCTCGTGCTCCTCCTCCTGCCTGTGGCGTGTGTTGGGGACGGCGAGAACGCTGTCAGCCAGCGCGGGAGCGCATTGTCCGCGCCGGGGCAAACTCCAGTGCCGTGCATGAGCGGCGAGTACACATGGGACGGGACGAAGTCCGAGCTCCTTCTGGCCGACGCGTTCGCCGGCTGCAGCGCCTCCGTGTACGATGACTACTTCGCCACCGGCGGGTTTCCGACTGCCGATTCATCGCTCAAGGGAGTGCTCGTGCATATGGATGAGGTTCTCCCCAACACGACTGATTTCCTGGCGAAGCAGTGGCGGGCCTACCGGGCCGAGCCGACGAAGAACTGTGACCCGACCAATCCAAAGCAGCCAGCATCGATCGAGATCCACGAGAGCGAGATCAAGGAGACGCTGAACCTGTCGGGGGTGCTGGTAGGACGGCCGTGGGTAGTCGAGCTCGCGGACATGGACCTCCGCTGGGCCGGTCTGAACCTCTGCATGGCGTTGCGGATGCGCGAGCTCTCACCGGGGACCGCCGGCGCCGAAGCGCTGTTGATGTCCAACGCGGAGCAGCGTGAGCTGCTGGAGACGATTCGAGAGCGCGCACAAATCGCCATGCTGCAGTACGCGCTACTCGGCAGCGTCTTCGCCTCCGGCGGCGCCGGAACGGCACCGCAGACCACGCCGTGCTGCGATGACCCAAACAACCCGCTGTGCCAGATCTGTCCGAGTCGACACCTGCGTGTCGGGAACCTTCAATGGTTCGGACGAAACGCACCTGCGAGCACGCTTCGAAGCATGGGCCGTGACTTCGCGACAGCGGTTCAGCTCCACACGACGGTGACCCAGGAGCTCAACTCGCTTCTGGCGCGCAGCAGGAGCGCTGTGCTGCCTCGAGGCGGCGAGGCGACCTCGCGAAGCGACGAGACCTGGGGACCCGGGTCGTGGCAGCAACGCCTGATGGCGAGTACTTACGGCGGGGATGCTCTCGCAGCGGACGCCAAGAGCCCCTGGCAGCACCCGAACGGACAGTCGACGCCGGGTACGACCCTGGACTGGCCCACGCGCCAGGAGTTCCCCTACGTGCGACAAGAGCTCGACGAGCCCCAGGTGCTGTCGGCGCTCTCGCTCCTGCTCTCGCATGACGTTCTCGATTTGACGCTGACGCCCAGCGGCAGCCAATGCCCGACGATCGACCCTGCGGGCAGCGTGTTGCCAGTCTACTCTGCTCTAGAACTGAAGCTCCGCGAAGTGCTTTGTTCGGACTACAACCCCACGACGCAGCTCTGCACACCGGTCTCCATGCCGTCGGACCCGGACCAGCACGCGCTCTACCGGTACTATCGCGTCCGGCAGCACCACGTCGCGACCGCGGTTGAGCTCGCCGCCGATCTGGTTGGCCCCGAAATCGACACCTCGCAGTCCGGCAACGCGTGCGCCGTCAAGCGTTTCGGGAGCCACGACCTCGCCGGGGCGCTGACCTTGAACGGCGGCAAGCTTCACGTCGCACGCGGGGCGAAGTTTGCTGCCCGCCCCCTGCGCTCCACGGCTGGGCCCTTCGGTCGTTACTCCAACACTCGGTTTGCCACAGCGTGGCAGATGTCCGACACGGCGCCGTCGTGGCAGCAGGGATTCTCGACCGACGGAGTCTGTGTGCTCGTCAACGGCGTCTGCATACCCGTTCTTGGCGCTGGCGTGGCCGCCGAACAGCAGCGCACCATGGGGTCGATCCGCGCGCTCGCGGTCACGCGAGAACTGGTTGGCTCTGCCCTCGAACGCCTCGAGTCCCTGCCTACGGGCACGCCGGAAAAGGCGCGCCTCGACGACTACTTTCAGCAGGGTGAGTCAGTCGTATCCGTCACCGGAGCAGGAGTCGGGGAGGCGATCGCGGTCACTCCTGTCACGACGGGTACGAGCGAGTTGTCGGTGTTCGAGACGTCGCCAGGTCGGCCTGCTTGGGCCGTGACCGTAACAGCCGACGCGAGCGAGTCGTTCTGGGCACCGCCACCCGACGGCACGTGGCTTGTCGTCGCCGCGGTTCCTGATGATGGCTGGGCCGGGAATCTCATCACCCACCCCCAGTCGCGAGTGTTCGGGCGTGGCGCCCCGCACGTGGTCGTCAACGCCGCGATTCAGGGTTACGCCTCGTTCCTGATCCCAACCGCCGGCGGAGGCACAACTCTTGATGGGCTGCGGCGATGGGTAACAGCGCCTGGGATACCGCTGAGCACCGCTGCGCGGACTTGGACGTTCTTTGCATGGAGGGGCACCGTTCAAGAGCTCGTACAGACTTTCGAGTCCATATTCCCACCCAACGCTGAGACAGTGCCCAACCCGACGTTGTTCGGGACCGCGCGCCTCCTGACCAGCGGCGTGGAGCTCGACACCACCGACGTGAAGCAGGCGGACTACTTCGCCCAGGACGGCGCCTTTGGCTCGTGGCTCGCGCGGCAAGTCCAGCCCGATGGACGGCTGCCGAGCGAGCCCGCGTACGATGGCTACGGCCTGCCGCGAAGCTGGGTACCTCCGTTCAGCGCTGAACTGCTCGGCGGGTCACCAGCAACGCCCGCGTTCCGATACTACCTCGACGCGGCCGACAAGTCCGCGAAGGAAGCCTCAGACGCGGTGCAGACCGCGATCGACGGCATGCTCGAGCAAACAGCTGACGAGGCGAAGTTTCAGGAGCTGAAGACCAAGCTGGCGAACGAGACGACGAAGTCGCTGGCGTCGCAGAAGGAGAGTGCGCAGGAGCTTTGCGGCTACGACAATCCGACGTGTCCCACGAACGTTGCCCTCAACGACGCTACCCCAAAGAAGGAGTGGTACCCGTCGCTCAACGCCTTCCCAATCCCGGTCCCGCTCAACAACTCCTACCTCTCGCCCCAATGCCAACAAGCGGCCAACGCGCCACAGGAGACCGACCCGAATAATGCAGTGGCTTCGGCAGCCCTGCTCCTGAACTGCATCATCAGCGCCGCCGCAGCGGACGTGCTCTCAACTCCGTTTGCGCTCGCGCCGGAAGTCGAGGCGCAGATCAGTTCGTCGTCAGTACCCAGTTTCCCCAACTACGCGGGCGGACAGCTCCAATCGGCCATGGTCGAGCAGTGGCGTGCGGTGAAAGCGCCTGAAGAACGATTCAAACTGGCCAAGGCGCAGGTGGAGGCTGCGACGGCAGCCATGAAGACCGCCGCAGCTGTCGTCTACAAGGACCAGCTGGTCTTGAAGCACAAGTGCGGCTTCGATGACATGATCAAGGATCTGTTTTTTGGAACGGGTTCGGTTTACGGCACCGTCATCACGGCTGGTGGCAGCCTCCTGTTCGGCGACGGCGTGTCAACGGAGGCGGTGGAGAGGTGCGCAGAACTCAAGGAGTCACTGAACATCTCGCTAGCAAAGCAATTCCAGACCGCGATGGAAGGCGTCGGCAACGTGACCGGCGCGGTCAACGGGATCCTGAACGACAGGGCAGCGATCGTCCAGAGCGGCGTGAGGCTTCAGCAGCTGATGAATCAGGCACGCCTCGAGCAAGAGCGCTACAAGCTCGAGCTCGAGCTGTTCAAGACCGACATCCAGGCCCAAGAGCAGCAGCTGACCACTTCGTTCGGGCTGTACCGTCGCTATCGCAGCTACGATGCATGGCGCGCGAAAGCACTGCTCGACAACGCCCGCCTCTACGCGTTGGCCGCCCGGCGCGGGGTCGAAGCGCACTACGCGGTGGACCTGTCGCGGCTCTCCCAGAAGGAGGCTTTCGTTGCGAGCCCTGCGACTTGGTCGAACGAGGCATACGAGTACGATCTGAGCCTTCCGGCTGCCGTGGGTCTCACGATCGGAACCGAGAGTTCGGGTGGGATCTTCAGCAACCGCGTCAGCGACTACGTCTCGAACCTGAACTCCTTCGTGGATGGTTTCGCGGTGACGCGTCCTACGGCAATTGCGGCGGAGGACGTAGAGGTCATCACCCTGAAGGGCCTCGCGGCCGGGCAGCCCGAAACGTTCAGCGACCCTGGTGGCCCGATCACGACCCACCCGGACTACGGCACATGGCAGCTGCGCTGCCCGACGGCATCGCCGCATCCCGGCGAGTGGGTGGCCGCGCCGCCCATCGCGAGCGGTGGCGTTGAAGCGGCATGCGTGGACTTTGCCGCTTGCGGTTGCCCTGTCGGGGACATGTCGTGCATCTCGCAGAATCAGTGTTCGATCCCGCGACCCACGGCAGCCCGTACGGTCTTCTATTTGGACGGCTGGGGTCGCTTGAACAAGAGCGGTTTCGCCGAGCCGTTCGACGCGCGATACAACGCGCGCTGGGGCCGTCTCGCCGTGAACCTGGTTGGCACGGGCATTCGTGACTGCAAGCTCGCGCCGGACCCGCTGGGCTGCTACTCGGAGGGCTTCCTGCGCTACGACTTACGCCAGGTGGGCCGTGCATGGCTGACCGACTACGCGGGTCAGTGGAAGGTGCTGGAAGTGCCGCCGGCGCGCATCGAAGGCGCCAAGGCGCTGGCGGCCGAGCTCTGGCTGGATCCTCTGAAGGATGGGTGGGACACGAGTTACATCAAGCCGGTAGCTCGCACGGAGCTCTACTGGCGACCGCTAGGCGGGTCCTACACCCTGGAAATTGAGACCGGGCCCGAAGTTCGGCTGGATCGCCTCGAACGCGTCCAGCTCTTCGTCGGATCGAGCTACTGGGTGAAGCAGAACTGACGGGAGGACGGCTGTGGGTGCTCGCCGTGTATTGCCGCCGCGTCGGCGCCTTCGCTGGGCGCCCGTGCTGGCCTTGCTGGGCATCACGGTCACGGCAGCCTGCGGTCCGACCGGCTGCGGAGGTGGTGGCGGGGGGACCGGTGGAGTTGCTGGCTCAGGAGGGCAGGCCGGCGCTGCTGGGTCGGGAGGCGTTGCGGGTGCGGCTGGCGCAGGTGGGCTGGGCGGCGCAGCCGGCGGCGGCGGCGTTGCAGGGTCTGTGACCGGTGGCTCCGGCGGCATCAACCCCGGCGACGGCGGTACTGGCGGCGCGCCAGACGCCTCGGTAGACGCACCCTCTGACGCCGCCGACAGCGGCCCTGTTTCGACAGTCTGCGGCGACGGCATCCGCGGCCTCGACGAAGAGTGCGACGACGGCAACGCGGCCAACGACGACGCTTGCACTACATCCTGCTTCGTCAACGACTTCCTCTCCGTCGCGCCGGCGGTCAACGACTCCGGCAAGCCCGCATCCGGTCGCTATCTCGGCGAAGGCCGGCATCCCGTTGCCGCCGACGCCGATGGCTTCGCCGTGGCTTACGTCGAGCCAGGCTTTGCCCCGCCGCGCATCGCGCTGAACGCCTTCGATCCGAAAGGCGTGCGCGTCGGTTCTCCGCTGCTGGTCAGCACGGGCACCAAGTCGACGCCGCTTCTCTTCAGCTCGCCGGTCGTGGCGGCGCTTCCCGGTGCGAAGTACGCAATGGCGTGGACGGATTTCGACGGAGATGGCGATTCGCTTGGCGTCGCGATCCGGTTGGTCGAGCCTCCCAACGCACCATCGGGCGAGCCCGCCCATGCCAACAAGACGACAGTGTTCTCACAGTCGGACCCGGATGTGCTCTGGACCGGGACGGAGCTCGTGGTCGCTTGGGTCGACGACTCCGATGCGGTGAAGGGCCCCGACCTGCGCTACCGGGCCTTTGACGCCGCGCTCAATCCCAAGTCGACAAGTGACCAAACGCTCGCCGACTCCGCGAACGCAGAAGCCAACGTGGCGCTCGGCATGTTCGGCTCGACCTGGGCGGCTGCCTGGCGCGCGACCACCAGCACCGGCTCGGAGACCCTCGAAGCGAAGTCCGGTACCACGACCTGGTCAGTTGGCCCGCACGCGCCGCCTGGAACCGAGGACAAGCCGGCGCTGGCGGAGCTCGACGCGTCGACGCTCCTCGTTGTCTTCACGGTTGGCGATGCTGGATCCGGTGCCGGCTCGAAGCTGCGCGGTGCGCTGCTGGGCTCGACCGTGCCCGGTACCACGGCGTCGATCGCGCTGGACACTGGCGCCACCGCTGCGCAGAGCCACCCGAACGCGGTGCGCGTCGGCTCGCGCATCTTCCTCTCATGGCGCGAAGCCGCTGCGTCCGGTGATCCGAAGGCCGAGGAGCTCTGGCTTCGCGAAGTGCTATGGAACGGCTCGACGATCACGTTGGGCACGCCTCTGCGCTTGCCCAGGTGGGACACACACACGCCGGGGGACCAGCGATTCCCCGCGCTCGCCGCCAGCCCCCTCGCGCCCGAGGGCGCGCTGGTGACCGCGTGGGACGACTACGGTCTCGTCTTCGGCAAGGATGAAGGCGCGCCCGACGTCGTCGTCGAGCTCATCCCAGTCCCCATCGTGCGGAAGAACCCCTTGCTCGATGCGGGGTCAGGATGAGCCGACGAACTGGTGTCGCGAGCCGCATCGCGCTCGTCACGGCGGCGGTCCTCGGCGCGTGCGTGGCGCTCACGACCGGTCCGGACGCCCGCGCGAGCTCGCCCGAGAAGTCACCGCCCGCTGCGGAATCCGCGGACGAGGCTTCGACCGAGGCTCAGGCGGAGTCCGAGCTGCCCGTCGCGGAATCGTCAAAGCGCCAGAGCTCACAGCCGGCGGTTCGGAACAAGAGCGAGGCCAAGGTCAGCGCCAAGCCCGTCACCGCCGTGGACGTGTCCTCGACACCGGTGGCACCCGCGATACCAGCGGCATCCTTGCCGAGCGGCGCCGACAAGAGTGGCGTCACGAGCCAAGCCATCTCGCTCCCCAGCACCAGCGGGAGCATCCAGGGCATGGGCGAGAGCTTCTCCGCCCAGCTCTCGACGGGCATCGCCACGTTCAGCGTACCTTTCTCGCTGCCCTCGGCGCGCGGCGCGGCTCAGCCATCGCTCGGCCTCTCGTACAGCTCGAGCGCGGGGTTCGGCGCGGCGGGCGTCGGCTGGGATCTTCCCGTGCCGTTCATCGCGCGGCAAACGGATCGCGGAACCCCCAAGTACAACGATGGGACGGGTTGGCACCCAGAGCGAGACCGCTTGGTGTTCAACGGTGGGCAGGAGCTGATTCCGATTTGCACCGTCGGTCACGCGACGCTCGGGTGCGCGGGCAAGCTCCAGGCAGGCGAGGAGCTCCCGGCGTGGGCTACCGGGTGGGAGTACTACCGTCCTCGCGTTGAAGGGTCGTTCCTCCGATTCTTCTGGAACGGCAGCAGTACGTGGCGCGTGCAGAGCAAGACCGGCGTCACGATGGAGCTTGGCGTTCCACTGAACGAGACCACGTATACAGCCGGGCTCGAGCGCAACCCCGATGCTTTAGCCGAGATCTATCGCTGGCACCTCGTCCGGCAGTACGACACTCATGGCGACGCCAATCCCAAGAACGTCGTGGTGTATCGCTACACCCAAAATTCCGGCCGCGCCTACCTGACGGACATCTACGACACGACGCCGAAGGCGAACCCAACCACGACCACCTTCGCCGATTTCGCGCATCACACGCACCTCGTCTGGCAAGTCCGCCCCGATCCGACGTTCTCGTTCCGCCCCGGTTGGCGCATCGACCAGCGCTGGCGTCTCGCGACGGTGGAGGTCGCCAGCAAGACCTTCGACAATGCCGGTGGATTCAAGCGCGTCCGCAAGTATCACCTGACCTACAACGACTCGTTCCACGTCTCGCTGCTCGAGAAGGTCGAGGTCGAGGGCCGCTGCGCAGGCAGTGAGGCGTCTGCGCCTGGCGAGGGCGCCGCGCAAGCATGCGCGAAGCTGCCACCGATGACGTTCGAGTACACGCACGTCAAGCCGCAGCCCGGGAAGCTTGGATTCGAAGACTTTGTGGAGAAGCAGCTCTCCCTCGGTTCGAGCCCGAAGTACTCCCTCGACGAGGCGCTCACTGACCTGTTCGACGTCAACTCGGACGCGTTGCCGGACGTGGTGGTCACGGCACCGGCCCTATTCAGCGGCAAGCACGGCCTTTTCGTCAGCGGCGCTGCCGGCGCGACGACGAACCCGCTCGGCTTGGGGTTCAGCGCGACGACGATTGCGCTCGATCCTGCCGGAATCCCTGCGGGCACGGACGAGAACATACTCAAGCTCTCGAACACGAACGTCTCGGTGTTCGATCTGGACGGCGACGGGCGCGCGAACCTCGTGCACATGCCGATCGCCAAGAAGTACGAGGTGCTGGCGCCGGAGCTCGTGAACGGCGCGTGGCAATGGAAGGGCCGGTCGATCAGTACGGCGTCCGCGCAGGACGTGAAGATCGACTTCACGAACGAAAGCTCGAAGATCCGGGTCTTCGACGTCGATTCCGACGGCCTCGTGGACGTCGTCGTCACGACCGGCACCCAGATGCAGACGTTCTTCGCCCTTGGACGCTACCCGTCGCAGGACGGCCAGTTCGGCAAAGGCACGCGCACTGGGCCGGAAAGCGCCACGGCATCGAACGATCCGGTGACCTCCTGTCTCCCGTGGAGCGCAACGCCGATCCAGTTCAGCGATCCGGATGTCTTCCTCGGCGACATGAACGGGGACGGCATCACCGACATCGTGCGGGTGCGCGCCGGGGAGATCCGGTACTGGCCGGGGCGTGGGAACGGGTTCTGGGGAACGGGAATTCGCAACAACTGCCCCTCCGGGACGTTCGGTCAAGACCGGCACATCGCCATGACGTCGAGCCCAAACTTCGGGGTCGTCGGCGACGGCAAGCTCCTGCTCGACGACGTGAACGGCGACGGGCTCTCGGATCTGGTCGAGGTCCGGTTCAACGCCGTGGACGTCTACCTGAACGTGAACGGCGAGTCCTGGACCGACCGGCACATCCTCTACAACACGCCGCCCAAGCCCGCCGCGACGGACCGCGTGCGCTTGGTGGACGTCGACGGCTCGGGCACCCGGGACATCCTCTGGGGTGACGGCTATGACTACAAGTACATCGACCTGGCGGGCGGCGTGCGCCCGTGGCTGCTGGCCAAGGTCCAGAACGGGCTCGGAAAGACGACTGCGGTCGAGTATTCGACCTCGACGGCCGAGATGCTCGCGGCCGAGGCGACTCCGGCGACGTGGGCTACGCGCATGCCGACCGTGGCGCACGTCGTCAAGAAGGTGACGGAGCAAGACGGGCTCGGCGGCGCGTACGTGACCGAGTACACCTACGGAGACCCGGGTTTCGATGGGCAGCAGCGGGAATTCCGGGGCTTCGCGCGCGCGTCGGCCCGCCGCCTAGGCGACGTGAACAGCCCGACCGACGTGACGGACTCGCGCTTCTTGCTGGGCGAGTGCCTGGACGAAACGCCCACCAACGCAACTCCCGAGTGCAGCCTGCCCGAACGGTGGCGAGACAATCCCCGCGAAGCACTGAAGGGCCTGCCATGGCTGACCGAGCGCCGCGACGAGAGCGGGCGCTATCTGCAGACCGAATCGAACCGGTACGTGCTGCGCGAGCTCTACAAGGGGCTGGACGGGCGGGTCGTTCGACACGCCCACGTGGCGGAGACCAGCCAGACCCTCTACGACACCGCCCAGCCCACCACCGCGTCCACGCTGACCTCCGTGAACGCCGTGACGCTGGAGGTCAATGGCACCACCACGGACGACACCGCCGTGAACGTTCCGACTCGAGCGGCCTCGGGCTTGGCTCGGACACGCTCGACCTTTGTCGTGGATGGATTCGGCAACCGGACGCTCGCAAAGGCCTTCGGGTGCGAGAGCGGGGATGCGTGTCTGGCGGCAGACGAGGAGATCTGGCAGCACACTCTCGCAGTGCTGCCGCCGGGAGATCCGACGAAGTGGAATTGGCGCACGAGTCGGACCTTCGTGACCGGCAAGAACCACGGCATGACGGAGTGGAAGGACACACGGAACACGTATGACGCGAACGGAGATCTCATCTACGTCCATGCCCAGCTCGCTGGGTCCTTGGGCGTGGACCGTTCGGTCGCCGGTTCAGTGCCAACAGGTCTCTCCACGGACGGCCTCAAGCTCATCGCCAACAAGACCTACGACCAGTTCGGAAACGTCACCGACGACGTTGCGCCCGTCGGCGGCGGGCAGACCGAGCGTTGCCGGCAGATCTCCTACGACACTGCCTTTGCCGACCTGCCGGTCACCGAGACCATCTTCCGCGGCGGCTGCGGCACCGCCCCGCTGACGACGCAGGCCGACTTCGACCGCGGACTCGAGCTCGCCTCAGAGGTGAGGGACTGGAACGCGCAACCCGCGAGGATGACCTACGACCACTTCGGGCGCCTGACGGCGCTCACCCGCCCGCTGCCGGGGGGCGGCGCGGGCACAGTCGAGACCGTCAAGCTGGCCTATTTCCTGCCGCCCGATCTGAACAAGCCCTACTCGGCGATCCACTCCATGACTCAGGACGGCGGCGGGCCTGCGGAGGCGAAGTACCTCGAGTCGGTCTCGTTCGTGGATGGGATGGGCCGTACGCGCGCGACGTTGAAGGAAGCCGACCAGGCCGCTGGCGATGGCGGCAACTGGGTCGCGGGCGGGTTCGTGGACTTCGACTCGAAGGGTGCGCTTCGCAGGAAGTACCTCGAAGTCTTCTACACCGGAGCTTGGCAGTCCTTCGACGTGAGCGTTGCCCCGAGCACACCCTATGGCCGCCAGCGCTACGACGCCTTCGGCCGGCAGCTCCAGACCTTTGACATTGACGGCACGGTCACGCTTCAGAGCGTCTACCACGCGCTGAGCACCGACCTCTTCGACGCGGCCGACATCCTTCCAGGGCCACACCAGGGCACGCCGGCCACGGAACGCCGCGACGGACACGGCCGCGCCGCGGTCGCGATCGAACGCTTCCGCGAAAACGGCTCGATCATCGCGCGCGAGACCCGCACGACCTACCTGCCGACCGGCGAGCCCGAGGTCATCGAGCGGGTGCGCGCCGGCACGAACGACAAGGTCGTGCGCTGGATGCGCTACGACACCCTCGGGCGCATGGTGCTCAACGTCGAGCCCCACACCACGGTCGGGTTCACGGCCGACCCGACGGCAAACCCCGACGTCGGACAGGGCGTCAAGGCGTGGCGGTACGCGTACAACGATCAGGGCGAGCTCCGCGCGACCAGTGACGCGCGAGGGTGCGGCTCGAGCTTCTTCTATGATGGTGCCGGGCGCCTGGCCGGCGAGGATTACGCGCCTTGCGTCGCGGGCCAGCATGAGGCCTACAGCGCGCCCACCGTCTCCACTCTGACCGGGCTCGAGGTCATCTACCTCTATGACGGCGCACCAGCGACTCCGGTCACCGGGCTAGAACCGCCCGCAGGCTTCTCGACCGGGTTCTCGGTCGGTCGCCCCGTCGCCGTGTTCGATCGAGGTTCGGCGGTCTGGAGTCGGTATGACGGCGTGGGCCGGAAGATTGAAGAAGCCGTCCGGGTCACGCGACCGAACATGACAGGGCCACTCGCAGGCCGATACGCGCCCCGGTGGTACTACAAGACTGTCGCGTTCGACGCCGCGGACCGCGAGGTCAAGGCCAGCACGGGCGCCACCGTCGCGGACCTGCTCGGGACGAACGGCGAGAGCGCGGTCGAGACGACCTACACGAACCGTGGCGCTGTCGGCGGCGTGGCCGGGAGCTACGGCTCGCTGGTGAACAAGGTTCACCGAACAGCCGACGGGCTCATCGAGTCGATCGAGTACGGGGATATCGCGAAGACCACCACCGACTTCTTCTTCGACAATCGCCGGCGCCTCAAGAACGTTCAAACCTACCGCGGTCCTCCACCCCAGTGGTCGGCGTTGCCCGCGGTCATCCAGCCCGCGCCGATCTCGGGCTCACTGCCGACCTTCCAGCTCCTGCTGCAGGACGAGGATTTCGCATACGACTCGGTCAACAATCCCGTCGAGATCCGCGACTGGCGCATCGCCGACGAGTGGCCCGCCGGCGCGAAGCCCGTCACGCGCAAGGTCCAGTACGACGACCTGAACCGCGTGCGGCGTGTGGACTACCAGTACGCGGCCGGCGACGACACGTGGACCTCGCCGTTCGAGGCGGAGAACAGCGGCACCGCCGCCCTCCTGGATCCGCGCCGCGCAACGCCGAGCCCGCACTCGTCGTTTGCCAAGCGCCCGCTCTGGCAAGCGTTCGAATACGACTGGCTCGGCAACACGTCCAAGACCGACGACGACGTTGGCGGCTTCTACGACCGCTCGCTCGGTTCGATCACCAACAACCTGACGAACGGCAAGCCGTACCAGCTCGCAGCCGCCAGCAACAAGAGTGGCACTTCTACGCACAAGGGCGAGCTCAGCGCGAAGTATGACGCTGCTGGGCATCTCGTCCGCCTAGCTCTCGAGCGCACCGGGCCGTGCCTGCCAACCCCCGGCGGCTGCAATCAGATCTTCGAGTACCAGTGGGACGAGGTCGGCCGCCTCGCCGAGGCCGCGCGCTGGGACCTGCCCACGGGCACGGCGCCGCCGGCCGACGGCATCCCGACGGGTGCGGTGCTCGGGGCGAAGCTGCGTCACGCCTACGACGCAGGCGACGAGCGTGTCCTGAAGACGGCGATTGATTCGAGCGGCGCGGAGCGCCACACGGTTTACGTGTTCGGCTCGCTGGAGCTGCGGAGGGCGGCGTACGGGGTCTTCGGAAGTGTCGATGACGCCGACTACGAGCTCTCGAAGACGACCGAGGTCCCGTACCTCTTCGCGAACGGCGTCCGGCTCGCGCGCGTCGCGTGGGAAGACCTCGACGTCCCGAGCATCGGGCAGTCACATCTCCACGTCCTCTTCGAGCTCGGCGACCACCTCGGCTCGACGAGCGTGGTGCTCGACCGGGCAACGAGCGAGCTCGTCGAGAAGAGTACGTTCCAGGCTTACGGCGCGGCGGAGAGCGACTACAGGCCGCCGCGGTGGGCGGGGTTCAGGGAGGACTATCGGTTCACAGGGAAAGAGGAAGATGTCGAGGTCGGCCTGCAGTACTTCGGCAAGAGGTACTACGCGCCGCTCTTGAACCGGTGGGTGAGTGCGGATCCGCTCGGAATACACGCACCCGGACGGGCTGACCTCAATCTGTACGCCTACGTTCGTGGCCAAGCGCTGAAAGCGACTGACCCGCGTGGACTTGACTGTGGAGGAGGTTCTCACCCGGACTGCGATCCCAGTCGCCAAACGACAATCGACGACGTGACGATCGAGGGCGCGCCTGCACCATTTGACCAGTCGGATGAACAGCTCAGCTCAAACGCGGAAATGCTGGAGGCGTTTCGAGCGATGGAGGCGGGCGACAAGGAGCGGGCAGCAGACATCTTGTTCGGTCGCAGCGCAGCTCCGCCGCCCAAACCCGAGCCAGACATGGCCGCTGCGTTCGCCAACGGTGCACTCAGCATCGCCACGTTCGATTGGGCACATGAAGAGCCGCGACTTCCAAGCAAGCCACTTCTCGGCGGTTCGGCTGCGGACGTCGAGTACGGTTCAACTCTTGGCTTGTTTGCCCTTGGTTCAGTAGGAGACGCCCTCGCGTTGAGTGGCGCAACGGTTCAAGCGTTTCGCTCTGTCCAAACAAGGTCGTTCTTTACAGTGCAGGGTGAGGGCGATGCGTCGCGATTGCTCGCAGGAGGGACCCCGTGGCCCTCTGGCATGAGCCGAGCGAACCTGGGCGAAGGCCTGTACACGTGGGGGGCGAGGGGCCAAGCCGAGGCGTACAAAGCAGCGCTGGAAGCCCGTGGAGCGACCGGATTAAGGATCATGGAGGGGAGGATGAGCGCCGTCGAATACCGCAGACTGCGTACCCTTGACCTGCGGAGGCTCGACGACGCGGCAGTAGAGGAGTGGATGGCGACCCACTCGCAGTATGGTGAAGGACTGCCACACCCCTTCCAGCACGTAATCCGTGAGACCGGAAATTTCGGCTCGGAGCACTACTTCTCCGCGGACGTGTTCTCAAGCTTCAAGTTCTAGGTGTCTCCGGGAGAGAAACCACGTGTACTTCAGATTGCGAAAGACTCGGGGAGGGATCACTGCGTTTGCGGGTGTTGCGATTGAGACGGACGCGAACGTCCCCTCAGGCGTGGACCTTAACGCGCTTGAGGAACCGACTCGGATACGGTTCGAGAAAGCACTGAACGCCGGAGTGGGACACGCCCTTGCGGAACACGAGCGGCGAGGTGGTTCGGCGCCAAGCGTCCGGGTAACCGCTCTGGACGAAACGGTGTCGGACACCAAGGACGACGCGGTCCGCTGTGCCGCAGCTATCGCAACGTGGCAGGCGCTCGGATACGCTGAGTCAGACGCTGACCTCCGGTTCGAGAACGGCGAGTGGACCGTGACTTTTCTCGGCGAGGCGAGTGCCGAGTGAGCCTTCCCGGTGGGCTTCGGTTGCTTCGTGCGTGCACACCCCGATGCACACCCACCTTTCGAAACGGGACGGAACGCCCAGGCACGCGTGGTCACGTAACCTCGCGGATTTGTAACGGGTCGACACGGCCCGTCACCCTCTTCGGCTCCTTGCCAAGGTGGACGTCGAGGGTTCAAATCCCTTCTCCCGCTCCGAAAGATCGAGTGCGAATTCCGCCGGTTGGGCCCTGAAGCTCAGCCGGCGTTTTTCCAAGCGACGCGAGCTGTTGCACTCCCGCTACCCGTTGCCGCGCACGTGCTTCCATACCTCGCCGCTGTCGATGGCTGCGGCCAGCGCGTGGATGAAGTCTGCAGGAGTCCTGTCGAGCAGGTCGGACTTGCGGCGTGCGTGGACGTTGAACGCGGCGAAGGGCTGGACGAGGTGCTGGATGTACAACGAGCCATCTGGCATCACCCACGCGCGGGTGACGCAGCGCCCGCGGTGGGCCTTGAAGATCTGAAGCCCGCCCGGCGGCAGGGCGAGCTTCTTGGCCAGGGCGCGCGCAAACCCGAGCGCGCGTCGTGCGGGCTCGGCAGCGCCGGCTCTCTCGAGGGCTTTGGCCCGCGCCTTCGTCCTCTCGAGCGCGTCGGATTGGGCGTAAGACCTCGCCGTCCCCCGTCGTGACGTGATCGGCCGGGTCGCGGAGACTCGGCGCATGGAAGATAAGCGCCAAGAGCTGCAGCGGGCGATCGCGACACTGGGCCCGCGAGGACGCGGTCGCGCGTATCCGCAGGAGTTGCTCGCGAAGTTGGTGTCGTACGCCGCCGAGCGGCGAGCGCAGGGCGCCACGCTGCTCGCGATCGGGGGCGAGATCGGCATCAGCTGGCGCTCGTTGTCTCGGTGGCTGGGGGAGCGAGCTGCCTCGTCGAGCGGGGGATTCCAGCCGGTGCGCGTGGTCCAACCCCGCGCGAGCGCGCTGGTGGTGCGCGGCCCGCACGGAATCGTCATCGAGGGGCTCGACATCGATGGCGTGGTCGAGCTCGTGCAGAGGCTCGACGAGTGATTGGCTCTGCGCGGCAGATCGCGGTCTACGCCTTCGGCGAGCCGGTCGACATGCGCAAGAGCTTCAACACGCTCTCAGCGCTGGTGGTGGCGCTCGGGAAGGACGTGCTCAGCGGACACTTCTTCCTCTTCGTGAGCCGGGATCGGAAGCGAGCGAAGGTGCTCTTCTTCGACGGCACCGGGCTCTGCCTTTTCGCAAAGCGCCTGGAAAAGGGCCGATTCGCGCCCGTGTACGAGCGGGCGAGCGATGGCGTCGTGCGCATGACACCGAGCGAGCTCGCGCTCTTCATCGAAGGCAGCGCTGCCGTCCGTGTCGAGCTCAGCCCGCCGCTGCTCACGCTCGCGGATCTGACTCCGCGCTGGCCGCAGAAGAAGACGACGGCCTGAAAGAAAAATCGATCGCGTGATGAATTTGTGGATCTGCGCTACGTCCAATGTGACGTGACGCTGGACGATATCGACGACATCGAGCTGCTCCGCAAGGCGGCGCTGTTGCTCCAAGAGGACAACAAGAAGCTGATGCGTCTGCTCGCCAAGCTGAAGAAGGAGCTGCACGCGCTCAAAGGCGGCGACCCCGAGCAGCTGAAGCTCCAGGTCGCGGACCTCGAGCAGCAGCTCGCGAAGCGGAATCACCTCCTCTTCGGCGACAAGAGCGAGAAACGCGGGCGCAGCGAGAAGTCGAGCGGCGAGAGACCCGCGCAGACTGGGCACGGCCCGCGCGCACAAGCGCTGCTGCCAGAGGTCGAGCAGATCCATGTGCTCGACGAGGCAGACAAGGTCTGCACGAAGTGCGGAGGTCAGCTCGATGCCTGGGAAGGACAATTCGAGGAGAGCGAAGAGGTCGACGTCGTCGAGCTGAAGTACGTCCTGAAGAAGCACCGCCGGCAGAAGTATCGCTGTGGCTGCGGCGCCTGCATCGAGACTGCTCCCGGCCCGATCAAGCTCTTCCCGGGTGCGCGCTACTCGGTCGGCTTCGCAATCAACGTGGCGATCGCGAAGTACGCCGACCACCTGCCGCTCGAGCGACAGGTGAAGATGGCCGCGCGGCACGGGCTCGACGTCGACTCGCAGACGCTCTGGGACCAGATCAACGCGCTCGCTAAGGTGCTCGGTCCCACGTACACAGCTCTCTGCGCGTACGTGCTCAGTCAGCCGGTCATCGGCGCTGACGAAACGACCTGGCGCTTGATGGGCGCCAAGGGCAAGAAGAGCGGCGGCGACGCGAAGAAGTGGCAAGTCTGGACTGCCGCCGCGCCCGACGCGGTCTGCTACCAGATCCAAGACAGCCGCTCGACCGAGGCGGCGCGGAATCTGCTCGGCGACTACGCCGGCACCGTCGTGTGCGACGACTACAGCGCGTACAAATCGCTCCGCAAACGCGGCGGCAAGTATCAAATCGCGCACTGCTGGGCCCATGTGCGGCGAAAATTCCTCGAAGCCGAGGCGGAGCACCCAAGGGAATGCGGGGAGGTGCTCAACCTGATCGGGCAGCTCTACGAGATCGAGCGGCGAGCAGCGACGGAACCTCCCGAGCTCCGTGCGCACCTGCGTGCCGCAGAATCACGAGCCGTGGTGAAGAACATCGAGAAGTGGGCGCTCGGCGTCGAGGCATTGCCGGGCAGTGGACTGCGCAAGGCCGTCGAGTACATGGGCGGCATGTGGGATGGCGGCCTGCTGCGCTTCCTCGATGACCCCAATGTGCCCCTCGACAACAACGGCGCCGAGCGCTGCCTGCGCGGCGTCGTCGTCGGGCGGAAGAACCACTACGGCTCGCGCTCGCTGCGCGGCACCGAGGTCGCGTCCCTGCTCTACAGCTTGATTGAGAGCGCTAAACTAGCTGGCGTCGGCCCGCACACGTACCTCCGCGCCGCCACGAACGCTGCGCTACGCGACGGCTCCGTGCTCTTGCCGCACGAGCTCGTCTAGCTGGTCGCCGCGCAGCGGGGCGTGGTCCCCGAATCAAGCCGTCAAGACGGGGCGCGGCGAGGCGTTACGATTGGGCCTTCCGAACCCGAGCCTCGCGCTTCTTGCTGGCTACGAGCCTGGGAACGTCAGTCGGGATGTGAATGGGCATCGGTCACCTCATCGCGAGCGGCAGAGCCGCGTCCGGCGTTGCCACCTTGCCTGGTGAGGTAGGTTGGCCGGGCTTCGATGGGCCGGGTCCCTCTGCCCGTCTGGATGGATGAGGCAAGCCTAGCACCGGGTAGCGACGCAGGTGGTCGCAGGTGAAGGGTTCCTGGAGCGTACGGCGCACCGCCCTCGCCCACGTGGGTCCGCAGTCATCCACGAATGCGGATACGAGATTCCTCGACGATCCAGAGTTTGCCGGTTGGACAGTCGCCCTGACGCGCGCGACGGTGCGGAGCGTGGTGCTCGCGACGCGGGAGGGATCGAAGGGGACGCCAGGTTGGCGGCGGCGGGCTGACCTGACCTACTTCCCCCCGCGCTTCCCGTACATACGAGCGAGCTGCCGCGCGCGCTCCGCCAGCTCTTTGCGCAACGCCACGGGCTTCTTCACCTCGATGAGCGGGCCGTAACTCTGGAGCCACCCGCGCAAGTCGAGCGTGTTCGGCACCGTCGCGCGTAGGAGCTCGTGCTCGTCGCCCGCGGGGGTGAGCTCTTGGTCGGAGCTGAGCGGCGTCTCGTGCAGGGTGATGGCGACCTCGCGGGCCACCAGCGCCTCGAGCGCGATGGGATCGCCGTGCACGAAGCCGACCCCGCCGCGTGCCAGGAAGGCGTCGAGGTCGAAGCCCTTCGGCCGCCGCGCTGCCGTCTCCAGCAGCTCGGCCTGCGTCATTCGATGCAAGAGCACGTAGTGGGGATCGTCGTAGTCGAAGAACGTGCACACCAGCGCCAAGGTCCCGTCGCGCACCACCAACCCGAGCGGGTTCAGCTCGTATTTCTTGGCTTCGGGCGCGTGCCTGGGCCGGTAGTGCGCGCGCAGGCGGCGATCCTCGAGCAAGGCGCTGTAGACCACGTCCAGCACGCGGGGCGACACCTCGGGCGCCCGCATTGACAGGCCCCGCGGCAACACCCGCACCTTGCTGGGCCAGCGCGCGAGCTTCGCGTTCTCCGTGTTGCGGATCACCTCGCGCGCCCGAGCGAAGTAGGGGTCGAGGGTCCTGAGCGTGCTGCGCGGGAGCGTGTGGGTCAGATGGGCTTGCACGAGCTCGAAGGTCACCGCGGAGCCGAGGCCCATGCCCGGGATTTCGAGCAAGGGCACGTCACCGTCCCAGCTCCAGCCGTAGGGCTTGGAGCGCTCGTCGCAATGGAGGTTGGGAAACCGCGCAGCGAGGTGCTTCAGGTCGCGCTGAAGGCTGCGCGGCGTGACCTCGATGCCCTCCGTGTCGAGCTGGCGCTTGAGCGCTCCGGTGTCGGCGCGGCGCGGCCGGCGGGGGATGAGCCGGAGCAAGGTCCACAGCCGGTGGACCGTCTCTGCTTCAGGACCAGGACGCGGCATTCGCGAACGATACCCCGGTTGTTGGCCAGCCGGTCATCGTTCGCGGGGTGCGACGCAAGCTGTCGCAGGTTGGGCCGCGTGTCAAGGCAACGCGCCCTGCGCCCGCACGACACCGCGTCCCAAGTCCGCCAGCAGATCTCCGTTGCCGAGGAGCTTCTCGGCGCCGCGGGTGCCGAGCACGACCAGGGAGTCCGTGGCCTGACTCGACCGACCCGGCGGCGATCGAGCGGAGAAGGACCGACTTC
This sequence comes from Polyangiaceae bacterium, assembly GCA_015075635.1. NCBI lineage: Bacteria > Pseudomonadati > Myxococcota > Polyangiales > Polyangiaceae > Polyangiaceae bacterium. The sequence goes on from JABTUA010000002.1 coordinate 123,116, forward strand.
CCGCTGCCCGTCGTGCCGCCGATCAGGAGGTGGCACGAAGTCGGCTCCGACAGGTCCGCCCGCAGGGGCTCACCGTCCACGTTTTCGCCGAGGACGAAGCGCCCAGGTCGAGCGGCGAGCCAGTCTCGACAGGCATCGAGCATGGGTGACAGCCTCACCGCACGCAGCAGCTTGCGCTGCGCGTCGATCACGCGGCGGGAGCCCTCTGGTCCGTAGCTCGCGGCGATCCCGTGGTCGGCCTCCAAGTGATGCAGCACGTCGGCGCTGGCGCGGTCGAGCTCCTTGATGGCCGCAGATCGCCTCGAGCGCGTGCGGGAGCGCGTCAAGCAGATACGGGTCAGCGTTCGACGTGCTTCGCCACGCGCAGCACGAGCGCGCGGAATGACTCGCCACCGCCCTCGTGCCAGGCCCAAGCGTAGGGCTTGCTCGTGTCATTGCAGTGCAAAGGCAGGCGCGACGACAGCCGCTCGAGGTCCCGCTGGATGGTGCGTCGAGTCACGCTGATCCCGTGGTCCTTCAACCTGCGTGCCAGCGTCGCAGTGTCCACGGCGCGTAGGAGTTTCCATCTGTCAAAACCCACCGAGTCCAAGATACGCGGCGGCGGAGCTCGGGTCGAGTGCTGCCCGCGAACCCTCGCGCGGCGGGCGTCCGACGCAGCTCGGCAGAGATTCTCCGCGTCGCCGGCTGCGCAGGGCACAGCTCCGCCTTCGGCGAGGCGCTCACCGACGTCTCACTCCTTCCCGAACCCCAACATCAACTGCTCGGGCACGCTAACGCCGACACGGGTCGCAGGCGGGGCCCTCGGGCCGAGGCCATGCTCCGCGAGCAGGCGGGTGATCTGGGCGCGGGTGTTGGCGACCTCGGCCCAGCGCATGGGCCCCGAGCAGCGCGGGCAGGTCTCCACGTCGGCGGCGAAGACGTGAGCGAGGAGCCAGGCCCACCGCTTTCGGGGTGCGGGCGCGTCGTCCGTGTCGCCGATCAGCTCGAGCTGATCGCCGCGAGCAGGCGGGGCTTGTTCGCGGTCGCGTCGTCGAGCGCGGGCGGGGCACGACGAGACGCCGGCGCGAGAGTGGCTCGAGAGTACGCCGAGTACCGGAGCAAGTGGAATCGCGGCGGGGCACAGCAGCGACGAGCCGCGGATGAGGTCAGCTGGCTCGAACACGAGCGCTCGCGTGCCGTCGCGCCACACCTCTGAACGTCAGCTCGAGCTTGCCGTCCGCGCGGCGCTCGAGGCGGTCCTGCGCGACGGGGGCGCGTGATGTACTTGCAGAGCCGCTCCACGCGACGGCGGTCCCGCCCGTCCACGACCTGCACGGCGTGGATGTTGATACCGCGCACCTCTGCGATGGGCTGGTCGGTCGCATCGACGGCGCGGGGCGCGCGGTGGGTCGGGCGAGGCGATGAGGCGAAGCGGCGGCTGGCCAGCGCGGTCGCCGCTCACGGAGGCCCTGCGCGGCGGCGGCGTAGCAGGCGGCCAGGCCAGGCTCGTCGAGGGCGAGCTCTGGTGGCGTGTCCTCGACGAGCTCGGGTCGAGGCTCTTGCCGTGCGCTCGAGGAGCTCTCGACGCGAGCGGCGGTGCGCGCGGCCACCTCGGCGATGTCGGTTCGCGTGGGCGTGTCGAGCTCGCGAAACTCGAGCGGCGAGCGCGGGTCGTCGTTCTCGTGAACGTAAACGCCGTCGAGCACCAGCGAGTGGAAGTGGACGTTCAGGCGCAGCGCGCTGTCCGTCCTCTGCACCGCGGCCACGCCGCCCGTGTGCGCGTCTGCGACGCTCGCTAGCCCGAGCTGGCGCTTCGCTCGCCAGCGCAGTGAGCGGTCCACCTCTGCCATGAACGCGCTCACCACCTCGGCGCAGAGCCCGGTCGTAGCCGAGCAAGGCTCGCAGTCCCCAGGGCAGTGAGCAGATCCAATGGCGAATGGGCACGCGCGGCAGGACGCTCTGCTCCAAGTGGACGGCGGTGTCCGCCATCCGCCGACCGAGGCAGGAGGGCAGAATCCGCGCTGTTTGCAGGAGAAGGCGACGAGCTCGGAGTAGCCGCACTCGCGACAGACCAGATGCAGACACCCGTGCTCGAGACGCCCGCAGCGAAGTGCTCCTCGAACTCCTTCACCACGAAGCGCGGCAGTCCGCCGTGCTCCTCCGCGCGCTCGAGGAACGCCGCCAGTGCTCCGCCACCGTCTGGTAGAGCACGGTCCTTCCGGCCGGTGGCGGAGCGCGAGCGCTCGGCTGTGCGAGCGCAGTGCAGGTGGCCACGCCACTGCCGCCTCAGCGAGCGGCGTGCCAGCCAGGTGAACCCAAAACCTGCTGTTTCGCTCGCTCCAAGGTGGCGAGTGGCGAACTCAGGTGGCGATCGACGCGCTTCGTGACACCCGGCGGGTGCCACCGTCACCCATCGCTGCCGAGCACCGCGCGCACGCGCGCGACCGCTTCCCTGAGGTCCCGGGCAACGAGCTCCGCCGGCAGCCGCAACACCCGCCACCCGCGGCGACCAAGCTCCCGGTCCCGGCGCGCATCGGCCGCACGCCGGCTGGCGTGGTACGCGCCATCGACCTCAATCACGACGCGCACGGAGGGCACGGCGAAGTCCGCGATGTACCGGCCGACGACGTACTGACGTCGGACGACCGCGCCCAGCTTCCCGCCACGCAGCTCCCGCCACAGCGCCTCCTCCGTGGGCGTCTGCGCAAAGCGCATGGCGCGCGCCCGAGCTTCGATGACTTGCGAGTGAGTGGTCTTCCAAGACATGGCGCCTCCTGTCCGGCACCGCGGCCGGGCTTTGCCCACCCACGGCGCCGGGTGGCCCTGGAGGATTGCTCCTCCAGGGCTCCCACGGATCCGGACGTGCAGATTTCCTGCATCCGGCTCGTCAGGCCACGGGTTCACTGCGCTTGATCAGATCGCATGCGAGATGACCGGCCGAGGAAGCGGGTACGCTTCCAACAGCACGTTCATCGCCTGCATTCCGCCGCTGGTGTCGGAACGACGCGACAACCACTTGCACCACAGCACCCGGACCCAGTACCGGAACGAGTCCAGCGCCAAGTAGTTCCCGGTGACACCGTAGTACGCGTAGTGGCCGCTGACCTTCTTCACCAGCGCTCGATGCTGTCTGCGAATCGGCTCGTGCCGGTTCTGGCGCAACCAGAGCGAGATGCCCTTGAGCGCCCGGCTGAGGCGGGATGTCTCGGTTTTCCTCAGTACAACCCAGAAGCCCTTCCGTGACCGACACCAGAAGTGCGTGAAGCCGAGCAGGTTGAAGGTCCCCGGCCGCCGATGGTCGGGTCCACGAGGGACTCGACGCCGAGGCGGCCTGCGGAACGGAACCAGCCGGGTCTTCTCTGGGTGGAGGCGTAGGTTGTACTTGCCAATCGCTTTGGCAGTACGTCCAGAACGCGACGAGCGTCCTCTTCCTGCTCGAAGACGATGACGAAGTCATCCGCGTATCGGATCAAAACCGCCGGCCTTTCAGCCGTGGCTTGACCTGACACTCGAACCATTCGTCGAGCACCTCTGCAGGTAGACGTTCGCCAGGAGTGGCGAGATCACTCCACCTTGCGGCGTGCCGGAGTCCGGGCGGTAGACATGCCCGTCCTCCATCACACCAGCATTCAGCCACTTGCCGATGAGTCGCAAAGCACCCCATCGCGCACCCTCCGCTCGAGGATTTCTCGGAGCTTGGTGCGGTCCACGGAATCGAAAAGCTCTCGATGTCCGCTTCGAGCACCCAGCCCCAGCCATCGACATCAGGCTCTCACGCAGCATGTACAGTGCGTCGTGCGCCGCGCCCCGGCCGAAACCCGAACGAGCAGTCCAGAAGTCCTGCTCGTACACAGCTTCGAGCACCATCATCACCGCCCGTTGAAGGACCTTGTCCTCGAAGGTGGATGCCGATCGGGCGAGTCTTCGACCCACCCGGTTTCGGATGTGCACGCCGCACGGGGGCGCGCGATAGGCGTCGCCGGACTTCGCGCGGTCGAGCAGCGAGCGGAGGTTACCTCCAAGTCGCCGCATATTCTTCCGCAGTCCGTCCATCGACGCCCGAGGCGCCATCCTTGCGAGTGCGCCGATGCGCTTCGCGTAGCCAATCGATGTCGATGAAATGCGCGAGCGTGTTCAGTCCCACGCCGCGCATCTCCTCGCGCGTTTCGCTATCCGTTCGATTTTCGTTGAGACTGATTCCGGATTCGGTGTCCGGTCATTCTTTCCTCCAAACGGTTCCGTGACCCGGCCGCTCCTTCCTCCGCGGGGTCGTTCGGGCGACTGTCCCCGCTTCTTCGGTACTATGTGCGACTCCGACTCCACCGGCCGTCCCGCTTCGCTTCGGTTGTCCCTTGGCTCGACGGTACCGGTGGCGCTGACGCGCAGCGCCCCGGAGACGATGGGGTCTCTTGGTTCCTGGGACCCTCGGACGCATGCCGCGCTCTTGACTCCGGTCGAATCTCCGCGCCTAGCCCTGAGGACGAACTGTGGTGCGGAGTTGCTGTTGCCGGCGGCTCTCGCCTTCGTGCCGGTGCCTCAGTCCTCACCATCGTTCGCGGTCTCGCCGCCTCGCGGCGCATCGATGTTGCCGGCGATGTCTTGCACCACGCCAGCTTCGACAACGTTCACTCTCTCGAAGCTCGATCACGCGGCCCACGCCCTCGCTGTCTACGCTTCGCAGCCTTCCTTCCCGCTCTCGCGGTCGTAGGGCCACGCAAGACTCGCTTCCGGGTGGTGGCCAACCTTTGCCGTGCGGGACTCGAACCCGCAGGGTCCCAAATGAAGTTTCAGCTGTGTCTACATGGCATCCTCCTCATCCAAGCTTTCCCAACGCAAGCAGGAGGCGTGACAGCCGCCTCGGTCCTCGCGATGCGCCTCGGCGCGGCGACCTCGGGAAAACGCGGCGTGAAGCCACAGCGGCTGGCGCGACTCGTGCGCCACCTGGGCAGAGCCCGGCCGCGGTGCCGGCAGGAGCCAGCGGCGCGGAAGCTCACGACGCCGTCATCGAAGCGAGCGGACACGAGCTCGGAGCGTCGCCTGCCCTCGAGTCACAGTGATGCGCCAGTCTCGGAGCGACGCGTCTCCCCCACGCGCGCAGCGCGCGCCATCGGCAGGGCGCCGGTGGTCTTGGCAAGACGTGAGCCGGCGCGCGCTGCCGCGTAAGGGGGAGACCGCGGCGCGCAGCGCCGCGAGTGGGGGCACCTACTTCACCACCGGGATCTCGACCGTATTGATCAGCTTCGTCCCCATCCCCGCTGGGTACGCGTACGACACGTACGCGGTGTACACGTCGCTCGGGCCGAAGGTCACCGAGCCCCAGCCCCAGACGGTGGCGGTGAAGGGCGCCTTGCTCTGCATCGGAATCGACGGCGACCGCTGGGTGTGGCAGTCGGGAAACTACCGAAGAGGCCCGCGAAAAGTAGCCAGAGGGCATCCGCCGAAGGCTCGTCTTGGACGACTCCGCAGTAACGTCAGATCTTGTCGCAGGCCGCCATGGCTGGTACCGCGGCAAGATGGCCTCCAAGAAAGCTCGCCGCAAAACCAGGATCTCCAAGACCGAGTTCGTCCGCACCCTGCCCAACGCCTCAGCGCAGGAGATAGTTGCCGCCGCGAAGAAGAGGGGCATCAAGCTCTCCGACAGGTACGTCTACGTGATTCGGTCGAAGGACAAGGCGGGCAAGGCGAAGCGCGCCACCAAGAAGGCCGCTGCGCGTAGGACACCTCGTCGCGCAGCCTCAATCGGCCTCGACGCGCAGCTCCGTCAGGCGATTGCTCAGCTCGGGCTGGTCAGGGCGCGGGAGATCTTCGGCGAGGTTGAGCGGGCGTTCTCGGGCTGACCCCCCCGACTGCCCACGCCGCGTCAAGCGCTCATCGCGAACTTGACCAGACGCTCGCCGAGGGTCGTCCGAGCTTCTTCGATCGGCGTGAACTTAGGCGCATCAGCAAGCAGAACTGTCCCAGCGCTCGGCAGGTGAGCATGTGTCAGGGTCAGCGCGGAGCCGGGGGCCACATATGCCTCCCGACGCTGTTCGAGCACGCGATACTGCCGATGTTGGAGCACCGGCAACATCTTGGTGAGCCCAGACGCATCGAGGCGCGCCGCGACCAATCGCACCATCTCAGGGTCGTCAGCGATACGAAGCCCGATGTGTTCTATCAGTCTGGGCCTCTGACCGTCGTCCCTCCACTCCTTGAGCGACCTGTGCCCGCCCGTGAGGCCGCCGACCACTATGCGCCCAGCCGCTGGGCCGGACACCGTGGCCGCGTGGAGGCCCGCGAGGACTTCTCCACGAAACGAGCATGCGATCCGGAGTCCAGATTCACTCAGATCCTGCGGAGGGTCGGGCTGTTCGTAAACGACATGCTCGTATGGGTCTCCGTCGCAGTACAACACGCGCAGCACGCGCAGTTCCAAGTACGTTAGTCCAGCCAGCACCGTGAGGAAGAAGTGCTTGGTGTCGTAGGGCAATGTCTTGGAGGTGAAGCTCGTGATCAAACCGGTGCGGAGATACCGGAGCTTCCCGTCATCGCTCACCGTCGCGATCTGGGGCAGCGCCTCGTCAAGCAGTTCGCTGACCTGGTCCTTCGTCAGGATCTCCTCGACCTTCGTGTGCGTATCCTTGATGGCACTGCTGAGTGCATCGAGCGTGCCAAAGACCCGTTCGAACTTCTTCTCAGTCGAGTAGGCAGACAGCACGCTGGCGATAGAGCCTCCGGCGTAGGGAATGACGTTCAGTACGGCCAAGATGGCGGTTTCAGCACGCGAGCGAAGCGGCGATTCGCGGAGTTTCTCGACGGCGCGGGCGACTTCGTACTCTCCCAGGCGGGCGAGCGCATTTCCATCACTCATCGGACCACTCACCTGGAAGCGAAGCGACCCTGCTTGTCGCGGTATCGACCGACGGTCCTGTCGTAGCGCGGCCGGTCGCTGGAGCCCACCAGGGCAAGCGCGAACAGACCCAACGCCGAAAGCCCAGCGGCGTTTCGGAGCTGCTGGCTCTTGTGCTCGCCAGTCTGCGCCACGTTCACCATGTGCTCGCAGTTGAACTTGAGCAGGTTGTACTCGGAGCCCACCAACCTGAGAGCGCGCTGCGCAACGACGTTTTCATAGCCCGGAACCGCGCGCCGCTCGATCTGGACCTGCTTCCCGCCGGAGAAACGCGCGAGGCCATCGATGACCACGCCGTGCTGCACTTTCGAATTGTGGACGACGGCGTGCTCGATCAAGCCGCGCCGATCATCGAAGTACCGGCCGATGTACATGCCGTAGTGCCAAGTCGCGTAGGGGCCACGAACTCGAATCTTGTCGCCTCTCTTCAGAACCATGCTCACTTGAATACCCTCCTCGACGGGGCTGTTGGCTACGGCCGCGAAGGCGGATCGCCTGGCACCATCCACGAAACACACGGCCCAACCTGGCAGTGAGGGCGACAACCTAACCACAGCACCCCCTGGGTCAACGGTGACCGCCAGCCCGCCTGCACGCGACGCGTCACGCCGCCTCCGGTAGCGAGCAACACGACCGTACGGAATGCCCGAGAGCGCCGGCCGCGTTCAAGTTGCGAGCAAGAGTTTCGACTCGCGCTCAGCTTGCGGGCAAGTCAGATTGCTCGGGGAAGGGAGACTTTCATGACGGCTTTGGCAAAGGCGATTCAGGAGCGGCTCGTAGAACTGGGATGGCAGCAGAAGATGTTGGCGCACGAGTGGTGCCAGCGGGTCGGCAAAGGGAGCGGCGCAACCTACGAGACCCGGCTTTCCAAGCTCGTGAACGACGATCAGGAGGGCTACGACTTCGTCCTGGATGACAAGGAGGATCGACTCTCCGCTTTGGCCGGTGTGCTCGACTGGACGCCGGAGAAGCTACGCTCGCTGATCGACGCCGCTTTGGTCAGCACGACGCTGATTCTCCACCCGGCGCTGCCCGAAGCGGTCGCAGCGTTCTTGCTCAAGCGCCAAGAGTCGGGTGCGCACAAGTGCACTCAGGTAGACGGGGCCGACAGCAATGGCGGCGTCCGAGAAGTGCTCAAGGACGCGGCCAAGAGCGTTCGAAACGCTTTCGTGGTCATCCCGGACAGCAGCCGCGATCACGACTTTTTCGAGGGGGCCGGCGTCCGAACCACACGAGTCGAGCCCGCGAACCCCGGCTACAAGCTTGTGGCTTTACCCGATCTCATCCAACCGCTCGCACCGAAGCTGCACGACGACGACGGGATGCCGATGGTGCCCGACCAGGCGATCGAGCAGTCGTACCGAGAGAGCTTGAACCCAGCCTCCCGCGATCCCTATGGACGGCCTCGTGAGCGACCGAGTGAAGACGACCCGTGTGTTCGCGCGATCCGCGAAGCCGACGCCGAAGGACGGCTCGTTACGTTCCGACTCGAAAGCGTACAGCGTCGATACGGGTGGCAGCCGTCGCCGGAGCAGGTCAAGACCCGCGCCCTCCAAGACGCCTTTGAGCGTGTGTTCCCCGAGAGGGCGAAAGAGCGGAGCAGCTACCACTCGCACGAGAAGCGCCAAGAAGAACAGTGGGTATGGGCCAAGGGCCGTGCCGTGCTCATCCTTGGGCCCGAGACTGCGGCGGTGAAGGCCATCGCGAAGCACCATCAGCTCCTCCAAGTGGAGAGCTTCGAGCCGCTGGTGGCTGCGTTGGCCAAGGTGACGCCCACGCTGAACCCCGACGGCGATGGCGGGACGCTCGACCTCGCGCGCGAGCTGGAGGCGTTCGAAGCCGAGGCCGGCATCGCGCTCGACATCCAGATGAGCGACGTCCGCAAAGTGCTGGCCCCGAACGGCCCGGCCAGGTTCGCGGACGGTGAGTCGGTTCGAGTCTCGCCGGAGGCAGATCAAAGCGTGCGCGCGTTGCTCGATGACATCTTGGCGCGCGAGTTCATTCTTCCCAACGAGCAAGCTCCGACTGTGTTCTTGTTGCAGGCCATTCGCTCGGCACCGTTGGCTCACGTCGCCGACAAGAACTCGGTCTCGGTGCTGGCCGACATTGGGGCGGGCTGGTTGATGCGCTTCGACGCCACCACTTTCAACGGGGAAGAACCTGGCCCCGTGAGGATGGTGAACTGGGATCGATACAGCCGAACAGGCACCTTCGACGGAGGCAACATCCGGTTTTCGTTGAAGCCCGTGTTCGAGCAGCAGCTGGAGGGAAGCGTGCTTCGCAGTGTGGGTCGGAGGCGGGATGAAGAAGCCGCACGGGCTGCCGACGACGACTAGCTGGGCTACTTCGACGGCGGGTCGGCGGATGGATCGGGCGACGGCGACCAATTCAGTCCTTTCGTGGCGGTCACCTCTTCGTTGGTTGGCTCGCGACCCTCCGTCCGCTGCACCGCAAACAACTTGTTGTAGGAGAACTGGTCTGTGCCCGGATTCAGCTTAAGCGCAACGAGGTAGCCCTCGCGAATGTACGCCCCGAAGCTGTTCTGGGCGTCCACGATCAGGTGCACGATGTACCTTGGGTGATCTGCGTAGACGATGCGGGCCTTCTCGAACGAAGCAGACCCTGGTGCTTTGAGGCTCTCCAGAAGGAGCTGTTTGGCGTCCGCAATCGCGTCTTCGTGATCTTTCGGGGTGCCCCGTCGAGCCGCTTCAGCCTGCGCCGCAGCGCGAGCTTGCATCAGCTTCGCAAAACCGGGATTGGCGCGAATCTCGGACTGAAGCTGTCCCACCAGGTCGTTTAGCCCCGCGCGCCGCAGAAGACCCGCCCTCGTCTCGATGAACTCGACTGCTTCGGCCACGCGATCTTGCCGAAGATCCGACCGGACGCGCTCGGTGGCGATGCTGGTCATCTTCACGCGCACTTCGACGCGTCGCGACTCGCTGGACTCACGTTCGTACGCGACTGCGTACCACTCAAGGCGCTCCGTTGCGACCGTAGCCAACTCGGCGCGCCGGTATGCATCTCTGCGCTGGTAGAAGTCGCTCTCGCGATAAGCTCCAAGTCCGGTCGTCATGCCGCAGACGAGCAGCACGAGCAGCACGGATGCTGCGATTGCCACGACAACAAGGCGCGATGAACTTGACTTGGCCGTTGCCGGCGACCCCGCCACATACGGTGCCGGTACATAGGCCGGCGTGGCGGGTTGCACGAAGTCCATTGGAGCGGGCGCGGCCTGCGCAGGCAGTGCTTCGTGCGCGGCAAGCGCAGCGCTCGCGCCAGACGCGAATGCTGCGCGGAACACCTCTACGCTGAGGATCGGGCACCAGGCGTCTCCGAGTCGGCAGACCTCCGCGTCTGTAGGAATCTTGCCCGCTCTGATGCCCCGCAAGACCAGCTCATCATCGACCGGGCCAACGGGCTCCGAATTGCCGCTACGAACGTACCAGCCGGGCATTAACCCACCTACGCCAAAGGATATCACCGGCTCGCGAGAGTTGAACTAATGGCGAGGAGGCTACCTTAGTGGCTTCATCTTCGAGGTCGATGCGCCAAAACGGGGCAACTTGGCAGCCATCGCGCGAGACCGCAATGCCGACCAATCGATCGTGCACGCCGACGTATCAAGTCTCCTCGCGAATCGGTCAGCCGCAGCCATTGCGTCCGCCTTCGCTTCCCCGTCTACCACGCCGTAGATGTAGCGGGCGGCTGCGAGCGAGAGGGCGTTTGCGGGGCAGTCATCGGGTTCCTTCGCCTGCGTTTCCCCCTCGTTGTTCGTTGCCTGGGCTCGGGCTCTTTCCGCCTCCCGTTTGTACCAGGGCAGGAGCGCGCTCAAGTTGGCCGTGAACCGCACGCCATCCCATTGCTCGATTCCGCGTACCTCGACGATGTTGGCGGCCAATGAGCGGCACATGGTGTCCGAGCAATCGTACGCTTTCATCGAAAGAATCGGGTAGGTGAACTCAGGTACGCCGTCACCGTCCCAGTCCTGGTGTGTGTAGGGGCGTTTCGGCACGGCCTTGGGGCGCGACCATCGGCCGTTCGAAAATCTCAGCACGATGTCGTCGTCTCTGCGACCCGAACAGTTCGCGCCACAGATGATGTCTTGGAACACGAGCGTGTCGGGTTCACCTCCGGTTAGCGAGAGCACGGGCCGGCAAGCCCTCCACTCCTGCTCTTGAGTGCCGAGGAGTGTGATGACCCGGTCACGAGTCATGATGTCCGTGCGAGCGTAGTGGATCGGCAGGCCCAGTCCCTCAGGCCCCTTGTTGGTTTCGGTTGGCTCGTACTCGACGATGGCACCCATGTCCCCCGGCAGGTCGGTACGTTTGGTCGCGCGCCAATCGGCAGCGGCCGCCGCTCCCGTCTCGGTGATCTTCGCTTCGAGCTGCGGGTCAGTGCTCCGTGGAAGATCGGGGCACGCCGGTTCTTTTGGCGTTGGCGGCGCAGGCTCCGGCCAGATCTGTTGAGCCAAACTTGGATCCGCCAGCTTCACGTCCGCCTTGATGCGGCTCTCGCAGGTGTCGCGGTCCTCGGCTGTACCGCACTCCTTCACGAGCCGGTGCGCGCACATGAGCGGAACGGAGGATTCACATGACGATGTGCAACCCTTGATGTCGCCCGTCTCCGAGACCTTGCAGGTGTGTTTGCAGTCGCGCTTCTCGCGCTTCACGCACCCCGCGAACGACTCATCGACTAGCGGTTCGCTTTTCGCGGCAGCGGTGCGAGGACGGCTGCTGTTCCACCCCTCGATGCATTGGGCCTTGACGGAATCCTGAGCGCGCGCCTCGCACTGTTGGTCGCTCTCGCACTTCTCTCGCTTCCGGTGCTCGACGCTGGCGCAGAAGCGCGCGCATTCGCCGTCTCCGTCGCAGATAGCGGAGTAGGTGTCGGGGCTCGCGGCCGGCAGGGACTCGACGCATTGGGTGGTCAGGACGCCGATGGCGAGCACTGCCGCTTCGCTGAACCTCCTCGGTCTGCGCGGATGGGGCACGAGCGAAGGATACCACTGTGAGCAGCCATGGATGGGCCTCGCGCGGGAAGATGTCTGTCCGGCCGCCCCCTGTTTGCCCCGGCCGAAAACGCGATCAAAACCTTTCAGGAAACTCGGTACACTGCGTTCCGTGAGGTGGAGGAAAGCAAGCGCGTAGGAGTTTCCATCTGTCAAAACCCACCGAGTCCAAGATACGCGGCGGCGGAGCTCGGGTCGAGTGCTGCCCGCGAACCCTCGCGCGGCGGGCGTCCGACGCAGCTCGGCAGAGATTCTCCGCGTCGCCGGCTGCGCAGGGCACAGCTCCGCCTTCGGCGAGGCGCTCACCGACGTCTCACTCCTTCCCGAACCCCAACATCAACTGCTCGGGCACGCTAACGCCGACACGGGTCGCAGGCGGGGCCCTCGGGCCGAGGCCATGCTCCGCGAGCAGGCGGGTGATCTGGGCGCGGGTGTTGGCGACCTCGGCCCAGCGCATGGGCCCCGAGCAGCGCGGGCAGGTCTCCACGTCGGCGGCGAAGACGTGAGCGAGGAGCCAGGCCCACCGCTTTCGGGGTGCGGGCGCGTCGTCCGTGTCGCCGATCAGCTCGAGCTGATCGCCGCGAGCAGGCGGGGGCTTGTTCGCGGTCGCGTCGTCGAGCGCGGGCGTGGGCACGACGAGACGCCGGCGCGAGGAGTGGCTCGAGAGTACGCCGAAGTACCGGAGCAAGTGGAATCGCGGCGGGGGCACAGCAGCGACGAGCCGCGGGATGAGGTCAGCTGGCTCGAACACGAGCGCTCGCGTGCCGTCGCGCCACACCTTCTTGAACGTCAGCTCGAGCTTGCCGTCCGCGCGGCGCTCGAGGCGGTCCTGCGCGACGGGGGGGCGCGTGATGTACTTGCAGAGCCGCTCCACGCGACGGCGGTCCCGCCCGTCCACGACCTGCACGGCGTGGATGTTGATACCGCGCACCTCTGCGATGGGCTGGTCGGTCGCATCGACGGCGCGGGGGCGCGCGGGTGGGTCGGGCGAGGCGATGAGGCGAAGCGGCGGCTGGCCAGCGCGGTCGCCGCTCACGGAGAGGCCCTGCGCGGCGGCGGCGTAGCAGGCGGCCAGGCCAGGCTCGTCGAGGGCGAGCTCTGGTGGCGTGTCCTCGACGAGCTCGGGGTCGAGGCTCTTGCCGTGCGCTCGGAGGAGCTTCTCGACGCGAGCGGCGGTGCGCGCGGCCACCTCGGCGATGTCGGTTCGCGTGGGCGTGTCGAGCTCGCGAAACTCGAGCGGCGAGCGCGGGTCGTCGTTCTCGTGAACGTAAACGCCGTCGAGCACCAGCGAGTGGAAGTGGACGTTCAGGCGCAGCGCGCTGTCCGTCCTCTGCACCGCGGCCACGCCGCCCGTGTGCGCGTCTGCGACGCTCGCTAGCCCGAGCTGGCGCTTCGCTCGCCAGCGCAGTGAGCGGTCCACCTCTGCCATGAACGCGCTCACCACCTCGGCGCAGAGCTTCCGGTCGTAGCCGAGCAAGGCTCGCAGTCCCCAGGGCAGTGAGCAGATCCAATGGCGAATGGGCACGCGCGGCAGGACGCTCTGCTCCAAGTGGACGGCGGTGTCCGCCATCCGCCGACCGAGGCAGGAGGGGCAGAATCCGCGCTGTTTGCAGGAGAAGGCGACGAGCTCGGAGTAGCCGCACTCGCGACAGACCAGATGCAGACACCCGTGCTCGAGACGCCCGCAGCGAAGGTACTCCTCGAACTCCTTCACCACGAAGCGCGGCAGTCCGCCGTGCTCCTCCGCGCGCTCGAGGAACGCCGGCCAGTGCTCCGCCACCGTCTGGTAGAGCACGGTCCTCTCCGGCCGGTGGCGGAAGCGCGAGCGCTCGGGCTGTGCGAGCGCATGTGCAGGGTGGCCCACGCCACTGCCGCCTCAGCGAGCGGCGTGCCAGCCAGGTGAACCCAAAACCCCGCTGTTTCGCTCGCTCAGTTTTCCGAAGCCCCAGAAACACGTGAAGGTCACGCGCTCCATCAAGGTAGCGGATCTTCAGTCCCTTGAAGAGGGGACCTACTACGTGAGGATCGACGGCTACGACACCGACGGCGCCCTGCTGACGCATGCGCCTCGGCGAGTGGACGCGAACGATCCAAGCAGCCGCGCGGAGAACGAAACGGAGAGGTTTCTCGTCGTTCGGGGCGCTGAAGGCGTCGAGCCCGATGAGGTACGTGCAACCTTCGCAGCGTCGTTGCTCGACGCCTGGGTGCGAGTTGCCCAGCGGTCGCTCGGGCCGAAGCAGAGGGAGTTGGTCCCCAACCGCGCGGAGGTGAGGGGCGAATGGGATGAGCCCATGGGTGCACCGCTCAAGGGCGACGTGCACTTCGAGCTTCGCGGTGATGGATTCACTGGTTTTTCGGTGATTGTGCCCTCGCTGCTCCGTCGAATCGAGAAGGAGATCCTCCAGCATCCAGGTCAGCTTGGGGTCTACACGCTGTCCTTCGTTGACGCCCGTTCTCTTTCGGACGTGGAGGTGAGAAGGAAAGAAGTGGTGTCCCTCGGCGACAGCCCCGAGGCCGCGGTCTTCCTCGAGAGTCGTGAGGCCCTGTTCCTGGCCATAAGCGAGCATCACCTTCAGCGCGACGGTGACGCCGGCGAGGACATCGCCCGCCGAGCGGGTCTCGTCGAGAGTGTCGATCTTGGCCCACTCCGCGAGCTGGTTGAGCGTTATGCCGAGGCGTATGTGAAACTCGCAGGGCTGTCCGTCGCCGCTGATCGAGCGGCTTCCGCTGCCAGTGTTGTGCGAGCACTCGGACACCTTGACGTCATCGAGCTGCGGTGGCGCCACAGCCCTGGCGACCCTGGCAGGGCGCTGCTGGTCGCCCCGACGCATCCCGTTCGGCTGCTGTGGCACTTTCGGCATACCCAGGTCTGTGCCGACGCAGTCCAGGCGTGGGAAGAGCAGACCAAGCAGGCGCCGGACTGGCGTCAGCTCACCGATCAGCTGCGAGAAGACTTGCTTCCAATGAATCTTCCGATGGTGCTCTTCGACCGGCGCGGGCGTGGATATGTCGAGCACACTCCGCTCACGCAGTTCTGGCCGCTCTACCTACCCGATCGCGGAGAGGGAGATCTTCCGATTGATGCAGTCGCGACGCGGGACCGAGTGCTGTCGCACATGGGCGTGCGAGACCGGAATATCGCGCTGACTACGGTGGACACGTGGGATGTCGCGTCCCGCCTCTACGAGTACCTGGAGCAGCATCCGTACGTCGACCAGTTGAGGTTAAACGTGTTCAATCCTGGCGACGGTCGGCTTGTTGCCGACGTGCTCCGGTACCTGGAGGAGATTCGCCTCTACGACGATAAAGGTCAGCTTCGTCCAACCCCCCCGTCGCTGCGATACGCCGTGCAGCTGTTCGCGGCCGCGGAGTTCGTGGACACGACGGGAGACGGTCTCGAGGGATTGCTTGACCCTGAACGGCAGGTCGGCAGCGATGACGAGTTCACACTCGGAACCAACAATCATCTTTTGCCGAAGTTGGTCTTCGCTCGTTGCCCGGTGGGTGAGTTTCTCCAGAATCCCGAGCGCTTCCCGGCGCACGTTTCGATTCTGCTCGAGCAGTTCGTGGTGCACAGCCGAGTCGGGCGTGTCGACGACCTCCGCCGCGGTTCCTACGTCGGTGGGCTGGTGCAGGAGCCGGAGACGCGTGTGGAACACCAGGCCCCGTCCCATTTCGGTTGGGTGAAAGGCCTTTGTCCGCTGGCGCGACCGGGGGCGACTGATCAGGAAGCGTTGCTTCAGTCGGCCGTTGCGGGTGCGCAGCGCGTTCAGGCCAGTCTCGCCACGGGGCTCCCGGTCGATGCGACACTTGCCCCAGTCGTTGCGCTTCAACTGGACCCGGCTGGGCAAGCCCTCCTGAAACAGGTTCACGATGTTTCAGATTGGGTGCTCACACTCGACCGAAACCTCGGCCTCGACTACTTCGACAGCCCCTCGTCTGCACGAGAAGCTGGGTATCTCTTGGACTTCGCGCCGGAGTATCTTCACGAAGACCGGCAGCGCATCCTGCTCACGACGCGAAGTCACGTCGAGCTCGAGAACCTCGTTCGCCCGATCATGACCCGTTACGGACTTCCAGTCGAACCGGGCGATGAGGTGCTGGTGTTGGAGACGCTCCGGTCGCTCTCAGGTCGGCTTGCCCTCAAGCTTGAGGGGGGACGTAACCAGGCGGCGGAGGTGGTTGGACTGTTGCTTGCTAGGTGGTTGCTGGAACGCGTCGGGCTCCTCGAACAGCGTGTTGTAATACCGCTCGATGCACATCGATCCTGGTTCGACGACGACGGTACCGCGCAACGACGAGCGGACCTGCTGCTGGTCGGGTTTCAGGAGCCGAACATGCTGCGCTTCGACATCGTCGAGGTGAAACTTCGTGAGGAGCTGAATCCAAGTGCGCGGAGCGATCTGTACGCTTCGATGCGCCGCCAGACAGAGAGTACGGCCGAGCAGCTCCGCACGCTGTTCGCGCAGGACCTGTACCCACAGCCCCGCGCCGACGGAGCGCTGCGCTCCAAGGAGCTCGCCAGTGCGCTTTCCTTCTATGTTCGACGCGCGAGGCGCTATGAGCTGCTGTCGCCGGAGGAGACCGAGCGAGCGCTCAGCATGCTCGAGCGCTTGGACGAAGGGTATGAGCTCGACATTCGCTCCCTCGGCGTCGTCTTCGAGCACAAGGGCCACGGCCTCCACGTCGATGAGGAGGAGCCTGGCTTCACAGTCCATCGTTTCGGTGGGGACAAAGCGCGGCAACTTTTGGCGGATGCTGCGGGGCGTCTGGTCGACCGCAACTCCCGCCTCAGCGAGCGCCAGGGCGGGTCCTACCGACCTCCACCGTCGTCCGTGGACCGCAGTGCCGAGGCTGCTGCCCTCCGCGATGACGAACTGACGCTATTCCGCAACGCACTGGTCACCGGGGTGGCGCAAGCTGCCTACCCCGCGCCGCCGCGCACGGCCGCGCCGTCCATCCGCGACAGCCAACGTGCACCGGCGTACCAACCGAAGGCCCCGCCGGAGATTTCGACCCCGAGCGCAGCCCCGCCACCGCCTGCTCCGGCTGCTTCCGCCGTGTCCCTCGGCCCCACCCAACCTCCTATGTCGCCAGGCCCACCCTGCTCGGTCGGGACCCTGCCGTCGGCGGAGGCACCCCCAGCTCAGGCTCCACCCGCGGCGCCCGCTGCACAGCCAGAACCAACCCCACACCCCGTCGAACCAGCGACCGCACCCGCGAGCATTGCCGACATCCTCATCGGGGCCACCGAGTTTTCGCCACAATATGGCGTGATTGGCGCGAGCGGTTCGCACAAAGTCGCGGTGGACCTGAATGGCTGCAACACGATCAGCTTGTTCGGCGTTCAGGGCTTCGGGAAGTCCTACACTTTGGGGGTGATTGCGGAGATGGCATCTGTTTCGGTGCCGGGCATCAACGTGCTGCCGTCGCCGCTCGCGACCGTCATCTTTCACTACCACAAGAGCGACGCCTACGAACCCGAGTACGCGTCGGCGGTCGCACCGAATCGAAAGCAGAGCGAAGTCGATCGACTTCTGCTCGAGTACGGTGCCCGCCCAGCCGGACTCCGGGACGTGGTGCTGCTCGTGCCAACAGCCAAGGTCGAGCAGAGGCGTCGCGAGTACCCTGGGGTGACGGTTGAGCCAATCACGTTCGCTTCTGCAGAGCTCGACACCGAGGCATGGAAGTTCCTGCTCGGAGCCTACGGCAACGACTCCCTCTACATCCGGCAGCTCGTCGCGATCATGCGGCGTCACCGGAATGCGCTGACGCTAGACAAATTCCGTCAAGATGTTGCCGCAGCTCAGCTCGCGCCTGCCGCGCAACGGCTCGCCGATGATCGGATTAACCTCGCAGAACCGTACATTGACGACAGCAAGCGACTCGGTGTGCTGCTGCGGCCCGGCCGCACCGTCATCGTTGACCTGCGCGACGAGTGGATCGAAAAGGATGAGGCGCTTGGCCTCTTCGTCGTAATGCTCAGGATCTTCGCGGCGACGAAGTTCGATGGGCACGAGTTCAACAAGCTCGTCGTGTTCGACGAGGCGCACAAGTACATTACCGAATCGGACCTGATCGGGCAGGTGGTCGAGACGATCCGAGAGATGCGGCACCAAGCCACCAGCGTTGTGATCGCGAGTCAGGACCCGCTGTCGGTGCCCCGCGCTGTGATCGAGCTCACCTCCGTTCTCATCCTCCATCGGATGACGTCACCCCAGTGGCTGAAGCACCTGAAAAGCGCGATCGTCGCGCTCGAGGGAGTTTCCGAGGGCCACTTGGCCGCGTTGGCGCCCGGCGAGGCATTGATTTGGGCGCAGAGAGCGACGGACAAGCGCTTTTCGCTGCGTCCCCAAAAGCTGCACGTCCGGCCGCGGTTCACGCAACACGGCGGAGGGACCAAGACGGCCGTTGCAGGCGCAACGGTCCGGTGAGGGGGTGCCGTGACGGTTTCAACCCGACAGATCTTGGACCTCTTGGGCCGGGGCGCGCTCGTTCGCCTCATGCGCGAACGAGGCCTGACTCCGACGCGCGAGAACGACGAACGGCGAAAGTCGTTGGCGCACTCGTATCGGGGGGACGTCGAGACCTTAATCATGTCCCTCACGCGGCAGGAGCTCGTCAATGTCTTCCGCGAGGTAACGTTCGAACAAGGCTCCGAAGAGGTCTACCTTTCGAACCCCGGAAAGTACCGCCTGGACGAGCTCCAGGCCTTCGCCGTTCGGGCATTTGCTGGCCGCCGGGTTCGCATCCCAGGCGAATTCGCGCCCGTCGCCGACGACGAGGACGACGACGAGGTCACTGATGAGGAGGTATCCGCGGCGATTGCCTTCGCGGCGTCCCTCGCGAACGATGACGACAGCGATGACGACAGCGATGACGACAGCGATGACGACAGCGATGACGACAGCGATGACGGGGGCGATGATGAGGGTGAGGAGGACGCAGCCCTCGGCGACGATGACGAAGAGGTGCCAGTTGCCGAGGCCCTTCGCGTCGATTCTGAAGAGTGGTCGCGCCCGCGCATGATCGCGAGGGTTTTGCGACAACTCGGGGAGGACGTCCCGCAGCGGTTGCGGAGCGCAAGATTCCAACAACTCATCGGAGCACTGCGCGTAGGAGTTTCCATCTGTCAAAACCCACCGAGTCCAAGATACGCGGCGGCGGAGCTCGGGTCGAGTGCTGCCCGCGAACCCTCGCGCGGCGGGCGTCCGACGCAGCTCGGCAGAGATTCTCCGCGTCGCCGGCTGCGCAGGGCACAGCTCCGCCTTCGGCGAGGCGCTCACCGACGTCTCACTCCTTCCCGAACCCCAACATCAACTGCTCGGGCACGCTAACGCCGACACGGGTCGCAGGCGGGGCCCTCGGGCCGAGGCCATGCTCCGCGAGCAGGCGGGTGATCTGGGCGCGGGTGTTGGCGACCTCGGCCCAGCGCATGGGCCCCGAGCAGCGCGGGCAGGTCTCCACGTCGGCGGCGAAGACGTGAGCGAGGAGCCAGGCCCACCGCTTTCGGGGTGCGGGCGCGTCGTCCGTGTCGCCGATCAGCTCGAGCTGATCGCCGCGAGCAGGCGGGGGCTTGTTCGCGGTCGCGTCGTCGAGCGCGGGCGTGGGCACGACGAGACGCCGGCGCGAGGAGTGGCTCGAGAGTACGCCGAAGTACCGGAGCAAGTGGAATCGCGGCGGGGGCACAGCAGCGACGAGCCGCGGGATGAGGTCAGCTGGCTCGAACACGAGCGCTCGCGTGCCGTCGCGCCACACCTTCTTGAACGTCAGCTCGAGCTTGCCGTCCGCGCGGCGCTCGAGGCGGTCCTGCGCGACGGGGGGGCGCGTGATGTACTTGCAGAGCCGCTCCACGCGACGGCGGTCCCGCCCGTCCACGACCTGCACGGCGTGGATGTTGATACCGCGCACCTCTGCGATGGGCTGGTCGGTCGCATCGACGGCGCGGGGGCGCGCGGGTGGGTCGGGCGAGGCGATGAGGCGAAGCGGCGGCTGGCCAGCGCGGTCGCCGCTCACGGAGAGGCCCTGCGCGGCGGCGGCGTAGCAGGCGGCCAGGCCAGGCTCGTCGAGGGCGAGCTCTGGTGGCGTGTCCTCGACGAGCTCGGGGTCGAGGCTCTTGCCGTGCGCTCGGAGGAGCTTCTCGACGCGAGCGGCGGTGCGCGCGGCCACCTCGGCGATGTCGGTTCGCGTGGGCGTGTCGAGCTCGCGAAACTCGAGCGGCGAGCGCGGGTCGTCGTTCTCGTGAACGTAAACGCCGTCGAGCACCAGCGAGTGGAAGTGGACGTTCAGGCGCAGCGCGCTGTCCGTCCTCTGCACCGCGGCCACGCCGCCCGTGTGCGCGTCTGCGACGCTCGCTAGCCCGAGCTGGCGCTTCGCTCGCCAGCGCAGTGAGCGGTCCACCTCTGCCATGAACGCGCTCACCACCTCGGCGCAGAGCTTCCGGTCGTAGCCGAGCAAGGCTCGCAGTCCCCAGGGCAGTGAGCAGATCCAATGGCGAATGGGCACGCGCGGCAGGACGCTCTGCTCCAAGTGGACGGCGGTGTCCGCCATCCGCCGACCGAGGCAGGAGGGGCAGAATCCGCGCTGTTTGCAGGAGAAGGCGACGAGCTCGGAGTAGCCGCACTCGCGACAGACCAGATGCAGACACCCGTGCTCGAGACGCCCGCAGCGAAGGTACTCCTCGAACTCCTTCACCACGAAGCGCGGCAGTCCGCCGTGCTCCTCCGCGCGCTCGAGGAACGCCGGCCAGTGCTCCGCCACCGTCTGGTAGAGCACGGTCCTCTCCGGCCGGTGGCGGAAGCGCGAGCGCTCGGGCTGTGCGAGCGCATGTGCAGGGTGGCCCACGCCACTGCCGCCTCAGCGAGCGGCGTGCCAGCCAGGTGAACCCAAAACCCCGCTGTTTCGCTCGCTCAGGGGTCGCAGACCGCGATGACGCTTGCCTGCCGGATTTCCTGGGGTGATAGAGGGAGCCTCTTGGTGTCGCGCATGCGCCGCAAGGTCGGGCGTCGGCCCCCGCTCGCGTAAGGGGACGGAGCAATTTTATTTTGTCCCCGGGGCGTCTCCGCTCAGTCCGCCCGCTTCTTGACCTTCCTGGCTCGCGAGATCCCCTTCCTGGAGCGGACCTTCTTGATCGCCTGCTCCTCCGCAGCGATCACGGCCGAGACGGTCATCTTGCCCCTCTTGATCGCCTGAGCGAAGCGGTCCGCCGGGGCAAGGAGCAGGCTGATCGCCGCGACGACCTCGTCCGAGGCCTCGCGGGTGCATCCCCGGTCGCTCTGTGGACACCGGCCCTGTCGTGCTCCCTCGCACCCACGGTAGGTGCAGAGCACCCCGCGCTCGCAGATCAAGTGCACGAGCTTCTTCGTGTCGGCGCGGGCCTTCTCGGTCGGACCGCGAACGCCGCGGTGCCTGATGTTCACCTGGCCGTGGGTCTTCTCGACCTCGTACCAATCTTGAACGCCGAATCGAGGTTCGATGAGCTCGAAGCGTAGGCGCGCCGTCGTCCACTGCCGGTTGGCACCGCTCCGCCGGATCGCCAAGCTCAGAAACTCAAGGGCAGCCTGGCGGAATTTCGGCTCGTCCGGAGCATGCAGTGCTGCTTTGAGCATGCTCAGGATGATAGGCAAAGCGACGGGATTCCGAGCCTCAACCAGCTCGCGAGTGTTCTCGATTCGATGGGGATCGGAGTGCTCGCGCATTCGCATGGCCAGGTAGCGTTCCCCGTTTGGAAGGCCGAGTGAGCGCGTCACCTTTTCGCCACAGACAGCAAGGGTTTCTCTTCTGAGGCTTTCGGCGTCGGCGAATGATGCTTCACCCTCCACCACCAGCTCATGGACCCTCTCGATCAGCGTCTCGTGCGCTTTCCTGCGCGGCATCGCAAGAAGGTACCAAAGATGCGACACCAATGGACGCGCAGCGCATCTGGATGACTTTCTTGGAGGGACGGCCGTTTCTCGAAGCAGAGGTGTTCTCCCGTTGCTACGCTTGTCGACATGATAGCGACAGGTAACCCGTCGCAGACCCCGCCCGCGCCCCGCTCGGCGCACGCGCGGATCGCGCGAAAATCCCGCTCAAAATCCGCTCGTGCAGCAGCGAACGCCGCCCCTGCTGTGCTGCTAGAGAGGCCGTGTTCAATGCCTATCGCGATCCTGTCCCGCGGTCCGAGCGGTGATCCGCGAGGTCGACGATGACCATGCACGACACACCGTCCGCGAGCGAACATCGGTGGTGCAGAGCCGCGATCTCGTGCGGAAAAACATTCACGTTGCCGTGCTTCACCGAGCAGGTGCTCGATTCGAGCACCGGACGAAAGCGCACCGGCGCGGGCGCGATGCTCGCGCAACTCGAGCGTGCTGGACTGGCGAAGAAATTGGGGCGAAATGCGTTCGGTGAACTCGTCTTCGAGCTGACGGCGCATGGTGTCGCCGCTGCCGAAGCGGACCCGCTCGAGGTAGTCGAACCCGTCGACCGATGATCACGAGCGCGTGCGTGAGCTCGATGCTTGTCCCGCGCACGTTGACCCCCACGTCCGAGTGGTTAGATGCAAGCCTGCAGAGGTGCAGACCATGGGTGAGCGAGAGTACAGCTACAGCGACATCTACAAGCTGGTGGAGCCGAGCGAGTTCGTCGACAACTTCGACGACGAGGAGGTCGACGACGAGGACCTCGAAGACGACGAGGACGACGAGGACGACGAGGACGACGACGACGACGAGGACGACGAGGACGACGACGACGACGGGGACGACGGGGACGACGACGATGAAGACGACCTCGGTGACGACGACGACGACCCCGACGAGGACGAGGACGACGAGGACGAGTAGATCGACACTCGCCCAGGGGACGAAAGAGCCGAATCCCAGCCGAAAATGCCCGAGTCCGCCGCCTACCTTCGGGTCAGCTCCAAGAGCCAGGACCACGCGACCCAGCGCGCCGCCATCGAGCGGGCCGCCTCCGCTCGGGGCGACGCCGTCATCACGTGGTACGCGGAGAAGCTGTCCGGCAAGACCATGGCCCGCGCCGAGCTCCAGCGCCTTCGCGCTGACGCGCGTGCCGGCCACCTGCGCCGGCTCTACGTGTTCCGGCTCGACCGCCTGACCCGCTCAGGGATTCGGGACACTTTTGAGCTGATCGAGGAGCTGCGGGGCCACGGCGTGGACCTCGTGAGCGTCGCCGATGGCTTCGACCTGAACGGCCCGGCCGCCGAGGTCGTGTTGGCCGTCATGGCCTGGGCGGCGAAGATGGAGCGCATCGCGATCAACGAGCGCATCGCCGCTGCGAGGGAGCGCGTGGAGGCCGCTGGCGGGCGCTGGGGCCGCCCGAGGCGCATGGCACGAGACGAGGTAGCCCGAGCTGCCGCGATGCAAGCAGACGGCCGCAGCGTCCGAGAGATCGCTATGGCGCTCAAGGTCCCACGCTCCACCGTCGGCAGGGCGTTGGCGTCCCAGAATGGTGGGCTCGTCGAGCAGCTCTCGAACTCGTCGGAGCTGCCCTCCGAGCCCCCCTCGGCCCAGTAGTCTGCTTTTGGGACAAGAGCCGCCTTCCATGTCGTAGGCAGCGTTGCTTCATGGCTCCGGACCGGCGTGTTTGGCGGGGTAGTGGCATCCACTCTTGACCTTGAGCAGACGCAGGTCGAAGCCGCTCAGATAGCTGACCCAAAGGTCCCCATGCGCCTGGATCACCTCGATATCTCGGGGATCGAATGAGTAGGGCTCGCCCGGACCGACGAAGAGCACGGGCGAGGACACCTTCTTGCCGTCGTACTCGAACCGGTAGAAGGAGCGATCCGACGCTGCGATGATCGTCGCCGATGCGCCGTGCGAGAGAATGGCCCAACGCCAGATGCCGTCCTCGGCGTCGACAGGAAAGATGGGAATGATGCCGGCGTCGCCGGTGGCGTCGCCGTTCAGGTCGACGCGCTGAACGACGAGACCCAATGTCCCTGCGGCATCGATGTTCTGCTGCCACATCAGCCACGCGCCATCGGAGTCTGCAGACACCACGGCCATATTGGCAACCTCCGTGCTCTGCCCGCTGGCCTTGACGACCTTATTGCCGCCACCTGTCTTAGGTAGCGGTGTCCCGTCGCGCAGATGGCCTGAAAGGAACGCGCTCCCGCTTGCGTCGGCGGAGTAGGACCGCCCGCTCTCCGGGTTCGTCGAGGTTCGATGAGAGAAGACTGGCGGCGGCACATTCGACGCGATGCCATACTGGGTAAACGGCAGCACCACTTCACCGGCGTCGTTCACTCGTGCCAACTTCAAGCTGAACTGTGGCGGCGTGCCGTAGCCGTGGAGCGCAAACGACTCGCCGTCCCAAGCCGCAAACGTTTGGGCCGCTACCGAGCCCGAGGCGCTAGGGACAAGGTACTTGCTCAGCCCCGGAGAGTCGATGTTGCCGAGCGCGACGCGTTGAGGATGCTCAGTGCCTTCAACGTAGTCAAAGCCGACAGCGAAAGTACCGTCCTTTCGCCCCGCGAAGGACGTGATAACCGAATTTGTCGAAAGGCTGCCCTCCGGCATGAGTGCCTCGACTCGCTGCGAGACGACCGCGCCATTTTCGGGGTTCAGCGTGTGAAGCGCGAGCCATGGCACAGTGTCGTCCAGGAACTGACCTGGGGTGCCTTCAGGGTAAAACCGGTAGGCAATCCAAGCGAAGCTCATCGCGGTGGCCGTGGCCCACAGCCCTCCGCGAACGACGTCTCCTTTGGGCAGCCACTTCTTCGCGTCGGCGAAATCGCTTGTGCGAAAGGCCACATCCACGCATCCCGCGGCTCCACCCTGACTGCCAGCCCCGCCTGTTCCGCTGCCGTTTCCGTGTTGCTCGTCTTCGGGACCGCAGGCGACTGCGAAGACAAGCACTCCCAGCGCCGCCCTCAAGGGCGGATCTCCTTTTCGTCCGCTAGCCCGGCGACTTCGAGCTCGAGCTTCAGTGCAGTCTCAAGCGTCACGCGGGCCAGATGAATTGTCTGCGGCTTCAGCAGGGCGATGGCAGCCACCTTCAGACCGTGAATCTTGGCGAGGCGCGTGAGAATGCTCGTCTCGACTTCCTTGTCGCAGCCTGGTTCGGCCAGGCGCTTCACGCTCGCCGCGAGCGCTGCCGAGATCTCAGGTAGCGAAGCCAGAACGTGAGAGCGCGCGCCGTCGAGGTCGCTGGCCTCGATTGCGTCCTCTGCGCGCTCTTCGCTGGCAATGGCCCGGTCGAGCGCGCTAGCAAGAGGACGGGCGATCCACACGCTGACGGGCTCGCTCAGGTTGCCCGCGTAGTCTCGAGACTGGATCCTGATCACTGTGAAAGGCTGATCGGGAAGTCTGAGTTGGAGTTGCTCGGCTGGCGGTCGCCACTGCACAGCATCCCGCGAGTCCGGATCGAACCAAACGCGCATGGCCTCGACGCCGCTGGTGAACGCTCCCAGATCAACTGGTACAACGATGCCATCGCTCAGAGATGCTGGATCGGTGAGGCGAACCTCCACGGTGACGTCGCGGGTGTGCGTCAGCCGTGGTGCGACGCTCACCTGCACGGTCGGCGGGACTGGATCGAGCCGCGGACGCGTGCATGCCGGAGCCGACCAACCGCTCCGGATCGCCCCCAGCTCGGCGCGCATGCGGTAACAGTAGGTCTCGTCGTTGAGGACGGTTCCGTCGACCGCGTACCAGTTGCCAGATCTCGAATCAGGCGGGATTCGATCGAACGGTCCGTTGAGCGACGCGCCGCGTTCGACAACCAGGACGTGTCCGTCCGTGGTCATCGCGCTCGGCAGGTACACTACGCCGTTCCCCGGAACGGGAATCAGCTCCGGCGCGTCGGTACCGTCGTCGACCGCCTCGCGCGGGTCGCGGCCGGCCGCGACTTCGGACCCATCGGCTTCGCCCCCGCCATCGGTGTCGCTCAGGTTTGGGTCGGTGCCGTGCTCGAGCTCCAACGCGTTCGATAAGCCGTCCGCGTCTGTGTCCGCGCTCGGATCCGAGACCGCGTGGCGCGCCTGCCATCGGTCTGGCAGTCCATCGGCATCCAAGTCGGGGAGCCGGTTTAGGGTTACGCCCAGCAACTTCTCCCTGGACACCTCGAAGCCGGAGCCGAGCGTGCACCGCGCGCGAAGCTTTGCGGTGTAGAGACCAGGCTGGGCGGTCTGGGCGTATCGAACCCCGAAGACCCCATCGTTCGTGGATTCGTCCCCGTGCGTACCGTCATCGCGAAGCACGAGCTCCGCGCTCGAGCCGTCGGGTCGCTGCAGTGTCGCGCGAACCGTGCATGCCCGGACGGCCGTTTCCTCAAACACCGCAGCCCGCAAGAACAAGTCCGAGCCGACCCAAGCGTCGAGTTCGTCCGGATCGGGCGTGCCGCCCTCCGAAAGAGGCAGGCGATCCTGAGGCCCAAATGTGGCAAACAGCTGCACCGGACTGCGCACGACCGACTCGACGAAGGTTGACGTTACGGCGGGGTCTCCGCCAGGGACGCTCTGGACCGTCCAGGTGCCGGGGTCAGGGCCGAACACTCGGAAGCTTGTCGACTGGCCCTGGGGCGCGACGTCTGTCGGCGCCACGGTTGCACCGTTGGGCGATGTCAACACCGCCAGCGCAGCGTTTTCCTCCCCGCTTACGAGGTTCACTCTGAGCTCAACCACACCTGGCTCGACCGAGACTTGAATTGGGGAACCCCCGGGCGGCACTCGGGCGCTCTGCACGCGGTCGTAGCCCGCCCCAACCGCGTACGCATGGAACTGAGCATCTGCCTGATCGACCACGAGAGCAGAGAAGAGCGGCGCCGCCGGAGCGTACAGCACGGTCCCGCCGGTGAGGTGCGCGAGATGATCGAGCTCGGTTAGGTCGGCATCTTGGCCTATCGCGATTCCGGAGATCACCGGCGTAGGGAGCTTGTGGCCCAAACGCGTCGGGCGATGTAGCGGACTCAGCGCGAACCAAGGACCATCGTCGTCCTTCGTCGGAACTCCGCCGAGTGCGGCCCCGTAGTAGTCCACCGGCTGCGCAGCAGCCGAGTTCATTCCGTCCGAGAGCAGTACGATGGTCTGCCGATCGAACAACTTCCAGGCGTCGTCATGATCGAAGGCCTTGGCCAGGATCGACTGCGATTCATACAAAGCATCGCCGATGCTCGTCTGCCCGCCTGCGGAGATCCCCTGGATGGCGGAATAGAAGCTCGCTTTCTCGCGCGCGTAGGAGTTTCCATCTGTCAAAACCCACCGAGTCCAAGATACGCGGCGGCGGAGCTCGGGTCGAGTGCTGCCCGCGAACCCTCGCGCGGCGGGCGTCCGACGCAGCTCGGCAGAGATTCTCCGCGTCGCCGGCTGCGCAGGGCACAGCTCCGCCTTCGGCGAGGCGCTCACCGACGTCTCACTCCTTCCCGAACCCCAACATCAACTGCTCGGGCACGCTAACGCCGACACGGGTCGCAGGCGGGGCCCTCGGGCCGAGGCCATGCTCCGCGAGCAGGCGGGTGATCTGGGCGCGGGTGTTGGCGACCTCGGCCCAGCGCATGGGCCCCGAGCAGCGCGGGCAGGTCTCCACGTCGGCGGCGAAGACGTGAGCGAGGAGCCAGGCCCACCGCTTTCGGGGTGCGGGCGCGTCGTCCGTGTCGCCGATCAGCTCGAGCTGATCGCCGCGAGCAGGCGGGGGCTTGTTCGCGGTCGCGTCGTCGAGCGCGGGCGTGGGCACGACGAGACGCCGGCGCGAGGAGTGGCTCGAGAGTACGCCGAAGTACCGGAGCAAGTGGAATCGCGGCGGGGGCACAGCAGCGACGAGCCGCGGGATGAGGTCAGCTGGCTCGAACACGAGCGCTCGCGTGCCGTCGCGCCACACCTTCTTGAACGTCAGCTCGAGCTTGCCGTCCGCGCGGCGCTCGAGGCGGTCCTGCGCGACGGGGGGGCGCGTGATGTACTTGCAGAGCCGCTCCACGCGACGGCGGTCCCGCCCGTCCACGACCTGCACGGCGTGGATGTTGATACCGCGCACCTCTGCGATGGGCTGGTCGGTCGCATCGACGGCGCGGGGGCGCGCGGGTGGGTCGGGCGAGGCGATGAGGCGAAGCGGCGGCTGGCCAGCGCGGTCGCCGCTCACGGAGAGGCCCTGCGCGGCGGCGGCGTAGCAGGCGGCCAGGCCAGGCTCGTCGAGGGCGAGCTCTGGTGGCGTGTCCTCGACGAGCTCGGGGTCGAGGCTCTTGCCGTGCGCTCGGAGGAGCTTCTCGACGCGAGCGGCGGTGCGCGCGGCCACCTCGGCGATGTCGGTTCGCGTGGGCGTGTCGAGCTCGCGAAACTCGAGCGGCGAGCGCGGGTCGTCGTTCTCGTGAACGTAAACGCCGTCGAGCACCAGCGAGTGGAAGTGGACGTTCAGGCGCAGCGCGCTGTCCGTCCTCTGCACCGCGGCCACGCCGCCCGTGTGCGCGTCTGCGACGCTCGCTAGCCCGAGCTGGCGCTTCGCTCGCCAGCGCAGTGAGCGGTCCACCTCTGCCATGAACGCGCTCACCACCTCGGCGCAGAGCTTCCGGTCGTAGCCGAGCAAGGCTCGCAGTCCCCAGGGCAGTGAGCAGATCCAATGGCGAATGGGCACGCGCGGCAGGACGCTCTGCTCCAAGTGGACGGCGGTGTCCGCCATCCGCCGACCGAGGCAGGAGGGGCAGAATCCGCGCTGTTTGCAGGAGAAGGCGACGAGCTCGGAGTAGCCGCACTCGCGACAGACCAGATGCAGACACCCGTGCTCGAGACGCCCGCAGCGAAGGTACTCCTCGAACTCCTTCACCACGAAGCGCGGCAGTCCGCCGTGCTCCTCCGCGCGCTCGAGGAACGCCGGCCAGTGCTCCGCCACCGTCTGGTAGAGCACGGTCCTCTCCGGCCGGTGGCGGAAGCGCGAGCGCTCGGGCTGTGCGAGCGCATGTGCAGGGTGGCCCACGCCACTGCCGCCTCAGCGAGCGGCGTGCCAGCCAGGTGAACCCAAAACCCCGCTGTTTCGCTCGCTCACAAGGTGGCGAAGTGGCGAACTCAGGTGGCGATCGACGCGCTTCGTGACACCCGGCGGGGTGCCACCGTCACCCATCGCTGCCGAGCACCGCGCGCACGCGCGCGACCGCTTCCCCGAGGTCCCGGGCAACGAGCTCCGCCGGCAGCCGCAACACCCGCCACCCGCGGCGACCAAGCTCCCGGTCCCGGCGCGCATCGGCCGCACGCCGGCTGGCGTGGTACGCGCCATCGACCTCAATCACGACGCGCACGGAGGGCACGGCGAAGTCCGCGATGTACCGGCCGACGACGTACTGACGTCGGACGACCGCGCCCAGCTTCCCGCCACGCAGCTCCCGCCACAGCGCCTCCTCCGTGGGCGTCTGCGCAAAGCGCATGGCGCGCGCCCGAGCTTCGATGACTTGCGAGTGAGTGGTCTTCCAAGACATGGCGCCTCCTGTCCGGCACCGCGGCCGGGCTTTGCCCACCCACGGCGCAGGAGGCGTGACAGCCGCCTCGGTCCTCGCGATGCGCCTCGGCGCGGCGACCTCGGGAAAACGCGGCGTGAAGCCACAGCGGCTGGCGCGACTCGTGCGCCACCTGGGCAGAGCCCGGCCGCGGTGCCGGCAGGAGCCAGCGGCGCGGAAGCTCACGACGCCGTCATCGAAGCGAGCGGACACGAGCTCGGAGCGTCGCCTGCCCTCGAGTCACAGTGATGCGCCAGTCTCGGAGCGACGCGTCTCCCCCACGCGCGCAGCGCGCGCCATCGGCAGGGCGCCGGTGGTCTTGGCAAGACGTGAGCCGGCGCGCGCTGCCGCGTAAGGGGGAGACCGCGGCGCGCAGCGCCGCGAGTGGGGGCACCTACTTCACCACCGGGATCTCGACCGTATTGATCAGCTTCGTCCCCATCCCCGCTGGGTACGCGTACGACACGTACGCGGTGTACACGTCGCTCGGGCCGAAGGTCACCGAGCCCCAGCCCCAGACGGTGGCGGTGAAGGGCGCCTTGCTCTGCATCGACTGGCGGCCGTTCGAGCAGTTGCCCTGGCCCTGGAAGGCGCCGGTGACCAGCGTCGTGTGCGTGTACTCGTAGTCGCCCAGGGGCTTCCAGTCGCCGAGCGTGCCCAGGCACTCGAGCTCCACGTCCTGGAACGCGCCGGACTGATCCTTCTGGCGCACGACCACCAGGGAGGTCTCGGGGTAGGTCGGGTCGGTGAAGAACACGTAAGAGTCGAGATACTGCCCGACCGGGACGACGTTGACCCACTCCGGATCGCCTTCGCCCAGGAAGTCGTTGCCGCCGGTCATGTAGGCGCCGACGTAGAACGGGTGGCTCGAGTCCTGGCTCTTCACCGTGAAGGCCTCCTTGCTCCAGAACTCGACGACCTCGCCTTGCTTCAAGGTGGTGGGCGCGCCGGCGGGGGCGGCGGGGGTGTAGCTCAGCGTGGTGCCGTCCACCGCGCCGACGATGCGCCAGGGGACGACCTCGTCCACCGGATCGAAGCCCTGGCGGCGCGGCTTGTGGCGCACGGCGACGTATTCGCTGCCGAGCTGCTTCACGGGCAGGAGCTGCTGCTGCGCGGTGTCGCAGGCCTCCTTGTCCGCGGGCACGTTGATGCAGGTGGCGCCGCCGAACACACCGATGGGCTTGTCGGCCTGGATGGCGCTGCCGGTGAGCTCGGCGCCCTGGGTGAACTGCACGTATTCGCCGCGCTGGAGCTTGTACTCGGCGACCTGCCCGGCGGCGGTGGCGCTCACGTTCACGCCCGGCTCGATGGCGGCCACGGGCTTGATCTTCACCGTGGTGTCGTCCTCCTGGGCGACGATGTCGAGGGACGGCATCGCGTACTTCGGGTGCACCGCGCTCTGCTTGTAGGCGTTGATGGCGACGTAGTTGCCGTCCCAGGCGCTGGTGGGCAGGAGCAGCGCGGCGCTGGTCGCGGCCACGGCGCCGCCGCCGTAGGGGAAGATCTGGTAGGCCGAGACCGGCGCGCTGGTCTTGATGTGGAAGGCCTTGCCGAGCCCGCTGCCGTGCACCGCCGTGTCGGCCTTGAGCGCGGTCGGGACGGGGCAGTTCATGTTCTTGGGCGGGTTGCCCTCGGACAGGAACAGAATGGCGACCTCGTTCGGAGGCAGACCGTTCGCCGCGTCGTAGGGCGCGTAGGTGATGTCCTTGCCTTGGCCCTTCGGGATGCGGATGAAGTCGGTGTTGGTGAACTGCTGGCCGGCGCGATCGACGTCGATCTTCACGGGGCCGAGGCCGCGGTTCGCGACGAACACGGCGTAGCAGGCGCCGGGCAGGCCGTAGCCGCCGGTGGGATCGTTGATGGTGTCCACCTGGAGCGCGAAGTACTCGCAGCCGTAGGTGCTGCCGGCCTGCGCGGCGGCCTCGCAGGTCTCGGTCACCGGGGCGTCCGTGACGTTCACGTCGATGCCCGCGTCGCTGCCGCCGGCATTGCCGGTGCCGCCCGTGGCGCCGCCGCTGCCCGCCGCGCCGCCCACGCCGCTGTCCGCGTTCGGATCGCCGGTGGCGACGACGTCGTCCGTCGCGGAGCAGCCCCAGGCCGCCGCGATCAGGGTTGGAACCAGCATCCCGAGCTTGTGCAAGGTCTTCATGGTGCGCTCTCCCCACTCTGGTGACGGCCCGCGGGGTGAACGGGCGGGAAATTCTGACATCGCCGGGGCGAGGAGACTAGGGCACGACGTCGAGCTGGACGCCGTCGAACTTCACCGCGCCGCCGATCTTCACGCTGAAAGTGTGTGATCCCGGCTGGGCACCGACCTCGAGGTCGCAGCTCGCCAGACCCTTGTCGTCGGTCAACACGACTCCGCCCTTGCACTGGATGCCAGCCGGACCGTCCAGCCAGACGCCGATTTCGGGGAGCGCGCTGCCCACGTAGGGACCGGCCTGATTGACCACGCGCACCTTCACCGCTCCCGGCAAGATCGTGCCCGCCTTGGCGCTGCCGGCGTGCTTCTGCTCCGGCGCCTCGAGCACCGCCAGCGGCATGGTCGGAGGTCCCGTGCCCGTGTCGCAGGTGGTCATGCGGAGCTCGGCGCTGGTCGCGCCGGTCGCGACCGTGATCTTTTGCCGCGTGAACGACACGTTCGGCGGCACGTAATTGCCGACGAAGTTGTTCTCGCTGCGCCCGCTCGCGTCGGTGATGGTCTCGAGCTTGCCGAGGTTCCCCCAGCCCTCGCTGACCTTCCAGGAAAGCGCGACGTTGGGCGCGGGCACTCCACCGGCGCGCACCTCGACCAGCATCGGCTCACCCGCGGGGTACATCTCCGGCACCATCTGGTGGTTGCCGGCGACGACCTCGATCGAGAGCACGCCGCTGGCGCCCGCCGAGCCCGGCGTGCCCGCCGCGCCGCCACCGGCTCCCCCGGGCGCGCCACCAGCGGCTCCTCCCGCCGCACCGCCATCGGCGCCGCCGAGGCCTGGCGTCGGCCAGGCACCTGCATCCGAGCTTGGGCTCGAGCCCCCGCCGGCACCGGCGGCACAGGCGCTGCAGGCGAGGGAAACCAAGGCGATTGTGGCCGCTTTCATCGACTTCCCTGCTCTGGTGGCGCGCGCGTGGAAGTCCGGGCGGAAGTTTCTGCGCGACGCGTTGTCAGGGGTCGGCGCCTGGGGGAAGCTGGCGCCTGGGCGGTGGACACGCCGTGAAGGACTCAGGCCCGGACCCCTATCGCGAGCTCTTCGAGCGCTCGGCGGACGCCATCCTCATCATCGAGGACAACCGCTTCGTGGACTGCAACGCCGCGACGGTCGCGATGCTGCGCTACCAGAACAAGGAGGACCTGCTCCGCACCCACCCTTCGGAGCTGTCCCCTCCGAGGCAGCCGGACGGCAGGAGCTCCTTCGAGAAGGCCAACGAGATGATGGCCACCGCCTTCGAGCGCGGGAGCCATCGCTTCGAGTGGGATCACGTCCGCTTCGACGGCGAGGTGTTCCCGGTCGAGGTCCTCCTGACCGCCGTGCAGCGCGACGACAAGCGGATCCTGCACGTGGTGTGGCGCGACATCACCGACCGCAAGCGCCTGGAGGAGCAGCTCCGGCACTCCCAGAAGATGGAGATCATCGGCCAGCTCACCGGCGGCATCGCGCACGACTTCAACAACCTGCTCGTGGCCATCATGGGCAACGGAGAGCTGTTGCAGCGGAAGCTCCAGGACCGGCCCGAGCTCGTGGTGTTCGTCGAAGAAATGGTGAAGGCCGGCCGGCGCGGCGCCGCGCTGGTCCGCCAGCTCCTGCTCTTCAGCCGGCCCCAAGACAGCCCGGCCGAGCTCATCGACCTGGTCCCCGTGCTCCGGGACGTGCACCGCATGCTGGAGCGCCTGATCGGCGAGAACGTGCGCCTCGTGATCGAGTCCCACCCCGAGCCGTTGCTCACGGGCAGCTCCCGCGGCCACATCGAGCAAGTCGTCGTCAACCTGGTGACCAACGCTCGGGACGCCATGCCCAACGGGGGCACCATCACCGTCGGCCTCAAGCCGGTGAGCATCGCGAAGGACAGCATCGGCGCCGTCGAGCAGCTCGACCCGGGACGGTACGCCCTGCTCTCCGTCACGGACACCGGGCACGGCATGAGCGACGAAGTGCTGGCTCACGCCATCGATCCCTTCTTCACCACCAAGGACGTGGGACGCGGCACCGGGCTCGGGCTGTCCACCGTGTATGGCATCGCCAAGCAGAGCGGCGGCGGGCTGCGCATCGACAGCAGCGTGGGCCACGGCTCGACGGTGAAGGTCTACCTGCCGCTGCGGCAGGGCGTGCCGGCGACGCCCGAACCCCCCGCGGTGCCGCGTCCGGTGCGCGGCGGCGACGAGCGCATCCTGGTGGCCGAAGACGACGAGACCGTCGCGAAGGTCGTGGTGCGCGCGCTCACCGCGCGGGGCTACCGGGTCGAGCTGGCCAGCGACGGAGCCCAGGCGCTCGAGCGCTGTTTGGCGCGGCGCGGCGACGTCGACCTCCTGGTGACCGACGTGGTCATGCCCCGCATGAACGGACCCGAGCTGGTCCGAGCGCTGCGCGCCGAAGGGATCGGCGTGCCCGTGCTGTTCATGTCCGGCTACACGCGCGACGAGGCGCTGCCGCCGGGGGACGGCGATGGCCCGGTGGAGCTGCTCGAGAAGCCGTTCACTGCCACTGAGCTCGTGACCCGCGTCCGAGAGGTCCTGGACCGAGGCGCCGAAGATGCCGCGGCTGACTGACCACCCGGTCTTGCCTGCGCTGGCGGCGACGGAGATTTCCATCTCATGGCGCGGCAGGAGCCTGCCCGCGCATGACGGCGAGCCCCTGTCGTCGGCGCTCTGGGCGGCGGGCGAGCGCGTGCTCGGGCACCACCCGAAGGACGGCGCGGCGCAGAGCCTGTTCTGCGCGAATGGGCAGTGCGCGCAGTGTCTGGTGCTGGTGGACGGAAGGCCCGAGAAGGCCTGCGTGACCCGTGCGCGGGAAGGCATGCGGGTCGAGCCGGCCGACGGCTTGCCCGAGCTACCGAAGGACTCGGGGGCCACGTCAGCGCACGCGCTGGAAGAGCTGGCCGTCGACGTCTTGATCGTGGGCGGCGGACCCGCCGGGCTCTCCGCGGCGAAGGAGCTCGGCGAGCGGGGCATCGACGCGCTGTTGATCGACGACAAGCCCATCCTGGGCGGCAAGCTGGTGCTTCAGACGCACCGCTTCTTCGGCTCGTTCAACGCAGTGCACGCCGGGACTCGGGGTTTCGACATCGCCGCGCGGCTCGAGCGCGAGGTGCGCGAGCAGCCGACGGTCCGCGTCTGGACCGAGAGCCCCGCGGTCGGCGCGTTCAGCGACGGCGTGGTCGGCGTCTTGCACGGCGGCGAGCGCGGGAGCTACGTGTTGGTGCGACCACGCGCGCTCGTGGTCGCCACCGGGGCTCGCGAGCGCTCGCTGTCGTTCCCGGGCAACACGCTGCCGGGTGTGATGGGAGCGGGGGCGTTCCAGACGTTGATGAACCGCGACCGGGTGCTGCCCGCCGAGCGGGTGCTGGTGGTGGGCGGCGGCAACGTGGGGCTCATCGTGGCGTACCAGGCGCTTCAAGCGGGTGTGCGCGTGGCCGCGCTGATCGAGGCGCTGCCCGAGTGCGGTGGCTACGCCGTGCACCACGACAAGCTCGCGCGGCTGGGCGTGGAGGTGCTCACCTCGCACACGCTGCTCGCGGCGCACGGCCGCGACTCGGTCGAGGGCGCGAGCGTCGCTCGCGTGGACGAGGCCGGTCACCCGCTGCCCGGGACGGAGCGCTCCATCGCCTGCGACGCGGTGCTCCTGGCGGTGGGCCTGGAGCCGGAGAACGAGCTGTTTCGCAAGGCCTCCGAGCTCGGCTTCAGCGTCTTCGCCGCCGGCGACGCCGCCCAGGTCGCGGAGGCTTCGGCGGCGCTGTTTTCGGGCCGCATCGCCGCGCTCGAAGCGGCGCGCGCCGTCGGCCTGCTCTCCGAAGACGTTCCGGAGGCCTGGCGGCGCTCGCTGATCGTGCACGGGTCGCGCCCGGGTCCACGCGGCAGCGAGCAGGGCGCGCCGGAAGCCGGCGTGGTCCCGGTGATCCACTGCGTCCAGGAGATCCCCTGCGACCCCTGCGCCTCGGTCTGCAAGCAAGGCGGGCTGGTGATCGATCCCGAGGACATCCGGCACCTCCCGCGGTTCGTCGGCGACGCGCTCGGCCGCCCCTGCGTGGGCTGCGAGAAGTGCGTGACCATCTGCCCCGGGCAGGCGGTCACCCTCGTGGACTATCGCCACGACCCCGAGCACCCGACGGTGATCGTGCCGTTCGAGATGCCTCGAGCCGAGATCGGTCCGGGCAGCAAGGTCACCGCGCTGGACATCGACGGTCACGTGCTCGGCGAGCTCGAGGTGGTGCGCGTGCGCGACGCGAAGGTCTCGGATCACACCCTGGCGATCCGCGTGCGCGCGCCGCGCGACCTCGCGCAGCGCGTGGCCGGGGTCCGCGTCGGGGGTTGGCCCGCGGAGGGCGAGCCCGAGCGCTTCGTGCCGCAGCCGGCGCCCGAGGCCATCGTGTGCCGTTGCGAACGCGTCAGCGCCGACGAGCTCCGCGCCCGCGTTCGCGCCGGTGAGCACGACGTGCACGTGCTCAAGGTGCTCACCCGCGTCGGCATGGGCGCCTGCGGGGCGCGCACGTGCTGGCCGTTGGTGCAGCGCCTGCTCTGCGACGCAGGCGTGGCGGTCACAGAGGTGGTGGAGCCTCGCCACCGACCGCCGCTGTTCGAGGTTCGCCTGGGCGCCCTCGCCGACGCCAAGTCCGGCCCGGAGCGCGGCGGTGCCTGAGCCGAGCTTCGATGCCGTGGTGATCGGCGCCGGCAGCGTCGGCACGCCGGCAGCGCTCGCCCTGGCGGAGCTCGGCGCTCGGGTGCTGGTGCTCGACGCGCGCCACGGCGTCGGGCACGGCTCCAACAAAGCCGCCATCGGCGGCGTGCGCGCCACGCACTCCCAACCCGCGAAGGTCCTGCTTTGCCTGCGCTCGCTCGAGATCTTCTCCCGCTGGCGCGAGCAGCGCGGCGACGACATCGAGTGGCGCCAGGGTGGCTACGTGTTCGGCGCCTGGCGCCCGGCGGAAGCCCAGACCTTGCGCGAGGTGGCGGAGGCGCAGCGCGCGCTCGGCCTCGACATCCGCTGGCTCGACGCGAAGGAGCTGCTCGAGGTGGTGCCGGATCTCGAGCCGCGGGACCTGCTCGGCGGGACTCACTCGCCGGGAGATGGCCACTGCTCTCCCCTGCTGGCGCTGGAGGCGTTTCGCGCTCACGCCCAGCGCGCCGGGGTCAGCTTCCACTTCGACGAGCCCGTCACCGGCCTCGAGCTCGACGGCGATCGAGTGGTGGCCGTGCGAACCGATCGAGCGCGCTACGCGACGCGGGCGGTGCTCCACGCGGCCGGAGCGTGGGCGCGCCAGCTCGCGGCGAGCTGGGGCGAAGCGCTGCCCGTGCGCCCGGACGCGCACGAGGCCGGCATCACCGAGCCGGTGGCGCCGTTCCTGGCGCCGCTGGTGGTGGACATCCGGCCCGGTCCGGGCTCCGCGAACGTGTACTTCTTCCAGCACGCCAGTGGTCGGCTGGTGTTCTGCCTGACGCCGTCCCCGCTCGAGTGGGGCGACGACACCCGCGAGACCAGCCGCTTCTTGCCCCTGGCCGCCGCCCGCCTGGTTGCCGCGATGCCGCGCCTCGCCGGGCTGCGCGTGCGCCGCACCTGGCGCGGGCTCTACCCGATGACCCCCGACGGCTCGCCGTTCGTGGGCTTCTCGCCGAAGGTCCCGGGCCTCTTCCTGGCAGCAGGCATGTGCGGGCAAGGCTTCATGCTCGGCCCCGCCGTGGGAGAGCTCGCCGCGCGGGCGCTGCTGGGGCAGAGCACCGATGCCGATCGCCGCGTGCTCGCGGAGCTCTCGCCGGCGCGGTCCTTCGGCCCCGCCGAGCGGCTGCGCTGATCACACCTTCTTGCAGGTCGCCTGGTTGTTGGAGATGCAGCTCGACCCGCAGCTCAGGCTGCAGCCCGTCGAGATCACCGAGTAACCCGCAGGGCAGCTCAGACCGCACTGGGTGAACTGCGTGCCGTTCACGGCGCAGCTCGCCTGGTTGTTGGAGATGCAGCTCGACCCGCAGCTCAGGCTGCAGCCGTAGCTCGTCGGGTGGTAGCCGCTCGGGCACGACAGGCCGCAGGTCGAGAAGCTGTTGCCGCAGTTGGGCGCGCAGCTCGCCTGGTTGTTCGAGATGCAGCTCGATCCGCAGCTCAGGCTACAGCCATAGCTCGTCGGGTGATAGCCGCTGGGGCACGACAGGCCGCACTGGGTGATCGACTGCATGGTCTGGTGCTTGACGCCAGTCTTCGGATCGCACGAGTCGATGGTGCACGAGTTGCCGTCGTCGATGTTCACCGGCGTGTGGGTGATCTGTCCGGTCTGCGTGTTGCAAGTGTCGGTGGTGCAGGCGTCGTTGTCGTTCACGTTGACGGCGCTGTGCTTGACCCCCGTGACCGGGTCGCACGAGTCCACCGTGCAGGCGTTGCCGTCGTCCTGCTGCGGCGGCGTCCCGGGCAAACAGTTGCCCTTGCCGTCACACTTCGCGACCCCGTCGCACACCGTTGCGTTGTCGCAAGCGGTGCCGCTCACGACGAAGCTCTTGTTGCAGACGCCGGAGGTGCAGCTCTCGTTCGTACACGGGTTGCCGTCGGCGCAGTCGGCGCTGGTCTGGCACTGCGGGGTGCCACCGCCGCCGCCGCCACCGGGTGAGCCACCGCCACCGGGTGAGCCACCGCCGCCGGGTGAGCCGCCGCCACCGCCCGGCGTGCCGCCACCTCCCGGCGTACCACCACCGCCTGGCGTGCCGCCACCGCCCGGCGAGCCGCCGCCGCCCGCCGCGCCGCCGCCGCTGCTCGGCCAGCCGCCGCTCCCGGCTTGCCCGCCGCTACTGCCGCTGCCCGGAAAGGTCCCTCCGTCGATCCCGGGGCAGGCAGCGGCGCCGTCGGCGCAGGAGCCCTTGCCGCCGTCGAGTCCGTCGTCGGCGAGCAGCTCCTCGGCGCCATCGAAGGCAGCGCAGCCGACCAGGAGTGCCGTCCCGATCAACGCCACGGCTGCATCCCGCGTCCGCGCCATGCCCTTCGAGGGTAGCGCGACCCGCCCATTGACACACTTCGACAACTGTCGTATTGATGCCGGGTGCCTCGAGAACGCGACGTGAAGAAGTTGAGCCGGGCGTTCAAGGCCCTGGCGAACGAGAATCGGCTCCAGCTCTTCCTGAACCTGCTGGAGGAGAGCCGGCTCGACCTGGCCAAAGGCCGCATGCACGACTGTTTCCTGGCCACCGTGCTGAAGAACCTGAATATCGGCGCGCCCACCGTGAGCCACCACGTGAAGGAGCTGGAGGACGCCGGGCTCATCCAGACCGCACGGGAAGGCAAGCAGCTGGTCTGCACCATCCAGCCCGAGGCCATGCAGGCGCTGCGCGCCGTGTTCGAGGCCGAGCGCTGAAGCGCCCCTTTTTTTGCACTGACACTTCGATACTTGTCAAATTATAGGAGAACCAAAGATGACCCAGATCCAACGCGACGTGATTGCCATCGAGAAGTACGGTCCCGCCAAGGTGCTGGCCCGGAGCGCGCGCCCGCTCGAGCCCGTGGGCGACGACGACGTGGCGATCGCCGTCAAGTACTCGGGCGTCAACTTCGCCGACATCCAGATGCGGCTCGGCTTCTACCCCGACGCACCAAAGCGTCCGTTCGTTCCGGGCTACGAGGTGAGCGGCACCGTCGCGCGCGTCGGCAAGAGCGTGTCGCGCTTCAAGGTAGGCGATCCGGTCGTCGCTGGCACCTACTTCGGCGGCTACGCTTCCGAGGTCACCATCCCAGCCATTCAGGCGTTCCCCTTGCCCGAGAACACCGACCTGCGCGGCGCCGCAGCGCTCCCCGTGAGCTTCTTCACGGCGCACCTCGCGCTCGTGGAGATGGGGCGAGTCCGCGCCGGTGACCGCGTGCTCATCGAGTGCGCGACGGGTGGGGTCGGGACCATCGCCGTGCAGATGGCGAAGCACCTGGGCGCCGAGGTGGTGGGGCTGACCACGACGGCGGCGAAGAAGGACTACATCGCCAGCCTGGGCGCGACTCCATACACACGCGACGAGCTCTTCGCCGACGAGAGCATCACCAACTTCGACTTCATCCTCCAGGCCTCCGGCGGCAAGGAGATCCGGCGCCAGCTGCCGCGCCTGGGCCTGACCGGTCGCATGGTCTGCATGGGCCTGAACTCGGGCGTGAAGGACGGACGGCGAGATTTTCTGCGCCTGGCCACCGCGGTGGTGCAGACCCCACGGCTCTCCGTGCTGGAGATGTTGAACAAGAACATTGGCGTGTTCGGCCTGAACGCGCTGCACGTGCTCAGAGACCCGAAGTGGGTCGAACGACTGACCGGCGCGCTGGAGAACGCCGGCGGAATGCGGCTCGAGCCCCACGTCGGCAAGGTGTTCGCGGCGAGCGACGCCGCGGAGGCGCACCGCTATCTCGAGACGCGCCAGGCCACCGGCAAAGTGCTGCTGGAGTGGTGATCTCCGAAGCGGCGGAGCCCGGGCTTGTGGGCGCGGCGGATCGCGCCAATAATCCAGGTTCCGATGGGGGACGCCGACAAGGCTCAGATCGCGGAGGCCGAGACTCGGCTGGGCCGCGTGCTCCGGGGCAAGTGGCGCCTCGACGAGCTCCTGGGCGTGGGCGGCATGGCTGCGGTCTATGCCGCCACCCACCGCAACGGCAAGCGCGCCGCTGTGAAGGTGCTGCGGCCGGAGGTCGCGCTCCTGTCCGACGTCAAGGCTCGCTTCCTGCGTGAAGGGTACCTGGCGAACAAGGTCGGGCACCCGGGCGCGGTGTCCATCCTCGACGACGACACGGACGAGGACGGCACCGTGTTCCTGGTGATGGAGCTCCTGAACGGCGAGACGCTCGAGCAGCGCTGGGCTCGCCAGGGGAACCTGCCCTGGGAGGAGATGTTGGTGATCGCGCACCAGGCGCTCGACGTCCTGGTCGCCGCGCACGAGCAGGGCATCGTCCACCGCGACATCAAGCCGGGAAACCTGTTCGTCGACGTCGAGAGCGGAGTGAAGGTCCTGGATTTCGGCATTGCTCGGCTGCAAGAGCTGCACCTGGGCAAGAGCGCGACGGGCCACGACAAGGCGCTTGGAACGCCGGGTTTCATGCCGCCGGAGCAGGCACGCGGACGCAGCGACTGGGTGGATGCGCGGAGCGACGTGTTCGGGATGGGCGCCACGATGTTCGCGGCGCTCACCGGCCGCCACGTCCACGAGGCAGACACAGTGAACGAGCAGCTCATGCTGGCGATGACGGCGCCCGCTCCACCCATCGCCGAGCACGCGAGCGGGCTGCCGGCGGAGGTGGCCCGCATCGTGGACAAGGCGCTCCGCTACGAGCGCGACGAGCGTTACCCGGACGCGCGCTCGATGCGCGACGCCATCGCGCGCGCGTACGAAGCCGAGGTGGGCAGCCCGATCCGCGAAGCGCCGCGCGTGAACGTGCGCGTACGCCAGTCGCGCAGCGTGCACCCGGACGCGCCGACGGTGGCGGCTCCGGACACCGGCTCCAGCACCGCACGTCCGGTGTCGCAGGGTTCGAGCGTGCCGCGGGCCGCGCCCGCGCCGGGGTCGCGAGGCCGACTAGTCGCGGCCGTCGCTGCGCTGGCGGTGATCGCCGTGGCGAGCGTCGGGCTCTTCGCATCGAGGGGCAACGAGAGCGGCGCTCCAGCGCGAGCCGCCGCGGCGGAGGGCGTGCCCGCCGCCAGCACTGCGGTCCCGCTGCCCGAGCCGGCGCGACCCGAGCCGGCGCTGACCGTGCCGCCGAGCGCCGAGCCCAGCGCGGCTCCGCCAGCGTCCGCCTCGAGCTCCCCGGGGGCCGCAAGAACATCGACAAAAGCCGCGCCGAGGCCCGCCAAGGCCGCGCCATCCGCCAGTCCAGCCGTCGACATCTTCCAGCAGCGCAAGTAACCAGTATCCTGTGCGCATGCGCGGCGTCGTGGGGCTCTCGGCCACGTTGGTGGTGTGTTCCTCCGCGCGGGCCCAGACCGTGGACGCCGCCGCCGCGGAGACTCTGTTCCAGGAGGGCCGCAGGGCGTTCGACGCCGGCAACTACGAGAGCGCTTGCCAGAAGTTCGCCGAGAGCCAGCGGCTGGATCCGGGAGCGGGCACGCTGATCAACCTGGCGGCGTGTCAGGAGAAGCTCGGCCGGCTCGCGCGCGCCTGGGAGAGCTGGCAGGAAGCGTTGCGCTCACTTCCAGCTGGGGACTCCCGCCGCCCTATGGTGCTGGCCCGTGCCAAGGACATCGAGCAGCGCATGCCGCGCTTGAGCATCGAGCTCGCAGCCGGAGCGCCGGACGGGATCGAGGTCAAGCGCGGCGGCGTGAAGCTCGGGCGCGCGGCCTTCGGCGTCGCGCTCCCGGTGGACACGGGGGAGCTCGAGATCGAGGTGACCGCCCCGGGCAGGAAGCCGCGGCGCTACAAGGTGTCGCTGGCCGAAGGCGCAACCGAGAAGCTCGTGGTGGAGGCCGGGGAAGCCGACGGCTCCGCCACGGAGGAGCTCGAGCCCAAGGCGCCCCCGGTGGCGGCGGTCACGCCGGTGCCGGCGGCGGACCGCGTGATGCACCGAGCGCCAGATCGCACGCTCGGGTATCTGGTGACGGGGGCAGGTGCCGCAACGCTCGCGGTGAGCGCGGTCACCGGCTACTTCGCGCTGAGGCAGAAGCAGACCATGGACGACCGCTGCGCCACGGTCGGCGGAAAGCAGCGCTGCGACAGCGAAGGGCTGGACGCCGCGGACCGCGGCAAGACCTTCGCGACCATCAGCACGGCGACCTTCGCCGCCGGCGCGGTCGTCACCGGCCTGGGCGTGTACCTGATCGTGTCCGCCAAGGGCGAGCCCATCCGCGTGGGCGCGGGGGTGGCACCCGGGGGCGGCCTGCTCACCGTGGGAGGACCGTGGGCCTTCTGACTCCGTCGCGCGCCCTCTTGGCCGCCGGCCTGCTCACCGGCGGCGGCGCCTGCGAGGCGGTGATCGGCGCGGACTTCGACGACGTCGCGCCCATCGAGACAGGCAGCGCAGACTCGGGTGCGCCAGACGCAGACTCGGGCAAGTGCGCGCTCGCCCGCCCACCGCCGCCGCCCGCGCTGACCAACAGCGGCGGCGACGCCGACGTGTGGGTGATCGCGAAGGACGTGATCTTCGGCGAAGAGACCACGGACAAGGGGACCAAACCGCCGAGCATCGGCTACGACCTCGACGGGTTGTGCGCGAATCGTGGTGATCCACCGCCGTGCCAGCCGCAGCAGGGTGGCGACCCCACGGACGGACCGAAGGGCGAAGACAACGCCACTTGCGCCATGGTCGGAGACCAGTGGTCGGTGCTCGGGCAACAAGATCCACCGCTGACCAGCGCCATCGCGACGGCGGGTGTCAAGAGCGGGAAGTTCTCCCCGCTGCTGATCTTGCGCGTCCTGGACTGGGTCGCTGGCTACGACGACGAGCAGGTCACCGTCGAGTGGTACGTGGCGCTGCCGGCGAACCTGGCGCCCAGTGGAGCCTTCGCTCCGGAGTTCGACGGCTCCGACACCTGGCCGGTGCTCTCGAAATCGACGGGCTCGAGCGAGCCGCTCAAGTTCGTGGACGAGAAGGCCTACGTGACCGGTCGCGTCCTGGTGGCGCGCTTCCCGACGGCGAAGATCCCGCTCACCACCGCCTTCTTCGACTTGCAGGACGCGATCGTCACCGGCCAGCTCCAGCTCGGCCAGGACGGCAAGTGGACGCTCTCGGGCGGCATGATCGCGGGCATCACGGCGGCGGACGAAATGCTGCGGCTGATGCCCAAGTTCACGCAGGCGCTCCTGGGATTCCCGCTCTGCGCGAACATCTCGACCTACTCGCAGCAGATCAAGCCGTGGGTCTGCGCCTCGGCGGAGGCGCTCTTGCCCGGCACTCCTGCGGGCAGCGGCTGCAACGCCATGAGCGTCGGCGTCGGCTTCAACGGCGTCGAGGTGAAGCTCGGCGAAGCGCACACTCCCCCCGAGCCGGAGCTCTGCCCCCCCGGCGCCGACCCCGCGGTGGACACCTGCGCGCCGGCCGACGGCGGCTGAGCCTCACTCCGGCGTGACGATGAGCTCGACGCGCCGGTTGTTCGCGCGCCCTTCGGCCGTGTCGTTCGTCGCGATGGGCCGCGAGGGCCCGATGCCGGTGGCCTTGATCTTGTCCGAGGGGATCCCCTGCGACACCAGGTAGGCGCGCACCGCGTCGGCGCGCTGGAACGAAAGCTCCTCGTTCTTCTTGGCGGTGCCGCGCGAGTCCGTGTGCCCCTCGACCAAGATCGCCTTGAATCCCTGCTCCTTCAGCGCCTTCGCCACGTCGTCGAGCTTCGACTTCGCGATCGGCAAGAGCTCGTACTTGCCCGAAGCGAACAGCACCTCACCGGAGATGGTGATCACCACGCCGCGCTTCTCTTCCTTGATCTTCGCGACCTCGGCCAGGCTGGCCATCGCGGCGGACAGGCGCTTCTCGGTCTCGGCGCGCTTCTTCTGCTCTTCCTCCAGCTGCTTCTGGGTCTTCTTGACCTCTTGGTCCTTCTTCGCCAGCTCCGCGGCGGTCAGCTTGCGGTCGGCCTCGGCCTGCTTGCGCTCGGCATCCAGCTTGCGCTTCTCCTCTTCGAGCTCCGCCTTGGTCTTGGCCAGGCTCTTCTTGGCCTTGTCCCCTTCGGCCAGCTGAGCGGCCTGAAGATCCCGGGCTGCTTGGTCGCGCCGCTGAGCCGCGGCGGCCACCTCGCCTTGTGCTGCGGCGACCTGCGCCTTGCGCATGGCGATGTACGCCAAGGTCTTGGTGACCTCTTCGTCCCCGTCGTCCTTGAACGAAGTCTCGGCCTGGTCGAGCGCCTGCTTCGCGGTGTCGAGTTGCGCCGGAGTCAGCTTCGCGGCTGGGCCCTTGGCGGCACGATCGTAGGCGTCTCGCGCGTCCATCAGCTCCTTCGGAGCCAACGTGGTGCCACAAGCGAGCGAGCCGAGAGCCGCGCTCAGCGTCAGCCCAGCGAAGGTCCTGGAAATTCGAGTCATGCTGCTGCTCCTCCTCGCCCTGCCTACTCGTTCGCCTTCGCCTTGAAGGCCTTCACTTGATCGACGGCCGCTTGCGCCTCCGCCTTGGCGGCGGCCTCGCGCGCCATGTGCAGCGCCAGGTCAGCGTCCGCCTCCGCACGCTGCAAGACCCAGCTCGCTTCCTCGTTGTCGCCGGCGCTCATGAGCTCCTTGGCTCGCGCCAGCCCCTCCTTGGCGCGCTTCAACATCAGGTTGGCCTCGGGGTTGCCCGGCGCGCCA
This sequence comes from Polyangiaceae bacterium, assembly GCA_015075635.1. Taxonomy (NCBI): domain Bacteria; kingdom Pseudomonadati; phylum Myxococcota; order Polyangiales; family Polyangiaceae; species Polyangiaceae bacterium. The sequence continues at coordinate 167,807 of JABTUA010000002.1, forward strand.
GCCACCTCCGCGGCGCGTACGGCAGCGGTCGCCGACGTCACGCGCTCGTTCGGCGCGGCGGCTCCTCCGCAAGCGGCGCCGAACAAGGCGAGCGCCAAGCCAAAACAGACGACGCGGATAGACATGTCACCTCCCTGGCGGGTCCGAGAGGACTATAGGTGGGGATTGCGCGGGCGCACAATGGGGTAGTCCCCCTCGGGCGAGAACTCCGAGCTCAGTCGAACCGAGCGACCTCTTCGGGCGGAACGCCGAGCGTCGGGATGCGGCCGCCGAGCGTCACGGTCTTGAGCCAACCGAGCACCGGGCGCGGGCCGGGGGCGCCGGCGAACACGCTCCGCACGCACTCGACGTAGTCTTCCATGATGCGCGCGGCGAGAGACGCGCCGACGTCGGCGCGCGCTAGCGCAGGCATGCTGGTGTAGCCCGGGAACGGACGCAGCGCGGCCCAACCGAGACCGAGCGCCGCCAGGTGCAGCTCGTCCGACAAGCGCGCTCGCCCCGCTCGCCGCGCCAACGCCGAGAGGCGCTCGACGGCAGCATTCGGCTCGATCTCCGGGCACGGCGGCAACTCGCGGTAGATGGGCGACACGGTCTCGGGAACGTAGTGGAGCGCCAGCGAGGTCTCGAAGAAGCCTGCGTGGAAGTCCTGGGGAAAGAGCTGCGTCACCGCGTGCCGTTCTTCGTCCGACAGGGCGGCGAGCGCGTCGCCGAGCTCGGACACGTCCAACCGCACCAAGCGGTCCATCAGCAGGTTGAGCGGCTGCACCGCTCGCACGCCTCGCCGCTCGAGCAGCCTCACTCCGGCGTCCAGCGCGACGGCGTGCAGCGGAGAGCCGTGGAAGGTCGCCAGGACGACGCGCCGCACGCCCAGATCGGCGAGCGCGGAGCAGGCGCGCTCCACCAGCGCCTTCACCAGCGGGTAGGGCGTGACCCGAGTGCCAGGACCAGCCGCGGGCTCCGCGCCGGCCTCGATGCTGGCCGCCACCAGCATGGGCCAGCCCTCTTCCTTGCCGAGCACGCGGTGCGCGTCGCGGGCCAGGGCCATGCTGATCAGGTGATCGTTGTGCAGCGACAGGTGCGGGCCGTGGTACTCGACCGGGTTGACCGGCAGGTACACCGGCGCGCCGCTGGCCAAGAGCCGCATCATCTCGGAGTGCGGCAGATCGAGGAGCGGGACGACTTCCAACGTGCAGCCACGTTAGCAGAAGCCGCCGCTCAGACGGCGCGGACCGCGACCAGCGCGGCGCGGATCGCCGTCCAGTCCAGGTGCGGGTAGCCGGCCCGCTCGCCCAATTTTTGCCACTCTGCCGCGACGGCGCTGAGCGCTTCGCCGCGGCTCGGCCCCGAGGCGCTGAGCGCCGGCGCAGAGTCGGCATGCCGCACGCTCGCTCCGGCCTGCCAGAGCCCGCCGTGCGGCGGCGCGTCCGACATGGTCAGCGCGAGCTTCGCGGTGCCGCAGTCGAGCTCGTAGACCATGCTGCGATGATCACGGAACTGTGTGGTTATCCGCGCCGCGAGGCCGGCTTCGCGCTCCGCCTCGGTTTGTCGATGATTCCGCATGATCGCCTCCTTCGATGGCTCCGGAAGGACGACGAGCCGGCTCTCGATGCTCCAGAGGTATAGGCCGCGGAGCGAGCTGCTGCAACCAGCGCGCCGGTCACGACGGCGTGACGACCGGTGAATTGAGCGAACTTTGGCCGATTCGGTGCTACGAGTCCCAGACGAATATGAAGGACAAACGGATTGTGGTCTTCCGCACGGCCCTGGCGGAGCTCGTCGAGTCGCTCGAGGCAACGCTTCGACTGGCCAGCTGGGACGCGGTGGAGGCGGTGCCGGAGCCGCTGGAGAAGAGCGCCTCCAGCCTGGTCGCGCGACTGGGGACTGCAGACCGACTCGCGGCTGGCGTGTTCAAGGGCTCCGTCGGAGACACGGCGCGCGTAGTCGCCCTGACGGACGCGATGCGCCGACTCGAGACCGCTTACCTCGGATACCGAAAGAAGGTCGGCGCCACCGGCTTCGCGGCGGGTGAGGCAGGCGCAGAGCTCAGCTCGGTTCTCGACGACGTGAAGACGCACGCTCTTGGGGCTGGGTGAGCGCGGGCCCTCAGGCGAGGCGTTCCCGCGGCAGCGCGGGCGACCCCCTCGAGATCTACCTGCAACGCATCGGGCGCGTGCCGCTCTTGACCCGCGAAGGCGAGGTCGAGATCGCGAAGCGCATCGAGGTCGCCGAGCACGCCATGCTCCGCGCGGTGGTGAAGTGCCCGGAGGGCCGGGACGAGGTGCGCGCGTTCGCCGCCCTCGCGCGGGATCCGGCGACGCGCCTCTCGGAGATCTTGCGCTCGGCTTCCGACGACGACCCCGCGTGGGAAGCCGCCCAGCGCAAGCGCCTCGACAGGCTCTGGGCGAAGCTACTCCGCCTCGGCCAGCGCGAGAGCCTGCTCGATCGCGCGGCTGACGCCACCAAGCTCGAGGACGGGATGTTCGTGGAGCTGACTCGGGCCGATCTCCGACCCGGCGTCGTGGACGGATGGATCAGCGCGCTGCGCGCGCGCCTGACGAGCCTCGACGAGGGCGACGAGCCAAGCCGGACCGCCCGTGCCGAAGCCGAGAGCCTGCGCGCCGCGCTAGCCACCGCCACGGAAGCGAGCCAGCTCAAGTCGCGTGCGTCGGCCGAGCTGGTCGAGGCCAACCTGCGCCTGGTGGTATCCATCGCGAAGCGCTACTCGAGCGCCGGCATGCCGTTCCTGGATTTGATCCAGGAGGGCAACATCGGGTTGATGCGGGCGGTGGAGAAATTCGACTACCGGCGCGGCTACAAGTTCAGCACCTACGCGACCTGGTGGGTACGCCAGTCGATCGCGCGGTCGATCGCCGACCAATCGCAGACGATTCGCGTGCCGGTGAACGTCTTCGAACTGGTGCGGCGCATCACGCGAGTGAGCCGCGGGCTGGTCCAGGAGCTCGGACGCGAGCCTTCGGCGCAGGAAATCGCCGAGAGGCTCGGCATCGACGCCGGGCGGGTGGAGGCGGCCCAAGCCAGCGCGCGACAGCCCCTGAGCCTGGAGACCCCGGTGGGCGAGGATCAGGGCGCGACGCTCGGCGACTTCGTCGAAGACCGCGCGGCCGCATCGCCGCTCGATGCGGCGATGCGCGCGACCCTCGCGGCGCAGACCAAGCGGCTGCTCGAGACGCTCAGTCCGCGCGAAGCCAAGGTGTTGTGCATGCGCTTCGGCGTCGACGAGCACGGTGAGAGCACGCTCGAGGAGGTGGGCCAGCGCTTCTCCGTCACGCGAGAACGGATCCGCCAGATCGAGTCCAAGGCCTTGAGCCGACTGCGCGTGCGCAGCGCGGCCCGTCGCTGTCGCACGTTGCTCGACGGCTAGCGCGCCTGGAGCACCGATGCCCGCGCCAATGCCCGTGAAGTCCATCTCTTTTCCTCGACGTGTCGGGTCATTGCGAGCCTCCTTCGCCGCCAAGGCGCGCCGATGGAGGGATGCTCGAAGCCCCTGGACGCGGCGTGACCCCAACGCTTACGTTCTGGACCCGCATGCTGGTGCTCGGCGTCATCTTGCTCGGGGTGGGTACGCCGCTCGCCGTCATCGCGCTCCTCCAGCTGCTCCGCGCGCGGAAGGAGCACCGCCTGCTGGTCGTCACGCCGACGACTCCCATCGCGAGCGCCGCGCACGGCAAGCTCGTCGAGCTAGAAGGCACCGTGGTGCCGAGTGAGCAAGGCACCAGCATCGCGCCAGCGAGTGAGCGGCCGGCCGTGGTGTTTTCGACCGAGATCTACGACACCGCCGGCACCGTCTCACTGGAGAAGACGCTCCAGGATCGCCGCGAGTTCTGGCTCGATGACCAGCTCGGATCGCGCGCGCGCATCTTGCCCGAGCGGGGGAGGGTCGTCGTCCCCATCACGCGCTACGCCCCGGGACATCTCGGCGGCGACACCCTCCAGGGTCGGTACCGCCTCACGCAGATGTCCGACGAGCTGTACGCCCGGATGCGTGCGGAGGTGGGAGGAGATCGGCCGTTGCTGGTGGAGGAGCAGCTGATCGCGCCTGGCGAGCGGCTGCTCGCGGTCGGCCTGGGAGAGCGAGCAGCGGACGGCACGCTGGTCCTGCGCTCGAGCGTCGCTCACGAGCTGGTGCTCTCGACCTACTCCGAACCGGACCTGCGCCGGCTCACCCGAAGCGAAGGCAAGCTGGCCCTGGTCTTGACGCTGGTGTTCCTGGGCGTGGCGGCGTCGGGCTTCGTGTTGGTGGTACTCGGCCTGGCCCGTGGCTCGTACTGATTCGCGGCTGTCACTCCTTCGGCTGCCCCAGGTAGCGGAACAGGTCCGAGCCCGTGGAGAGCACCAGGCTCGACTGCTCGCCAAGGGCCTTCTCGTAGGTCTCCAGGCTGCGGACGAAGGAGTAGAACTCGGGCGACTTGCCGAAGGCCTGCGCGTAGATCTTCGTGCTCTCTGCGTCGCCTTCGCCTCGCAGCTTCTGCGACGTCTCGTAGGCCTTCGCCAGCAAGATGGTCTTTTCCTTGTCGGAGTCCGCGCGGATCTTGGCGGCCTCCTCCTCGCCCTCCGAGCGGTACTGCTTGGCGACCCGATCGCGCTCGGCGCGCATGCGGGCGAACACGCTCTCCTGGACCTCCTTGGGCAGATCCGCGCGCTTGATGCGCACGTCCACGATCTCGACCCCGAACTCCTTGGTCTGCACCCGGGTCGAGACGGCCACGCGCTGCATCAGCGGCTCGCGCTCGCTGCCGATGATCTCGCCGAAATCGCGGCTGGCGATCTCGCGTCGCATCTCGCTGTTGATGATGTCGTCGAGGCGAGCCTTGGCGCCGCTCTCGTCGTGCACCGTCTTGAAGAAGACGATCGGGTCCGTGATGCGCCAGCGGGTCACCGGGTCCGCCAACAGCCGCTTCTTGTCCAGCGACAGGTACTCGGCGGGTGCAGTGTCGCTCACCATCACGCGCCGCTCCATGCGCGTCACGGTCTGGGCGAACGGCGTCCGGAAGTAGAGGCCGGGCGAGTCCACGGTGCGCTTGAACTCGCCGAACTGGGTCACGATGGCGAGCTCGCCCTCGTCCACGACGAAGGTGCTCTGCAACCCCACGAAGAAAGCCACCACGGCGAGCACGATGACGCCGAGCTTCATTTCGCCGCTCCTGCCGCGACGGCGGCGCCCTGCGGACCGAGTTGGAGGACCGGGAGCGCGCCCTTGGCGAGATCCTTGTCGACCACCACCTTCTTGTCGATCTTGCCCAAGATCCGCTCCATGGTCTCCAGGTACAGGCGCTGTCGCGTCACTCGCTCGGCCTTGGCGTATTCGGCGTAGACCGACTCGAACTTCTGCGCGTCGCCGTTGGCCCTGAGCACGCGCTGCTCTTTGTAACCCTCCGCTTCGCGCTCCATCTTCCGCGCCTCGCCGCGAGCTCTGGGGATGATGTCGGCCTGGTAGCCCTTGGCCTGGTTGATCAGCTTCTCCTTCTCCTCGCGCGCGCGCACCACGTCGTGGAACGCCTCCTTGACCTGGTCCGGCGCGTCCACCGTCTGGAGCTTCACCTCGGTGATGCTGATGCCGCTCTGGTACTCATCCATCAGCTTCTGGAGCCAGGCGCGGGTCTCGCTCTGCACCTTCTCGCGCCCGGTCGTGATGACCTCGTCGATCTTGGTGCGCCCGACCATGCTGCGGAGCGCAACCTCGGCGGTCGCCCTCAAGGCCTCCTCCGGATCCTTGATCCGGAACAGGTACTTGCTCGGGTCCGTCACGCGGAACTGGATGATCATCTGGGCTTCGACGATGTTCTCGTCGCCGGTGAGCATCAGCGCTTCGTCGGGGACCGGGTCGTTGCCGCGGAATCCGACCTCGAGGCGGCGGATCTGCTCCAGGTTCACCACGTTGACCTTCTGCACGAAGGGCACGCGGTAGTGCAGACCGGGCCCCGTCTTGCCGGACTCGCGGCCGAAGGTGCGCACGACGCCCTGCTCGCCGGGCCCGACGCTGTAGACGCCGGTGGCCGCGATCACCAGCACGAGCAGCCCGAGCGCGATGGGACCGATACTCTTGAGGCGCGATCTGAACGCCTCGGAAACCTGACCCAGGACTTGCCCGATGTCGGGGCCCTGACCGGGGTCGCCGATGGGATGATGCTGCATGGTCGGTCATTCATGGGCTCGTCGCTGCCCGACCGCAACCGGAATGGACCGATTCTCGTGCCGCATGTCCCGTCAGCGTCGCTTCGCCGCGAGCCGAGCTCCGCCCCAGTAGACGAGCGTGCCCGTGCCGGACAGCGCGACGAGGCCCCCGGACGGGTCCGAGGCGAGGGCGTGGAACGTGAGCCAGCCGGGGCGCGCGAGCTCGGGCCTGACGACGTCGCCGGTGCCCAGCGAGAGCAAGTGGAGCCGCCGGTCCACGTCGAACGCCAGCCGCCCGTCGGCGCAGAACGCCAGGCTCGACTCGAGCGCCGAGCTCCAGCGCACCTGGATCGACTCGAGCGTCACGAGCTTGGTGTCGAACACCCAAATGCGCTTGCCATGGGGCTCGGAGATCGCCACTCGACCATCGGGCGCGACGGCGAGCCCGCGCACCGAGGGCGGGTGGACCTCCGGCGGCAGGCGGAGCTGCCAGCTCTGGACTGGGCGCGCGTCGGCACCGAGCAACGCCAACTCTCCGCTCGCGGTGAGCGCGTAGAGCGCACCGCTCGCGTCGCTGGCGATTGCGCCGTAGACCCGCGCGTCGGTCTCGCTGGGGAGCGCTGGACCGACGCGCTCACCCTGCCCTTCGACGCGGTAGATGGCGCCCCCGAAGCTGGCGAACAGCCCCCGAGCACCAGCGCTGGCCAGCCCGCCGAGCTGTGCCTCGCGTTTCGGCAGCGGAAGCTCGATCTGGGCGCGAGGCTGACCCAATGCGTCCAGGTACACGAGCCTGCCGGCGAGTGACCCCACGACGATGGTGCCGTCGGCCAGCCGCGCGACGGCGTGGTAGCTGTCGAGGCGCCGCGCCTGTGCGCTCAGATCGACCACGAGCTCGGCTTGTTTCGCCATCTCGTCGCTCGGGGACGAAACGAGGCTGCTCGCCAGGAGCCCACCCACGACGAGCAGCGCGCCGGCGACGGCGACGCCGATGCCGATCCCGACGAAGCGGAAGCCCGTTCGCACGACGACACGAATGACGGGCTCTCCGCCCGCGGCAGCGGCGCCAGCGGCGGAGGTGACGCGCTCGACTCGTGACCGCGTGTGGCAGTGAGCGCAGAGCGCCGAGGCAGCGCGTGCATCCATCTGGAGCGGCGCGCCGCACACGGGACACTGGACGGAAACACGCCGGGGCATGCTCAGCACCCTCGCTCGACGGACGAGCTGTCTACCACTTCCGGCCAGCCTTCCCCCAGCGCGCCAGGAAGCCGAGCTGGGTCATGACGAGCACGGACCGATCGTGGGTCTCGACCAGGTCGGTGACGAAGCCCCAGCTGTCGCGGGGCAGCTTCGGCCCGGGCAGCGGCCGGAAAGCCGCGTCGAAGAGCAAGAGCTCGTAGTAGTAGCCGACGAGGACCTTCCCGTCCGAGAGCGGCAGGAGCCCGGTGTAGTTGGCCGGGCCACCCGGAGCGTGCCGGCGGAGCAGCTTACCCTCGGGAGAGAACACGTAGATGGCCGGCTCCTGCTGAGGCGTCACGTACACCTGCCCTTGCCCGTCCAGCGCCAGGCTGTCGCAGCCGTGGTGCCGCGGATCGACCCCCGTGAGCGGTTGCTTCCAGCGTACGCGCGGCTTGCGGTCGGCCCCGAAGCTCACGAGGTCGTCCCCGCTGGTCATGAGCCAGAGCGCGTCGTCCGCCCCGACCGCGAGACACGTCGCGTGCTCGTCGCCGGACAGCAGCGCGGACCGGCCCGCGATGACCCGCGTGGCCATCGACACCTCGAGGAGCGCACGGCCGTGGCTCACGTACAGGCGACCGGCGCGATCGGCGGCGAGCCCCCATGTCACGCCGGTCCGGGCCGAGTTGACGAAGTCGTCGGGCTCCGGGGTCGGCAAGGACACGGACCCGAGCCAGGTGCCGTCGCTCGCGAAGTGGCACAGGAGCTCGCTGCGACACGCCATCCAGAGCGCGCCGTCCGGCGCCAGCGTCGCCCGCGTGACGAAGACGTCGGTGGCCGCCTCGGGGGCCTGCAAGCGCACGACCCGGTCGGAGTCGTCCCGGTTCCTGAGCCAGTCGACGGTGGTCCCCAGCACGATCACCAGCACGATACCCGCGAGCATGGCGGCGAGCGCGAACCCCACCCCGCGTCCGTCCGCAGGCTTGGGTTCGGCGGTTGGTTCCCAGCGCGTCACGCGCTTGCAGTAGGGGCACGTGATCTCGAGAGCCACGGCCGGGTCATGGCTCAGCGGCGCGCCGCAGGTCGTACAGGGGGTGACCGCGAGCCGAGCCATGGGCGGCAGTCTGCCGCAGCTGCCTGCTCGTGCCTACGGAACGCACTGTCTGCGAGCTCTGCGCACCAGGGTCCCTAGCGCGAGCAGCGCCAAGAACAGCACGCTGTCCGTGCCCCGGCCGCGGCCGCGCGCGCCGACCACGCTCGCGGCGCAGGAATTCTTCGCGCCGGAGTCGTCCGACATCGCCGTCACCTTGCTGATGGGGGCGCCGCACATCTCGGCGCACGCCGCCTGATCGTAGCCTTGGCAGCTACAGGTCGAGAAGCAGTCCCCCGGGCAGCTGCTGTCGGGCTGATCGCTCTCGTCGCAGAGGTCGGCGCAGGTCGCTGCGTCGGTGCCGGCGCACTGGCACTGGTCGAAGCAAGTGGTGCAGCCGTCGCAAGCGGGAGCCGAGCAGCTCCCCTCGCCGTCAACCCCGTTGTCTCCGTTGTCGGCCTTGCCCGGATCGCTGCCACCTGCGCCGGCCGAACCCCCGGTCCCTCCGTAAGCTCCACCGCTTCCAGACGTGCACTGAGCGTTGCACGACGCGAGGTCACCGCCCTGACACGTGCACTGCGCGACGCAGTCGCCGCAATCCGCACAGCTCGGTGGGACGCAAGCGGGCGGCGGGCTCGCCGGCGCCGTGACCGGAACGCCTGGACAGCCCACCACGGAGCTCGGGTCGATGGGAGTCGCGACCACGGTCAGCTTGTCGCTCCACCCGGTCTGACTGAACCCGAGCAGGTGCTTGGTGATGAGCGGGCTCGCATCCAGCACCGGCACGTGCGCGTTGCACGAGCCCGCGGCGGCTTGCTCCACGCAGCGATTGGGGCCGCAGTCGGCCACCTGCGCCACGCAGTGCTTTCCCTTCGCTTCGACCAGGAGCTTGGTCCCGCAGGGGAAGCGCGCGCGGTCCGCCACGTACGCCCAGGTGCCGTCGGCGTTGCCGCCACAGGACATGGGCTGGGTGTCGGAGCCTCCGCCAAAGGTGGTGATGACGTACTTGCCGTCCGCGGGCACGTCCGAGTAGCTGAGCTGAGCGCAGGTCCCGGACGACACACATTGGCAACCTCCGACCGTGAGCTCGCTCCCGAGCGCCGAGACGCCGCTCTCGGACGAGTCGGCGGCGCTACAGGCGAGGGCCAAGGTCAGGGCCAGGAAGGCTGCGAACAGGGCTCGGAGCGCCACGCATCGGACCTAGCAAGATCGCGTCCAGCGCATTCTCTCGGAGATCTCGCGGGAGACGCGCGACGCTCGTCCCGGTCCGTCCAGATATTCCGGACGCCGTCCGGATGCGCCGCTGATTGCCTACATTTTCCCACAATCGCGAAATCCGAGCGAAGTCGACCCCGGGGCCGTGCGCGAGTGGCGGCACGCGTCGTGCTTGGTGCGAGCTGCCATGTTCAAGCAGAGACTCTCCCTCGCGGTCCTCGTCCTGTCTGCCGCAGCGTGCGGCGTCCCCGCTTGCGCGCCGGCCACGCCGCCCGCGGAGTCACAGGAGCTCAGCGAAGATCCCGTCGCAGCAGGCGAGGGGCTGTCCGGCGCCGTCCCGGTAGGCACGCAGCTCAAGACGACCGGCAACGTCAACCTGCGCTCGGGACCGTCGACTTCGAACAGCGTGCTGCACGTCGTCGCCAAAGGCTCGCAGGTGACGGTCGCGGCCTCCACGCCGAAGAACGGCTTCTACCAGGTCAAGCACGGCGGCACGCTGGGCTGGTGCGCGGGCTCGTACCTGGAGCCGACCGGCAGCGCTTCGGGCGCGCTCCCCGTCGGCACGGTCCTCAGCGCGACCGGTGACGTCAACCTGCGCAGCGGGCCCTCGACGTCGAACGGGGTGATCGACGTCGTCAGCGCCGGCGCCAAGGTCACGCTGGTGGCCTCCGCGGCGCAGAACGGTTTCTACAACGTGGACTACTCCGGCAAGGTCGGCTGGAGCTCGAGCAAGTACTTCTCGGTCAGCTCGACGGGCACCGGCGGCAGCGGCGGATCGGGTGGCAGCGGCGGCGCGACCGGCAGCGGCGGCGCGAGCGGTGGCAGCGGCGGCAGCGGCGGCAGCGGCGGCGCGACGGGGAGCAATCCCACCATCGCGGCGGCGATGTCGCGCGCCGAGTCCGCCGTCGGCTTCTCGTACTGGTGGGGCCACGGGCGCTTCGCGAACGGCGGACCGAAGGGCAACGCCGGCTCTTGCTCGGGCTCCTGCCCGAACTGCTCGCACAGCGGGAGCTACGGCGGCGACTGCTCGGGCTTCGTCGCCAAAGTCTGGCAGGTGCCGGCCAGCAACACCGACATCACGGTCGACAGCCACCCGTACAGCACTGCCGACTTCGACGTCGACGGCAGCCAGTGGTCCACCGTCTCGAAGGGCAACGTCAAGCAGGCCGACGCCTTCGTGTATCGGAGCAACGGCGCCGGTCACATCTTCGTCTACTCGAGCGGCGACGGCTGGGGCTCGATGTACGCCTACGAGTGCAAGGGCTGCTCGGCGGGATGCGTGAAGGGTTACCGCACGGCGACGAGCGCGTATCATGCGATCCGCCGCAAGGGGTACTGAGGAACGGTCATGAACAAGCGCGTGCTCTTCGCCTCGCTCGTGGTGCTGGCCGTCGTCGCCGCGCTCTGGTTCCGCACCACCTCGTCCCACGGCAAGGGCACACCCGAAGTCGCCTCCCCGACCGCCGCTGCTCCCGCGCCCGCGGCGCGCGCGCCGGCGCAGCCGGCGCTCCGGCCCGCGGCGGACGACGAGGCACCGAAGCCGAGCGGCGGGCCCACGTTCTTCGCCCGCTGGGGTGGCGGCCCGGGTGAGCTCGGGCGCGAGCGGCCACAGGAAGGAAACCCGGTGGGGCCGATGAGCTTCGCGGCGGACTCGCGCGGGCGCCTGACCGTGCTCGACGGCGTCAACGGGCGCCTGGTACGCCGCGGCGACAGCGGGGAGCCCGACCAGACGTTCCCCATCGACGTGGTGAACCCCGAGGACGTGGCCGTCGGCCCGCGCGGTGAGAGCGCGGTGCTCGACCGCCACCGCGACAAGGCCGTCAGTATCTACGACGAGTCGGGGAAGTCCCGCGGCAAGCTGCCGCTCGAAGGCGAAGGCGTCGCCGACCCGGGCAGCGTCACCGGAGTGTTCGTGGACGGCGAGGACGTGTACGTGGAGCGCGAGCACGGTCCGCTGGTGAAGATCGGCAATCTCTCCGGCGTCCCGGCGTCGCCGCGCAGCGAGCTGCCCGGCCGCCCGAGCCGCGACGGCAAGTCCTTGCTGAAGGCCGGCATCATCGAGGCGCCGGCCGGTCGCGTCTACGTGACGTCCATGGACCGGAGCAAGCTCGCGCACCGCTTCACGCGCGAGCTCGCGCTGCCGTCGGCGGTACACATGATCGCGCTCCTCGACAGCGACAAGCGCGGCACCATCTACTTCGCCGCCGAGATCAGCGGCGGCGAGGTCGTGCTGTACTGCCTCGACGGCGCCAGCGGCGCGCCCGCGGGCAGCGCGAGCCTCCCGGCCAACACGCTACCCGAGGAGTCGATGCGCGACTTCGTGGTGCTGGACGACGGCGGCGTGATCCAGGCGCTGCGCTCGGAAGAGGGCGTGAGCTACACGCGATACGACTGCCACTAGCGTGAGGCCGCACCAACGGCGCGCGGCTCGGCGGGCAGCACCTGGTGGCCCAGCCGCACCTCGACCTCCGGGTGCTTCTCGGCGAAGACCCGCAGGCGTTCGAGGCTCAGCGCGCTCTCTGCGCGGTCCCGGGAGAACGTCCCGGGCTCGACGCCGTGCTCCCACCCCCAGGCCGTGTGGCAGGCGTCGCCGACCAAGAGCACCGGGCCGTCCGGCGTGCGGGCCAGGTACGCCGTGCTGCCCGCGGTGTGGCCCGGAACCAGCAGCGCGAACAGGCTCTGGTCGCCGAACAGGTCGAGCACACCCGCGAAGACCCCGCTCGGATCGGCTTGGAACCGAAGCTCGCGGAGCGGGGCATGCCCGGCCAGGGTCCGATCGATGACGGGCTGCACGAACACGTTGAGGAACGCGCGCTCCCGCGTCTCCCCCGGTCCGGCGTAGAGCGGCGTCCCGCGGGGCACGTCCGGAAGCCCCGAGAGGTGATCGAGGTGCAGGTGCGTGAGCAGCACCCCGGCGAGCGGCTCCGGCTGCCGAGCGAGCCAGCTCGCGGTGTCGGTCGCGAAGCGCATCTTGTCGACGTTCATCACCTTGGCCGCGATGCCGCGCAACGCGGCGCGCTCGGGGGCGTCACGGAGCGCGCGCTCGATCCCGGTGTCCACCAGGTAGAGGCCCCGCTCGGGGTGGCGCAGCGCGTGGAAGAAGATCTGGATCGGCTCCGGGCCGTCTTCGAGGCCCGCGGTCCGAGCTTTCTCGTGGTCCAGGTTGAGGAGGCCGGCGCGGGTGATCTCCCAGTCGGCCGCTTTGACCGTCTCCACCACGACCGGTCCCGGCGTGCCCAGGACCTGCTCGAGCCGAGAGGTGGACGAGGTCGTGCCCAGGGTCGCGGCCTCGACCGGATGGCTGGTGGGGCGGACGCCGACGCTGGCGAGCCCGGCGGCGAGCGCGAGGGGCAGAGCGGTGGCGAGCAGCAGCTTTCGCTTTCGAGTCAGGGTCATGCCGGCAGTCTGAGGTCTGCCTGGGCGCATGGCTACTGGTCACTTACGCATGGTACCATACGCCGATGCATATCGACTGGGACGAAGTCCGGCTCTTCCTGGCGGTCGCCGAGTCGGGGAGCCTGAGCGCTGCCGCGCGCAGCTTGCGCACCACCCAACCCACGGTCAGCCGCCGCCTGGCCGATCTCGAGGCGCGCCTCGGGGAGCCGCTCTTCGCTCGCGGGGCGGAGGGCGCCACGCTCACCAGCTTCGCCGAGCACCTGCTCCAGCCCGCCAAGCACATGGCCGAGTGGGCGGCCGTGGTCGAGCGAACGGCGGAGAGCGTGGACGCCGAGCCGCGCGGAGTGGTCCGGGTCACCGCGCCACCGGGTGTGGCCGCCGACGTGCTCGCGCCCGCCGCCGCCGCGCTTCGCAGCGAGCTGCCCGGGATCCGCTTGGAGGTGATCTCGACCGTCAGTTACCTGGATCTGTCGAGGCGCGAGGCCGACCTCGCGCTGCGCACCCAGGTGGCGACGCAGCGCGATCTCGTCACCGTCGCCTCCATTCACTTCGACGCCGTGCCGTTCGCGTCCCGGGAGTACGCCGCGAAGCTCCCGCGCCGCGCCAAGCTGGCGGACGTCGACTGGATCGGCTGGGCGCCGCCCCTGGACCACCTCTCGCCCAACCCGGAGCTCGCCCGACTGATCCCTGGCTTCCGGCCGGTCTTCGCCTCGGACGACTTCTTGGTGCAGCTCAGCGCCGCCGAGGCGGGGCTCGGCGCCATCTTCCTGGGTCGCGTCCGGCATCGCTTCAGCCGCGAGACCAGCCTGGTCGAGCTGCACGTGGATCTGCCGCCGGTGCCCAGCAGCATGCAACTGGTCGCAGCCAAGAGCGCCCTCGCCATCCCGCGCGTGGGGGCGGTCGCCGACTGGCTCTCGCGGGAGCTCGCGCGCGCGGACACCTCCCGGAGGCCGCGGAAGCGCGGCTAGCTGCCCCCGCGGTACACTCGCGCCGTGGCCCAGGAGATCCGCGCCGGCAGCGTGCTCGCGGGGAAGCTGCGCCTGCTCCGCCCCCTGGGTCAGGGCGGGATGGGGGTGGTGTGGGCCGCGCGGCACGAGGCGCTCGAGCGCGACGTCGCGGTGAAGCTGATCCGCCCCGAGCGCGTCGCCGCCGATCCGGCGCTCGTCGCGCGCTTCGAGCTGGAGGCGAAGGCCACCGCGCGCATCGAGCACCCGAACGTGGTTCGGGTGATGGACTTCGGCACGCTGGATGGCGCGCTGCCGTACATCGTGATGGAGCTCCTGGAGGGGTTCTCGCTGGCCGAGCTCCTCGAGAGCGGTGGTCGCCTCAGCTTCGCCACCACGGTGTTGCTCGTGCAGCAGGTGGGCGGCGCCCTCGCCAGCGCGCACGAGCGCGGCGTCGTGCACCGCGACATCAAGCCGCACAACGTCTTCATCGTGCAGAAGAGCCCGGACGAGCCGCTCTTCGTGAAGGTCCTGGACTTCGGCATCGCCAAGCTCCTCGGGGACTCGCAGGTGCCGGGGGCCAGCCACGCGCTCACGGAGACCGGGGCCATCGTGGGCTCGCCTCCGTACATGAGCCCCGAGCAGATCGAGGGCAGCCGTCGGGTCGACCTGCGTGCGGACCTCTGGTCCCTGGCCGTCATCGTCTACGAGGCCCTGACCGGCAGGCGACCGTTTCAGGGCAGCTCGTTCGTCGCGGTGGGCTCCGCCGTGCTCGAAGGCAAGTACACGCCCGCGAGCGAGCTGCGCAAGGACTTGCCCAAGTCCGTCGACGACTGGCTCGCGAAGGCGCTCGCCGTCGAGCCCGACGAGCGCTTCCAGTCTGCCCGGGAAATGGTCGCCGCCTACGAGGCGCTGAGCCATCCCGAACGAGACGAGGCGCCGAGCGACGCGCCTCGGCCCTCACCGCCGGCGGCCTTCGCTACCACGGTCGAGGCGCCATTGCTCCAGGTCGGCCCCGCGGAGCGGACCGAGAGCCACGCTCCGCTCGCCATCAAGCGGCGAGCGAGCCCCCGGCGCGTCGCGCTTGCGGCGTCACTGGTCGCAGTGGCCGCGCTCGGTGGCGGCGTCGCCGCTTCCCGGCTCGGTGCCCGCTCGGCGAGTTGTCCGGCGGGCATGAAGCGCATCGACGGCGCGGCGTTCCGGCTGGGCTCGCCGGCGGAGGGCGAGACCCCGAGCGACGAGACCCCTCCGCAGTCGGTGCAGCTCGAGCCGTTCTGCCTGGACGAGACCGAGGTGACGGTGGGCGACTATCTGGGCTGCAAGTCCTGCGAACGCCCGCTCGGCACGGTGCAAGGCGAGGGGCTCACGCCCAACGGCGTGGCCTTCTGGAGCAAGCACTGCAATCGAGCCGACCGCCCCGAGCACCCCATGAACTGCATCGATTGGGAGCGTGCCAGCGCCTACTGCGAGGCGCGCGGAGCGCGGCTCCCGACCGAGGCCGAGTGGGAGCTCGCCGCCCGCGGCAACGCTGGCAGCACCTATCCCTGGGGCGAGGCGGCGCCGTCGGGAGAGCGCGTCAACGCCTGCGGTGCGGAGTGCAGCCGCATGTTGAGCGAGGAGCTCGCGAAGACCGGACGCGGGCCTTGGCCGCGCTTGTACGAGGACGACGACTCGGCTCCCGCGACGGCACCGGTGGGCTCTCGCAGAGCAGGAGCCACTCCGAGCGGCGTGCTGGACCTGGCCGGCAACGTCTGGGAGTGGACCAGCAGCCACTACTGCCGCTACGACTCCCCCGATTGCGGCGACTCGCGCCGGGTGATCCGCGGCGGAGGTTGGGACACCGTCGAGAGCCGGGACGTGCGTGCGGCACGCCGCCTGCCCAGCGCCCCGTCGGCGCGCAGCTGGAGCGTCGGCTTCCGCTGCGCGAAATCGCTGTGACCCGTCAGCTCTTCTTCAGCATCCGGAGCAGCTTGCCCCGCGAGACGCCGAGCTTCTCTGCGGCCTTCGTCACGTTGCCCGCCTGAGCCGCGACCGCGGCGTCGACGACCTCGCGGGTGAGCGCGGGCCTGTCGTCGCCGCGCTCGCCGAGCACCTCCGCGAGCGCCCACAGGCGCAAGCCCGGCTCGCGATCGACGCGCCGCACCGCGGCGAGCACCGCGTCGAGCTCCCGCACGTTGCTCGGCCATGGCTCGAGCAGCAGGCGCTCGACGGCCTCCACCTCGATCTGGTCGAGCGGCGGCGCCGGCACGTCCGCTCGTCGCCAGAGCTCTTGAACGATGCTGAACAGGTCCTCGCTCCGGTCGCGCAGCGCCGGCACCTCGAGGGTCGTCATGGCGAGCCGGGCCAGGAGGTCGCGCCGGAACTCGCCTCGCTCCACCATGCCCTCGAGCTCGCGGTTGGTCGCCGCGATGAACAGAACGTCCACGCTCACCGGGCGCTCGGCGCCGACGGGCAGCACCTCGCGGTTCTCGAGCAGGCGCAGGAGCTTCGCCTGAAGGTCCAGGTCGAGCTCGCCGATTTCGTCGAGGAAGACCGCGCCACCGTCGTGCGCCACGACGATGCCGGGCGCCGCCGTCCTGGCATCGGAGAAGGCGCCGGCGACGTGCCCGAACATCTGCGACTCGAAGACGCCGCGTGCCACGCCGGCCACGTTGACGGCGCCCAGCCGCTTCTCGCGCCCGAAGGCCCGCGCGACCGCCCGCGCCACCAGCTCCTTTCCCGTGCCCGTCTCGCCGTGCACGAGCACGTTGCCCGCTCGCGTCTTCGCCAGGCCGTCGATGGCCCCGGCGAGCGTGCGCAGCCCGTAGGGTCCGACCAGCTCGCCCACGGGCGGGGCGGGCTCGAGTGAGCCCGTGAGCTTGTCGCGGTATACGAACAGCGTGCGGCCGATGCGCAGCGTGGCGCCGTCGTCCATGGGCGTCTGGTCGCGCGGGTTCAGCCGGTGGCCGTTGACCCAGGTCCCGTTGCGCGAGCCCGCGTCCGCGACGCGCAAGACGCCGCCGGCACGGCTGACCTCGAGGTGCGCGCCGGAGACCTCGGTGTCGGCGAGCCCGTGCTTCTGCAGCCAGTCTCGCCCGACGACGCTGCCGGAGTCCGGCACCGCCAGCGCCAGCGCTCGCGGATACGCGCACACCAGCGCCGCTCTGCGAGGCCCGGTCTTGGGAGGCGACGGTCCCCGGTGCTCGACGGTGCTCGACGCGTCGCCGGACATGCTCGCCCAGAGGTTGCCATGGCGGCGCGCGCCGAGGAAGTCAGGCTCAGAACACCGGCTTGCCGTCGAGGCCGCATCCGGGGTCGCCCTCCTGGCACGTCCCCTTCGAGTCCGCGAGCTGAACGGTCCCCGCGCCGCCCGCGACGCCGGCCCGTTCACCCAGATCGACGCTGAGCTGGTCCAGCGTGCGCTCGTAGGTTGCCAGCGCCGCGGCGCCGGCGTTGTCGGCCTTCGCGGCGCGGGCGGCGACCTTCACGGCTTCGAGCCGCTTCGTGCGCCGGGCCGAGCTGGCCCATGCCGCGAGATCCGCGTGGCGCCGGTCGAGGCCGGCGAGCTCGTCCAGCGTGTCGAGGCGCGCCTCCAGCGCATCGAGCGACTCGGCCAAGGCCCGCAGCCCGGCGTGGCTCGGCGAGCGCGCGTCGAGGCCCGCGCGCGCTGCTTCGACCGTCCCCTTCTCCGCCTTCGCGTCAGCCGAGCGAGCGCGGGCGAGCAACGCGGCGTGGCGACGCTCGAGGGAGCCGTGCTCGGCGCGCTTGGCGTCGTCGCGCTCGCGCAGCAGCGCCCGCTCGCGCTCGCGCAGCTCCTGCCCCGCGCGCTCGTGCTCCGAGACTCGCGCGCTCGCGTCCCACGCGCCGAACCCGGCCGACGCGACCACCACGGCCAGCGCCGCCCCGAGGACGATCTCGCGGGTACGCCGTCCGGTCTCTCGACGCACGCGCAACGCCGCCAGCTCGTGCGCGCGCACCGCGTTGTCGGCCTCGAGACGCACGCGAGCCTCCGCCTCGATCCTCGCCACGTCCGCCGCGGCGCGCTCGCGCGCTTCGACTCGGGCTCGCTGGGCGGCCTCGTCCGAAGCGCGCTGGGCCAGCGCCGACGCCTCCGCCCGGGCTCGCGCCTCTTGCTCTGCGGCGGCTCGCTCCTGCTCGGCGCGCTCGCAGCGCGCCCGCTCGGCGCGAGCGCGCGCCCGCTCGGCGCGCTCGTGATCGATGCGCTCCTCTTCGATGCGGGTGAGCTCGGCAAGGGACAGGGCAACGGACGTCTCGGTGGTCGACATGGGCTTCGGGTTCTCCTTCGAGAGGACCCTCTGCAGCCGTCGTGCCGCCCTCGACTAGCACGAAATTACAGCACTATTTCAGCCTCCGAGACGATCGCGATCGGCGCGGATCGCCGGGGCGCGGATCGCGATCACTCAGTGCAGACGCATGTCGCCTCGCTTCTCGCTGGCACAGTCCCGCTCGAACGAGAGATCGCGCACCTTCCACCCGCCACCTGCTTCTTCGAGCGCCACATCCATGAAGCGCCCGCCTTCGGGCAGGTTGACGCGTACGAACAGGCAGGCGCGAGAGTACTCCCCCCCGCTGCGCCGACTGCGATAGTTCAGCGTCCAGTACCCCGTGCTGCGCCGCAGCGCTTCCAGCGTCCGCTGTGCGTCGTCGGGATCGGTGGCTTCCAGCGGGTAGGCGGGCTGGCCCTGCGCGCGAAGGTGCTCGGTGTAGGCATCCAGCTCTCGACGCGGAGGGACCGAGCAGGCGTAGAGCACGCCGCACAGCGCGAGCGTGCCGCCAGCCGTCATCAGCGCCCAGCGCGCGCTGAAGCGCCCCTTCTTGGCCGGCTCGTTCACTTCGCCGACCGGCACGCCTCCATCCAGTCGCTCATGTCCTTGGCCGCCTGTGCTTTGCAGGCGTCGTCTTTGCAGGCGGCTACCTCGCGCTCGTAGCGCTGCTTGGTGGTCTCCATGCACTTCTCGACCTGGCTCTTGCAGCCGCCCGCCATGAGACAAACGGCCAGCGCCAATGACGCGATCACGACTCGAGACATCGTTCACTCCTCCCGCGTCGAAGTCTCGCCGAGCGCATCCTTCGTGTCAATCCGACAGCGACCCACCAAGGAGTGAACGATGGCCGCCACGTGGGCGAGCGACAGAACCGGTAGCACCATCACCGCCGTGACGGTCAAGAAGACGAGCACTCCGTAGGCGGCGTCGTGCGCCGTGCGTTCGTTCTCCGCGATGCCCCCCATGCGGCTCGGATGGAAGCAGCTACTTCTCCGTCAGCACCAGCCGCGCCAGGAGCAGACACGCGATGGCGTTCAGGACGGCAAAGAACGCGAGGCCCCAGCGCCCGAGCGGCGAGTGGATCCCTCCCTGCACGGCGGCGGCCAAGCAGAACGCCGCGATGCCCACCGCGAGGCCGGCCAGCACGGGACGCGCGCCGCGCAGGTTGAGGAACACGAGGGTGAGCCCGAAGGGCAGGAGCACCGTGCCCAGGGGCAAGAAGCCATGGAAAGAGGCGCCGAGCAGGATGTCCCAGTCTGGCAGCGGGCGCGCGAGCAGGTCGACGAGATCGTTGTGCCGGCCCAGCATGAACGGCGCGAAGAACAGCAGCCCCGGACCGGCCAGCAGCGCCGGCCCGAGGAACCGCGGCGTCCAGGGCGTGAGCCGGGGGTCCTTCCTGCGCACGCTCCTGAACACGAAGAAGATGACCAGCGAGAGCGCGATGAGCCGGCCCAGCGTGCGCTCCAGGGCCACGCGCCCGAGCGTGCGCGAGGCGTCCAGCGCTCCCGCACCGAACTGAAAGCGCCCCTTCGCGGAGTCGTCCAGCTTGCGCGCGTGCTTGGTGAGGGCGCGCTCGACCGCGGCCGGATCGGAGACGCCCAGCGACACCAGCAGCGCGGCAGCGCCGGCGACGTGGGGAGACGCCATGCTGGTGCCGTTGTAGCTGGGGAAGCGTTCGCAGCGGTCGCGGCCGCCGTTGCAGATGGTCTGCTGCACCACGTCCACGCCTGGGGCGGCCACGTCCACGCCGGGACCGCGAGAGGAGAACCACGCGAGCTTGTCGGAGGAATCGAGAGCGCTGACGCCGATCACGCCCTCCGAGCCGCCGGGATAACCCACGGGTCCGGCGCTGTTGCCGGCCGCGGCGACCACGATCACCCCCTTCTTCTTGGCGTGATCGATGGCCCGCTGCAGGATGCGGGAGTTGCGCGGACCGCCGAGGCTCAGGTTGATCACCTGCGCGCCGTTGTCGGCGGCCCAGCGGATGCCGTCGGCCACGTCGCTGGTGGTGCCCCAGCCGTCGGCGGTCAGCACCTTCACGGGCATCAGGCGCGCGTCGAAGGCCAAGCCCGCCGCGCCGAGCCCGTTGTTGGTGCTCTGGGCGATGGTGCCGGCCACGTGCGTGCCGTGGCCGTGGTCGTCGTTCGCGTGGGTGCTCTTCTCCACGAAGTTGTAGCCGCCCACGCAGCGCGTCTCGGCCAGGTCCGTCGCCTTGTCGTAGGGGCCGAACTTCTCGCAGGCGATGCCGGTGTCGATGACGGCCACGGTGACGCCGCGTCCCGTCGAGAAGTCCCAGGCTCGCTCGGCTCCTACGCGCGTCAGGTGCCACTGCTCCTTCAAGAGCGGGTCGTTCGGGACGAACAGCGCGCGCACCCGCGCGTGAGGCTCCACGACCTCGATGCGAGAGTCCTTCTCGAGGGCGCCCCGAACCTCGTCGAGGCGCTCCGCGATCACCCGCACCACCTCGATGCGGGTCTCGGACTCGAGCGCGGAGGGCGCGAAGCCCACGGCCAGCCGGGCGAAGAGCTCCTCGATCGCGCTCGGCGCGACGTCGTCGGCGAAGTCCACGACGAGCTCGCCGGGGATGTCCTCCGCGGTCTCGTCGGTCGCGCTCGGCGCCGGGCTGCCCGGGGCACCGGCAGACGCCGCGCCGGCGGCGAGCAGGCCTGCGAAGGCCAGGGACAGGGCAGAAACCCTCACGGTGGAGAGCGTAGCGCAACCCGCCGAGCGGTGCTCAGATCCGCCGCATGCGCCCAATCTCGGAGCTATCCGCCGCCGAAGCCCGGGGCCTCGAGGGCCTCCTGTTCGACCTGGACGACACCCTGCTCGATCACGGCCGGCTGGGTGAAACCGCGTACTCGTCGCTCTTTCGGCTGCGCGAGAGCGGCCTACGTCTGATCGCGGTGACGGGCAGACCCGCTGGCTGGGGCGAGGTCGTCGCGCGCCAGTGGCCCGTCGACGGCGCCGTGACGGAGAACGGCGCCGTGCTCCTGTACCGAGACGACGGTGGCGTACGCCGGCTGGACGCCGTGCCCGAAGCGGAGCGCCGCACGCGCCGCATCCGCGTCGCCGAGGTGGTGGCCAAGATAGGCGAGGCCTTCCCCGAGCTCGCTCCCGCGGACGACGTCGCGGCGCGCCTCAGCGACTTCACTTTCGACATCGGCGAGCGGCAGCGCGTCGCGCCCGAGGTGGTGCGGGCCGTCGCGGCTCTCGCCCGCGAGCACGGCGCGCGCACGCAGGCCTCGAGCGTGCACCTGCACGTGAGCTTCGACGCCGACGACAAGGCCACCGGCGCCGTACGCCTGGTCCGCCTGCTCTGGGGCACCGATCCCACGCTGACTCGCTTCCACTTCGCGTTCATCGGTGACAGCGAGAACGACGCAGCGTGCTTCGCCGGCTTTCGTACCACCATCGCGGTCCAGAACTTCTCCGGCCGCCCGACCGTTTCTCCGCGCTACCTGACGGCCGCGCCCCGCGGCGCGGGCTTCGCGGAAGCGGCGGCGCGCGTGGTCGAGCTGCGCGAAGGCCCGGGCTGAGCGACCGCCTCTGGGCGTCACACTTCGAGACGCCGATCTCGGCGGGCTGGCGGCTCGCCGAACGACCCGAATATACTGCCAGCCGATGAGGGACGGGCGACGAGACTCCGCCGAGGCGCCTCCCTCCTCGGGCGCCCCGCGCCGGCCGGCCGCGGAGCGCGGTTTCCTCTCGGTCGGCACCAAGCTCGGTGTCGCGGTCGTGCTGGTGGTCACGGTCGCGAGCGCGGTCGTCTTCTTCCGAGTCAGCCAGCGCGAGCGCGACTCGCTGGTGGAGAGCAAGCGCGTCGCCGCGGACATGGTCGCGGACTTGTTCGCGGCCTCGCTGGGGGCGCCGCTCGACTTCGGGGACAAGGAAGCCGTCGAGGCCGAGCTGGGGCACCTGGTGCAGAACAAGGACGTCAGCTTCGTCTCCGTCTGGCAGGCAGGACAGGACACGCCTTTCGCGGAGAGGGTCGCCGGTGGTCCGCGCCCGCAGGGCAGCACCGAACGCGCACCCGAGCGCACCCGCGTTCACCCGACCTTCGTCGAGGTCGCCCGCAACGTGGCGGGCGGCGAAGGGAGGCCGGTCGGCACCACGGTGATCCACTTCTCGCTGGACCGGGAGAACGCCGCCTACGAGGTGAACCGACAGCGCATCTTGTGGCTCTGTCTGCTCTTGGCGCTCGGCACCATGACGGTCCTCCTCTTGGTGAGTCGAGTCTCGGTGGTGGGTCCCATCGACGCGCTGCTGAGCGCCGTCCGCCGAGTCGAGCGAGGGCAGCGCGGAGCCGAGGTCCGCGTCTTCGCCAACGACGAGATCGGACGTTTGGCCCGCGCGTTCGAGTCGATGCGGACTGCGATCTTCGATCGTGAGGAGCGCCTGGCCGAAGCGAACGCCAACCTGCGCGAGTTGTTCGACCACATGCGCCAGGCCATCGTCGTCTTCGACGAGCAGGGCACGGTCACCGGCACTCAGTCGCGGCAGGCCGCGGTCATCTTCGGCGAGGGCGCGGCGAGCCAGCAACACGCCCGTGACCTGCTCTACCCGGGAGTAGGCGATTGGGACCCGGAGCGGCGCGCGTTCGAGGAGTGGCTGACCCTGGCCTTCGAGGTGACGCCGGAGGGCTGGGACGAGCTCCTGTCGCTGGCGCCGCGCGAGGTGCGCCTCTCGGGTGGCGCGGGCGAGCGCGTGCTGTCGTTGGACTTCCAGCCGGTGGTGCGCGACGGGGCGATCCACCGCGTGATGCTCCTGGCCACCGACGTCACCGAGCAGTTTCGCCTAGAGCGCGAGGTGCACGAGCAGGGCGAGCGGCACGCGCGCCAGCTGGCGACCTTGCGTCGCCTGGTCTCCGGCGGCGGGCAGTTGTTCGTGGCGTTCCTCGGCAGCGCCCGCCAGCGCTTGGAGCGGGCGAAGAGCTTGCTCGCTCCGGGTCCCACGCCGCTCGCGCGCCTGGACGACGCGTTCCAGACCATCCACACCCTGAAGGGCGAGGCGGCGAGCTTCGAGATGACCGAGATCACGGGGCTCCTGGAGGGGGTCGAGAGCCGACTCTCCAGCCTGCGCGAGCAAGCCCGTGACGCTCCCTCGCGCCAGGCCGAGCTCGACGGCGACCTCGGAAGCGCGCTCGACGGTGTCGAGAAGCTGTTGAACGAGAGCGAGGAGCTGTTCATCGCTGCTTCACCTTCCGGGCGCGCCGCCCTGGAACAAGTCACGGTGCGGCGCTCGGACCTCGATGCCCTCTCGGCGATCGCGCAGAAGCAGGGCGGAGAGCTCGAGCTGATCAGTGAGCGGCTCCGCGCCTGCTCCGTGGGAGAGCACGTCGGGCCCCTGATCGAGCGCGCACCGGCCTGGGCCGAAGCCATCGGCAAGCGCGCCCGGCTGGAGCTCGAAGGCCGAGAGACGCGCATTCCCGAGGCTTTGGGCCGCGTGCTGCCGGGGGTCGTCACCCACCTGGTGAAGAACGCCATCGCCCACGGGATCGAGCGCCCCGAGCAGCGCCGGGCCGGCGACAAGCTCGAGGTGGGAACGGTGGGCATCATCGCGACAGTCGCGTCGGACCGACCCCGCATCGAGGTGTGGGACGACGGCCGGGGGGTCGAGAAGAACCCGGTCTTGGCGCAGGCCGTCGCAAAGGGCGACAAGCTCTCGGTCGAGACCGCCAACGACGGGTCGTTCCGAGTCGACGGGGCCAACACCAGCGACGACGCGTTGTCGGGCCGGGGCATGGGCCTGGCAGCGGTGGTCCGCGAGCTCGAGGCCGTGGGCTACCATCTCCTGGTCGAAGCCCGGGAGCCCTGCGGAACTCGCTTCATCCTGGCGCCCGGCAACAGCCAACCTCCCGGAGCGCGCGCATGAGCTCGGAGCGCGGACAGGTGGTCGTCATGGACGACAGCTGGCTGATCTTGGAGAAGATCCGCGAGTCCCTCGCGTTGGCTGGCTACAACGTCCGCACCACCACCAGCCTGGAGGTGGCGGCCAAGCTCGCGAAGAGCAGTGACCTGGCGGTGATCGACTTCCACATGCCCGGAATGAACGGCAAGGAAGTGCTGGAGCACATCAAGCGGACGCTGCCGGCGGACTCGATCTGTCAGTTCTACCTGTACACGTCCGATCCGGAGCAGGCCAGCCGCTACCGAGTCCACGGGTTCGACGGCGCGTTCTTGAAGAAGGGCGACGACGGCGCGCTGACGACCCAAGTCGATGCGGTGTTCCGCACCATCAGCCTGCGCAAGATGGCGCTCCGCATGAGGCGTGAACGCCGCGAGGCCTGAGCCTCACCATCCGAGGTCGTACTGGAGCCCGACACCGGTGCGGAAGCGGTCCACCGGCGCGCGCAAGCGCTCACCCGACGGCAGCGGTGGACCGACGACATACGGGCTGTCGTCCACGACCGTGTAGTTCGCGGTGAGGCGGTAGCTGAGGCCGGTGAGCCCGGGAACCGGCCCGGTGAGCGCGGCCCGGAGCTCGATCTGCGGATCCGCGAAGCCGGGCTCGCCGCGATTGAGCTGCCGCCGGCTGATGAAGCGAGTGGCGAGCGCCGCGGTCGGCAAGCCTCCGGCGAAGTCGTAGGAAATGCGTGCGTTGCCGAACCACGACGGCGCGGTCTCGAGCAGCACGGGGTCACTGCCGGGATCCTCGAGCCGCGTGAAGGCCTCGGTGAACGAGAGCCCGTAGCGCAGCCGCCCGGTCACCGCAGAGCCTTCGTAGAGCGCGTTCAGACCGTAGTTCTCGATGCTGCCGAGGTTCCGCACCTGATAGCCGTAGGCCGCTGCCGGCTCGAGCTCGCCTCGGGCGATGGCGTCAGCCAGCTCCTGCGGGCTGAGCTCCACGGCCACCGCCAGGTCTTTCCACCAAGATCGGAACGCGCCGATCAGGATGCGCTGCCGGCCGAAGCGCTGCTCGAACGACGCCTCGACCGAGCGCACCACCTCCGGGTCGAGCCCGTCGCCGCCCGGGATCTGAGTGAGCGGATCGCGGTAGTAGATCTCGAACGCGGTGGGTGCGCGAAACGCCTCGCTGTAGATGGCCTTGAGCGCGCCGCCCTTCCAAGGAAAGACGGTGCCGGCAGCGCGCGGCGAGAGGTGGTTGCCGAAGCGATCGTCGGCGTCGAGCCGGACTCCGGCGTTGAGCGCCAAGAAATCCACCGGAGCCGCCGTCTGCTGGACGTAGGCGCCGAGCGCGCGTTCCCCCTCGTCGTAGACCCCGATGCTCCCCGGGTTCGAGCCGGTCAGGTTGTCGATGAAATCGACCTTCGACTTGACCTGCTTCAAGCGGCCGTCCACGCCGAGCAGCGTGACGAAGCTGCCGTTCCCCGCCCAGTCCAGGTGCGCTTGGGGCTCGAGGCCGGTGGACATGGAGATGCCCGTCAAGCGCCAGAGGCATCCGGAATCCTGCCCGGGCAGGCAGTCTTCGGCGCCGTCGCTGGTCCAGTCCTGGCGGTAGTCGTAGAGATCGCCGTAGGCGCGCGCGCTGAGCCGTAGCGTCTTGGACACCGTGAACGTGTGCTTCAAGTCCACGTTGAGCCAGCGGTCTTGCTCGAAGCTGTCGGGGTCGTCGAAGTTGCCGCCGTTGGTCGGATAGGTGCGCTTGTAGACCGCCGCGCGGACCGCCGCCTCGGTGTTGCCCACGCGGAAGCGCAGGTAGCCGCCAGGCGCGCGGGTGTAGTGAGCGTCGTCACCCTTGCCGCCCCAGATGCCGAGGGGTTTCTCCTTGGAATAGCGCCGCGGCAAGCCCGTGACGCTGTCGGGACCCGGATCGAACGCGCGGAAGTCGAAGCTCGGCCCGAACTGCGCGAAGTACTCCGCTGCGAAGGTGACCTCGGCGTCGGTGCCGAACAGCTGGAGCTCGTGGCCGACTCCGGCCATGCCGCGGATGCTGGTCGGGATCTCGGTGTCCACGCCGAAGTGCGCGCCCTTGAAGTCCTTCGCGCGCTTGGTCACCAGGTGCACCACGCCGAGCATGGCGTTCGACCCGTAGAGGACCGAGCCGGGCCCGAGCACGATCTCGATGTGATCGACGAGCTCGATGGGCACCATCGTACCCCGCCCGTAGTAGCTCCCCGCGCCCCACTGCTCGTTCAGGACGTGACCGTCGAGCATCAAGAGGACGTGGGCGCCGAAGTCGCCGCGCAGAGTCACGCCGCGAGCGCCGATGTCGGTGCTCTGGAAGAACTTTTCGGTGACCATGCCCATGGCCAGGTAGTTGATGGCCTCGTCCACGGTCCGAATGCCGTGGCGGCGCAGCTCCTCTGCGCTGATGGACACGCTGGTGGCGGGCGCCGTGCTGGTGGTCTCCGCGGATTTGGAGGCGGAAGAGACCACGGACTCGTCGAGCAGCCCTTCGAGCTCGGCGGTGTCCTCGTCGGACGCTTGGGCCTGAGCCAGGCTCGGCGCGGCCAAACACAGGATCAGGGTCGTGATCGACAGCCGGCGCTTCATCCCACCACCTTCACGAGCTTGAGCACCTTGCTGCTGAGCTCGACGTCTTGCTTCTTCGCCTGCTTGAGGTGAACGAGCAGCTTCGGCTTGCCTCCCACCAGGTCGAAGCCGAGCACGACACCGCCGGCTACCTGCTTGGGCACCGCACCCACGGTCAGCACGCTCACGCCTTCGAGCGCCTTGGCCAGCGTACCGAGCTCGCCGCCGGAGAACCCCGGAGCCAGGTAGACGACCGCGATGTGCTTGCTCTTGATGTGCTTCACCAGATCCTTGGCGTCGCTGTAGCCCAGCGACGTGACCTCCGCGGGCAGGCCCGCGATGGTGTCCTTCTTCTGCAGCTCCTTCTTCGCCTGCTCGGCGATGCGCTCGGAGTCGCCGTCCTTGGACTTGCTCAAGACGACCACGCGCGCCTTGCTGCCGGCCCGGGCCGGGAGGTTCTTGTCATAGGCCGCGACCTTCGCGAGCAGCTCGATCTGGAGCGGTACCGGGACGGTGACCTCGTCGGCGCGCGCGGCGCCCGGGAGGCCCAACGCCGCCGTGGCGCCCACGACCCCGCTGATGAGAGCCCTCCGCGAAAGACGCACGCCCCTCATCGCCGCACCGAAGACTAGGCGGCGTACCCGTTCGGGTCAACGCGCACGCCGGCAAATGCTCCAGAGGATTGGCGGGCCGCGCGCGGCTGGGGTAGTTGCATCCCGCCATGTCCAGCGAAGCCGAGCTCGTGGCCCTCGGAGGCCAGTACCTGTACCCGAACTACCGCCAGCCCCCGCTCGTGATCGCGCGCGGCAAGGGCTCGGAGCTCTGGGACAAAAGCGGCAAGCGCTACCTCGACTGCCACGGGGGCATCGCGGTGAGCACGCTGGGCCACGCGCACCCGCGCCTGGTGGCGGCCATCGCCAAGCAGGCCGGGGAGGTGATCCACCTCTCGAACTACTTCTACAACGAGCCGAACATCCACCTGGCCGAGCGCCTGTGCAAGCTGACGGGTATGGCCCGGGCCTTCTTCTGCAACTCCGGCGCGGAGGCGATGGAGGGGATGCTGAAGCTGACGCGGCGGCACTACTTCGACAAGGGCCAGGCGGACCGCTTCCGCATCATCGCCTTCGAGAGCTCGTTTCACGGTCGCACGCTGGGCGCGCTGGCGGCGACGGGGCAGAAGAAGTACCGCGACGGCTTCGGTCCGCTGCCGGGTGTGACGCACGTCCCCTACGGAGACGCTGGCGCGGTACGCGCCGCGATGGCGCCCGACGTCGCCGGCATCCTGTTCGAGCCCGTGCAGGGCGAGGGCGGGGTGCTGCCGGCACCCGCGGGCTTCGTCGCCGAGCTGCGCCGCATCGCCGACGAGCACGGGGCGCTCCTGCTCGCGGACGAGATCCAGACCGGCATCGGTCGCACCGGCAAGTTCCTGTGCGTGCAGCACGACGGCGTGGAGCCCGACGTCTTGGCGCTGGCCAAGGGCCTGGCAGGCGGCGTGCCGATCGGCGCCATGCTGTGCAAGGCGCACCTGGAGGGCGTGCTGCCGCCGGGCAGCCACGGCTCGACCTTCGGCGGCAACCCCCTGGCCTCGGCGGCGGCGCTGACCGTCCTGGACGTGCTCGAGGAAGAGAAGATCCTCGACAACGTGAATGCGCGCGGCGCCCAGCTGGCCTCGGGCCTGACCGCGCTGGCCAAGAAGCACGAGCGCCTGGTCGCGACCTCCCGAGGCAGCGGGCTGCTCCAGGCCCTGGTGCTGCGCGATGGCGTCGACCCGAGGGGGGTCCTGGAGAAGCTGCGGGACGCCGGCCTCCTGCTCAGCATCGCGGGCGCCGCCGGCCTGCGCTTCTCGCCGCCCTTGGTGATCCGAGAGAGCGAGCTCGCCGAGGCGCTGGCGATCGTCGATCGCGTTCTGGCTACGGCGTGATGCGCGTGACTTCGACCGGCACGCCGGAGAAGGCCGCGGCGCCGGTCACAGCGTCGACCCGCTCGGGGTCGGTGAGGTCGTTTATGCTCGCGCCGGCGTGACGCTCCGCGACGCCCAGCGCGGTTCCGGGACGATCGTGCCCGAATCCGTGAGGGATGCTCACCACGCCACGCATCACCTCGTCGCTCACCTCGACCGGGAGCTCGACTTCCCCGACCCTCGAGCGCACCCGCACTCGGTCGCCCTGCGAGATCTCGCGGGCCCGCGCGTCGTCGGGATGTATCAAGAGCGTGCAGCGCTCCCGCCCGGTCATCAGGCGGGGCACGTTGTGCATCCAGGAGTTGCAGCCGCGGAGCTGCCGCCTGCCGATGAGCGAGAGCTCGGTCGCGGAGGGAGGCTCCGCGTCCACCAGAGCCGCGAGCGCTGCGACGAAGAGCTCGGGAGCTGCGTCGATGCGCCGCTGCTTCGTGCGCAGCGCGCCCGGAAGGCGCGGCACGAGCGGGCCGAGGTCCACGCCGTGGGGCTCGCGACGCAGTCGCGCGAGGCTCAAACCATTGGGTCCGCGCCGAAGCCCATGAGGCCCGGAGCGCAGCCCGAGGTCCAACATTCCCGCCGGGCCGAGCCAGCCGAGCACGCGCTCCGGCAGGCGCCGGCGGAGCGGCGCGCGCGCGAGCAGGCGCTGGGTCAACCCCGAGAAGATCTCGTGCTCGTGGCGCGCCGCGGCCGGCTTCGGGAAGACCGCCGGTGAGTACTTGGCGAAGTTTCGCACCGCGAGCAGGTAGAAGGCGGCGTCGTAGTGGTCGTGCTCCAGAGGGCCCGTCGGCGGCAAGATCAGGTGGGCGTGCCGCGTGGTCTCGTTCTTGTAGAAGTCGATCGCCACGAAGTAGTCGAGCCCCGCGAGCGCGCGCTCCAAGCGGCGGCCGTCCGGAGTCGAGAGCACCGGGTTGCCGGCGTGGGTGACCAGCGCGCGGATCTGTCCGGCGCCGGGCGTCTCCATCTCTTCGGCCAGCACCGCCACCGGCAGCTCGCCGCCGAACTCGGGAAGGCCCCTGACCCGCGAGCGCCAGACACCCAGGTGCCCGCTACTGGCGAAGCGGAACGCGTCGAGCGCGGGCGTGGTGAACATGGCACCGCCGGGCCTGTCCAGGTTGCCGGTGACCAGGTTCAAGAGCTGGGTCAGCCATTGGCAGAGACCGCCGTGCTCCTGGGTCGAGGCGCCCATGCGCGAATGGACGACGGCGCTCCTGGCGCCCGCCAGTGAGCGCGCCAGGGTCCGAACCTCCTGAGCAGCGATACCGGTGTGTTTCTGCGCGAGCTCCGGGGAGAAGCCTTCTACCGCGCGCCGCGCCTCCGAGAGCCGCACGGTGTGGGCGGCGAGGCGTCCCGTCCGCTCGAGCTTCTCCGCGAAGATCACCTGGAGCAGAGCCGCCAGGAGGTAGACGTCGGTGCCGGGCCGAATGAAGTGATGGTGGTCGGCGATCTCGGCGGTCTCCGTGCGGCGCGGGTCCACCAGCACGAGCTTGCCGCCCCGGGCCCGGATGTCGGAGAGCCGCCGCTTCACGTCCGGCGCCGTCATCAGCGAGCCGTTCGAGGCCAGGGGATTGCTGCCGATGAGCAGGAAGAAGTCGGTGCGGTCCACGTCGGGCACGGGCAAGAGCAGCTGATGACCGAACATGGCCCAGGCGGCGACGTGGTGCGCGAGCTGATCCACGGAGGTGGCCGAGAAGCGGCTCTTGGTGCCGAGCGCACGCACGAAGGGGGGCCCGAAGAGCAGCGCGCCCAGATTGTGAACGGTGGGGTTGCCGAGGTAGACGGCGACTGCGTCCTTGCCGTGCTCGCGTTGCACCGCGGCGAGACGCTCGGCGGCCTCGTCTAGGGCTTCGTCCCAACCCACCTCGACCCAACGCTCGCCCCGCCGACGAAGCGGGCGCCTCAGCCGATCGGGATCGTGGTGCAGATCGCCGAGAGCCACACCCTTCGGGCAGATGTAGCCGCGACTGAACGCGTCGAGCTCGTCGCCTCGGATCTTGGTGACCCGATCCCCTTCCGTCTCGATGCTGAGCCCGCAGGTCGCCTCACACAGGGGACAAACTCTCAGATGTACGTTGGCCACACCCGAGGCGAGCACGGCTCGACCACGAGCTGCAACCCGTTCGGTGTATGCTGGTCGGGCATGGCGCGCGCTTGGCTCTTCGGCTTCGGCCTCGTCTTCGGGGCCTGCCTCAGCATCGAGGAGGCGCGGACGAGCGGCGATGGCGGCGAGAGCGGAGGAAGCTCCGGCGGAGGGAACGGCGGAAGCGCTGGAACCGGCGATGGCGGAGCCGGCGCATTCCCTGGGGGAAGCTCGAGCGGCGACGCTTCACTCGACGCGCCCGAGGACGTCACCCCCGACACCTGGGATGGCAACCCTTGCTTCCCCGAGAGTCCGCCGCTGCTGGACGACTTCGGCCAGCCCGACGGGCCGCTGGGGTCGGCCTGGACGGGCGACATCACCGCGTTCGCGGTGCAGGCCGGACAGCTCCGGCACACCAAGAACAACCTCGACGATCGCATCTTCCACGCCAAGAAGCTGTGCGCGACGCAGACCGTGAGTGTGCGCTTGATGAAGGTCGATCCGAGCTCGGGCCTGGTCGGCGTGTTGTTCGCCGCGAGCAGCGACAACAACTGCAACCTGATTCAGGTCGGCCACTCCGGGTATCAGCAGGCCATCGTGGCGCAGAAGTGCGTGGGCGGAAAATGGAGCGACCTGATGAGCCAACCCTGGGCGGTCTACGACGGCGACCGCATCGAGGCGCGCCTGACGGCGGCAGGGATGCTCACGGTCCTGGTCAACGGCGTGACGGTGGACAGCGTGAACGTCGGAGTCTGGCCGGCGAGTCGTCCGGGCATCGCCGTCTGGGCTGGCAATACGCAGCTCTCGCTCGACGACTTCAGGGGCGGGTGAGCGACGCGCGCACGGCGGGCTCAGCCAGGAAGCGCCTCAGGGCTGGCACCCCGTCGTGGACGAGTAGCAGCGCGGCTCGGAGATCGGGACCTTCACGCAGCACACCGGGTACGGACTCTGGCAGGTTTGCAGGGGCATGGTCGGATTGCACGAGCAGGTGTTCGACGTGCTCTGGCAGACGGCCCCGAGGCCGTCCTTCTTGTCGCAGCAGATCGGATAACCGCCCGAGCAGACGTTGTCCTTGGCGCCCACGACACAGCCGCAGCCTGCCGCGACGCTCTTGCAGATCGCCTGCCCGCCAGTCCCCGCGCAACAGATCGGATACGTCCCCGCACAAGGATTGGAAGCGGCTCCGGGCTTGCAGCCACATCCATTGGCCGTCGCCTGACAGCGCGGCCCCTGCCCGTCGGACTTGTCGCAACAGATGGCGTAGGTCCCCCCGCAGGTTCCGGTCGCCCCCGGTGTGCAGCCGCAACCCTGCGCGGTGTTGTAGCACTTGGGCCCGCTGCCCTTGTCGCAGCAATACGGTGTGGAGCCGCCGCAGGCCGGAGAACAGGCGGCGGGCGCGCCTCCACTGCCGCCCGTCGCTCCGCTGCCGCCCGTCGCTCCGCTGCCGCCCGTCGCTCCGCTGCCGCCCGTCGCTCCGCTGCCGCCCGTCGCTCCGCTGCCGCCCGTCGCTCCGCTGCCGGCAGCCCCACCCGCGAGCACGCTGCCGCCTGCGCCGGCGCTCCCCCCGCTGCCGCCCGCTCCGCCGCTCGAGCCTCCCCCCATCCCCGCTGCCGCACCGGTGCTGCTCGCCCCGCTGCCGGAGCTCCCGCCCGTGCCGCCGAGCCCGTCGTCTTGCGACGAGCCGCAAGCTGCAGCGATGACGCAGCACGAGAACGCCAGCGTCCGCACCATGCTCGAGAGTCTACGCGATGCCCCGACCGGAGTCACGGCTTGCGCGTGACCGACTTCACGACGATCTCCGTGACCGGCACGTCCTCCAGGCCCGACTGACTCTGCGTCGGGACGCCGCTGATGGCGTCGAGCACGGCGCCGCCTTCGAGCATGCGACCGAACGCCGCGTAGCTGCCGTCCAGACTGTGCGAGCCGGCCTTGGCGTTGACCACGAAGAACTGGCTGTCAGCGCTGTCGGGATCGGAGGTCCGCGCCATGGAGATCACGCCGTAGTCGTGTTGGACGGCAGGGCTGGTCTCGAGCTTGATCGGCGGATTCGCGGTCTTCGCCACCAGTCCCGTGGCGTAGCCGCCGCCCTGGATCACGAAGTCGGGGAGCACGCGGTGGATGATCGTGCCGTCGTAGAACCCCGAGTCGACGTAGCTCAGGAAGTTCGCCGTGGTCACCGGCATGTCGGTGGGCTCGAGCTCGAACACCATCTTCCCCAGGCTGGTATCCATCTCGATCACTGGCTTGCCACCAGCACCGCCGGCGTCGCCCGTCCCGCCGCCGCCCGTGGCGACTCCCGCGCTGCCGCCGGTCATGCCACCGGTGGCCGCGGTGCCGCCGCTCCCGCCGCCGCCGCCCGTGGCGCCTCCGGTCCCGCCCGAGCTCGCGCCGCCGCCGGAGCCGCTGGACCCGCAGGCGGGGAGCACGAGAACGGAGAGCAGAGTGGCGGCGAGGCAGGCTCGGAGCATGGACGAGAGCGTAGCGGCGACGCGGGCCGTTGTCTCGCGCGCTCGCGCCACGCCTTGACGAGCCCCGCGAGCGCGCCTAAATGACGCGCTCGCATGAACGCCGCTCGTACCCAGAATTCACTCCGTCGAGGACGCGCCTCGAAGGTGGAGACCACGTAGCGGTCGCGCTGCTCGAAGCACGCACCGGCCGCTCGTCTCCCGAGCGGCCGTCGTGTTTTGTGGCCAACTTTTCGCGGAAATCTTCGGGCCACGAACAAACCTGGAAACAAACTCGGCGGCTCATCCGTCTGAGGAGCGAAACATGTCCAAACCCAAGAGCGACACGCGCAATGCAAGCGCGTTCGGAGGAGCGAGCTCGCGGTAGCCCACGTACGACACGCTGGTGTTCGGATCGAGGCCGCCCGCGAGGCGGCCTCTCCGTTCCATGGGCTCGGACTGCCACACGAGGAGTCGGAGATTGAAGATCGTTCGTCACAAGATCGGTCTCGCCAAGCCCCGAAGGGCGCGGGCGTGACCCGAGACAGAGAGAGAACCGCCCGCGGGCGGTAGTGCCCCCATCGGGGGCGGGCGCGAACCTGCGCCACCACGGGGCGATCGTCCAACAGGAGGACGTCGGCGCCGCAAGCCGAAGATCCGGGTGCGAATCCCGGTCGTCTCCACCGGTCTTTCGAGCAACGGCGCACGTCTGCGCGCTCGGCACCGCAACGGGTCTGCGTGCGCTCCCTTGGCTCGCAGCCGGGAAAAACCACCCCCGGTTGGCAGGCCGCGCGCCGCCGGGTTAGTTCCCTCCCCGCCATGTCCAGCCTCCGCCATTTCCAGACGCTCTCCAACCTCGGCCCCGAAGGCCTGGTCAAAGTGCTCGACGCCTCGGACCGCTTCAAGGCCGAGCGCGGCACTGCCGCAAAGCCGCTGGCGGGCAAGTCGGTGGCCTTGGTGTTCGAGAAGTCGTCGACCCGCACGCGCATCTCGCTCGAGGTCGCCGTCGCCGAGCTCGGCGGGCACCCCGTCGTGGTGACCGCGCAAGGCTCGCAGATCGGCCGGGGCGAGCCGATCCGCGACACGGCGCGCGTGCTCTCGCGCATGGTGCACGCCATCACGTTGCGCACCTTCGGCGAGGACCGCTTGGTCGAGATGATGAAGTACAGCTCGGTGCCGGTCTTGAACGCGCTCACCGATCAGAGTCACCCCATGCAGCTGTTGGCCGACCTGATGACCGCGCGGAGCGTACGCGGCACGCTGAAGGGCCTCAAGTACGCCTGGCTCGGCGACGGCAACAACATGGCCAACTCGTGGATCGAGGCGGCGGGCCTCTTGGGTCTGGAGCTCGTGTTGGCTTGTCCGGAGGGCTACGATCCCAGCGCCGAGGAGCTCGCGCGGGCCAAGGAGCGCGGCGCACGCGTGAGCGTGGTGCGGGAGCCGCGCGCCGCCATGGAAGGCGCCGACGTGGTCAGCACCGACGTGTTCGCCAGCATGGGCCAGGAGAGCGAGCAGCAGAAGCGGCTGGAGGCCTTCCGCGGCTTCATGCTCGACCGCGAGCTCCTGTCGCGGGCGTCGAAGGACGTAGTAGTGCTGCACTGCCTGCCCGCGCACCGCGGCGAGGAGATCGAGGAGGCGGTGCTGGAAGGGCCGAGGAGCTTCGTCTGGGACGAGGCCGAGGCGCGCCTGCACACCTCGAAGGCCGTCCTGGTCTGGGCGATGGGCCTCGATGGGTGAGACCGCCATCGACACCCCGGTAGGTCCTCGCGCGCGCCCGGTGCGCTGCGCCCGTTGCGGGGTGCCCGTCGATCCGCTGAGGGCTTCCCGCGTCGCCATCTTCAACGAGAGGTTCCGCTACTTCTGCAGCGCCGAGTGCCGCGAGAGCTACGACCCGGCGACGCGCGAGACGCCGCTGCCCATGCCAAAGCGCCGGCGCTCGCCCACGCCCGCCGCGGAGGTGCTCGCCACGCGGGCCGAGGCCGCGGAAGCGCTGGATCAGCGCCGGCAGGTCGCGGCCCTGGCAGACGTGGCCACGGCCGAGATCGCTCCCGTGCACGACGCCAGCCACCTGGACGCGCTCTCGGATCGGGAGGGCGACGCGCTGCACGAGCCGCCAGGCGCCCGTGCCGAGCTCGCGGACGGCGCCGACCGCGCCGACATCGGCGCGCTCCTGCTCGGTCTGTGCATCGCCGGCGGCATGCTCTCGGTGGCGCTCAGCCTCGCCGGAAGCTCGCCCGGCGCGCTGACGGCACGGTTGGTCGTGGTCTGCGTGGCGGCGGCTGCCCTGATCGCCGAGGGCATCACCGCTCGACGCGACCCGACGGAGCCTCACCCAGGAGTGTTGCTGGCGGGACCGATCATCGCCCTGGGCGTGGCGATGGCAGCGCGGGCGGCGAACGCCAAAGAGGGCAACGCCGCGGCGACGCTCGCGGGTATCGTGCTGGCCGCCGTCGCCGCCGGCATCTGGCTGGCGCGTCGAGCACGCCGGCCGCTGGATCTGGAGCGCGACGCCATCGCGGAGGCGCTCTCGCGCCCCGGCCGCCGCGTGATCGGAAACGACACCGCGACGGTGCGCGCGCTCGATCTGCGTCCCGGAGAGGAGATCGTGGTCGAACCGGGCGAGGTGATGCCGGTCGACGCCACCATCACCGCCGGGAGCGGTCGCGTGGCCCCCTGGCTCGGCGCAAAGACCAGCGTGATGCGCAGTGAAGGCGATCACGTGGTGGCTGGAGCGAGCGTGCTGGACGGACGGCTGCGGGCGGTGGCGGCCTGGACGGGCTTCGATCGCGCCTGGATGCGCGTGACGAACGACCCGCGGCGCCGCGCCGACTTGTTCGCGAGCGGCGCTCGCGTCGGACGCCTGACCGCCGAACGTGCGGCCCCGTTGGCGGCCGGCCTGGCTGCGCTGGCGGGGTACGCCGAGGACCAGTCGCCGCTGGTGATCGCGATGTTCGCGGTGGCGGCGCAGAGCGCGCTGGCCAACGCGGGTGTGGCTCAGATCGGCGCGCTGCACATGATGGAGTCGGTGCTCCTCGGCCTGCGTCGCGGCATCGTGTTTCGCTCCGCAGAGGCCCTGGACAAAGCGGGCCGCGTGTCCGTCGCTGCCTTCTGCGCTCGGGGAACGCTCTTGCTCGGCGAGCCGGAGGTCGCGAACGTCGAGCCGATCGGCGACGTCGAGCCCGAGCGCGTGCTCGCCCTCACCGCGGGCGCCGAGGCGGGAGAGTCGAACCCGATGGCGACGGCAGTCTTGCGCGCGGCGCGCGTGCGCGGCGTCCGCCCGGACGGCGTGCGCAGCCCGAGCGTTCAACCTGGGCTCGGGGTCACCGCGGTAGCGTCGAGCGGCCAGCAACTGGTGGTCGGCAGCCGCGCCCTGATGCTGAAGGAACGCATCAGCGTGGCAGCAGCGGAGCCGAAGATCCTGGAGCTCGAGGCCATGGGACGCACGGCTCTGCTCGTGGCGTTGGGAGGACGCCTGGTCGGAGTAGTCGGCCTGCAAGACGGCTTGCGCCCCGGCGCCCGCGCCGCCGTGCAGCACCTGCTCGACGTGGGCGTCGAGCCCGTCTTGCTCTCCGGTGACGCCCGCGAGACCTGCGAGGCCATCGGTCGCGCGCTCGACATCGAGCACATCCGCCCCGAAGTGCTGCCTGCCGACCGCGGCGACGAGGTGCGCAGGCTCGCCGACGGGGGCGCCACGGTCGCGGTCGTCGGGCGAAGCCCGGGCGACGACGTGGCGCTCGGCGCCGCGGACGTCTCGGCAGCGCTGAGCTCGGCCGGCTCCAGCACGGCGGAGTGGGGCATCCAGCTCGCCAGCGACGACGTGCGCGACGCCGCGTACGCCATTCGTCTGGCCCATCGCGCCAAGAGCGAGGCCCGCTTGGGCCTGCTGCTCACATTGGTCCCCGGTGTGGGCAGCGCCCTCGGCGTGGCGTTCGCGCTCTTGCCACCAGCCATCGCACCGCTCGCCGCCGTGCTGGGAACACTCGCGGCTTTGTTCCGACTGCGGGCAAGAGAAGGCTGAGATGGCTTGACCCCCCGCCCCGCGGGCGCGATGAAAGACGGGTGAAGCGAGGGGAGCTCCAGCCCCAGAGTGGCCCGCGGCCCCCGGACCGCGAGCGTCTGCGCGCCGAGCTGACGACGTTCATGGAGAAGCGCGGCCTGCGCAGCACCGAGCAGCGCCGAGTCATCATCGACAAGCTGTTCGAGGCCACGGACCACGTGACCATCGACCAACTGCTCGAGGTCGTCCGCGCCGCCGACCCGCGCGTCGGCTACGCGACCGTGTACCGCACCATGAAGCTCCTGTCCGAAGGCGGCCTGGTACACGAGCGCAAGTTCGGCGACGGCTTCACCCGCTACGAGCTCGCCGACGAGGAGGCGCACCACGATCACTTGATCTGCCTCGACTGCGGCAAGATCACCGAGTTCGAGGAGCCGGCCATCGAGGAGCTGCAGGAGCGCATCGCCGCGCGCTACGGCTTCGTGGTGCAAGACCACAAGCACGAGCTCTACGGGCTCTGCGCCGATTGCGCGAAGAAGAGCGTCAAGCCGGGCCGCGCGCGGACCGCGCATCGGTGACACTCGCGTCCGTGACGACCCAGTCGCAGGGAAAGTCGCCTTCGTCGTGCGGCGCCTCCGCGAGCAGCTGGAACGAAAACGCCACCACCACCGTGGAGGCCGGTGGGCACACGTCCGGCAAAGTCACGTCGTAGAACCCGATGCCATAACCGATGCGATAGCCGTCGGCCGAAACGGCCAGCGCAGGCACCACCACTGCGTCGATGTCGCCCCGCGTCGCCTCGGCTGCGTCGAGCGGCGGCTCGCTGAAGCCGCGGCCGCGCTGCTCCAGTAGCCCGACGTCGGACAACAGGCGGAAGCCGGTGTGGTAGCCGGTCTCGGTGGGGGTCATGAACGGGTAGTACAGGCGCTTTCCCTGAGCTCTGAGCGTCGCGTCCAGGGGCACGAGGTCGACCTCGTTCTTGTTCGCCATCGGCCAGAACAGCGCGACGCTCTTCGCGTCGCGAACGGGGCCGAGCGCTGCGACCCGTTCGACGATGCGCCCGCTGCGCGCCGCGATGGCGGACGCAGGCAGGGCGCTGCGCAATCCTCTCATGCGCGCGCGGAGCTGCCGCTTGGCCTGCGCCAGGAGCGCTTCCATCTCATTTTTCGCCAGGTCGGCCACGGAGGTGTCCATACCACGGCCCAGCGTGGCAGATTCGCGGCATGCGCGTGCTCGCGGTCGTCCCGGCCTACTTCGCCGAACGCTCGGTGGGTGCGCTCGCGCGCGAGCTCCGAGCGCTCTGGCCGGACACCGGCGAGGCACCGCCGGTGATCGTGGTGGACGACGGCTCCGCGGACGACACCAGCGGAGCGGCCCGCGCGGCCGGCGCGTACGTGGTGCGACACCCGCACAACCGAGGCAAGGGCGCGGCGCTCCTGACCGGCTTCGAGCGCGCCCGCGCCTTCGAGGCCGACGCCGTCGTCAGCGTGGACGCCGACGGCCAGCACCCGGCAGAGGAGGCGGTTCGGCTCGCGCTCCACCCCGCGCCGCGGGAAAGCTTGATCCTGGGTGTGCGTGACCTGGTCGGCGCCGGCGCGCCGCGGGCCAACCAGCGCTCCAACGCCATCTCGAACTTCTTCCTCTCGCGCTTCACGGGGCGCGAGCTCCGGGACACGCAGTGCGGCCTCCGGCGCTATCCGCTCGAGAAGACCCTCGCGCTCGCGCCACGCTCGGAGGGCTACGCCTTCGAAGCCGAGGTCTTGCTGCGTGCCGCCCGGGCGAATTGGGACATCGTCCAGATCCCGGTGCGGGTGCTCTACCCGCCGGACCGGCGCACGCACTTCCACGTCGTGCGTGACCCAGCGCGGATCGTGTTCCGCGTGGTGAGCACGCTGCTCTCGGAGCGTGGGGGCGCGTGAGCTGGCGGCGGCGCCTCGCGATAGTCGCCGTGGCAGCGCTCGGCGCGCTGGCTGCCGCTCACTTCGGCATCCGACAGCGCGCCCGGCTCGAGCCTCCGACGGTCGAGGTGAACGACGAGCCCGTGACGGAGCCCGCACCCGGCGTCCGCGCGCTCGGGCGCTCGACGTCGTCGAGCTACGGCAAGCTGCGGGTGGTCCACCTCTCGGGGACGCCGGAGCAGATCGGCTTCGCCCAGGCGCGCCTGCTCCGGCCGGAGATGGTCGCAAACGAAGGCATCTTGCTCGAGGAATTCCGGCGCGCCGTTCGCCCCGCGCCGTTGCGCTGGCTGCTGCTCGATCTGGCTCAGCTCCGCTACCGCGATCTGGATCGAGGGCTCGATGCAGCGCGGCGTCGCGAGCTAGCCGCGAGCGCGCTGGGCTTCGCGCCGGATCCCTACGCGGACCTCTTCCCGACCTACCAGCGCTTCGTCTACCTGAACGCCCTCTACGACATCGCGCTGTCGTTCGAACGCTCGCCCCTGATCGGCTGCACCAGCTTCACCTTCGCCAGAGAAGCAGCGGAGGGCGGACACAGCTTGCTCGCCCGCGCTTTCGACTTCGACGTACACGACGTGTTCGACGAGCAGAAGGCCGTGTTCTTCGTCCGGGAGACCGGCACGATCCCCTTCGCGTCGGTGGCCTGGCCCGGCCTGCCCGGAGTGGTCAGCGGCATGAACCGCGAGGGCCTCGCCCTGGTCGTGCACGGCGGCCGCGCGGGCGAGCCGCGCGCCGAAGGCGAGCCCGTCGTGCACGCGCTGCGCCGCGTGCTCTCGAGCGCGCGCACGGTGGAAGAAGCGGTGAGGGCCTTTGCGGAGCGCGAGCCGATGGTCAGCCACATCGTGATCGCGGCGGACGCGAACGGCGCTACCAGCGTGATCGAGCGCGTGCCGGGCTCGCCGCCCCACGCACGCGCGCTGCCCGCGAAAGCCGCGGTCTCGAACCACTTCGACGGTCCGGCAGCGGCCGATCCGAAGAACCAGCACGTGCGCGCGGCGACGACGACGCTGGAGCGCGAGGCGCGCGGCAAGGAGCTGGCCGCCTCCCTCGACCACCCGGCGACGGTCGAAGACGCGGTTCGGCTCCTGCGCGACAAGCGCGCACCCGGCGGAGCGGCGCTCCCGGCCGGTGATCGCCGCGCCATCGACGCCCACATCGCCACCCACGGCGTGGTCTTCGACTCGGGCCGGCGCCGGCTCTGGGTGAGCGAGGCACCCCACCTCTCCGGGCGCTTCGTGGCCTTCGATCTGGCGGACGAATTCGCAGATCCGCCGCGGACGCCCAGCGGCGAGCGGCCGAGCGTGCCTGCCGAGCCTTAGACCGTCGCGAAGGCCGCGTCGGGGATGTCCAGGGCGCTGTTGTCGCCGGCGGCGAGCATCTTGGCCGAGCCGACCACGCCCGGCAGCACCTGGTGAGCGAAGAAGATCGCCGCGTGCTTCTTGCCTTCGTAGAAGGCGAAGTCCGGGTCCGACTCCGCGACCTTCTTCTGGTTTTCCAGCGCAACGGCCGCGGCGTCGAGCAAGAGCCAGCCCACGGTGAGCTCGCTCATCATGGTCAAGAAGCGGTTCGCGACCAGCGGCACGCGCTCGACCTCTCCGCCCTGGAACCAGCCGAGCAGCTGCATCACGGAGCCCGCCACCGCCTCGTGCGCCAGCGCCAGGTTCGCCACGCTCGGGCCGAGCACCGGGTGCTCGCGGTGCTGCTCGACGAACGCCGAGACGTCACCCAGGAAGCGCTGGGTGTTCATGCCGCCGGCTTGACCCAGCTTGCGCGCCACCAGGTCGAGCGCTTGAATGCCGTTGGTGCCCTCGTAGATGCTGAAGATCTTCGCGTCGCGACAGTGCTGCTCGACCGGGTAGTCCTCGGTGTAGCCGACGCCGCCGTGGACCTGGATGGCCATCTCCGCCACGCGGAACGCCGTATCCGAAGAGTACGACTTGATCAGGGGCGTGAGCAGCTCGACCTGTCCCTGGTGGTAAAGCGCCTGCTCGTCGTCCTTGCCGGCCAAGGCTGCAGCGCGATCCAGGTGCATCGCTCCCTTGACGATCAGCGCGCGGACGCCTTCGACGTGCGCCTTCATCCAGAGCAGCATGCGCCGCACGTTGGCGTGCTCGATGATCGCCACGCGTGGCGCGTCGGGGTCCTTCCACTGGGCCGCGCTCGAGCCCTGCTTGCGTTCCTTGGCGTACTCCAGCGTGGAGAGGTACGCGGCCGAGGCGATGCCCAGGCCTTGCAGGCCCACGCCGATGCGCGCGTAGTTCATCATCTTGAACATCTGCTTGATGCCCTGCTGCTCCGTCGTGCCGCAGAGCTCGCCGACGCACTGCCCGTCGTCCCCGAACTGCAGGAGGGCCGTCGAGGAGCCCTTGATGCCCATCTTGTGCTCGATGGACAGGCACTTGACGTCGTTCGGCTCACCCGTGACGCGCCGCTTGGGTACGATGAACAGGGAGAGCCCCTTGGTCCCCTTGGGGGCGCCTTCGGTGCGCGCCAGCACCATGTGCACGATGTTCTCGGTCAGGTCCTGATCGCCACCGCTGATGAAGAGCTTGGTGCCGGTGATGCTGTAGGTGCCATCGGCGTTTCTCTTCGCGAAGCTGGTCGCGGCGCCGACGTCCGAGCCCGCCTGCGGCTCGGTGATGCACATCGTCCCCGCCCACTCGCCGCCGAACATCTTCCCGCAGTAGCGCTCGCGCTGCTCGGGGGTTCCGAAGGCCTCGATCAGATCCGCAGCGCCGATGGTGAGCCCCGGGTACATGTCGAAGGCGGTGTTCGAGCCGCTGGTCAGCTCCGTGGTGAGCGCCGCGAGCACGCGCGGCGCGCCTTGCCCGCCGAACTCCGCCGGGACCACCAGGCTCTTGAAGCCGCTCTCGTAGGTCTTCTGCCACGCTTCCTTGAAGCCCTTCGGTGTCAACACCTGACCGTCCTCGATGCGGCAGCCTTCTTGATCCCCGACGGCGTTGAGCGGGCCCGTCACCTCCGTCGCAAAGCGGTAGACCTCCGAGAGCGTGAGGCGAACCTCCTCCTCGCCCCAGTCCTGGTACGGTTCGCGGCCGAGCAGCTCGCCGAGCTTGAACTGCTCGAACAGCACGAAGTGGAGCTCGCGGAGGTCAGCCTTGTAACGGTTCTGGGGAAGGGACATGGGTCATTGCTCCTCCCCCCTCGAACGAAACCGGGTAACGGGCTTTGGCCGCAGCGCGTGGCGCACCGCGTCGATCTGGACTTTGACGCAAAGTGTCGAGAGCGGCAAGGGGGCCTAGTAGCTCCCCGAGAAATCCGCGTCGATACCCGCGTATCCCAGGCGAAGCTCGAACATCTCGGTGCCCAGGAGCTCGCGGTAGCCGGCCCCGAACAGCCAGCCGTGGCGCCGCTGCGTGTAGGAGCTGAAGCTGTCCCGGTCGGCGAGGACCAGCGCGAGCCCTACCGAGAGCTCGTCGCCGAACAGAGCATGGGCCGACCCGCTCTGGCGGTCGTCGGAGCCGACGACCCAAGCGTTGTGCCCCCACGCGCTCACGTTCAGCCACTCGAAGAGATCCCAGCCCAGCCAGAGCTCGACGGGGAACACCAACCCGAACGGAACGACGGTCGTGATGCCGTCGATGCCGGGGCCGCTGCTGACACCGAAGGCGAAGCGCCGGCCGATGGGCATGCCGACACCGCCCATGAACTGCAAGCCGTAGACGAAACCCTGGCTCGCTCCGAGCGCGACGTTCATGCCGCCGAACAAGCCCACGGGGTTGGCCTCGCCGAGCACACGCATGTCGAACGCCAGGGCCATCGCCAGCTGGGTGCCGTCGAGCGGCGCCGCGTCGTGGACGTAGCTCGTCTTCAGCGAGAGCGCGAAGTCGGTGAGCGCCCGAAGCTCGAGCGAGCGCGAGGGCACGTGGTCCGGCGGGTTGGCGAGCCGGGCGGGCCCCAGCTCGTCCAGCCAGGGGAAAGGCAACGTCGCCGGCTCGATGGACTCCTTGCCTTCGGTCTGGAAGCGGATCTCCACCCAGACCACCGCCGCTCGGCTCTCCAGCTCGCGCACTCGAGCCTCTGCCGACACGATGCGGCTCGAGCTGCCCTCGAGCACGCGCTCCACCGTGAGCTTCTCGTTCACGTCGCGGGCGACACCCGCGAGCTTCTCGCGGCGCTGGCGCGCCGCCCGCGCAGCTTGGACCTCGGCCATCGCGTCCGCCAGGAGCGCGCTCGTGTCGGTCGTGGTGACCTTCTCGCTCCGGAGCTCGGCCATGCGACTGAGCTCCGCGACGAAGTCTCGATAGCGTGCGCTGGGGACCTCCACGGAGGCATCCAGGTCGCCCGCCCGCATCAGGCGCCCGCCCAGCGGCCGGACCATGGCGTCGATGCCGCGGCCGGCTTCGATGCCGCTCTCCACGCCGACCACGATGACGCTCGAGCGCGACAGCGTCGGCTGGCGCGGGGCCTCTTCGGCGACGGCCGGTTGCGCGGTACCCAAGAGGACCGCCAGGCAGAGCGCGAAGCCGATCTTGAACGCAGCGGCCAACGGGCGGGAGTCTTCCAGAGCCCCTACGCGGGCGCAATCAGCGTACCGTCCGCTGGCATTGCTGGGGCGCCACATCCGCCGTAGCACCGGGGCATGAAGCGCCTTCGAGATCGCGTCGCCGTGGTGACCGGCGCCGCGAGTGGGATCGGGCGGGCCACCGCGGTCCGGCTCGCGGAGAAGGGGGCACACCTCGCCCTGGTGGACATCGACGACCGCCGGCTCGCCGAGACCCGCGCCGATGTCGAGCGCTTGGGCAGGCGGGCCACCACGCACGACTGCGACGTGGCGGACCGAGCGCGGATGGAGAGCCTGGTGGCGGACGTCGAGAAGGCGCACGGCGCCGTGCACGTCTTGGTCAACAACGCCGGGGTCGCCGTGTCCGGGACCTTCGAGGACCAGTCGCTCGAGGACTTTCACTGGCTCATCG
The DNA here is from genome assembly GCA_015075635.1 of Polyangiaceae bacterium. NCBI lineage: Bacteria > Pseudomonadati > Myxococcota > Polyangiales > Polyangiaceae > Polyangiaceae bacterium. The sequence goes on from JABTUA010000002.1 coordinate 211,818, forward strand.
GCATCAATCTCTGGGGCGTGGTGCACGGCTGCAAGCTGTTCCTCCCGCTCCTGCGCCGCGCCGACGAGGCCCACATCGTCAACGTCTCCAGCGTGTTCGGCCTGATCGGCATGCCGCTCAACTCGGCCTACTGCGCCAGCAAGTTCGCCGTCTACGGCTTGAGCGAGAGCTTGCGAGCAGAGCTCAGCGACACCAACATCGGCGTCACCTGTGTGCAGCCCGGCGGCATCGCCACCAACATCGTCCAGGCGGCGCGCTTCGTCGGCGGAGCGGAGGCGGAGACGCTGCGGGCCCGCGCCGTGCGCTCGTTTCGCCGCATGCTACCGCCCGAAAAGGCCGCCGAGGCCATCGTGCGAGGCATCGAGAAGAACTCGCACCGCGTGCTGATCACTCGCGAGGCCATCCTGCTCGACGCGGCCAAGCGCGCTTTTCCGTCCTGGTCCTCGGATCTGGTGGCCCGGCGCTGGCGCAAGATGTTGCCGGGGATCCTCGAACGGGTCAGTCGTTGACTTTCGGCTCCACGCCGCTCGCCCCGCCCAGCCTTGGCAACTGGTCGCCGACGGGCAGCCAGTCCGCACGGTCGTCCCAGTAGCAGTGGGCCTGCACCGGAACGCCGACATCGCCCTCGACGTTGGCGCGGGCGACGTGGACCTCGTTGGGCCAGCGCTCTGCCTCGAAGAACAGGGTGCTGCCGCAGCGACCGCAGAAGCTGCGGCGCCCGGCCGCGGAGGAGGCGTAGCGGACCAAGCGCTCTTCGCCGCTCACGAAGCGGAGCTGCTCCTGCGGCACGCCGACCCAGGTGACCAGCGGCGCGCCGTGGGCCCGCCGGCACATGGAGCAGTGGCAGTGGGCGCAGAAGCGAACCGGGAGCGTGAGCTCGAAGCGGACGTCGCCACACAGACACCCGCCGCTGACCTTCTCTTGGCTCACTTGCAGTCCTTGTACTCGGGCAGGATCTCGCTCGCGCCGCACTGGCCGTTGCCGGGGCAGCTGCCGCTCGCGCCGCAGATCACGCGCTTGCTGCTGCCGGTGCAGGAAGCCTGGCAGGTGAAGCTCTGGTACGACTTGTTCGAGCCCTGGATGAAGAGCTCGCCGCAGCAGACCGTGCCACCCGCACAGTCCTCGGGTCCATCGCAGAAGACGTCCACGCCGTAGCCGCAGCTGGCTCCCGGGGACATGCACTGATCGGGCTGATTGTAGAAGTTGCAGCAGTAGGTCTGCGGCACGTTGCAGGTGAGCGCGCCGCACGCCACCGTCGTCCCGCTGCTCGAGCCTCCACCACCGCTCGGCGCTCCACCACCGCTCGGCGCTCCACCACCGCTCGGCGCTCCACCACCGCTCGGCGCTCCACCACCGCTCGGCGCTCCACCCGAGCCGGCCTGTCCGCCACCGCTGCCAGCGTTCCCGCCGCCGCCGGCACTCCCGCCGCCAGCGCCACCACTCCCGGCAGCCCCACCCGACGCGCCGGTACCGGCACCGGCCGCTCCACCGGTCGCTGCGCCGGCGTCGTCGGAGTCTTCGCCACAGGCGAAGAGCGAGAGAGAAACCAAGACCAACGCGAGGCGCTTCATGGGCCTAGGCTAGCGCCGAAGCCTGCTCAGAAGCCACCGGCGACGGCGAGCCCGTAGCCGCTTCGGCCCATGGGAGCTGGCGCCGCCACTAGCGGCGGCGGCTCGCGACGCGGCTTGGCGGGCCCGCCCGACGTCGCGCCAATCAGCATGAGCACCGCGCCGGTGGCCTGGAGCACGCCGTCGAGCACGAGCATGCCGCGGACCAGCGGCTCCGCGACGCACTTGCCCACGTCGCTGTCGAACTCCTGCTTCTGCTGGCTCTCGGCGCAGGGATCACGTCGTGCGGAGAGCGAGAGCCACGGCCCCGCCACTGGCGCGACCAGCCAACCGCTGCCGTTCTCGAAGCCTTCGGAGGCGCCGATGCCGACGCCCGTGGCATAGGGCAACCCAAGCACGAGACCTCCCACCACCAGCAGCGTCGAAGAAGGGGCGGAGGCGGCACCATCGTCGCCGACGACGTCGTGCATCGGGCCTGCGGGCGCGAAGCTCGGCGCGAAGGCCGGCGGCGAGGAAGCAACGCTGCTGGACCCGAACCCCGGGCTCGTCCCGAGCTGGGGCGCGGGGGCCCCGAAGGTCGGCTCGCGGAGCCCGAGCTGGCTCGGGGTCTCCCGCTCCGATGCAGCGCGCTCGGGCGCCGCCGCGCTCGGCGCAGGAACCGCCCGCTTCGGCAGATCCGGAAACGCGGCCGAGGACTGGGCGAGGGCGGGAGACGCGCAGGCGAGTACGAGCGCGGCAGAGACGGCTCTGGGCAACATGGCCCGATCCAGCAGCACGTTCCGTGCCGCTCGCGGCGCACCGCAAGCCATGGAAATCAATGACCCCAAGGGTTGTGCCAGGACGGCGTGTGCCAAATGATCGGACCGCGCGTGCCTCAGCGCACCAGACCGAACCAGGCACCGCCGCAGGCGAGCGCGAACGCGAGCGGGGCCACCGCGAGCCCGAAGACTGCGGTCACCGGCGCCGCGAGGGACACGAGCAGCACGGCGGCGACGATGGCCACCCCGGCGCCCATGGCCGGCTCCAGCACGCTGTGGGCGGAGCTCGCCCGCGCTACCAGGTAGCCGGCGAGCGGGAAACCGAACAGCGTCGCGGCGCCGAGCAGCACCAGCGGACCGCTGGAGCGAACGTCGGCCTCGTCGGCGAGCGCGAAGTCGATGCCGATCACGTGCCCGACGTACACGGCGCCGCCCAGCGCCACGAGCACGACTCCCAACGTGACCAGCGCGCCGATGGCGATCCAGTGCAGCATCAGCGGGCGATCGGGCCGCACCAGCGCACGCCGCATGGATCCGAGGGACGGCGGCTCGGGGATGCTCGAGAGCAGTAGCGAGCTCTTCGAGTCGGGGGTTGGCGCGACGTCGCGCAGCGCGAGCCAGCCGAAGAGCGTCATCATCAGGAACATCGGGATCGCGAGCACCAGCACCCCTGGGCCGCGACCGAAGACGATGTGATCGTAGAGCCCGTGGAGCGCCACCGCGGCGAACCACGCGAGCACGAACCAGCGCCCGCGCGTGGCGCGTTGGGTTCCGAGCGCGTAGCCCCAGAGCCCGGCCAGGAACGGGTGCGCGGTCATCCCGACCAGGAGGCGCACGGCCAGGAGCATCGACGGCTGCTCGACCAGACCGATGCTGGTGATCTCGCCGGCAGCGAAGCCGGCTCCGGCGCAGGCCGCGTAGGTCAAGCCCAAGCGCGGCGAGCGCAGGGCCCGCATGCCGAACAGCGGCCAAATCACCAGGACCTTCAGCCCCTCCTCGAGGGGTGCGGCCAGGAGGAACGTCGCGAGCAAAGCTCCGGGCGTGCCGACCTTCGCCGCGTCGAACGACAGCTCGGCGAACCCCAGCACGGCGCGCTCCAGCCAGCCGGCGACGAGCCCCGCGACGACGGCCGCGGCGACGACGCTCACCGTCAGCCGGCGCGGCACGTGACTCAGGCGGTTGACGCGCCGCCAGATGCCGAAGGCGAGCGCCAGAGGCACGGCGCCGCACAAGACGATGAGCAGGATCCGCGGCACGCCCGCGCCGCCTCGCCTAGAAGTGGAGCCCTGCGACGCCGGTCAGCGAGACGCCCGCGCCGATGCTGGAGCCGTCGGCCTTGTAGACCTCTTGTTGATCGGGCGTTCCCCCCTGCAAGCGCGAGGGGTCGACCCCGGGCCGGGTGAGCACGAGCATCTCGCCGGTCAAGTTGGCGCCGATCGAGACCGTGTCCGACAAGTAGATGTCCAGGCCGAACCCGCCGCGGATGTTGTAGCCCTTGATGTCCACGTCGTCGGAGCGCAGGCTGCCGCCCAGGTTGCCGCTGTCGAAGGAGCCCATCGACGCATAGCCCCCGCCGAAGGTGAAGTAGGGCTCGATGGCTCCGAGCGGGATGTGGATGCCCAGCTCGGCGTTCAGCGTCCAGATGTCCCACTCGGTGAACTGCCCCAGCCGAAAGCGCGCGCCGAGCGTGATGAACACCAGCCGCACGCCCAGGCCCGCGCCGTACAGCAGACCGGTCTGGCTGGTCTTGACCGTGCCTGCATCCACGAGGTTGTTCGCCTTGAAGGTTTGTAGGCCGAGGTGCTCGCCGCCCACCTCCGCGTTCAGCCAGAAGAACTCCAGCCCTCGGCCCGAGTCCTCCTTGTCCGCCTTGGCCAGCTCTTGCTCCGTCCCGGCGTACGCAGCGTTGGGGTCCCCGGGGTTCGAGCTCGGCGGCGCGAGGCCCCCAGCGTTCATGCCGTTGTTCGGCGGCTGGCTCGGTGGTGGCGCACCCCAGCTCTGCTGCGGGGGCTGCGTCGGCTGACCCCAGGCCTGCGCGGACGCCACCGCGGGGACGGTGAGAACGGCGAGGGTGGCGACCCGAGCGAGCGCTTTCATCGCACGAGAGCCTACCTGCATCGGGTCATTCGCGCCAGCGGACGACGCGCGCCGGCAGCGACCGCTCGCCGATCTCGGCGCAGAGCGTCTCGAGCGCCGCTCGTTCCGCGCCCAGCCACGCGAGGTCGTCCAGGCGCTCGTCGAGCGGGGCATCGCGACGCAGCGTGGCCAGCTGCTTGTACAGACGCGCATCGCTCGCGTGCGCCTGGAGCTCGCGCGCCAGCGCGTCCGCTCCTCGCACCTTCACGTCCCACCGGGAGCAGTCCAACGGAATGGCCTCGAGGCTTCCATACCGCGCGAGGAGCGCGGCAGCCGAACGCGCGCCCCAGCGCGGAACGCCCGGAATGCCGTCCGCAGCGTCGCCCACCAGCGCGAGGTAGTCGGCGATTGCGCTCGGAGGCACGCCGAAGCGCTCGCGCACGCCGTCCTCGTCGAGCAGGCGACGCCTCGCCCGGTCGAAGCACACGACGCGCGTCCCCGCAACACACTGCGCCAGATCCTTGTCCGGCGAGCAGAGCACGACCTGCTCGACGCGCGCGTCGGCGCCGTACAGCACCGCACCGGTCGCGAGCGCGTCGTCGGCCTCGAGCTCCGTCATCGGCCACACCACGATGCCCAGCGCAGCGGCTGCGCGCTCCACCAGCGGGAACTGTGCCAAGAGCTCGGGCTCGATCCCGTCGCCGGTCTTGTATCCCGCGAAGAGGTCGTTGCGGAACGACTCGATCACGTGGTCGAAGGCGCAGGCGACGTGGGTGACGCGTTCGTCGCGCAGGAAGGCGTGGATGCTGGACAGGAACCCGCGTGTGGCGCCGACCTCGCGGCCGCCGGCATCACGCGCGCTCGGCGTGCCGAACCAGGCCCGGAACAGCTCGTAAGTGCCGTCGATGAGGTGAACCTTCACAGCCGGCCCATCTTACGTACGGAAACCCCGATCAGGCGATCAGCCTTGCGCCCTCGGCGGGGGCGGAGGAACATCGCGGCCACTTCGAAGACGAGGCCATCACCATGACCAACGTCCGCCGTACCGCACTGAATCTCGGCTTGCTGGGCGCGCTGCTCGTGACGAGCTGCACTCTGCTCACCGACGTCGATCGCGACAAGATTGAAGAAGGGACCGGCGGTTCGTCGGGCAGCGGCGGCAGCGGCGGCAGCTCCGGGGGTGCGGGCGGCACGGGTGGGAGCAGCGGCGGAACCGGCGGAACCGGCGGCAGCTCCGGCAGCGGCGGCAGCTCCGGCAGCGGCGGCAGCTCCGGCAGCGGCGGCAGCTCCGGCAGCGGCGGCAGCTCCGGCAGCGGCGGCGTGGCCGGCAGCGATGGCGGTGGAACCGGAGGCGTCGCGGGGAGTGACGGCGGGACCGATGCCTCTACCGGCGGAACCGGCGGCTCTACCGGCGGAACCGGCGGCTCTACCGGCGGAACCGGCGGCTCTACCGGCGGAACCGGCGGCTCTACCGGCGGAACCGGCGGAAGCGACGCCGGGGCAGACGCTCCAGACGACGTCAGCCAGGATGGGTCGGGCGGCGCGGACGCGGGCAGCGACGCGCCCGAGGACGTGAGCAGCGACGGCGCCGCCGACGGCAGCGACGACGCCGGCGACGGCGACTGAGCTTCACGCTCGCCCTGGGCTCGCCGGGCTGTGATAGAACCCTGCCCATGGCTGGCTTGCGTCGTTATTTCCTCCTTGCCGGCGCCGCGACGGCGCTGATTGGCTGTGCGCTCATCACGGACGTGGATCGCAGCAAGATCGACGCGTCCGGTGGCGCGGCGGGCGCGGCGGGCAGCGGCGGCTCCACCGGCGGCAGCGGCGGCTCCACCGGCGGCAGCGGCGGCTCCACCGGCGGCAGCGGCGGCTCCACCGGTGGGACTGCGGGCAGCGACGGCGGCGGCGGCACCGCGGGTAGCGACGGCGGCGGCGGCACCGCGGGCAGCGACGGCGGCGGCGGCACCGCGGGCAGCGACGGTGGCGGCGGTACCGGCGGCTCCACCGGCGGGACGGGTGGAACCGGTGGCTCCACGGGTGGAACCGGTGGCTCCACGGGCGGAACCGGTGGCTCCACGGGCGGAACCGGGGGCTCCACGGGTGGAACCGGTGGCTCCACGGGCGGAACCGGTGGCTCCACGGGCGGCGCGGCAGGCACCGACGGCGGCTCTAGCGACGCCAGCAGCGATTGAGCGCGGGGCGAGAGCTCACTTCTCGCGCAGCTTGAGCTTCACCTTGAGCTTCACTTCGGGGTCGACGCACACGCCCAGGTAGCACGGCACCTCCACGTCATGGTCGCGAATGTCCACGGTGGCGAGCGCCTGCACGTGATAGTCGCTGCCCGTCCGCAGCGCCTTGTACTGGAACTTGAGCGGCTTGGTCACGCCGTGCAGCGTGAAGCTTCCGGTCGCGCTGGCCCGCACGGTCTTGTCGTTCTCCGGAAACTTGAGCTTGCTGCGGTCGATCTCCAAGGTCGCCGAGGGATACTTGCCGACCTCCAGGTACTTCTTGAGGTGCTTGTCGCGGAGCCCGATGCCCGTCTTGAGGTTCGTGACCGGCACCTCGAGGGTGACCTTGCCGTTCTTCTCCTTGGCTTTCAGCTCGGAGGCTTCGCCGTTGATCTTCATGCCCGCGGGACCAACGGCCAGGAAGCGTACCTCGACGTCGCCCGCATCCTCGAGCGCCGCCGAAGCGGCGAGGGAGACGCTGATGGCGGCGAGTCCAGACAGCGCGCTTCGAACCAGTCTCTGCATGGGTGCTCCAGTGTGGGATGGACGGGCGGGGAGTGTCCCCAATTCAAGCAGTAGTGTAACTCAGTCGGCAGCCCGCCGTTACCTGGTTGGTACGGACGGGTTCGCCGTCATTTCCCCCGGGCCGCCACCCGGACGTACCGCAGCACTCGACGCGGTGCGCCGGTCAGGGGCAGCTCATAGCTTTCGTCCCGGTCGATCTGCCAGCCGGCGAGGGCTGGGGCCTCGCTGCGGGCGACCAGTAGCCAGACGGCGCTGCGGGCGACGCGCGCGCCCTCGGAGAGCCACTCGGCGGGCTCGAGCGTAGCCCGGGAGATGGCCACGTCGAAGCTCGAGCCAGCGAGGGCCTCGGAGCGATCGCGACGCACGCTGACCCGCCCTAGGCCCAGCGCGCCGACCACCGTGCGGAGAAACGCCACTCGCTTGGCCTTGGGCTCGACCAGCGTGAAGACCGCGTGTGTGAACAGCGCGAGGGGAACTCCGGGCGCTCCCGCGCCGCTGCCGACGTCCACCCAGGTCTCGTCCGCCGGCGGGTGCAGGCGTGCCACCACGGCAGCGTCGGCGACGAACAGATCCACCAGCTCGTCTGGATCGCGCGCCGCCGTGAGGTCGACCTTGTCGTTCCACTCCACGACTCGGTCCAGGAGCTCGGCGAGCGCCGGCAGCGCGCTGGGGTCGCATTGATAGCCCACAGTCCCGAGGCAGCGCTCGAGGCGCGGATGCCAGCCCGCTCCGAGTCGCCCGAGCGCCATCGCGCCCAACGTGTACCGCACCCTGGACATTTGCTACACCCTCGAAACGCATGCCCACCCTCCCCCCAGCGGCCGCCCGCGATCCGGCGCCGTCTCTCGACGCTCTCGAACGCCTGGTGCGGACGTTGACGGGGCGCGAGGAGCCGCTCTGCCTGGAAGCCATGGAGGGCGGCGCGTCCACTCGCCGCTTCTTCCGCGTCGACCTGGGCAGAGGAGGCTCCGCTGTCGCGATGTACGTCCCAGACGCGAGGCGCTCGGACGAGGTCGCCAAGGCCGACGACGCCGAACGGCGCTGGCCGTTCCTGGAGGTGCGGGAGCTCTTGGCCAGTCGAGACGTCCGCGTCCCCGCCGTGCTGGGTGAGGCCTGCGAGGCCGGCTTCGTGCTCGTCGAGGATCTGGGGGACGACACCCTCGCGCGCTACCTCGAGAAGCACCCGGAGTCGCGCGAGCGCCTGTACCAGACCGCCGTCGCCGATCTGGCGCGTGCCCAGCGGCGCCTGCACCCGCTGCCGCCCGGCTCGGTCATTGCCTCGCGGGCGTTCGACGAAGACCTGCTCCGCTGGGAGGTCGACCACTTCCGCGAATGGGCGCTCGAGGCCCGGGGGATCGCGCTTTCCGCCGAGGACCAGGCCACCTTCGCGGAGGCTGCCGACGCCCTCGCCAAGACCATCGCGGGCTGGCCCAAGGGCTTCGTCCACCGCGACTACCAGAGCCGGAACCTGATGGTTCACGAACGGCCAGGTGCGGAGCCGGAGCTGGTCTGGATCGACTTTCAGGACGCCCTGCTCGGGCCCCGTGTCTACGATCTGGTCGCGCTCTTGAACGACAGCTACCAGAGCTTCGACCGCGCCTTCGTCGAGGCGCGCCTCGACGAATACGCCGTGCACCACGAGCTCGACCAGGCCGGTCGCGCGGCCGTCGGCCGGGAGTTCGACACCGTCACCGTGCAGCGCAAGCTGAAGGACGCGGGGCGCTTCGTCTTCATCGATCGCGTGCGCCAGAACCCCAGCTTCCTCGCCTTCGTCGAGCCCACGATCGAGAAGGTGTTCGGCGCGCTGGAACGCCTGGCAGGAGATCCCACGCTCGACCGTCTGCACGCCTTGCTCCGACGCGTGCTCTGAACCTCAGCGAAGGCCTGGCGGCGGTGGCGAGTCGGGCCAGACCCCGACCCACTCGTCCGTGAGGTCGGTGTCGCAGAATAGTATCCAGCTGCGGCGGCCGACGCCGGCGGAGCGAGCCACCTCGCGGGCCAACGCGAGCGCCTCGGGCTCGGGCGCGAGCGCCAGGTCCACGTAGGCGTAGCGCAACCCGAGCCCGTTACCGACGACGGCGCCGAGCCGGCGCGGGGACAGCGCGAGGGTGAGCTCGTCCTCGAGCTTGGCCCGGTCGGCGACGCGCCGCTCGAACGACGCTCCCTTGGCGTCGATCTTCAGGTAGGCGATGCGCGCCCCGCCGCGCACGAAACGCTTCGAAGCGAACGAAGACCCCTCCAAGAAACACTTCAGCATCTCCGGCAGGGCGCTGCTCGCCAGCGCCACGTCGTCCTGCGCGGCATACTCGGCCGCGGCCTCGGGCTCGGCCTCGAACAGCACCCAGCCCTCGCGCGGGGTGCCGAACCGCGTGACGTCGGGGAGCTCCTGAGCGAGGTTCTCGACCGCGAGCGCCACCGTCTGCGGCAGCTCCGAGAGGGGAAAGTTCGCCGCAGCGTCGCGCTGCACCACTCGCAACGGTCCGCCCCGCGGCAGCGGTTCCGCGTCGATGCGCCCCACCCAGTCGTCGAGCACGCGCTCGCCGAGCAGCACCTCGGCAGCACGCTCCGCCGCCAGGCCCGCTCTGTCGTCGTTGTTGCCGCCGAACCCCGCGCCGTAGAGCACGAGCTCGAGCAGGTGACCGCGGGCGAACCCGGCGCGCGCCCGGGCGTCGGCGAGCTCGAACCCGAGCTCGCGCCGGACCGTCTCGAGCATCTCCGCGAAGCTCCGGGCGGGCCGGTGAGTCGTGAAGCGGACGCCGTCCAGGCTGCCCGCTCGCTCCACGACCAGACTGGCGAGCGGTCTGAGGCGGCGCTCCTCGTGCGGCGTGATCACCACCAGACGCCCCGACCCGTGGTCGTCCAGGACCTCCGCGTCGAGGGCCGGGTGGATGCGCCCGAGCAGGGTTCGGACTCGCTCCGCGTCCGCTCGGGTGCTCGCCGACCGCAGCTCGTCGAGGACGGAGTCCAGGTGCGAGAGGAACGCCTCGCGTTCGCGAGCATCGCCGCCGTTCTCACACGGATGGAGGAAGCGCATCGCGACCGTGCCATGTCCGCGCCCGCGTGGCGCGTCAAGCCTCGGGGCTCAGAGCTTAACCGCGTACACGAAGCTGTTCTTGGGAGAGCGCTGTACCCGCTCGGCCAAGATCGCCTGAGGGATCTTCCCGCCGTCCACGTGCTTCTTGGCGAGCGACTCGGCGCCCTTCTTGTCGTTTCGCGCTTTTATCTGCGCCACTTGCCGCATCATCTTCTCGGCGGCGGCGTGGAACTTCTCGAATTTCAGCCGGAAGGCGCCGGTGTCCTTGCCGTTCGCGGCGAGCGCGGTGGCGTCCCACTCCACGGCCCCCTCCTCCATCAGAATGCCGAGCTGGATGGCCGCGAGCTGGCTGTAGGGCTTGCGCGTCCCGTCCTCGCTCCACATGCCTTGCGCGATGTGGCCGAACGCCCAGACCACGCTGTCCAGGTACGACTGCCGGCGCAGCTTCTCGCTGATCACGCCCTGCTTGGTCACCAGATCCAAGAAGTAGAGCGCGCCGCTCTGGGCCTTGAGCTCCTCGAGCATGGAGGCCAGTCCGCCACCGAACGCCTGCGTGTCGGTCTTGCCCTGGAACCTGTACTCGTGGGACGGCCCCAGGTTGTGCGTCGCCTCGTGCAAGATCGTCGCGAGCAGGCCCGGCGTGGCGTCGTCACGCAGGAGCAGCGCAGCCTCGTTGACGAGCAGCGACTGGGCCATCTCGCGCCGGATCCTCAGCGAGTCGGGGTCGGTGTAGAGGTTGCTCATCGCCACGGTTCGACCGCGGCTCTCGTTGGCGACCTTGCCCCAGTTGGGCAACGACTGACCGATGGTGGCGCCGAAGGCCTGACGGCTGTCACCCGCGTTGAGCACGATGTCGATGAAGTCGGGGAGCTTGAAGCTGACCTTTCGCTCGCGGTAGGGCCAGGTGATGAGCTTGGCGAGCGAGGCTTCCATCTCCTGCTGGTGCGGCGTGAGCTTCTCCTGCCAGCCGAGCGAGGCCTTGTTGATCAGCGCGAAGCTGACGTGGAAGCCCGCCTTCTGGCTGCAGGGCTCCCAATACGTCTCGTCGGGCCCGATGCGCAGGTAGAACTTCGAGCCCTGGCTGCCCATCTTCGACCAGGCCTCGTCCGCCGCCTCCCAGTCGTTGTCGCGGAAGGCCTTCGCCGCCGCGCGCAGGTAGTCCGCGAACGCCCGCTCGTCGGCGCCCAGGGCCGCCGCGGCGGCGTCCAGGTGCCCGGCGACCATCTGCATGCCCTGCGCGTAGGCGTCCGAGTACTTCACGGGCACGATGTGCCCGTCCTGCTCGCGCACGACCACGAACGGAGCGAGGAGCTCCTTCGCGTCCTTGCGCTTCTCGAGCGCCTCGCAGAACTTCGGATCGTCTTGCAGGCTCGCCGGGTAGACGTCCACCTTGCGCTTGGGTGCTCCCGGGATGGCGCTGCACGCCGGGTTCTTCTCGGTCTTCGGCGCTTCGCACTTCGGGCCCCAGTTGCGCCGGAACAGGCTCTGGCTGGGCGCGTGATCCGAGGGGACCTTGGCGCGAAGCGCCGCCATGCCGGTCTGCGTCGCGAACAGCCGCTCCACCTCCAGCGCCGCCGCGACGATGGACCGCGCCGCGGCGCGGTCGCCGGCCGACAGCTTCGACAGGTCGGTGTCGATCAGCGTGGGGCGCCCTTGGTCGAGCTCCTCCACGACGAGCGCGCGGCGCGCGGCTTCGGCCGGTTCGAGCTCGACAGTCGGCGGGTGCAGCATGGCGAGCATGCCCGAGTAGGCGAGCTCGAGCTCGGGCGTGAGCTTGCCGTCGCGCACCCACGCGGGTGAGGTCGGGTAGAAGAGCAGGCCCCGGAGCTCGCTCGGATCGACGGCCTTGTTGCCGTTCGAGTCTGCGACCCAGTACACCGGGAGGTTCATGCGAACCGCGAGCTGGTTGAACGTGTCGCGCTCGAACGCGTCGTAGGTCCTGGGTGCCGGCGGGGCCGCGGCGAGCGGGGCGGGAGCCGGCAGGGGCGCGGGAGGCGGCCGGGGGGTGTCGCGGGGCGCACAGGCAGCGGCCAAGACGAGCGGCAGGACCGAAACGGTGAACGCGCGCATAGCGCGCCGCGTATACGATGATTCCGCCCGGCCAGATAGCCGGCGCACGGAGTGCGACCTGGGTGCGGGCTGGCTGTCCCTTGACGCAAATGCTTCGCAGCATTTTGCTGGTCGCGAGCCGTTTGCACGGCTGCCGACGCGGGAATTTCGCTGTCCCCGCGCGGCACGGGGGGTCGCGCACGAGATGTGCTTCTGGCGCCCCTGTCGTAGCCCGGGAGTGAGTGCCGATGAATCCGTCTTCCCCTCGTGTAATCCGCAACATCGCTCTGCTCGGCCAGGCCAGCAGCGGCAAAACCACGTTGGTCGAACGCCTGCTCTTCGAAGCCAAGGCCATCAAGGCGATGGGCGCCGTGTCCCGAGGCGACACCGTGAGCGACTTCGACCCCCTGGAGAAGTCTATGGGGCACTCGCTGAACGTGAGTCTCGCCAACCTCGACTGGGCCGACCACTTCGTGAAGCTCCTGGACACTCCGGGCACGCCGGACTTCCTGGGTCGCGCGTTCGAGGCGCTCGAGGCGGTGGAGACCGCCGCGGTGGTCGTCAATGCGGAGACGGGCGTCAGCGCGGTGACGCGCCGAGCCATGCGCGCCGCCGAGGGGCTGTGCCGCATGCTGATCGTCAACAAGATCGACGCCGCCCCGGGTGCGCTCGGTGAGCTGATGACGGAGCTGACCGACACCTTCGGTAAGGTCTGTCTCCCGCTCAACCTGCCGTCACCCGACGGGCAGCGCGTCGTCGATTGCTTCTTCTCACCGGAGCTCGACGCGAAGACGGCGTTCTCGAACGTCGCGGCCGCCCACGAGGCCATCGTGGACCAGGTGGTCGCGCTCGACGACGCGCTGATGGAGGCGTACCTGGGCCAGGGCGAGTCCCTGAAGCCGGAGCAGCTCCACGACGCTTTCGAAGCTGCGCTCAGGCAGGGCGCGCTCATTCCGGTCTGCTTCGTCTCGGCGCAGAGCGGCGCCGGGGCAACCGAGCTGCTCAACGTGCTCGCTCGGCTCATGCCCGACCCGACTGAGGGGAATCCGCCCAAGTTCTTCAAGGGCGAAGGCGCGGACGTCCAACCCGTGGAGATCGTCCCGGATCCGGCGAAGCACGTGGTCGCCCACGTCTTCGAGGTCATCAACGACCCGTTCCGGGGCAAGCTCTCGATCTTCCGCGTCTACCAGGGCACGATCACCGCCAACAGTCAGCTCTACATCGGCAGCATCCGCAAGCCGTTCAAGGTGGGACACCTCCTGCGCCTCCAGGGCAAGGAGCAGGTGGACCTCGAGCAGGCGATCCCCGGCGACATCTGCGCGGTGGCCCGCGTCGACGCCATCTTCCGCGACGCCGTCCTCCACGACTGCCACGACGAGGACAACTACCACCTGACACCGCCGCCGTTCCCGGAGCCGGTGTTCGGCTTGGCCTTGCTTCCGGAGCGTCACGGCGACGAGCAGAAGCTGTCGGACTCGCTGCACCGCCTGCTGGACGAAGATCCGTCGCTCAAGGTCGAGCACAACCCGGAGTCGAACGAGACCATCATCCGCGGGCTCGGCGAGCTGCACCTGCGCACGGTCGTCGAGCAGCTCAGGTCGCGCTACAACGTCCAGGTCACCACGCGACTGCCCACGGTGCCGTACCGGGAGACCATCGTCGGGCGCGCCGAGGCCCGCTACCGGCACAAGAAGCAGACCGGTGGCGCCGGGCAGTTCGGCGAGGTCGCCATCCGCATCGAGCCCCTGGAGCGCGGGGCCGGCTTCGAGTTCGTGGACGAGATCAAGGGCGGCGTCATCCCCGGCCAGTTCATCCCGGCAGTCGAGAAGGGCGTGCGTCAGGCCATGGCCGAAGGTGCGGTCGCCGGCTTCCCGATCTCGGACGTGCGCGTGACGCTGTTCGACGGAAAGACCCACGCCGTGGACTCGAAAGAGGTCGCGTTCATCACCGCGGGCCGCTACGCCATGCTGGAGGCAGTGGCGCAGGCGAAGCCGGTCGTGCTTGAGCCGCTGCTCGAGGTGCAGGTGCGCGCCCGCGCCGAGCTGGTCGGTGACGTGAGCGCCGACTTCTCGCACCGCCGCGGCCGCATCACCGGGAACCAGTCGCTCCCGCACGGCCACGTGGAGCTGAGCGGGGTCGCGCCGATGGCAGAGATGGCGGACTTCGAGGGTAGCCTCAAGTCCATGACCGGCGGCGACGGCAGCTACTCGGTCGCGCTCAGCCACTACGAGCAGGTGCCGGAGCCCGTCCAGCAACGTCTGATGAGCGAGTACCAGAAGCGCCGAGCCGAGGGCCACTGAGCTTCGGTCGGCGTCACGGAGGAGAAACGAAGATGCACGTCGAAACACACGAGCTGGAGTCCGATTTCCCCGATTACGTCGAGCTCATCGCCGAGCTTCGCCACCGCGACGCGAAGTTCCAGGCGTTGTTCGACAGCTACTCCCGGACGAACTTCGAGGTCGTGAAGGCCGAGGAAGCGGACGTGCCGATGTCCGACTTCAGCTTCGAGGAGCTCAAGAAGCGGCGCGTGTACTTGAAGGACGAGATCTACGGGCTCCTGCGCGCGCACGCCGGCAAGCTCTGAAATTGCGGGCTAGTGGTCCGAACCGGATCGTGTAGTCTCCCCGGCGGGAGAACAGGCGCACGTGTATCCGGGACAACTAGGCGGCAACATCGGTCCTTTCCGTGACCCGACTTCGGGTCAATCGGTGAGCGGTACGGCACAGGGCAGCTTCACCTTCGCCGGGCCGGGGGACCCGAACGCGATGCTGCCGCAGGTGCAGGCGGCGCTGCTCTCCGCCATCACGCAGGTGATCGGGCAGAAGCTGGCCTCCAGCCAGGTGGCCATTCCCACCATCGCCGGCAGCCTGCCGTACTTCCTGAACGACATCGTCGCCGCGGCATCGGCCCAGGCGCCGGGGATCCAGATCTCTGGCCTTCAGCTCAGCGTGAACGTCCAGAACCCGTACGCCGCGGCGCCGGGGATGGGTGGGCCCATGCCCCCCGATCCCATGACCGCGATGAAGAACGCCTTCGCGCAGCAGGCGCAAGACCGCCTCGACCCGCGGAACTACGAGTACGAAGCCAAGGTCAACGTCGGCGGTTTCAAGATCAAGGCCAGCACCGACGGCGGCATCGACACCGAAGGCCTCAAGAATCAGGTCAAGGACAAGGTCAAGACCGAGATCATCTGGTACGGCATCGGCTGCGTCATCGTCGGTATCGTGATCATCGGCCTGCTCGGCCTCGCCTGGTACATCTTCCGCGAGGCCTCCGGCGGCAACGCGCCCTCCGGCCCCGGCAAGGCAGCGACCTGGGACGGCAAGAGCAAGTTCAGCTGCTCGGGCAATGACAACGTGAAGCTCGAGGGAGTGACCGCCACCATCGCCAGCGGCGAGGCCATCTCGGCCATGGGCAGCTGCAAGCTCGAGCTCGTGAACGTGAACATCACCGCGCCCGACGGCATTTCGGCGATGGGCAACGCCCAGGTCACCATGAAGGGCGGCAGCGTCAACGCCAAGAAGACGGCCGCGAAGGTCGTGGGCGCAGGGGCGCAGATCACCTTCCAGGGCACGACGGTGACCGGGAAGAAAGAGGCAGTCGGCGGCAAGATCGTCGGGCCCTGAGCCGAGTTTCGCCCAGCGCGGGTGGGAGAGTTTGCGCCACGAACGCCACGCCGCCACGAACGCCACGACGCCGGTCCCTCAGGCCTTCGCGCTCTTCTTCGCGTTGCCGTTCCTCACGGCCACCGAGTAGAGCAAGGCCGCAATGGCGATGAACGGGATCATGCTCAGGGCGTCGGAGCTCGGGCCTTCGAACAGCGGGTTGTTGTGCTTGGCCCAGTCGTCGATCTTGGTCTGCACGTCGCCCATCACGCCGGCCACGAACGCGATCACGATGCCGGCGATGGCACCGCCGGCGATGTAGCCGCTGGAGAGCAGCACGCCAGGGCTCTTGTCCGTCTCGGCGACCAGCTGCTCCTCGGTCAGGTTCTTGCCGGCCAGGCGCTTCTGGATCTGCTTGTCCGCGAGCCAGCGCACGAGCCCTCCGGCCAGGATGGGCGTGGAGGACGAGATCGGCAGGTATACGCCGACGGCGAAGGCCAGCGAGGGGATGCCGGAGAGCTCCAGCACGACCGAGATCATGACCCCGAGCAGCACCAGCCCCCAGGGCAGCTCGCGGTTCAGGATGCCCTTGATGATGTAGGACATCAGCGTCGCCTTGGGCGCGTCGAACTTGGCGACCTTGGTGCCGTCCGGTCGCACGCTGTGCGTGCCGTTGATGCCCGGATCCACCAGGTAGACGGCACGACCGGCGTCGTCCACCAGGTACTTGCCGGGCGGTCCGCCTTCGCTGTCGGTCTTCTGCCAGACGCGATACGTCGCCGGGTCGGTCTTGGCTTGGGGTCCTGCCAGCGCCTCCTTGGTGTCGAGTCCCGCCACGCTGGTGGCGAGCCCGCCGCTGAAGGTCTCCTCGAGCTTGTGCGTGACCTGCTTCGTGCTCTCGTCGACGACGTAGCTGCCGGGAGCGAGCCCGGGAACTTGCACGGCGCCTGGCTCGGGCGTCGCCTTCTCGTCCGCCTGCTGAAGCCGCCGGTAGCTCTTGCCGGCCTCCGGCAGCGTGCCTTGCCAGGGCGGCAGGCCCCTGACCACGTCGTCGGCGACGGCGACCGGTGCGACCTTCTCGAAGGTCGCCTGCGGCACGTAGACCGTTGCGGCAGCATTCAGCCTGAGCAGGATGGGCCCCAGCACCAGCGCCGACGCCAGCGCGCCGACCAAGATCGCGTACTGCTGGTACTTCGGCGTCGCGCCGACCAGAAACCCCGTCTTCAGATCCTGCGAGGTCGTCCCGCCGTTCGACGCCGCGATGCAGACGATGGCGCCGACGCTGAGCGCGGTCACGTAATACGGCGGCGCCGTCCAGCCCAGGAGCAGGAACACGCCGCAGGTCAGCAGCAGCGTGGCCACGGTCATGCCCGAGATCGGGTTCGACGACGAGCCGATCTCGCCCGTGAGCCGCGAGCTCACCGTGACGAACAGGAACCCGAGCACGACGATCAGCACCGCGCCGAGCACGTTCATGTGCAGCGCCGGCGCCAGAGTGATGGCGGTGATCAGCACCAGGACGCCGATCAAGACCCACTTGAGCGAGAGGTCCTGATCGGTGCGTGGACGCGCGCCCTCGCCCGTCTTGGACCCGCCGCGCAAGTCGCGCAATCCGCCGCGGATCCCGTGCCAGATCGTGGGCAGCGAGCGCGCCAGGCTGATGATGCCGCCGGCCGCCACCGCGCCCGCGCCGATGTAGAGCACGTAGGCGCCGCGGATCTGGTTGTGGTTCATCTCGCGGATCGGGATGGTCCCGGGCGGGATCGCCACGGTCGCCGCGTCGCCGAAGAACTTGATGGCGGGGATCAGCACCAGGTACGCGAGCACGCCGCCGGCGCACATGATCGCGGCGATGCGCGGGCCGATGATGTAGCCGACACCCAGGAGCTCGGGCGAGATCTCGGTGGACACGCTGCCGCCCTTGAGCGTGGAGGTGAACACCTTCTCGGGCACGTCCTTCCAGCCCCGGAGCGCCACCATCACCGCCTTGTAGGCGAGCCCGATGCCGAAGCCGGCGAAGATGGTCTTGCCACCGCCGGCCTCGGTCTCGTCCGGTGGGGCGCCGGCCGAGTGGGCAGCGGCGCGCGACTCGTCGCTGGCACCTGCCTTCAAGACCTCGGCGCACGCCGTGCCTTCGGGGTACTTCAGCGAGCCGTGTTGATCGACGATGAGCGCGCGCCGGAGCGGGATCATCATCAAGATCCCGAGCAGGCCGCCCAGCACCGCCACCAGCATGACCCGCGTGATCTCCAGGTCGAAGCCCAGGATCATGATGGCGGGCATGGTCACGCCGACGCCGAAGGCGATGGACTCGCCGGCGGAGCCCGCGGTCTGCACCACGTTGTTCTCGAGGATGGTGGCGTTCTTCACGCCGAGCTTCGAGAGCAGGCGGAACAGCGTGATGGAGATGACCGCGACGGGGATCGACGCGCTGACGGTGAGCCCGACCTTCAGCACCAGGTAGAGGGACGAGGCGCCGAACACCATGCCCAGCAAGGTGCCGGCGACGAGCGGCAGCGGGGTCAGCTCCCGCAGCGTGGATCGTGCGGGAATGTAGGGCTCGTGCGTGCCTCCCTCGCTCATGGCCGCGCAAGCTACCGCGGCGACGGGGCCGACGACAGCACCTCGACGCGGACCGGGACGACGCCGGCCCGCAGCATGTCGAGCTCCCGCGCCGCAGCCTTGGACAGGTCGATGATCCGGCTCGGCTTGCCGAACGGTCCGCGATCCGTGATCCGCACGACTACCGAGCGCTGGGTGCCTTGGCGGACCACCCTCACCACGGTCCCGAAGGGCAACGTGCGATGCGCGGCGGTCAGCGCGCCGGGGTCGTAGCGCTCCCCGCTGGCGGTCTTCCGCCCGGCCAGCTTGTCCGAGTAGTAGGTCGCCTCGCCTTCGAGTACTTCTCGGACCTCCGGCTCCGCGCTCCCCGGCTCTTGGGCAGGCGCGGCCGGCTCTGGGGCAAGAGCCGTCGGCTGCGCTCCGGGCGCGACGGGCGCCGCCTCACGAGCGCAGGCGGCGAGGAGGATCCCCAGAAGAACCCAGCGGAGAGCCATCGGGCGCGACGATATCACCCCGGCTTCCGCTATCGTCGCCGGTCATGACGGCTCCGAAGGAATCGCTGGCGATCGTGCTCACGGGGTGCGCGAGCGGGATCGGCAGGCAGCTCGCGACGGATCTCTACCGGCTGGGTCACCGCATCGTCGCGACGGACGTCAACGACGAGGCGATGCGACGCTGGGGAGCCACCCACTGGCCGGACCCCGAGCGCGTGGAAATCTTGGCGCTCGACGTCCGCGAGGCCGAGGCCTGGGAGCGCGTGCTCGATCGCGCCGAGGCGCGCTTCGGTCAGATCGACGTGCTGATGAACGTCGCGGGATACCTGGTGGCGCGCTGGTCCCACGAGACGTCCGTCGCCGACGTCGGCTTGACCATCGACGTCAACGTCAAGGGCGTCATCTTCGGCACCAACGCCGCCGTGCGCCGCATGCTCCGCCAGGGGCACGGCCACGTGATCAACGTGGCCAGCATCGCCGGCATCGTGCCGGTACCCGGCCTGGCCGCGTACTGTGCGTCGAAGCACGCCGTGCGTGGCTTCTCCGTGGCGGTGGCGCAGGAGGTCCGCGAGCACGGCGTCCAGGTGACGGTCGTGTGTCCGGGCCCGGTGGCGACGCCGATGCTGGACGTGCAGCTGCCCCGCGACGAGGCCGCCATCACCTTCAGCGGCGCCCGGGCGCTCGCGCCGGAGGAGGTCTCGACGGCGATCATCGAGCGCGCGCTCGGGAAGAAACCCCTCGAGCTCGTCCTCCCAGCACCGCGCTCGGGACAACGGGTGATGGCCAAGCTGGTCGGCGCCTGGCCGGAGCTCGGCTCCCTGGTCGAGCCCGTGCTGACGCGCATCGGTCGGCGGCGCCAGGAGCGGATGCGCCGTCGCTGACCGGCGGGCTCAGGGCTTCGACCAGCCGCGGCTCACGCGGATGTCGTCGATGCTCTGGAGGCGCCCGCTGCCCGCGATCACGTAGCTCGTGGTCACCACGCTGATCTCCCCGCCGCGGTGCCGGAGCACCTCGCACTCGGCGCTCCACGACGAGCTCTCCGGCGGTCGGGGTTTCCGCTTCGTCCTGGTCGGCTTGCGCGCGGGGCGCGCCGTCGCCTTCATGCTCACGCTGCAGGTGTCGATGATGGTCCACTGGTCGGGGTGCTGCTGGTAGGACTCGTCCAAGAGCTTGCCGATCTCCGCCAGCGTCCGCGGCTCGCCGTCGATCGCCGCGCCGTCGCTGACCAGGCCCATGAAGACGCTGCTCCGGCGCGAGTTCAGCGCGGCCTCGATCTTCTCCAGCTGTCGCGAGGTCGCGGCCACGAAGTTCTTGTTCGGGTTGTTCGTCTCGACCGCGACCGAGCGCTCGCAGCAGAGGCCGTGCCGGTCCGGTGCGTGGCTCGTGCCGCCGGCCACGGCGCGGATGCTGCACGCGCCGCCGCCGCGGACGACGAACCCGTGGGTCTGCGCGGTCAAGGTCCAGGAGGGCTCGCGCCCGATCTCGGCGTTCTCGGCGCAGGCGCGAGCCCACTGCTGCTCGGTGCACAGCGACAGGCCCGCGTCGGCGCATTGGGTCTGGGCTTCGAGCACGCCCCGCGCCGTGTCGCCGGGCAACGACTGCGCGCGGAACTCCTCGACCCACACGTTGGTGCCCGGCACCGTTCCGGCCGGGACTGACTTGGCGAACGGCGCCGCCCGCGGCGCATCGACCCGCGCGCTGGCGGACGCCGGCGGTAGCGGACCCGGCGGCGGCGGAGCCGGCGCGGCGGACGCGACCGGCGCGCTCGACACCGCGGGCTGGACCAAAGCCGCCGGCGCCGGCCCGGCGCGTCGAGCCGAGAGATAAGCCACACCGCCCACGACGGCGCCGAGCGCGAGGCTGCCGGCGGCCACCTTGAGCACGACTCCGCCGCTCTTGACCGGCGCGCGCGTCACGCTCGCGGGCTTGGCCTCCATCGGCACCTGGGTGCTCGACGAGAGCTGCGTCGAGGCCTCCGGCACCTTCGCTGGAGGCGCCGCCGGGTCCACGGTGGTCGGTGTGTCCGGGCGCGGCACCGAGGGCACCAGCGCGTCCACGTCCGAGCCGGTGCCCGGGGAGGGCATGAAGGTGTCGGCGGGCAGCACCGCCGTGTGAACCGACGACATCGGTGCCCTTGGCACCCAGGAGGCCGCTTCGCACAACGCGTCCCAGAACTCCCCCATGGTGCGGAAGCGTTCGCGCGGGTCCACGGAGAGCGCGACCTTGAACACCTCTTCGACCGGCTCGCTCACCTCCACGCCGCGCGCACGCAGCGTGGGACGGTGCGCGGAATCTGCCGAGGAAACGAAGAGCTCGGCCGCGTCTTCGCCCTCGAGGGCACGCTTGCCGCTCACGAGCTCGATCAAGACCAATGCCAGCGCGAACACGTCGGTCCAGGGTCCAGTCGCGCCAAAGCGCCGCGCGAACTGCTCGGGTGCGCCGTAGTGCGCGGTGAACGCCTGCAGCGTGCGCCCCGTGACCTCGAAGGCCCGGCTCACGCTCGCGGTCTCGGTGATGACCTTGGCGATGCCGAAATCCAGCACCTTGATCGTCTGCCGCCCGCCGATCTCGGCCAGGAACAGGTTGGCCGGCTTCACGTCGCGGTGGGCCACCCCTTGCTCGTGGGCCAGATCGAGCGCTCGCGCGACGGGGTCCAGCAGCGCCAGCGCCTCGTGCAGCGGGCGGCCGCGCATCCCCAGCTGGTGCCGCTCGTCCATGTCCCTCTCGAGCGTGCGCCCCTGGAGCCACTCGAGCACCAGATACGGCGTCCACTGGCCGTTCGGCGAGGTGGTCGCTCCGACGTCCAGGGCCTGGACGATGCCGGCGGTCATGCGAGACAGGCGATGCTGAAGCTTGCCCTCGGCCAGGAAGCTCTCGAAGAAGCGGTCCTTGTCCTCGCCCTTGAAGTCGTCGGGCACGCGCAGGCACTTGAAGGCGACCTTCTCGCCGAAGCCCAGGTGGTTGGCGCGGTAGACCACGCCGAAGCCCCCTTCGCCGACGCACTCCTCGATCAGGTACTTGCCGTCCGCGGTGGCGCCTACCCACCCGAACGGATCACCTGGAGCGCCGGCCATTTGGCCGGGAGCATAGCGCCTTATGGACCAGCGGGCCCTGGAGAAATCTCCCCATCGGCTCGCGGCCGCCAAGACAGCGAAAGTCTACTCAGAGCTTGGCTTCGACCGCGGCGAGGATGGTGCGCTCGGCCTCGCACGCGCGTCGCTCGATCTCCAGCGCCTCGCTCAAGAGCGGGCCGAGCGTGGCCTTGTCCGAGACGCCGCTCGCGTTGATGGTGGAGCGCGCGCAGAGCGCGCCCACGCCGGCGTCCGCTCGAAAGGCGTGCAGTCAGGTCCCGTCGGGCAAGCCGGGCGGCTCGGCGACGTACACGCATCCTGGCGTGGCCTTCAGCAGACGGACGTGGCTCGCGTACGAGGCCTGGTGATAAGTGAGCCAGGTCTCGCCGTTCCACTGGACGGCGGACATCTGGCGGATGTCGATGTCCCCCCACTTGGTCCCGTCGAGAAGCGCCACGGGCTTGCTCAGCTTGCCGCCCGCGAGATCTTGTCGATGAATGTTGGTCCCCGACCCCAGCAACAAGACCAACGAATCTGACAGCGGGAGCATCGCCATACTCACGATCCCGCCGCCAACGAATGGGTCCAGCAAGAGCGGTGGACCTTGCGGAGCGCCGTCCAGGTTCGTGCGCTGAACGGGGATGGCCAGCTCAGCACCTCCCGCTTTGGCCGAAAGCCACGCGCCCGTCGGGTCCGCCGCAACCGCCACGGGAGTCGTGCCACCCACGAAGACGTCTTCGATATCGACCACCTTCGCGCCGCCCTCGGTTCCGGGCAGCCGGTCACCATCGCGGAGGTGCCCGCTCAGCAAGACCGAGTACCCACCATCGAGGACATAGCTCCGCCCGCTCTCCGCGCTGGTGGCCGTCTTGTGCCCCAGCGGGCCGTAGCCGACGTTGACGGTCTCCCCGTAGCGCGTGAACGGGAGCAGCAACTCTCCTTCGGCGCTGACCCTCGCCACGAACAGGCTGAACTGCGGCGGGATGCCGTAGGCGTGCATCGCGAACGCTTCGCCATCCCATGCGGCGTGCGTCTGCGGGCCCAAATCGTCAGCCGCGCTGGCCGCGGGCAGCACGACGCGCGCATAGGGCTCGGTCTCGTCCAAGCGGAGCAACGCCACCTCGTTGTGCCAGACGCCAGCTTCTCGCCACTCGTATCCGATTGCGAATGTTCCGTCGGACCGCCCCGCGACTGAGTCGATGCGCCCGTCAGGATACGTGATGCCTTCCGGGAGGAGGGGCCGAGCTTGGTGGGACACTACCCCGTCCAAGGCGATGGTCGTGACGATCGGAATCGGGCTGGTCCCTTCCAGAGAGGAGCCTTGTTTTCCGTTCGGGTAGAAGCGATCAGCGACCCACACCACGTGGAGCCCGGCGCTTGAAGCAAACAACGAGCTGGGAAGTGCGTCCGCTCCCCAGAGCCAATTTTCTGGGTCGGGCAGGATCTCGGGCGTCAACACCAGGTCGAAGCAGCTCGGCGGCGCGCCTCCGGTTCCACCATCGCCGTTACTGTCGGCCGATTCGCCGCAGCTCAGGCACGCGAGCGCGGTTGCGGTGCCGAGACACGCCCAACGTCTCACAGTCGCAACCCCCGCTCCCCGGCAAACTCAGCAAGCTCGAGCTCGAGTGAGAGCGCTTCTTGGAGCCGCTGGTTCGCGAGGTGAAGGGTCTTTGCTTTCAGCAGCGCAACACACGTCAGCTTCAGCGCCTTCACCCTCACCAACTTCGTGAGCACGTGCACTTCGTCCAGGTTCGCGCCTTTCGACTGGGACAGACGGGCGAGGGACGCCAGCACGGCTTCGTCGAGCTTCAGGAGCGAGGCCACGATCTCCGCTTTGGCCGTGCCCAGATCGCCCGCGTCCAGCTGGTCTTCGGCGCGTTCTTCGGCAGCGATGGCCTGATCGACTCGGGTGTCGAGCAACCGGCGGAACCCGACCCTCGCCACCTTGCTGACGTTCCCGGCGAGGTCGCGCACCTGGACGTGGATCTCTCCTGCCGGGACGTCTGGTAGGCGGAGGTCCAATTGGGCTACGACCGATTGCCACGCCACGCTCTCGATGGGTGCGCCGGCAAACGAGTAGCGCAGCTCGACCACGCCGGAGACCACGGTTCCGAGCTCGACGGTCGGGTGGACGTGGGTGGGCAAGCTGGGATCCTCGAACTCGAGCTCCAAGCTCACGTCGCGGCTCCTAGACACCACCAAGCCACTGGTGACACGCACGACTGGCGGGACGGGATCGACGTTGGGCGTCGCGCACTCGACGTCCGACCAGCCGCTGATCACGGGACCGCGCTCGGCGCGCATCCGATGGCACACGCGCTGGCCGTTCGGTGCCGGGACGACCAAGAAAGGCGATTCGCCATCTCGAGCGCCGAGGACCGGAACGAAGGGCCCTTGCTCGTCCCCGGCACGCTCAACGACGAGGACGGTCTCCGCGGCGCCCATACCCGCGGGAAGGAACACCACCCCGTTCCCTGCTCGTGGGTCAATGACCGGCGAGTCTATCGCGTCGTCGGACGGATCGCGCGGATCTCTCCCCCCGGCGACCTCGGAGCCGTCCGCTTCACCGCCTCCATCGGTGTCGCTCAGGAGCGGGTTCGTTGCGGCCTGGAACTCGCCGGCCGCGGTCAGGCCATCCCGGTCCACGTCCGAGTCCGCTTCCACCGCTGGCCCGTAGCGGAGCTGCCAGCGATCCGGGAGGCCGTCGGCGTCGAGATCCGGCAGCGGCGCCAGCACGAACGCCTGCTGCCTCTCCCGAACGACTCGCGCGTCGCCCGGCTCTACGGCGCAGGTGGCGAAGAGCCGAACTGCGTACATGCCCGGGAGGCTGGTCTGGTGGAACGGCACTCCGAAGATGCCATCTCCGACACGGCCATCTTCGTGCTTGCCGTCGTCGTGGAGGCGCAGCGCGATACGCGTCACTTCGTCGGGGAGGGTCACCGTCGCATCGACGACACAGCGAGTGAGCGGCGATTGGTCGATGACCACGGCGCGCAGCGCCACGTCGGAGCCCACCCATGCGGTGAGCTCACCGGCTCCGAGCGTCTGACCGAGGGGAAGAACGTCTCCCACGTCCACGGTCGCAAACATCTGCGCCTCGGCGTCGAGGCTGGCTTCGACCAGCACGTTCGCCTCCGACGTCTCCGCCCCCGGCCGAGTGAAGGCCATCCACGGCCCCGCTTCCGGATCCGGGATGCGGTAGGTCGCCGTGGACTCGGCCGAATTCACCAGCAGCGGGAGGTACTCGTTGCCGGACGGCGCGACGAGCTTGCCCTTGGCGACCTCGGCTTCCGTCGAGACCACGGTGACCCGCAGCTCGTGCGCGCCCGCGTCGACGGGAAAAACGACCGGAGCCGCCCCTCCAACTGCACGCCGTCCGACGACCCTCTCGAAACGGGAACTGGTTCCGTAGGCGGAGAGCATCGCGTCGGACACATCGAGGGTCGCCAGTGCCAGCGACGCTGGTGGATTCGGCGCGTACACCAGGGTACCGTTGGTGAGCCGCGCCAGGTGATCGAGCTCAGAGAGGTCAGCGTCCTGTCCGAAGGCGATGCTCGAAACGACGGGGAGCCGGAGGCCGGGCACTCCGCCGCGCGGCTTCCTGCCCAGGGGGAGACTCGGCCACGGACCGTTGCCGTCGCCCGTGGGTGGTTCGGCTGCGAGGTAGTATGCAGCTGGATCGGCGGCAGCGGAGTTCTTGCCGTCAGACAGCACGACGATCAGGTGGCGGTCCGCAGTCAGCGTCGCGGGCGGGTCGTAGCGGACCGCCAACAAGGACTGTGCCTCGAGCAGCCCGTCGCCGATGCTGGTCGCGCCAAACGCGGAGACCTTCCCGATCTCCGACTTGATCGCGGTCACGTTGCCCACCCCGACGAACTCCATGCCACTCGGCCCGATCGGCAGCGTGGTGGCGTCATTTCCGTACGTGACGACGCCCGCGGAAGTGGTCGGGAATCCGCTCGCGGGGGCGAAGGAGTCGACCAGAACCTGCGCAGCGACCTTGGCCGCTTCGAGTCGATCGCCGAGCATGCTGCCGCTCCGGTCGAGGGCCAACACGACGGCCTCCGACCCGAGCCCGGTCTTGATCGCTCCGGGCGCCGACGCCGTCGTGCCGTTGATGGAGACTTGGAGGTCCAGCTCGCTCGCGACTGCCGGGTAGAACGCCGCCGGCAGCGACGTGACCATCAGCAGATTACCGCCCGTCAGCGGAAACGGATAGAAGTCGATCCACGGCTCGAGCTTGCAGCCGGTCGTTCCAGCCGCCGCGCAGTTCGGCACCCTGACGTCGTACGCATCGGGCGACACGTTCTGCAGCGGGATGGGGTGGTTCTCGGCGTCGCGGTAGCTCAGCTTCACCAGGAACTTCTTGCGCGCGAACTTGTTGCCCGCGAACGCCGGAGTCGCCTGAACGGGATCGACGATGGCGAGCTGCTCCGAGACCGGGCCGAACGACCAGGTGAAATTCGACGCACCTGCGCCGCCGCTGACCACCGCGACGACTTCCTCCGTGCTCGCCCCGATCGGCACCGGGACGCCGAAGAAGAGCGAGCCGGTCGAGAGCTGCACCCCCGGGCACTCGCCGTCCGAGCCGAGCTGACAAACCGGCTTGGGGACGAGCTGGGTGGACGACTGGCGGTCGATTCGAAACACCCGGATGCGAGGCCCGTTGGACTTCGGGAGCACTTCCGCGCGGAAGTAGAGCTTCTTGCCGACCCAACCTGGCGCAGGTCGCACCGACAAGAACGCGGCACCGCGCGCGCCGACGCCGGCCGGCTGAACGCTCGAGACGCCGGCACCCGCCGGGAGCTCCTTCTTCGTCGGCCCGGGCTGCCAGGTGTCGATGATTCGGAACGCTCGTGGCAAATTGTCGCAGGGGTCGTTGAGGGCAACGTCGCACGTGTTGTTCGTGAGCTGCGGACCGATCGTGAACGGCTTACCGTCCGAGAGCGGGATGGCGCTGTGGTACCCGTAGCCGTGCGTCCACTCGAAGCGCCAGCGCGGGTCGGTGTCCGTGTACTCCTTGAGCACCAAGGCGGTATGAAAGTCGAACATGGCGTCGCTGAGGCTCCGGCCCAGGCGACTGGTGAGAACCTTGTTGATGGCCGTGGGTGTCGAAAGCGTGGCGGAGGCCGGCTCCGCGAAACCGAGGAACATCTGGCCGACAAGGTCCATCCCCTCGTCAGATGGCCGCTGCGAAAGCACGTCATCCAGTCGCGGGAGACCAGATTGGAGTCCGGATGGGTGCGGGTTCGACTTGAGCGGATAGGAGAACTGCTCCTGCAGGTACCGCCAGAACAGCGCCGACTCGTACTCGCGTTTCAGCATGTCCAGCGCGGGGATCGTGAACAGCTCGTCGCTGGTGTAAGGCCCCCGGGATTTCGGCTTCGTCTCCAACTTCCCCGCCGAGACACAAGTACGGCGGACGTCCGTCGCTGGGTAGCCACTCGCGCCGGGGAAGCCGGCGAGGCAGAGGTTGTGCTCGACGGACGAGGTGAGCCCCTCGCTGATGAAGCCGTTGATGTGGACGTTGCTGGTCGGGACCTCTCGCCCCCACGCGACCTGCAGGGCGTGGAAGTACTCGTGGGTGCTGAGGTCCAGCGCGTCGATCGCCGCTCCCGGGAGGGACTGGTGCGGCAAGAGCCCCGGCTGGATGTTGCGGATGGCATCGACGTTGATGCGGAGCGCGCCCCAATCGAACTGTCCACCCGCCGGGTTCGGTCCGAGCAGCAATCGGGTGGGCAACGCCACGCCGGCAGCGTCGCGGCCGTTGAACCAGGCGGCCTTGGCGTCCGTTTCCGAAGGATTGCCCAGGTTCGGCGGCGCCAACCCGCTCTGGATGCGATCCCGCTGTGCGACGTCGATCGTTCCGAACGCCTGCCTGACGTAGTCAGCTATCTCCGGCGACAAGCACGCGTTGCGCTGCGGAACGTGTCCCAGGAGCCCACCCCTCCAATCGAGCTTCGACCCCTCCGTGCACGCGTGGAGAGAAGGCAGAGTCGTCGGGTTCACGCCGAACACGTGAAACCTGCCGCCCGGTGGGTCGGCGGCAAGCTGCCTCCAGCTCGCGCACACTCCGTGCGCTCCGATGTCGCCAAGTACGGTGCTACCGCCGTTCACTCTCACCATCAGATGAGTCTCCGCCTCAGCCGGGCTCGCCCAGTCGATGGGGATCAGACGAGGGGGCTGTGGACCTGCAAGCGTGAAGCCCTGAGCAACGGTGTTCGCGTCGATGCTCGTCCCCGGCACGTTCTTGTCGTAGACGAGCCAAGGCACCGCACCCGGACATTCGACCTCATTGATGGACTTGACGCGGCAGATCTCGATTCGGTCGGTCGCCGCGATTTCCGTGGCCTTGTTCGCGGTCGAGCCGACGTAGTACGCGAGGACTACCCTGAGCTTGCGCGCGCTCGGGCTGTTCGCCGTGCCGGTGCCCTTGTACCCCTTGAGCAACTGAGGGCAGTTGCTGGGACTCTGGCCGTCGCAGCCGTGGCCGAGATCAGGCGCGCAGTAACTCAGCGCGACGTTGACCTGCCCGAGAGCGCGAGAAGGCGCGAGCGCCACCATCAGAGAGATGACGGCGGCGAGGACCCATCGGCCATTCTGCGGCTCTGCGGCTCTGCGGCTCATGCATGGCTCCCTCCAACGGAAGCGCAAACGCGCCCCCATCGTTGTCGATTCTTCACGAAGTTCCCCCGTGGTCAATGTAAGTGTTTCGCGCATCACCGCGGTCGCCTGGGAAGACTGTTCGCATCGGGTTCAGCCCCCCCGCCGCCCCAAGAAGTGAATTCGTTGGGGCCCACTCCACGCGGGCGCGCCTCTGTCGCTCCTGAAGAGCTGTCCAGGGTGAATTCTGGACAGCTCTTCAGAGCTTGGCTTCGACCGCGGCGAGGATGGCGCGCTCCGCCTCGCACGCGCGTCGCTCGATCTCCAGCGCCTCGCTCAAGAGCGGGCCGAGCGTGGCCTTGTCCGAGACGCCGCTCGCGTTGATCTTCACGTTGAGGTGCGCGCCCATCACGGCGGAGCGCGCGCAGAGCGCGCCCACGCCGGCATCCGACACCGAAGCGGGGTTGCCGATCTCGGCCATCTTCCCGATCACCTCCATCGCAGCCAGCGCCTCGCGCATGACCGAGAGCGGGACCTGGATGGCGTTCAGGGTCGCGCGCTCGATGGCGCGCTTGCGCTCGGCCTTTTCGGTCTCGGTCCCCTTGGGCATACCGAAGCAGTCCATCACCGCGTTGAAGGCCCGCGTGTCCTCGTCCACCAGCTCGAGCAGGCGGACGGAGTGGGCCTTGCCGCGCTCCGCCCAGCCCGAGAACTCCTCCCAGCGCGCGTCCCAGCCGCGCTTGTGCGCGGACAGGTTCGCCACCATGGTGCCGAGCGCTGCGCCGAGGGCGCCGAGCGCGGCCGCCACCGAGCCGCCGCCGGGGGCCGGAGACTCGCTGGCGGTCTCCTCGACGAAGCCCTGCAGCGTGCGATCGACCAGGCGTCGCGCGGGGCTGCCCTGCCGCGCCGCGATGGCCAGCTCCACGATCTTCTTCTCGGGCTCGAACGGGTACAGGTCGTTCAGCCCCAGCGACTTGATGGCGATCTTGATCAGCTCGGCGTCCGAGACCCCGAGCGAGCGCTGCTGCTTCTGCAGGAAGTAGCGGCCGGCGTCCAGCATCGCCCGCATGGGGATCACGCCGACCAGCTCCGAGCCGGTCACTCGCACCCCTCGCGCCTCGGCGCGCCGGCACACCTCGTCGAACGCCACGTGCACCGGCGTGACGCCGATGTCCGTGAGGTTCAGGGACACCTGCGCGATGCCCAGCTCCTCGATGAACCAGCCGATCCCCTTGACCGCCCGGAGCGAGCCCGGATCCCAGATGGCGTCGCCCTGCGCGTCGCGCACCGGCTTCATCGTCTTCGGATCCAGACGCTCGCGGCCCTTCTCGCGCACGTCGAAGGCGATGGCGTTGGCGCGCCGGGTCGAGGTCGTGTTCAGGTTCACGTTGTAGGCCACCAGGAAGTCGCGGGCGCCGACCGCCGTCGCGCCGCTCTTCGCGTTGAAGGCGGCGGGGCCGAAGTCGGGCTTGTGCTCGGGCCGGGCCAGGCGAGCCGCCAGCGCCTCGTATTCGCCCTCGCGCACCTGGGCCAGGTTGCGCCGCTCCTCGCGGAACGCGGCCTGCTCGTAGCAGTAGACGGTCAGGCCCACCTCCTCGGCCAGACGCTCGGCGAGCCGGCGCGCGAGCACCACGGTCTCCGCCATGCTGATGCCCGCTACCGGCACCAGCGGGCAGACGTCGAGCGCGCCGAAACGCGGGTGCTCCCCGCGGTGCTTGCGCATGTCGATGAGCTCCGCCGCGCGCTTCGCCCCGGCCACCGCCGCGTCGAGCACGGCGTCCGGCGCGCCCACCAGCGTGACCACGGTGCGGTTGGTCGCCTTGCCCGGATCGACGTCGAGCAACCACGCGCCCGGAACGGCGGCGATGGCGCCGGTGATGTCCTCGATCACCGCGGCGTCACGACCCTCGCTGAAGTTGGGAACACACTCGATGATGGGCTGCGTCATGGGTGGCCCGTCCTAACGCATCCACGTCGTCGGCTCCAGATGGCGGCGGCCCGAGGTGATCCGGCGCAGCAAGACAGCAGAAAGCGCGCTCAGGTGCAGGTGGGGATCCCGACGGCGCCGCCATCGACCGCCGTCGGAGGCGAGCACTGTCCTTTGCGCTTGAACAGCGCATCCAGGCCACCGGTCAGCGGCTGGCACACGAGCCCGGCACCCGTGCACTGGGAGTTGCAGTCGCAGAGCTGCCCGCAGGCGCCGCGGTCACCCGCACCCGGCGAGAGGTTCGTCCCCGGGTAGTAGATGCAGGCGGACTGCGCCGGCGCGACGGTGCCGAGCTTCCAGCCACAGGACACCTTGGAGGCAGCGAGGGCGCCGGCCGTGCAGCGCTCGGCGCACAGCTGGGTCGAGCTCGAGGTCAGCGGTAAATCCAGCTTCTCGCAGTAGCCGCGACAGGTCTTGGTGCCGCCCTGGGTGCACGATGCGCCGACGGGGTCGCCGGACGGCGCGGTGCCCTGGAAACAGCGACCGGTGCCCGGATCGCAGAGCGAGCCTGCGCCGCAATCGTCGTCGGAGTTGCAGGTCGGGAAACACAGCCTGCCGACCTCACCGACGCCGGTGACCACGTACGACCCGCAGCCCATGTCGAGGCGGCCGTGGCACTTGCTCGCCGCGTCGGGCGTGCCGAACTCGCAGCCTTCCAGGCAGTAGCGCGTGGTCGAAGCCTGGTCGGGGAAGCCGACGCATTTCGCCCCCGGCTTGACCTTGTCGCACACCGCGCCGTCGGCGGCGCACTCGCGGGTGCAGAGCCCACCGGGCGGCCCTTGTCCATCGAGCGCGGTCGATGACGAGGTCAGGCAGATCAACCCGGCGCCGCACTCGTCGGCCGTTACGCACGCGGCGCCGAGCTTGTCGTTGGGCGGCGAACCGCAATCGCACGGGTTGTAGCCGGCGCCGGAGGGCCGACAAGTCTGCGTGCCGGGCGGACCGCCATCCCCACACGTGCACGCCTTCTTGCTGTCCGGCACGCAAGTGCAATCCCAGGCGCTCCCGCTGTCCACGCAATCCACCGCGGGAGCGGACGAATCCGGGCTCGTCCCTGCCTCGGGCGGCGCCGGTAGCGATGCGTCCGTCCCCGGGCCAGTGACGGGCCCCGAGTAGCTCCCGCCAAACGACGTCTTGCCCCGCGGCACCTCTGCCGGACCGGCGTCGTCCGAGCACGAGACCAGCGCTGGCGCTGCGAGCCCGGCGACCCAGAGCAGCGTGCTGAGGAAGTCCCGTTTGGTCATGCGCCTCAGAACGAGAGAAAGACCTGCCCCGGGGGAATGGACCCGGGCGCGTCCGGTACCTTCTTCTCGTCGTCCTTCTTCAAGAGGAAGTAGCCCCCCACGCCGAGCCCCACGAGCAGCGCCGCGCCGCCGAGGATCCAGGGCAGCGAGCTCCCCGAGTCCTTCGGGAGCGCGTCGAGCGAGACGCGCGTGACCTTGGCCTGATTCGGCTCGAGCAGAAACTCGGAGCGGAACGTACGCATGCCTGGCGCGCTCACCTGCAGGGTGTGGGAGCCGGGCTTGAGGTGCCCCTCCCACTCGCCGGTGCCCACGTCACGACCGTCGAGCACGATCCGCTGGCCCTCGCCGGCGGTCACGCGCAAGCGCGCCTGCGTGCTCTCTTTCTTCAGCGTCACGTTGACGCTCGTCGCGGCACCGCCTTCGAGCTTCAGCGGCTGCTCGAAGGCAGCGAAGCCGGCCTTGGTGACGCGCAGCACGCGGCTGGTCTGGTTGACGCGCACGGGGCCAGGCAGCGGCGAGGCGCCCAGCTCCTCGCCGTCGATGCTGACTTTGGCGCCGGGCTGATCGACCGTGACCGTGAGCTCGCTGACGAAACCCTTGATGGTCTTCCTGAGCTCGATGGCGCGCGCTCGGGCTTCTTCCGTGACGCGCTCGTCTCCTTCACCCAGGTAGCGCTCGAGGAGCGTCAGGAGCTTGCCGTAGTTCCTGAGCCCCTTCTCACAGGCGGCCATGTTCCAGAGCAGGCGCGGGTCCTTGGACTCTTGATACGCCTTGTCGAACTTCAGCTTCGCACCGGCGAAATCGCCATCCTCGAACAGCAGCTTCCCCTGGTCGAACGCGGATTTCGCGGCACCCGTGAGCGATTCGGACAGCGACGCCGGCGTGCTCGGAGCCGGCGGCGCGTCGGCCGGCTGCGCCCTGACGGCCAGGGGTGACGTCCAAGCCAGAAGCCCGGCCATCACGGCGGCCACGATGCGGTTCGAGGCAGGACGGTGCGGCGCGGTCATTCTTGGAGTTCCATGCCCAGCGGCGCCTTGGGCTTCCCGGGCGTCGTGGCGTTGGGGGTGGGGGACGGCGGCTTCACGGGCTCGGCGCCGGGACCTGGGGCGGCCTTGGTGGGAGCTTTGGCGAGCGGCTTGGCGGCGGGTGAGGCGGGCTTGGCGGTGGACGCTCGGGGCTCGGCGCTCGGTGACGGAACGAGCGCGCTCGCCGGGGTCGCGACCTCGGTGGGCGGCGCCGCCGGCAAGGACGGCGATGGGCTGACTGCTGCGGCCGGGACGCCGTCGGTCGGGGCGCCCGACCCAGCCGGCGGCACGGTGCCTCCAGGGCGCAGCAGTGCGACGGAGACACCCGCGACGACGGCGAGCGCCACCGCGCCAATGATGAACGGTCGCCTGCGCTGGTCGGGCTCGCCAGCCTGCTCGACCGGCGATCGCGTCTCCGACCAAGCGGCAGCGGTGTTGCTGCCCTGCGCAGGCTTCTGCGGAGTCTCGGTCATCACCAGCGTCCCGGTGCCCGGCACGGTGTCCGCGGTCACGGCGCTGTCCGGCCCCGCGGAGACGGCGGCTGCCCGGGTAATCGAGAGGCGCGCCCGCTCGGGCGCGAACGGAGCGAGCGCCTTGGCCAGCTCGCCCACGGTCGCGTAGCGCGCGGCCGGCTCCTTGGCGAGACAACGTACGACGACCGCCTCGAGGCCTTCAGGCGCGTCGGGTCGCAGCGCGCGGAGGGGCTTCGGCTCTTCGGTCAGGATGGCGGCGATGAGCTCGCCCATGGTCTCGCCGAGGAACGGCGGCCTTCCGGCGAGCAGCTCGAACAGCACCGCGCCGAGCGACCAGATGTCGCTCCTGCCGTCGGCAGTGCGGGCGGACTTCGCCTGCTCCGGCGACATGTAGAACGGAGAGCCCATGATGGCGCCGGTGCGTGTGAGCGCGTGGTCCGGAGCGTTCGGCCCGCTCATGCTGGAAATGCCGAAATCGAGCACCTTGACGCAGGGCGAGCCGTCGGCGCGCTTGGTGAGGAAGAGATTCGCCGGCTTCAGGTCGCGGTGGACGATGCCCTTCGAGTGCGCCTCCGCGATGGCCTCGCAGGCCTGGAGCACGTAGTCGAGCGCGTCTTCGACAGGCAGCGGGCCCGCGGCGACGCGGTCGGCCAGATCGGAACCCTCGAGCAGCTCCATTACGATGTACGGCTCGCCGCCGTCGAGCTGCCCGACCTCGATCACCTTGGCCACGTGCTCGCTCGTGATCTTCACCGCGGCGCGGGCCTCTCGCTTGAAGCGCGCCACGATGTTCGGGTTCGCCGCGCCCTCCGGAGAGAGAAACTTCACAGCCACGGCGCGATCGAGCTCGACGTCTTCGGCTGCGACCACGACGCCCATGCCGCCAGCGCCGAGCACGCGCGTGATGCGGTACTTCTTGGCGAGCACATCGCCCGGCCGTACCGGCGCCGCGATGCTGGGCTGGGGATCGGCGTCGCCGCTCATCAGGCCCCCCCACACTTGCCCTGACACCCGCCCGCGCGGCAGGCGTCGATGGCGGCGAAGAGGCCGACCCCGGCCGAGTATTTGCCGATGGCGTCCGCGCAGATCGTGTCGCAGGCCTTGCCGCGGCAGCCTCTCTCCTCGGCACACGCGAGGATCTGCGAGCACGCGGGGTCCGCGTCACACGCCGTGTACTCCTTCTCACACGAGCTGCACGTGCAGTAGTCGCACTCGTCTCGCCCGGCCCGCGCGCACTTGCGGCAGACCTGGAAGCGCTCCGACTGGAGGGTGCACTGCGGGTGGGGCTGGGTCCGCGTTTCGCTGGACCCGGCCGGGCAATTCGAGAACGGAAACTGCTGCGCGCACTTCGTGTAATCGGAGATGATGTCGTCGCACACACCCGCGGCGGGGTAGCAACGGGAGAAGCAGCGAGCTTTGTTGTCGTCCACGCACCCGGACGCCGACACCAGCGCGCACAGCGCCTCGCACTCGGCCGAGCTCTGCTCGTTGTAGCCGCCGACGCTGGACCACGGTCCGCAGGTCGGCACTTGGACGGTCTTCGTCTGGCACGGGCCCGTGGCGAGCCGCACCGCCGTCACGTTTCCGTCCTTCAGGCGCGTGCAGGCTTCCATGGGCAGCTGGATGCGGCCGGCAGTGACGGACCACCCGAACACGTCGCTCTTGTCGATGGGGACGTAGCAGTCCTTGCGCCCGCAGATGCCGTCGCTTCCCAGCTCCGTGACGAGCCCGACGTTGACCTGATCGGGGTCGCTCGCGGGCGCCGCGATCGAGCAGTCCTTCTGGTCGACGCTCACGTCGAAGCCTTGATCGAGGCAGGTCACCGTGTCGAAGCAGGTGCCGCTCTGGTTCTTGCCGTCCCCACCGCCGTAGACATCACCGGTGCCATAGCCGGTGAGCGGATGGTCGCCGTCGTCGATGCAGTCTCCGTTGACGCAGCTCTGCCCTTCGGGGCACGTCGAGATCGGTAGCTCCACCGGTCCGCTGACCTTGCCCTTGCACAGCCACTGCACGGGCAGGCGCAAGAGCGAGAGCTTGGCCGGGGGCACCTGCGTGACCACGCGGCTCAATGTCACGGGCTTGCCGTTCGCATAGGCGATGACGGTCACCGTGGCGGTGGTCGATGGATCCGAGTTGCCGACCAGCGTGAGCGTCGCCGGGAGGCGGATCTGAGAGGGGCCCGGGCCGATCTCCACCGGGTCGGGAAATCGCTTCTGCTCACCGCCGGACAGGACCTCGATCCCGAACGACTCGAAGTCCTTCGGGATCGCCATGTCGGCATGGACGCTCACGACCATCTGGCCGGGCTCTTCTTCTTCCTCCGAGCAACCCGCGACGGCGGCGAGACAGAGCGTCGCGAGCAGCAGGCGCGGGACGCCGAGCCACCGCGATCCGCACCCGCCCGGAGAGGTCACACGTCCAAGCCTAGACCCCGAAGCGCGATGAAACAAGGGCGCTGCGCGAGCTCAGCCTTGGGGCCAACAGGCGTTGAGCACGTTGTTGCATTTCGTGATCAGGCAGTTGATGCAGGTGTTCGCTCCCTTGAGCGGCTTGTCCGAGCACAAGCTGGCAAAGCACTCGTTTACGCACCCGATCTCTCCGCCGCACCCCGCGCAGGTCTTCAACGCGGACCACTTGCCCGCCTCGGCCCCGGCGCAGATCTTCGTTGGATCGCCAGTTGTCGTGCCCGCTGCAAGGCTGCACGACTGACAGCTGCCCCCGTCGCCGCCGCCGGTGCCACCGCCGCCGGTCCCGCCGCCGCCCGTGCCGCCGCCACCCGTGCCACCGCCGCCCGTGCCGCCGCCGCCGCCCGTGCCGCCGGTACCGACCGGATTACCGTCGCAGTCGACGGTCGGGCTCACGCCGAAGAGCGTCGCGTCCAGACAGCCCGTTCCGACCACGTTCTCCACCGCGCCGCAGGTCTTGCCATCGGGCAAGCAACAGCCGGGGAGCGTCTTGCCCTGCCAGGTCACGTTGGGGCAGTCCGTGTCCGTCGTCGTCGCGTCAGCATCCGTGGGCGCGTAGCACTCTTGTCCGAGGGACGGGATCTTGTAGCCGCACGCGTTGCTGGTCTGGCAGCACGGCTCGGCGAGCCCGGCTGCGGCCGATGGCGGCGGCGGACACTCCGTGCCGTTGCAGGTGACGGCCGCGTCGCCCGCACTACCGCCCGACCCGGCCGCGCCGGTGTGGCCACCGAAGAACCGGGTGCTCTGCCCGCTCGAGTCGCCGTCGTCGGAGCCGCAGGCGACCGCGACGAACACCGACACTCCCAATACGCCCAACCAACGCGGTCCGCGCCCGCCCGAGTGTCCCACGCGATCAACGCTACATGCGGATGCCGCGCGTGGCAAGACGCCGGGCCTGATGGAAGTCATGTCCCGCCGCTGGCGAAAGAGGGCGCCTCGGTGCTAGGGTCTCTGATTGGAGCGGGGTCGCGCTCCCTAGGTGGAGGGTCGTCATCGTGAAGAACATCATCCGGGGCTCGGTGCTCGCGTCGTTCGTGCTTCTGCTTCTTTCGGCGTGCGGCGGTGACGACGGTGAGGACACGACCTGCTCGTGCTCGTGCACTTGCGCGGGCGGCTCTCCGACGACGCTCGGCAGCAAGAGCGCGGACGCTTGCCAGACGGACTGCAAGGCGAGCTGCACCGGCGATTGGGAAGGCCAGTACGAGTGCAAGTGAGTGAGCGGACGGTCGGATCGGGGGCGTGAGCTCAGGGCGGCGGAACGCAAGCAGCAATCTCACCCGGACAGGAGGCCTACGCGCAGGTCCCGCACGCGCCCAACCAACGCGGTCCGCTCCCGCCCGAGTGTCCCACGCGACCACGCTACATGCCGACTGCCGAGAATGGCAACCGGCGGGGCGCTGCAGATGACCACAGGCAAATCAGCGCGCCGTTCGAGCCGTGCTGGTGACCGGCCCCGAAGAATCGTCCCCCTCAGCTCGCGGGCCTCCGGCCAGCCCCTCGCCGCTCGCGGGCGAAGGGTCGCGCCGCCAAGCGCGGCCCGCGCCTGGGCACGCTGCGCCCGCCGAGCATGAGCAGGAGGCAGACGCGACCGCGGTGACCCGCGAACGGCTCGAGCAGCTCGAGCAGCCGCGCGTCGTCGGCCCGCTCCTCTCCGAGCAGGTTGTAGGCGACCAAGCTCGGCAGGTTGTAGTCGCCGATCGAGACCGCGTCGGCGTCGCCCAGGGCGACGCGCGCCACCTCGGCGCTCGTCCAGGGGCCGATGCCGGCGATGGCCCGAAGGCGCTGGTGGGCGGCGGGGAGCTCCATCGCCGGCAGCTCCTCCAACCGCCGCGCGCGCTTCGCCGCGGCGACCAGCGTGTCGGCGCGCTTGCCCTCGATTCCGAGAGCGCGGTACTCGAACGACGGCAACGTGGCGACGGCCTTCGGGTCGGGCGGCAGGAGCAGCTCCAAAGGTCCGGGCGCCGGCTCACCCAGCGCGCGCTGAAGCGCCGTGTAGCTCTGCCAGGCTTCGCTGCCCGTCACCTTCTGCTCCAGGATGGGCAGGAGCAGACACTGGAACACCGTGCGCGCGCGCGGCACCCTGAGCCCGGGCAAGCGCCGCGCCAGCTCGGCGACCAAGCCGACGGGCGCGAAGCCGTCGAGCCGATCGCTGGCTCCCACCAGCTCCGGCGCGCTCTCCAGCGCCCAGTCGCTCCCCGGTCCCCAACTCTCGGCGCGCACCGCCGCGCCGTCGCGGGAGAGCCGCAGCGTCGCGGGGCCCTCCGGCGTGCGCAGCGCACGCCACCACGCCCCCGTGGCGTCGCGCCGCGTGCAGCGATCGTGGCGACCGCGGACGAAGAGCCCCAGGGTCAGATCGAGATCGACCGGCAGCTCGGGGTGGATCAGCCGCGTTTGGCCCACCCGCGGCAGCATACCGCGCTAAGCTCGCGGCGCATGGCGAGGACCTTCGTGCTGGCTCTCCTGCTCGCGGGCTGCGCGACGAGCCCCGCCAACCCGGCGAGCCCCGCGCCACCGGCCCCCGCGCCCGCGCCGACGCTGGTCGTGCCGGAGCCGACGAACGCTTCGGCGGACGACGACCTGCCGGCTCCGGAACGCTCCGCCGCACGCACGACCCCGAGCGGCCTCCAGGTCGAGGAGCTCACGCTCGGCTCCGGTGTCATGGCGGAGCCCGGCAAACGCGTGCGCCTGCACTACGTCGGGACGCTGGAGGACGGCACGGTGTTCGACTCGACGCGCGAGCGCGGCACACCCTTCGAGGCCGAGCTGGGCAAGGGTCACCTGATCAAGGGTTTCGAAGAGGGCGTCGCCGGCATGAAGGTCGGCGGAGTGCGCCGGCTCACCATTCCCCCCGAGCTCGGCTACGGCGAGCGCGCGATGGCGAAGATCCCAGCGAACGCGACGCTGATCTTCGAGGTCGAACTGCTCGAGGTGCGCTAGGGCGCCACGTCCACCCAGACCGGGTAGTGGTCGCTGGGCACGTCGGCGAGATCGTTGACCACGCCGCGCCCGAGGACCTTCAGCCCGCGCAGGTAGGTGAAGTCGATCTGGTAGTTGAGGTTGGGGCGGGTCCGGCGCTCCGCGTCCGGCATGTCGCCGTGCGGGTTCTCGAAGCACGACGCGCTCATCACGTCGAACAAGGGCTGGTCCACCACGGCGCTGCCGATGTTCGGGAACACGTTGAAGTCCCCCGCCACGCAGGCCTCTCGGCGCGGCAGCGCGCCGAGCAGCGCCACGATCTCGCCGACCTGTCCGGCGCGCTCGGGCGCGTCGGAGCGGTTCTCCAGGTGCGCCGACACCACGTGGAGCAACCCCTTCCCGAAGCGCAGATCGGCGCCGACGAACGAGCGGCGGCCGGTGCGCGGCTCGTCGGCGTCCAGGGACCAGTCGTAAGGCGCGTGGAGCTCGCCCCGCGCGACGTCGCCCACGTCGTGGAACCGGTGCACGGGGTTACCCAGCGCCCGCTTCGACAGGATGGCGTTACCCTCTTCGCAGCCGCCTTGCGCGTGCTCGACGAACTCCACCCCGAACACCCAGTCCATACCCAAGCTCGAGCCGAGCTCCCGCGCGACGTCGAGCTTCCCCGAGCGATCGCAGCCGCGGTCCACCTCGACCAGGAGCAGCACGTCCGCCGTGGACAGAACGGGGTGCTGCGAGAGCAGCGCCTGCACCTTCGCCAGCTCGGTTCCGAAGTGGATGTTCCACTCGACGATGCGCAGGCGCTCGGGTGGCGGCGCGTCCTCGTCCACCTGAGCCCTCCTCCCCGAAGCGATGTCGCAGTGCAGATCCCAGGGATTGGCGAGCTCGGCCGGCGGCTTTGCCCCCTCCTGGCAGAGCCGCGTCAGCGTCGGGTCGTCCTGGGCGTGCGCGTCTTGGATGCGCGTGAACGCTGCGTCCTTCGGCGTCGCCGCGACGTTCGGGCAGGCATCTTCCGCGGGCGTCTCCGCCGACTCGGAGCCGCAGGCCCAGAGGCCGAGGCAGAGCGGGAGCCAGGCGCCGGCTCTCACGCTCAGCCCTTCTTCGACCCCGGCGGAAGCGACTCGCTGTCCACGCGGAAGAAGCGGCGGATCTTGTCCACCAGATCCGTCTTGGCCTCGGCCGTGCGGCGCGAGGCCGCTTCGGCGCTCAGGTTCTCGCGCACGCGCAGGAGCTCCGTCTGGCGCACTGCCAGCACCTCCGCTGCTTCTTCGGCGATCTCGGGGCGGCGGTTCATCAGCTCCTGGAAAGCCGACTTGTCGAGCCGCCAGCACTCGACCGAAGTGACCGCCACGACCGTGGCCGAACGCGGCTCGCCGGTGAGGAGCGAGCGTTCCCCGAAGAAGTCGCCGGCGCGCAGCCGGGCGACCTCCTTCTCGCCCTCGCCCTCGATCTTCACCCGCACGCTCGTCTCGCCGCTCGCAATGATGTACAGCCAGTGCGCGTCGGCGCCTTGCTTGGTCATGGTCTCGCCGGCGGCGAAGGGCGCGTAGAGCAGCGCCCCGGCCAGCGCCTCGCGCTCTTCGCTCGACAGCTTGGAGAACAACGCGATGCGCGACAGCATCTGGAGCCTTCGCTCCAGCTCCGCGCTCGACTTCTCCTCGCGCCGCTCCGCCGTCTGCTCCGTCATGAAGATGGCGTGGGCGGGGATCGACAGCGGCAGATCCGCGCGCTTCAGCGCGAAGTACACCCGCGTCCTCACCGCGCTGTCCGTGGGGTCGTCCGCGGCCAGGTCGGTGAGCCAGTAGCGCACGGCGTAGCGGCCGTAGCTCTCGTGGAAGTCCATCAGGATGCAGTTCGGCGGCGGCTCGGCAGCGACGTTGTCGAAGGGCGCCGAGCGCAGCGCGTCCGTCACCGCGGCGATGACGTCCGACGGCGGGAAGCGATAGTCCACGTTGAACCACACCCAGCGCCGCCACTGCACGGGTTGACCCTGGCGCCGCCCCAGCACCATGACCTGGCCCTTCACCAGCTGCGAGTTCGGGAAGATCACCGTCTCCCAGTTGCGGGTCTCGATGGCGGTGTAACGCCAGCGGATCTCAACTACGCGACCCGACACGTCCCCGATCTTGATCCAGTCGCCCACGTGCACGCTGTCGTCCGTCTGGAGGGCGAGCCCGCTCAGGATGTTGCCGAGGGTGTCCTGAAGCGACAGACCGATGACCGCCGTGAGCACGGCGCTCGTGGCGATTAGGCCCGAGAGGTTGATGCCGGTGCGGGAGGCGACGGTGAACACCCCGATGACGGCGGCGGCGCCGATCAGCACGTCTTGCAGAATGCGAGGCACGCTGATGCGCAGCCGCGGGAAGACCACGGTGAAGAGCAGCGAACCGACCGCTGTCACGGCCGTCAGCGCCGCGAAGATCAGGAGCGGCAGCCGACTCTCGGTGTAGCCCGGCGCCGAGAGCCCGCGCCCGCGGAAGAAGCCGGCCACCGGCAAGAGCACCAGGTGCAGGCCGAAGAGCACGAGCGGCGCGACGACGATGCGGCGACCGGTCTGCTTCGGCCGCCCCAGCGCCGCGTTCAGCACGACGATCACGAACAGCCAGAGCGTGCCAGCGCTCTGGGCTTCGGCGAGGATGTCGGTCAGCCAGCCCATGGCTCGGCGATGATAGCCCACCATGTGGGACTTTTCCGCGCATGAGCCCATGACTTCCCGATCCGGGGAGACCGCCGAGTGCAGCGCGGGAATAAATGCCGACCCGCAGACTCTGCGAGAAAAACCCCGAGGCCAGCCCGCTGACGCGCCGTGCCCAAGGTCGGGCCCGCCGGTTGCATCAAAGCGTCATGTAAGCGCGCCCCCACGGGCCCGTTTCGAGACCGGAGACGACGAACATGATCCGCAAGAACGACGAGACCGAGCGCCCCGGCGAGTGGCTGCGCCACTTCGCAGAGGACGCCTCCGCGTATCGCGC
Organism: Polyangiaceae bacterium; assembly: GCA_015075635.1. Taxonomy (NCBI): domain Bacteria; kingdom Pseudomonadati; phylum Myxococcota; order Polyangiales; family Polyangiaceae; species Polyangiaceae bacterium. Next base: position 253,473 of record JABTUA010000002.1, read on the forward strand.
GCTCTTGGCGGACAGCGGCAACCTCGCCCTCGCGGCCTACCGCCTGGCCCGCGCTCGCTGCCGCGTGCAACCGATGGCCGCGCAGGTGCCCACCCTGTCCGAGCTCAAGAGCGCGGCCGACGAGCTCACGGAGCGCACGGGCCACGAGCGCTCGTACCACCTGGGCGTGCTCGTGGCCGACTGCGCGCTGGCGGGCCTGCCGCTGATCCTGCCGCCGTCCTTCGACTCCGCGGCCTGAGCTCAGCGCGGTCCGGCACCGCGTTCGCCCGAGCGTCCGAAGTCCGGTCGATCGCGCAGGCGGCGCATGTCCTTCGGCAGCATGCCGAACGTGCGATTCGCCTCCGCGATCAGCCCGGCGCACGCCGCGGCACCCAGGTCGTGCTTCTCCGCCGGGTCCTTCAGCACGTCGAAGCACTGGTACTCGGGATCCTCGATCTGGGCGAGCACCTTCAACGGACCGAGCATCATGCCCCAGTTGGGTCGGTGGTACTCCCACACCCACGACACGTTCGTGAGCGGCAGGGGGCGCTCGGGGATGGGCCTCGCGGCGGTCGTTCCCAGCATGCGCTGGCGAAACGGCCCGAGCGCCGGATCGTCCCAGACCCCGAGCAGGTCGAGCAAGGTCGCGGCCTGATCGTACTGGCTGATCAGCGCTTCCTCGTTCTGCCGGTAGCCGGAGATCTCCCGTTCCGAGAGCGTCCCCCCGGGCGCGTCGATCCACTGCGGCACGCGGATCTCCTCGTCGAACACCGTCGATGAGTGGTCGTTCTCGTTCCGGTGCTCGCCGTACGCCTCGCCGTGGTCGGCGGTGTAGAAGAGCACCGTGCGCTTGCCGGCCTCCGTGGAGCGGACGTGCTCCACGAGGCGCGCGACCGCGAGGTCCGACAGGTAGACCGCATTCTTGTAGTGGTTGTTGCGCATCCGGCCCCCGGGCCCCTTGTCCTCCAGGTTCGTGGGCTGGAACGGCGCGTGGTTCGGATCGACGACCCGCGGCCGATGGATGTTGGAGAAGTGTACGACGGCGAAGTAGGGCTCCGTCAGCTTCGGCAGCTCGGCAATGACGTGATCGACCAGCTTCTGATCGTCGGCACCGGTCAGGGTGTCGCAGTGCGGATCGATGTCCGTGCCGGTGGCGAACGAGGTGAGCGGCAGGTCCTGCACCCAGAGCCGGGCGTTGCCGAACATCAGGTTCTGACTGGTCCAGTAGGCGCCGTCGTACCCCGCGGCGCGCGCGTACTCCCAGAGCAGCGGAGCGGAGTGCAGCCGCTCGAAGGTCTCCGTCGGGTCGATGCCGGACCAGAGCACCGCGACCGCCACCGCCGTGGACGAGCCGGCGGCCCGGACCTGATGGAACGGCAAGCGCCCCGGCGTGAGCCGATTCGTCGCGCGGGTGGCCAGCGCGCAGTCCGGCGCGTAAGCGATGCAGGTCACGTCCGCCCGCTGAGCCTCCTGCAAGAGCAGGATGACGTTGCGCTTGGACGGTGGGGTGGCGTTCAGCGGCGGGACCGCCTCCGGAGTGCGACGCTGCACCCGGACGATGGTCGGCTTCACGTCCCGGACCTGGCGCCTGAGCCGGTCGTTCACCAGCACGGCGACGCCGTGGAGGTACATGAGCTCGGGGGCGGCGGCCTGCCGCGGAACCGGCGGGCTCACCGGCGCGGCGAACGCGGCGACCACGGCGACCGACGCCAGCGCCGGCGCCCGCGTGCGCCAGCCGCGGGACGGACGCAGGGTCCTGCGCGCGAGCCACACCAGCGCGAGCGCGGCGAGCACGCCGAGCCCGAGCAACGGCAGCAGGAGCGAGCTCCCGAGCGGCAGCGCCGCGAGCACGCCGAGCGGGATCGGCTCGACGAAGATCAAGGGCTCGATGTTGACGTAGACGCGATAGCGGCTGAGGAAGGCGTGCTGAACGGCGAACGCGAGGCTGAACAGGAGCGTGAACACCCACGCGCCGACTCGGCGTGCCCGACCGCGCCGACCGGCGGCGACCACGAGCAGCGATGCCCAGAGCAGCGCGGCCCCCGCGCTCGTCCCGAGGTACGTCCAGAGCTCGACACCTCGGAGCCCGCTCAGGAAGCCCGGGCGCCGCGCGAAGTCCAGCGCCAGCAGCGACACACCAGGCAGCACGAGGACGCCGGCTGCGAGCAGGCGTCGCCGCGTCCGGTGGGCACTGCGCCGCGCAGGGATCCGCAAGACGCCGTGGTTCTAGCTCCTGCTACGCCGGAGCGCGAGCGCGCCGAGCGCGCCGAGCGCGAGCGCCGCCCACGCGAACGGCGAGCTCCGCGGCGCCGCGCAGCCACAGCCGCCGTCGTCCGACTCGTCGGCCGCGCCGGGACCGGAGCCCCCGCCGCCGGCGCTACCGCCGACGCCGCCGTCCCCGGCGGCGCCGAGCTTCAGCCACAGGTGGCTGGTCACGGTGCGGCGGGCGCCGCCCTCGAGCACCTCGACGCGGTAGCGATCCTCGCCGGAGGCGGGCGCGGTCACCGGCAGCTTCAGCACGAAAGGATCGGAGTCCACCTCCACCTCGGGCTCGGGGGCGCCGTTCTTCACGAAGCGCGCCGTGTACCCCACGCCCCCGGTGATGGTGGCCGAGAGCTCGCTCTTCGGCGCCGCGATGGTGTCACCGCTGGGCGCCACGCTGGAGGCGAGCTCGACCATGGGATCGTCGGGGCTCTTCAGCTTGACGACGGTGCGCCCGGACTTCACCGCGTCGATGATGCCCTGCACGCTGAGCGCCTTGGCGTAGACCATGGTGGTCGGGTTGCCGATGGGGCTCTGCGTGGGGGTCTCGTTCACGCCTGCCTTGTGGTCGTCGCTGCCGCCGAGCGCGGCCAGGTGGCGTCCCTTGGCGCACAGATCGTCCCAGAACCCGATGGCGCTGTCGGTCAGGATTCCGAACTTCCCGGTGCCGATCTCCACCGCGTCGATCTGGTCCACGGGCAAGTCGTGCTCCCAGGCGCAGCCGAGGCAGGCGTCGCCCAGGGCCAGCGTCGGGTGGTTGATCGAGAACAGCGCGCCCTGGGCCTGGAAGGCCTGGACCGCCGCGCCGATGGAGTTCCCTGGCAGCTCCGTCTTGTCGTCCACGTATTTGGTGGAGCCGATGGCGTTCGCGTGACCCCAGTAGGTCGTGAACTCGACGCCGGGCAAGAACAAGAAGTCCGAGTGCTTCTTCTGCGCCTCGGCGTAGAAGTCGAGCTGCGACACGGTGTTGTGGTCGCTGACCAGCACGAAGTCGAGGCCGCGGCCCTTGGCGAAGGCAGCGATGGCGTCGAGCGGCGGCTCCGCGTCCCCGCTCTCCATGGAGTGCACGTGGAAGTCGCCGGCGTACCAGCGCGTCTCGGTCGAGAGCGGAGCCGGCGCGGAATACGGCACTCGGTTGGTCTGCGCGGGCAGCGTGGGCACGTCGCGCAGCGTGACCTTCAGGCTGAAGCTCGCCGGCTTCACCTTCACCAGCGCCTTGCCGACCACGACCTTCCACTTCCCCGCGGCGATCGGGCCCGGCAGGTACGAGCGCGACGCCGCCTGCTCGCCGACCACGGCGTTCTCCGTGTTGCCGCCGCCCCAGCCGCGGAAGCCGCCCATTTCGTCCACCAGGCCCCAGTCCAGGATGTTGTCGGGAGAGAGGTCGTCGTGGGCGATCTCGATCTCCTTGATGCCCGCGGGCACGTCGAACTCCACGAAGAAGTGCCGGAGCTGATCGTCCGGGACGTTGCCCGAGAGGTCGAGCACCGTCTCGGCGGCGAGCGCGGGGGTCGAGAGCACCAGGGCGCAGCCGAGCGAAGCGAATCCGAGAGCTGCTCGCATCCGCGCAGCTTACCTCAAGGGCAGGCGGCCGGGCAGCCCGAGCAAGGGGCGACGCCGCAGTCGATGACCGGACCCTTGAAGCCGTTGCAGAGCACGTTGCAGGCCTGCGAGCCGCACTTGAGCTTGGTGTTCTCGCCGCAAGCGTGGTCGTGGCCCTCGCAGGACAAGGTACAAGGGCCCTTGCCGCAGGTGATGTTCGCGTTCTTGCAGGCGTGATCCCCCTTGCACTGGATCTTGCACTCGGTGGCGTCGCCGCAGTTGATGGTGGCGCCCTCGCAGGCGCCGTTCGCGTTGCACTCGACCTTGCAGATCTGACCGGGTGAGCACGTGATTGTCTTGTTCTTGCAGGCGTCCGCCGCGGTGCACATCGTGATGCACTCGTTGCCTTGGCACACCGAGCTGCAGCCGTTGGCGCCGGCGCACGTGGACGAGCAGCCCGGGACGTTTCCCGATTCGCACGCCGTGGCGACCTCGGCGGGCTGACAGACCCCAGAGTCGATGAAGGTGCCCCCTGTGCCGCCGCCGCTGGTGGTCCCCGCGGTGCCGCCGGTGGCCGCGCTGCCGCCGCTGCCGCCGCCGTCCGCGCCCGCTCCCCCGCCGCTGCCACTCGCGCCACCGGTAGCGCTGCCGCTGACCCCGGCGCTGCCCCCGGTGCCGGGGAAGCCCCCGACGGAGGGGACGCCGCCCGTAGCGCCGCTGCCCGAGGCGCCTGCCGTACCACCGGCGCCACCGCTCGCCACTGCGCCGCCGGTCTCCTCGACGCCGCACGCCACCGTGAGCAGGAGCAAGCCCCAGGTTGCCGATACAGCGCGCACTCGTAGAAAGAGTAGCACAGTGGCCGTCGCGTCCGAAAATGGCCAGACGGCTTCCACGCCACGCGCTATCTCCAAGCGCATGACGCTCGACGACGACGCCTGCTACAGCGCGCTCGCCAGCCGCGATTGTCGCCTGGACGGAGTCTTCTTCGTCGGGGTCACGACCACGGGTGTCTACTGTAGGCCGGTGTGCCCCGCGCGCACGCCGGGTAGGAGCCGCTGCGTGTTCTTCGGGAGCGCGGCGCACGCCGAGCGAGCGGGCTTTCGCGCCTGCTTCCGCTGCCGCCCGGAGCTGGCACCGGGCTCGGCCCCGGTGGACGCCGTGCCGCAGCTCGTGCGCGCCGCCTTGCGCAAGATCGACGCCGGCGCGCTGAACGAACAGAGCGTCGAAGAGCTCGCACGCTCGCTCGGCGTCAGCGAGCGGCACCTGCATCGCGCGCTGGTGGACGCACTGGGGCTCTCGCCCGTCGAGCTCGCCCAGACTCAGCGCCTCGCCTTGGCCAAGCGCCTGCTCCACGACTCGTCCCTCGGCATGACCGAGATCGCCTTGGCGGCCGGCTTCGGCAGCGTGCGCCGCTTCAACTCGGCGTTCCGCGGGCGCTTCGGCAAGCCACCCTCGGCGCTGCGCCGCGGCCCAGAGAGCAGCGCGGCCGGGGCGGGCTCGGTGCGCCTGCGCCTCGATTACCGCCCGCCGCTGGCCTTCACCTCGCACCTGGGCTTCTTGGCGGCGCGGGCCCTCCCGGGCGTCGAGTTTGTCGAGGGAGAGCGCTATCGCCGGGTCGTACGCATCGGTGACCGAACCGGCTGGCTCTCCGTGGAGCGCGATCCGACCCGACCGGCCCTCTCGGCCGAGGTGTCGCTCTCGCTCGCCGACAAGCTGCCGGCTGTGGTGGCGGGTCTGCGCCGCCTGTTCGATCTGGACGCCAAGCCGGAGGAGATCGATCGACGCCTGGTCCGCGACCCGCGACTGTCCCGGTACGTGAAGCGCACGCCGGGCCGGCGGGTACCCGGGGCATTCGACGGATTCGAGACCGCCGTGCGCGCGGTGCTCGGGCAACAGGTCAGCGTGAAGGGTGCGACCACGGTGGCCGGGCGCCTCGTCGAGCGCTTCGGTCCGCGCGTCGAGACACCATTCCCCGAGCTCCGTCGCGTCTTCCCGAGCTCCGGGGTGCTGGCGCGCGCTCGCGTCTCGGAGCTCGCTGCGCTGGGCATGCCCGGGGCGCGAGCCCGTGCGCTGATGGAGCTGGCCCGCGCCGTAGAGGCCGGGCTCGAGCTCTCGCCCGGCGCCGCGCTCGAGCCGACGTTGCGCGCGCTCGGCGAGCTACCCGGCTTCGGCGACTGGACCACGCAGTACGTCGCGATGCGCACGCTCTCGTGGCCGGACGCCTTTCCAGCCACCGATCTCGGCGTGCAGAAGGCGCTCGGCACGAAGTCGAAGGCCGCGGCCCTCGCCCTCGCGGAGGCCTGGCGACCGTGGCGCGCCTACGCAACCTTGCACCTGTGGGCAGAAGGAGCATCCCCATGAGATACGAGACCGAGTACCGGAGCCCGATCGGCCCGCTCACCCTCGTCGCCTCCGACGACGCCCTGGTCGAGCTTCGCTTCGGAGCCTCGACTGCCAGCCACCAGACACCGCTCTTGGCGCAGCTCGGGGCGGAGCTCCACGAGTACTTCGCCGGAACGCGCCAGCGCTTCGATGTCCCGCTCGCGCCCGAGGGAACGGCCTTTCAGCGCCAGGTCTGGCGCGCGCTCGCCGAGATTCCCCACGGCCAGACCCGGAGCTACGCCGAAATCGCCGCGCGCATCGGCAGACCGACGGCCACCAGGGCGGTCGGGGCTGCCAACGGTCAAAACCCCATCGCCATTCTGATCCCGTGCCACCGCGTGCTCGGTTCGAACGGCGCGCTGCGCGGCTACCGCTGGGGGCTCCACCAGAAAGAAGCGCTCTTGGCCCGGGAGCGGCTGGCATAAGCTACCTCTCGTGCCCCGCCCGTTCCGTGCCTGGGAAGCCGCGCTCGACCGCCTGGTCGATGACGAGACCAGCGAGCGCATCGAGCGGCTCGCGCCGAACGTCAACGAATACGGCTACGACCGCTGGGGCGCCTCGCCGGCCGCGACCAAGCGCGCCTTCGCGTTCGTGCGCTTTCTGTACCGCAACTACTTCCGTGTCGAGGTGCATGGCATCGAGCACGTTCCGCCCGGGCGCGTGCTCCTGATCGGCAACCACAGCGCGCAGCTCGCGTACGACGGCATGTTGGTCGCCGCCGCCATGATCCTGGACGCCGAGCCGCCGCGCTTCCTGCGCGCGATGATCGAGCGCTTCTTCGCCGTGCCGCCCTTCGTCAACATGCTGATGACGCGCATGGGCCAGCTGATCGGCCTGCCGGAGAACGCGGAGCGCCTGCTCCAAGAAGAAGAGGCGGCGGTGTTGGTCTTCCCGGAGGGCGAGCGGGGTGGCGGGAAGGTCTGGAAGGACCGCTACAAGATCATGGGCTTCGGCCAAGGGTTCTTGCGCCTGGCCATGAAGACCCAGACGCCCGTCGTGCCCTTTGCGTTCATCGGCGGCGAGGAGATGTGCCCCAGCTTCTCGCGCATGAAGCCGGTGGCGCGCCTCCTGGGCGTGCCCTACGCGCCGCTCACGCCGACCCTGCTCCCGCTGCCGCTGCCCGCGAAGGTCCACATCCTGTTCGGCGAGCCGATGCGCTTCGACGGTCGCGGCGACGAGGATGACGACGTGGTCATCCCCAAGGTGCGCCGGGTCGAGGAGCGCGTGAAGCAGCTCATCGACGCGGGGCTCGCCCTCCGAACCGGGGTGTTCTTCGGATGACCGGCCAGAGCGTGGTCGTGACCGGCGCCGCCGGCTCCATCGGCCAGCTCGCCGTGGACCACCTGGCGCGCCGGGGCTTCGTCGTCCACGCGGTGGACAAGCGCCCGCTCACGCGCCTGCCCAAAGGCGTGGTGGCCCACGTCGCCGACATCAAGAAGCGGGGCTTCGACGACACCTTGCGCAAGGTCCACCCGGACGCCGTGCTGCACCTGGCCCGGGAGCGGCGCTTCACCGTTTCGGCCGCCGAGCGCTACCGGGTGAACTTCGAGGGCACGACCCGAGTGTTCGAGCTCGCCATGGCGGCCGGCGTGAAGAAGATCGTCTTCCCGAGCCGCCACACGGTCTACGGCGCCCTGCCGGACAACCCAGGGTTCCTGCTCGAGGAGCACCCTCCCACGGCAGGCCGCACCTTCCCGGAAATCCAGGACCTGGTCGCCGCGGATCTGTTCGCTTGCGCCATGCTCTGGCGGAACCCGGAGACGGAGGTCGTGGTGCTCCGCCCCGTGAACGTGCTCGGACCGACGGTGAACACGCTCTTCTCTCGCTACCTCTCGCCCAAGCGGGTGTTCACGGTGGCCGGCTACGATCCAGTGCAGCAGGTGCTGCACGAAGACGACCTCGCGGTGGCCTTCGAGTACGCGCTCGAACCGGGGCTCCGGGGCGTGTTCAACGTGACGGGCCCGGGCGAGGTGCCCTTGCACGTCGTCGTGGAGGAGAGCGGCGCGAGCCGCGTGCCGCTGCCGGAGCCGGTGATCAAGCTGGTGCGCGGACGCCTGGGCTTCGCGCGCATCCCGCAGGGCGCCCTCGACTTCCTCAAGTTCCCCTGCACCGTGGACGGCACCCGGTTCGCCAAGGCCACGGGCTTCGCCGCACGGCACAATTTGCGGGAGACCATCCGCTCGATGCGGGCGCGCCGCGTCTAACCCCGTGATGACGCGTACGGACGTGGAGGTCGGCTGAATCCTTCGGCGCTGCCGTCCGTCGATCTGCCAAATCGACGTGAAACGCCCCAAGCTCTTCGTCGGCATCTGGAACGACCGCAACGCCTACTTCCCTCACCTGGACGGCGCGAGCGTGATGGTCTTCGAAGCCCGGGACCTCGGCGCCATCCGCTTCGGGCGGAGCGCCGAGAGCGCCCTCGCGTGGACGCTCTTCCTGTCGCGCCACACCGAGATCCGCGGCAGCTTCGAGCGCGCCCGGAACTGACGCCCGGGTGCGTTGCGAGCCGGCCCCTCGGCGGCTAGGCTGCCGCGCCATGGCTTCACGAATTGCGCGTCGCGATTTCCTCGCAGGGCTGGTCATCACGGTCGCCGTCACGCCGCTCGGCTGCGGCTCCGACGACGGGGGCGGCGAAGAGCCCACCAAGTACAGCACCGACCCCGCGGATCAGGCCGCGGTCTACCCGCAGGGTGTCGCCTCCGGCGATCCCAAGCCCGACAGCGTGGTCCTGTGGACGCGCGCGGTGCCGAAGTCCGGCTCGGGCCCGGTCCAGGTCATCTGCGAGATCGCCAGCGACGAGGCCTTCTCGAAGATCATAGGCAAGGAGACCGTGAGCGTGGACGAGTCCACCGACTGGACCGTGCGCATCAAGCCCACCGGGCTCTCGGCCTTCACCAGCTACTACTACCGGTTCAAGGCGGAGAAGACGCAGTCCATCGTCGGCCGGACCAAGACCGCGCCGGCCGCCGACCAGGACGTGCCGGTGCGCTTCGCGTTCGCCTCCTGCCAGGACTTCATCGGACGCTACTACCACGTGTGGAAGGCCTTCCTGGAGCAGGAGGCCCCGGTGGACTTCATCGTCTGGCTCGGCGACTACATCTACGAGACGGACGGCGACCCGGACTTCCAGACTCCGGATCCGAACCGCCAGATCGACATCCCCGACGGCATCGAGATCGTGCCCGGGGTGAAGGCCGCCAAGTCCCTCGAGGACTACCGCGGCCTGTACCGGCAATACCGCAGCGACGAGCACCTACAGAAGGCCCACGCCTCCTTCCCGTTCATCAGCATCTGGGACGACCACGAGTTCGCCAACGACTCGTGGCAGGACCACGCCACCGACTTCAACGAGAAGAAGGGCGCCGAGAAGAGCACCGAGCGCCGCGAGAACGCCAACCAGGCCTGGTTCGAGTACCAACCGGCGGACGTGACCTTCGACGCGAACAAGAGCTTCCCCGACGACCTGGTCATCTACCGCACGCTCCGCTACGGCAAACACGTCGAGTTGTTCTTGACGGACCAGCGCAGCTACCGCGACGACCACGTCATCCCGGAGGGCGCGCAGACCACCGACAAGCCGGCGGGCGCCCCGGCAGACGTGCCGACCTACGCCGAAGCCGGCAAGCTCTCGGCCAACCAGGCCCTCGGTTCCCGCAACTTCTGCAAGAAAGAAGCGTTCGACAAGATCGAGGCGTTCGTGAAGCCGACCATGCTCGGCCAGAAGCAGAAGCAGTGGCTGATCGACGGCATGAAGGCCTCGGACGCCAGCTGGAAGATCTGGGGCAACGAGACGCAGCTCCTGCAAATGTGCGCTGATCTGACGCTACCCGGCGTCCCGATCCTGTTCCAGGGCGTGTGGTACCTGACCGTCGATCAGTGGGATGGCTTCCGCAGCGAGCGCAAGGAGATCCTCGAGGCGCTCTCCGGCGTGGAGAACCTGGTGGTCATCACCGGCGACATCCACGCCTTCTACGCCGGGGAGCTGCACCCCGACTTCGACGCACCCGGAGCCAAGCCGGTCGGCGTCGAGTACGTGTGCGCCGGCATCAGCTCCTCGCCCTTCCAGGAGATCGTCGCCACCCAGGTCTTGGGCCTGGATCCCGACGGCAACTACGGGCTCAAGCCCCTGGCGACGGACAAGGCGAAGTTCGACGAGGTGGTGCAGAAGTCCAGCCCGCACTACAAGCACGTCGAGGGCTTCGCGCACGGCATCGCCATCATGGATGTCAACGCCGGCACGGACGTCCAGGTGACGTTCTTCGGCGTGGCCGACGTGAAGTCGAAGGACTTCGACGGCAACGTGAAGATCTCGAAGTACAAGACGGCGTCCGGGACCAACAAGGTCGAGAAGGTCTGACGCGCTTCGAGCCGGAGAGAGCTCCACGCCGCGCGAGCTTCAGAGCCGATCGATGAGGGCCCTCGCCAAGCTCGCCGCGGCCGCAGCCCTGCTCGCGTCGTGCGGGCCGGCGGAGCCAGCACGCGCTCCCGCCCCGCCCGCCGCGTCCGCCGACACGCGCGCACCGAGCTACCGGGTCGTGGACGCGACGGCGCCTTTCTGGGCGTTCTGGCAATCCCACGCCCGCTCCACGCCGGAGGCGCGCCTCGCCGGCTTTCGCGAGCTGGTGATCGCCAAGAACCCCGCGCTCTTCGGCGACGGCGTGATCGGCCGCGATCCGCTGAACCCCGACGAGCTGGGCGCGCGCCTTCCGCCCTGGCTCGCCAGCCTGGACGCGCGCATCGACGCCATGCGCGCCCTGGGCCGGAGCGTGGAGCAGGACCTGGGTCGCTTCGATGCGAGCTTCCGCCAGGTCTTCCCCGACATGAGCTGGGACGGCACCGTGTACTTCACCGTCTCGGTGGATGCCTTCGACGGCGCCGTGCGGCGCGTGGACGGCCGGCTCGCGCTCCTGTTCGGGCTCGACAAGATCGCGCTCCTGTACGGACCGGACGCGAGCGTCGGCCCGCTCTTCCACCACGAGCTGTTCCACCTCCATCACCAGAAGCTCTGCTCGATGCCAGAGCCGAAGCCCGAAGGTCCGAACGGGCTCTGGCCTCCGCTCTGGACGGAGGGGCTCGCGGTCTACGTGTCGCACCACCTGAACCCCAAGGCGACGCTGCGCGAGCTCACCTTGAGCTCGGAGATGGTGTCGGCCGCCGATGCCAGGATGGCTCCGCTCGCCGGCGAGCTCCTGCGCTTGCTCGACGACGCGCGCGAAGAGGACTACCGCGACTACTTTCTGGGCGCTGGGCAGCGCGAAGACGTGCCCAAGCGCGCCGGCTACTACATCGGGTATAGGCTCGCCCGCTCACTCTCCAAGCAGATGACCTTCGATCGACTGGTGCGCCTCTGCGGCGAGGAGCTCCGAACGGCCATCGAGCGGGAGCTCCAGCGGCTGATCGCCGCGGAGCCTCGGTCGAGCGAGCGCGTCGGCCTGGCAAGACACTCACACGCCCGAGCTGCTTCGGGTGGGTGAGCTACGCGCCGGTGCGCGTAACCGATCGCGCAGCACGGCTCACAAACCCGGGGAATCCGCCTGGTCCCGGGCTTGCTTGGCCCCCGGGGCATGCTCGAGCTCCGACGCCTGGTGATCGCCGCTGCCGTGCTCTCGTGTCTCTCCGGGTGTGCGGGGCCGCGAGCCGGCGAGCAACGCGCGGCCGCCGCCCCTGCCACGGGTGCTCTGGGAAAGGGCGACCTCGGCGCGGCCGGGCGCCACGCAGAGGCAGCGCTGTCCCGCGACCGAAAGAACTCGCAGGCCGCGCTCGTGCGCGCCATCACGCGCTACGAACGGGCGATGAAGCAGGCGTCCAAGGATCTGCGCACCGTGGTGATCGGCGGGGCGATGGCAGGCGGCCTGAATCAGCGCTACCTCACCAGCGCGCTCGCGGAGCTGGACGCAGCGCTCCGCACTGTCGAGGGCGACCTGGCGCTCGCGAGCCAGGATCCCGAGATCTCCCTGGAGCTCTGCCTGGCCTGCTGGGAGAAGGACTGGAACGGCAACGGACGCGTGGACTCGCGTGACCGTCTGCTCTTCCAGATCGAGCAGGACGCCTCGGGACGGCCCATCCCCGACGGCGACCCGCGGCGCAAGCCGACCTTCCGCTTCGACCTGGGCGACGTGTACTGGGCGCGGGCGTTCGTCGCCTTCCAGCGCGCGGCGATCGACGTGCTCTCCGCCTACGACTTCAGCGAGCTGGATCGACTGCTCGACGAGCGGGGCACGCGCCCGCAGCGGCTGCGCCTGCGCCTGGTTCACCCGGAGCGGATGCGGAGCGCGCGCGAGCACGTCCTTCGTGGGCTCGCCCACTCGGAGCAGAGCCGCAGAGCGTACCTGCGCGAGCGCGACGACGACCGCGAGTGGGTGCCGAGTCCGAGGCAGAAGAGCCACCCGCTGCCGCTGCCGGTGGACGGCGCCCTGTACGCGACCTGGGAAGGCGTGGTCGGCGACCTCGAGCGTTTGGTTCGGGGACAGGAGGGCCTCAGCGTCCGCGAGCTGGCCCAGCTCGGCGACCACCGCTGGGAGAACCCGCCCGGCGGCTTCATCGACGTGGGCGGCTCGTTCAGCGCGCCGCGGGACATCGTCATCGACCTCGACCTGCTCGAGCGTGCCGAACGAAAGCAGGACGTCGAGGCGGCGCTCGGGAGCCTGCTCGGCGCCAACTACCGTCGGCAGATGAAGCCGTCGCCCCTGCCCAGTCGGCTGTCGCGCATGAAGGGCGAAGTGGATCGCGGCGAAGAGTCCCTGGAGCGGAAGCTCCGCTACTTGTTCTGGATCAACTAATGGGGTCGGGATAGCGTTCCCGCCTCGAAGATGCACGCCGCCCGTCGTCGCTCGCGCCCCCGCGCAGAAGGTCGGGTCGCTCTCGTCCCGGAGGGGCTCAGCATCGGGGGCAAGACACTGCCGCTCCACGCCGCGGCCGTGCACTACTGGCGCCTCGACCCGCGCCACTGGCGCGCGACGCTCGACGCCACGAAGAGCCTGGGCTTCCGCTTCATCGACGTCTACGTGCCCTGGAGCGTCCACGAAGTAGGACCCGGCACCTTCGACTTCGGCAAGCTCGCCGACGAGCGGGACGTCGCGGCCTTCGTCGACCTGATCGCCGAGCTCGAGCTCTACTGCATCGTCCGCCCCGGACCGCACATCAACGCCGAGCTCACCGGTTTCGGGCTGCCGGAGCGCGTGATCTGGGACGCGGAGTGTCAGGCGCGCTCCCCCCACGGAAACCCGGTGGTGCTGCCGGTTCCGCCGCTGGCGTTCCCGGTTCCGAGCTACGCCAGCGAGACCTTCCACTCCGAGGTGGCGCGCTGGTTCGCCGCGGTCGGCGCCGAGCTCTCGGGGCACGTCTACCCGAACGGTCCCATCGTGCTCTGCCAGGTCGACAACGAGGGCGCGCTCTACTTTCGCGACGGCGTGTACGACCAGGACTGGCACCCGGACTCGCTGCGGAAGTACCGGCGGTTCCTCCAGGCACGCTACGAGAAGGTCGCGGCGCTGCGCCGCGCCCACCGCGACGAGCACGTGACCTTCGCGCGAGTCGAGCCGCCGAAGCGCTTCGACGCCAAGAGCGCCGACGAGCTCGCTCCGCACCTCGACTGGGCCGAGTGGCAAGAACAGATGCTCGCGGAGTCTTTCGCCCTGATGCGCGAACACCTGACGAAGGTGGGCCTGGGCAGCGTGCCGATCTCCCACAACCTGCCGGTGAGCGAGGGCGCGACGCCGCTCGATCCGGAGCGCATCGGCAAGGTCGTCGACCTGGTCGGGCTGGACTACTACCACGGCGCCTCCGCGCCGCAGCGCACCGAGATCGCGCGGCGCACCACGGATCTCTCCGAGCGCTCGGCGGCGCGCGGCCACTCTGCGTTCGCCTGCGAGCTCGGCGCGGGTTTCCCGCCCTTCTTCCCGCCGCTCACCGAGCGCGACAACGCCTTCGCGGTGCTGACCGCGCTGGCCTACGGGCTGCGCGGCTTCAACGCCTACATGCTGGTCGACCGCGATCGCTGGATCGGCGCGCCCATCGATCCGACCGGGAAGATCCGGCCGGCTGCGGAGCCCTGGCGCAAGCTGCTCGCCGCCCTCGAGCGCACGCGCTTCGCCGAGCTGCGCCGGGACGCGGCCGTGCACATCGTCGTGCCGCGCAGCTTCCGCCGCCTCACGCGGGTGTGTCACGCCTTCGGACCGCTGAGCGCAGCGTTGTTCCAGATCCTGGGCGGCGGCGCGCAGGAGGCGTGCTTCGAGGACGATCTCGGCCTCGGCGCGTCCGTCGCGATCGAGACGGAGCGCTTCACTCGCCAGCTCGAGCACGCGTTGGAAGATGCTCGCATCCCCTGGGCGATCGTGGGAGGAGATCTGCTCGAGCACTCGCTCGGGCGGGCCCGCTGGGTGGTGGTAGCGTGCACTGGCGGCCTCGAGCCAGAGCTCTGCCGCAAGCTGCGCCGCGCCTGGAAGCGAGGCGCAGCGCTCAGCATCGGCCCCTACCTGCCGCAACGCGACGCCGCTTTTCTTCCGATGGACGGGACCCTCGAGCCCCCGAAGGGATCACGTCCCGTTCCGCCCTGCGTCGGCCTGGGAGCGGAGAGCCTCCACGAACTTGTCGCGAGCATGAAGACCGCGCTCGAGCTGCCGGCGCTCGACGTCGCTCCGAGCGAGCTACAGGCGACCGTCCACGTCGATCGCGCGGGGACGCCGCGGGTACTCTTCGTGATCAACCCGAGCGAGTGGGCCGCCGAGGCGAGCGTCGGCGCAGAGGGCGCAAAATTCGCCGTCGACGCCTTGGATGGCACGCGCTTCGAGGCGAGCGCGGGCAGGCTGAAGCTGCCGATCAGCGGTCGCACCGCGCGCATGCTGGAGCTTGTCCGCGACGACTGAACGTTCGCCGCTTGGTTCTCCCGGGCAACGCGTGTAAGAGCGCGCGCGGCCATGATTCTGGAGATCAACCCCGAGCACCCCGAGCCCCGGAAGATCCGACGGGCCGTCGACGCGCTCGAGGCGGGAGAGGTCATCGCCTACCCGACGGACACCGTCTACGGGCTGGGCTGCGACCTGTTCAACAAGAAGGCGGTCGAGCGCCTGTACCAAATCAAGGGCATGCAGCGCGACCAGAAGCTGGCGTTCGTGTGTGCCGACATCAGCGACGCGGCGAAGTACGCCGTCATGCACGACAAGGTGTTCCGCACGCTGAAGCGCCATCTACCCGGACCGTACGTGTTCATCCTGGAGGCAACGCGCGAAGTCCCGAAGATCGTGCACATGCCGCGCAAGACCATCGGCGTCCGGATCCCGAACCACGCCGTGCCGCTCGCGCTGGTGCGCGAGCTCGGGCGGCCCATCATCTCGACCACTGCGGCGCGCCACGGCGCCGAAGGCAACCCCGACCCCCACGAGATCGACGTCGAGTTTCCGGGGCTCGCGCTGGTCCTGGACGCCGGTCCCGGCGGCATCGAAGCGACCAGCGTCGTGGACCTCACCGGCCAGGCCCCGGTCGTGGTTCGCGAGGGCGCCGGCGACGTGTCGGCGTTCCAAGACTGATCTCGGGCGCTGAATCTGCGCCAAGACAACAAAAGCTGGCCCAGTGCGCCCCGGTTTGGATTAAATTCGCCCCCGAATTCGTCGCGGGCCGCGCGCCCGCGCCAGAGACAGGAGCCGAGGATTCATGACGTTCGTCGTCACCGATAACTGCAAGGGGTGTCGTTTCACGGACTGCGTTGCGGTCTGCCCGGTGGACTGCTTCCACGGCGACGACGAGATGCTCTACATCGATCCGGATGAGTGCATCGACTGCGGCGCCTGCGTGCCGGAGTGCCCCGTCGAGGCCATCTACGACGAGACCCAGCTCCCGGACGATCAGAAGGCCTGGCAGCAGGTCAACGCGGACCGCGCCAAGGGCCTGCCCGTCGTCAACGAGAAGGGCAGCGCGCTGCCCGGCGCCGAAGACCGCAAGAAGGAGCTCGGGTTCTGAGACCCGAAGCCCTCACTTCTTTCCCAGCGTGATCGCGACGTCCGCGACCGACTGCATTCCCAGACGCTGATCGCCGCCGCCCGCTGGAATGAGCGCGGCGGCGAACGTCTGCTTGGACGTCCCAGTGCGCGCGAGCGGCTCGCCCTTGTGCAGCGTGAGCCTGGCTTCGGTCGTCGACTGGAACTGATCCAGCTCGGCGCCCGGCGGAAGGCCAGCGAACTCCAGCTTGGTCGAGACCGAGTAGCGCTTGGTGTTCACGCTGAAGGTGAGCTCTTCACCCGCGGCCTTCTCGAGCTTCACCAGACGGTATGAGACGACCTCGGCGCCACTGACCATGCCCCGGGTTGTCACCAACCAGTAGCCGCCGGGGCCCACCGCTTCCTTCGGAAAACCGATGGTCGTGGACTCCAGCGCCTCGGCGACCGCCCGCAAGATCATCTCCAGATCCGGCGCGGCGCCCTTGGCCAGCTCGAGCGAGAAGTCGGTGCCGACCCCGCTGACCACGCGGAAGTGGATACTGCTGCCCTTGATCTTGGCGAGCTGAGCCGCGAGCTCCTTGCCCTGCGGACCGGCCGTGTCGGCGGTGAGCTTCACCTCCGTGACCTTGGCGCTGAGCGGCGCTCCGTCCTCAGCGGGCGCCACCACCGGCGCGGGCGCCGCACCCGGCGCGGCGGCCGCGGGCGCCTTGGGCTTGGGCGCTTCCAGGTTCACCGAGATGGTCATGCCCGGCAGCTGCGCGCGGCCAAGGCGCAGCGTGACGTCGAAGCTCCCGCTCTGCTTCCAGCCCGCTGGAACGTCGCCGGCCAGCACCGCGCGCGGTTCGCTACCCGCCTCACCCAGCACGATCTTCGGCGGTTCGCCGCGCTTCAGCTGCGTGTCGGCCTTGCCGTCCTCGAACACTCCTCGTTCCGGGGGCCCGTCCTCTGCCGCGGCGCTCGCGTCACCCTTCCCCGCCTTGGTGCCCGCTGCGGCGACCGCCTCGGCCAGCTTCGGATCGACGGCGGTCGTCGTTGCGCGCCCCGCGTCAGCTTCGGCCGCCTTGGTTTCCTTCGGCTTGTCCTCGCAGCCGAGCATCGTGGAGAGGAGTGCCGTAGCGGACAGCGTGAGGAGAACGCCCTTCATGGTCATGGCTTTGGCCCCGGTTTACTCGATGCGAAGAGGTTGTCTAGACCGGATCATACGGGCAGCTATCATGGGGCCGATGCGCGCCTGGGGACTGCCGTTCGCCGCCGTGCTCTTGGTCGTCTCCTGCCATCAGTACCGAATGAGCCCCAAGCCGGCGCCGCCGCCGAGCCCGAGCGCGGGCACGTCCGGCAGAGCGCGTGCGCCGCTTCCGGAGTGGCTGCCCGCGTCCAGGAACGCCGCGGATACGCTGGCTCCCACGCCCTCCAATCCCGACGGTGGAGCCCTGGTCTCGGGCCAGCGCATCGTGCTCGGCGGCGCCGCCGCGACGCAACGCGCAGCTCCGCCTTTGGTCGGCGGCACGCGCGTGCCGCGACACATGGGCGGCGGCTTCCTGTTCTGGAGCGCCAACGCGCTGTACTTCGCCTGGACGTTCCTCGCCGATCTGGAGCCCGTCGTCGCGCTGGACGCCGCCGTGGACCGAGTGAGCTTCGCGTCTTCCTACGTGCTCGTGCACTCGGCGAGCGGCGCGCGCCAGGCGCTGTCGTGGCCGGGGAGGAAGCGCATCGCTCTGCCTGTGGCAGGGCTAATCGACGCAGCTTCGCTCGCGGATGGTCGCAGCGTCCTCTTCGTCGAGCCCGACGTGGTCGTGAGCTTGGGGGCCGGTCAGAAGGCCTGGCGGGACGTGAGCGACTCCGCGCGACCGGTGACCGGCCTCGTAGCGGGTGACGGCGAGCTGTGGCTCCGACGCGCGAACGGCTCGGCGCTCCGATTGGAGGCGGATGGCTCGCTGTCGTCGCACCGCACGCTGCCAGAGGAGCTGACTCGCCCGAAGAAGCTCCTCGATCCGCGCTGGCCTGCGTCGGTCGGCGAGGAGCCACTCGCGCGCGCGGTACGCCGGGGCGTCCCCCTGGACGAGCACACCGCGCTCGTCGAGGTCGCCGGTGCGCTCGCCAGGGTCGATCTCGCGAGCGGAGCGCTCCTCGGGATGTCTCCCGCGCTCCTGGCCAGCGCTCGGGATTGTGAGCTGTTGCCGGTCGAAGCCGACGTGCTCGCGCTGTGTCGGACCAGCCAAGGCACGGACGTCGTGCTGTCCGGAGTGAACGGCCCGAGCCCCAGGCTCGAGCGCCAGTTCGCCCGGTCCGGCACGTTCTACGCGGGGAGCAACGGCACGCTGCTGTTCGCCGGGCCTTGCGAGGCGCGGGCCGTGACCGCGCCAGCGGTGTGCGTCCGCCAACGTGACGGCTCCTGGCGAGAGCTCACGTCTCCGGCTTCCGCCGCCGCTGCGGACGCGGGAACGCCAGCGCGCGCCCTCAACATTGGGCGCTGGGTGCCGACGCGGGACGGCGGCGCGATCGGGCTGGTGAGCGGTGAGAACGCTGGCCTCTACGACCCCGCGACCGGCAAGCTGACTCGCTTCGAGAGCGATCAGCACCAGACCCAATACGCCCTGTTCTCCGCGCAGAGCGGCCTGCTCTCGGACGAGGTGGGCCAGACCGACGACGGGCGCATCGTCGGCTACGTCGGCAACGGCTCGTCGACGCTCCACGCCGACGGTCGCGTCGAGCCTTCGCCGCAGTCGTTCCGCGCCCTCAAGAGCGCTGGCCCGCTGGCGCTGGCGGTGGACGGCGAGAACCGCTTCTGGCAGTCGGCCGACTTCGGACAGCACTGGGTGGAGGTCGCGCGTCCTCCGGGCAGCGACGCCCGCCAAGCGCTCTACCCCGAGCGCTGCTCGCGCGTCGGTTGCGAGGCCAGCGGCTGGTACCGACTGGGCTATCGCAAGAGCCCGCCGAAGCCGAGCCTCGTCAACGAAGCGCCGCGCCCCGCGCTCGCGCCGCCCGGGAAGAGACCGCGGCTCTCGTGCGAGCGCAGCTCACCGCCGCGCACGCGCTGGGTGACCCGCGCCCGCAGCACCGACGGCGTCCTGAGCGAAGAGTTCGACTTTGGTGCCAGGAAGCTCGCGGCCCGAGAAGGCGCGCTCGGAACCATCAGCCTGGGCTTCGAGGCCATGGCGGACGAGCTTCTCTTGGGCGCGACGCTCTTCGAGCGCGCGGCGGAAGACACGGCTGCGCCAGGGTTCGCCGCGGCCCTCCGGCGGCCCCGTGTGTTGCGCTTCGTCGACCCGCTGGGCGAAGCCAGGGTCGTGGACACGCGCTTCAGCTGGCAGGAGATCTTCACGCGCGCAGCGCAGACGAGCAGCGAGCCGCCCAGCGCGCTGGGTGAGGACCGCCGCAGCGTCATCCCGGTCCTGGCCGAGAAGACCGACGGCGCTTCCGGGCTGCTGGTGCAGGATCCGAGCGGAGTCTACCTCTGGGCGCGCCCCGGGCAGGCCGCGCGGGTCGTGTCGCTCGGCAGCGAGAACGCGGCGTTCTCCGCGAAGAGCGCCCTCGTGCGCGGCAAGGACGAGCTGGTCGTCCTGTCGGAGGACGACGCCTGCGCGGCCCGCGTCGTTTCGGTGACGACTGCCGGGGCCCGCACCCTGCTCGAGCTCCCGCAGCGCCCGTCGCGGCGCGCCTGTCCGGTGAACGACGACGCGCTCGGGCTCGGGGACGACGGAAGCCTGTCGGTCATTCGCCTGCCTTCGCTCGAGCCCCCGTCTCCGGACGACCCCGCGCTCCTGCTCCGACCAGGGCAGAAGCCCGTCAGCCTCGCCCCGTGGGCCGCGCTCGGCGCCTGCCCCGCAGGCGGCACCGGCGCGCGCGCCTTGATCGCCGTGCCGCGGAGCTGGGTGACGCTGGAGGCCCCGGCCCTCGGTGGTGACGGCGAGACCTTCACGCTGGCGGTGGTGCGCTGGAGCGAAGCCGGGCTCTGCGCCGAAGCAATCGCGGTCGGAGCCGCACCCGTCGAGCTCGGCGGACAGGAGATCGCGACCATGGTGCTCGCGCGCTTCGGCGCCACGCCCCGGGCCGATCGCCGCGGCTTCGCTCTGGGCGCGGAGCACAGCGAAGACTTGACGTGCAAGCTCGTCGGGCCGTGAGCTCGGCGCGGCGGTAGCACCAGTGCTCGGCCCGTCAGGAGCCCGAGCGCAGATTCTTCTGAGCTTCTCCGTAGACGACGTCGACGTCGATCTCGCAGCCGATGGCTGCGAGCTTGGCCGCTTGGTCACCGCGATATTCGCACGATGTCCACGCGCCCCCGTCCTCTCTGGACCGAACTTCGATCAATCGTTCGTCCATCAGGATGCGGTTGACATCCTCGATGATGTCCCCAAGAATGTGTTGAGCTAGGTCATGGAGCGCCTGAACCTGAACGTCCCGGCGGAGACGCGCGCCGCGCTGAAGAAGCTCGCGGCGAACGCGAAGCTGAAGGAGGCCGAACTGGCGCGCGAGCTGCTCGTGAAGGCGGTCGAGCAGGCGGAGCGGGACGAGTTCTTCCGCGCCATGGACCAGAACATGACGCCTGCCGCACGGCGCCGGCTCGCCGCGCTCGCTCGCGCAGTCGAGAAGGCTCGTGGCGGCTCGCGGTGACGTCCTGGCTCTTCGGCGCGGGATCGGGTTTCTGCCCGGGGAGCGTCTGGAAGCCTTCGTCGTGGTGCAGTCGGATCGGCTCTCGCACTCGCTCGAGACGGTGATTGTCGTCCCGCTCGATCGATCCGTTCCCGAGTACGCTGGCATTCCAGGGGTCGTTCCCCTCGCACCGACCGAGCCGGGGGATTGGAAGACGAAGGTGGCCGTGGTGCCCCATCTCACGAGCCTGCCGCTCGAGCGGTTTGCGCCCGAGAGGATCGGACGCTTGCGGCCGGGAACCCTCGCGCGGATGGGCCGCGTCATTCGGCTGGCGATGGACCTCGAGTAGCGCGACCGCGCTCCGGCGCCTCGCCTCGCTACTTGCCGCAGGCGACGTCGCAGCCGGACCGCACGGCCCACACGTTCGACATCCGGTACATCGTGGCGATCTCGGACTTGGGCCCGCCGGCGGCGTCCACCTCCTTCCGGCACGGAAAGGTCTTGGAGGCGAGATCGCAAGGCAGCGTGCCGTAGCAACCCGCCTGCGTGGCGCACTGGAAGATCGGAGCGCACGCGGGAGTCCTGGCGCAGTCCGCATCACCGGAGTCGGTCGCGCACAGGCACAGCGCGCAGGGCGAGGTCTCTCCGATTTCCTGAAGGCAGGTCTCGACCCAAGCATCCGGCTTTGGCATGCAGGCGCCATGGACGCAGGCCGGTTCGACCGGCAGCGCGCCGCAGCACGGCGCGGTCAGCGTGCAGGCGTTCGCCCCTGCCTTCAGCGCCTCGAGCTGGGCCGAAGGAGCGCTCGAGCTCAGGTAGAGCGCCCCTCCGCAGTGCTCCTTCACCTCCCAGCAGCCATCCACCCGCGCGCAGTCCGAGCTCGCGGTGCAGGCCTTGTTCGCGTAGACGAAGCGGACCAGCTCGGTCAGGGCCGGGCACGGCGGAGGGAATTTGTCCTCGAAGCTCGACAGGTCGTCCCAGTCGGTTCGATCGGTCGTCGTCGCGCCGCAAGCGGACGCGTGCAGCAGGGCAAAAATCACGGCGCACGCGAGCCCGGCGCGCGGCGCGCTCATTCGTCCGCCTCGGCCCACGCCACTCCCCAGGTCGTCCCCGGCAGTCCGCCGTAGTTCAGGGGCACTAGCCGGATGTTGTAGGTCTTCGTCGAGCCGCTGCCGTTGGTCACGCGGAGGAACTGGTAGTTGTTGCTCGTGCTGTTCGAGGCCGCAACCAGGGTCGTCCCGTCGTAGACCATGAGCGAGAAGATGACGAACGGGTTCGCCGAGCAGACCTGAGAGGCAGTGCAGCCGTTGAACCCGCCGGGTGAGGAACACCCCGGGCTGGCAGGGCAAGTCGGCCGAGACTGAAAGAGCGCGGCTGCTCGCAGGACCTTGCCGGGCGCCACGCTGGCGTTCCACTTCTCGGAGTAGGCCGTGTACGTCGGCGTCGTCGATTCCCAGATGCTGCCGTAGTCGTGACCCTGAACCGACGCGGGGTTGTTCCCGTCGCGCTTCGAGCTGGCCCCGAGCACGCCCGCCGCGAGCGCCGCGTTCAGGAGGCCAGCCCCATCGGAGTCGTCGATGCCGTCGTGCAGGCTCAGCGGGGTGCCGTCCACGTCTTCGTCGGCAGACGCGAGCAGGCCCGGGATAACGACCTCCGGCCAGGACTTCAGCGCTGGATTGCGCTCGTGGAGAGCAGCGACGACTCCGGCCACCTGCGGGGCGGCAAAGCTCGTCCCGTTGACCGTGTCTGTCGTGTTGAGATCTCTGCCGGCGGTGTCCACGTTCACTCCAATGGCCACGAGGTGCGGCACCTCGAAGCCGGAGCCCCCGTTGGGGTTCAGGTTACTCGAGTGCGCCGCCATGACGACGCCGTTGCGGTCAGTACCTGAGTTCTCCTGACCCGAGCCCACGGAGACGCCGTTGCGCGGGCGGCTCATCACGTTCGAGCCAGTTCCGGCGTTACCGGCGATCACGGCGATGAACGGATAGGGCGAAACCGACGCCTTGTAGTCGTACAGGCGATCCCGCGAGGACTGGAAGGAGTCGACGAGCGGGTCGAGTCCCATCTGATCGCTGCAGTTGATCACCCTCGCGCCATTGGAGGTCGACCAGTTCAGCGCGCTCGAGAACGCATCCGGTCCGTTCGTCGTGCACCCCCCGTCCGTGTTCGCAGCGATGGTGGTCGCCTCATCGGCCATGCCTTCGAACCAGAGCGAGCCGCTCGAGGCGCGCACGACCCCCATGACCATCCGAGGGTGCCCTCCGCGGGTCCCTGCGGAGCAGTGACAGAGGCGCGCGGTGCCGAAACCCGACCACGGCGCACAGGAACCAGAGGGCCACCCCGGGAGGTTCAGGGAGCTTTCCGGGCGCTCGAACTCGAGGATCGCAACGGTCTGCCCCGTTCCGTCATGGCCGGCATAATCCAGCCAAACATCGTTCGTGGTGAAGAAGTAGTCGGTGGTGCCGGGCACCCAGGTCTCTTCGGCGGAGACGATCTCCCACACCTCGTCCGCCATGCCGGCCTGCTCCAGCGCGCTCCGGTTGCCGCGGGCCAGGATGATGGGCGGACCGAACTCCGAGAACCCCTCCGCGCTCGAGAGCAGCGTCAGGCCCGGGATGCCGGAAAGGCGCTTCAGAGCTTGCTTCGCCTGCGCGAAGGTTCTCGCTTCCCGCTTGGACTGCTCTTGCGAGTGACCGCTCATTGCGACGACCTCCTCTTTCGGGGTCTCGTCGGGCAGGTCCGGTCGAAACCAGATGTGCACGTTGACCTCGCCGGCGGGACTGGCGTCCAGCGCGGCGCGCAACCCCGGTCGAGTGCTGGCGTTGACGTTGTGGAATGCCAGCGCGTCGAGTCGTTCGAGCTCCGCGAAGTCCGCCGGCAGTCCCGTTGCCTCGTCGGTCACGGCGAAGTGCGAAGCGCCAGTCGACGAGCTGCACGTCTGGATCACGACCGCCCGGTTGATGTTCTCGAACGTGTGGCGCGTCGTCAGCACCGGCGGCCCCGCACAAGCTTCAACGACGCCGTCCTGCACGCGACCCAGGTCGAGCTCGCCCGCCTCCCCGCACGCTGCGACCGACCCGCTCAACGCAATCAACAATAGCGTACTGCGTGCTGCGTGCTGCGTGCTGCGTGCTGCGTGCTCTGCGTCGGCATTTTGTCCTCCACCCTTGGACGTCAGTTTCGCGCGGCCCTGGCACGTGGTCAACCCGAGAGCTCACTTCGAGCGCATCGTGGCGCGCACCCGTTGCGCTGCACTGGACGGGAGCATCCGAGAAGCTGTGCGACCCAGGCTCAGAACGGCGGCAGCTCCGGGCTCGGTCCGGAGTCGTCGGCCACGCCAGCGTCTTCGACCTCGGCAGGAGGCTCGCTCGGCGCGGCGCCCGCCTGGACGGCCTCGGGATCGAGCTCGACGCCGGCGTCATCGCTCGGAGCGGCGTCCACGCCCGCGTCCGCGGTCTCGGTCGGCGCAGTGCCTTCGAGGAAGAGCTCGTCCTTGCCGTCCGCCTGATCGGCTCGGGCGAGGAGTCCGGTCGCCGGATCGATGCGCACCACGAGCACGCTCGCCGGGCGCGGGAAATCGGTGGCCGGCTTCTTGTCGTGGGCCGCCTTCATCAGCTCGATGAAGGCCGGCAGCGCGGTCACTGCTCCCGACTCGCCCCAGCCGAGGGGCAGCGCGTCGTCGAAGCCCACCCAGGTCGCGCACACCAGATCCGTGGAGTAGCCGACGAACCAGGCGTCCTTCGCCTCGTTGGTGGTGCCCGTCTTGCCTGCCAGCGGGCGATTGAGCGAGAGCGCGCGCTTCGCCGTGCCCTCCTTGACCACGCTGGTGAGCAAGCTGGTGACGAGATAAGCCTCGTCCTCGTTCATGACCCGGCGTGACGGGGGCGCGGCCGGCAGCGGCAGCTCCTTGCCGTCGGGGCCGACGATCTTGGTCACCAAGATCGGCGCCGCGTACGTCCCTCCGCTCGCGAAGGTCGCGTAAGCGTTGGCGGCCTCCAGCGGCGTGATCTCGTAGGCGCCGAGCGCGAGGCTCGGCGTCGGCTCGAGCCGGGACTCGATGCCCGCCGCGCGCGCCCACTGCACCACGTTCTCGGCACCCACCTCGGCGAGCAAGCGCTCGGCGGCGGCGTTGTCGCTCTGCGCCAGCGCCGCGCGCACGCTGACGCTGCGAGCTTCGAGCTTGCCGTCCTTCGACGCCGGGAGCTCGAGCAGGCTGGCGGCGGTGAAGCGCTTGGAGTGGAGCGCGTAGCCGTACACGAAGGGCTTGAACGCCGAGCCCGGCTGGCGGCGCGCGCGGGTCGCGCGGTCGAGCCCTCCCGCGACGGCCTCGTGGCTGCCGATCAGGGCGAGCACCTCGCGCGAGCGCGGGTCGATGGCGACGAGCGCTCCCTGAGGCCCCAGCTCCAGCCGCGCCGGCACGGGCTCCGAGCCCTCCGGCAGCGCGGCAACGCTCGCCCGGAGCAGCGCCCCCTCCTTCGTGAACTCGCTCGGGGGAAGGTGCTTGGGATTGAAGCGCTCCTCTCGAGCGAGCTGGATCCGGCCGACCACGCTGCCGAGCTCGACGTCGATCGTGCCCGCCTTGTCGTCGACGCGGAGGACCCGACCGACGTAGGCGTGGTGGGGCTTCGGCGTGCCCACGAAGGGCGCGCCGAACAGCCGCCGCTTGGTCGCGGTGTGCGGCGGCTCGAGCTTCTGCCTCTCCGCATGGCGCCCCAGGTTCTTGCGGACGGCCTGACGCGCCGCCGCTTGCAGCGTGGGATCGATGGTCGTCGTGACGGTGAACCCGCCGCGCCTCGCCTGCTCGCCTGCCAAGTTCTCGAGCAGCTTCGAGACGTGGGCCACGATCTCCGGCGCCAGCTCGGACTCCCCCTCGGAGGCGGGAGCCAGGCGGACCGGCGCCGCGAGCGCCTCCGCGTGGAGCTCCGGCGTGACGAAGCCCTTGGCCAGCATCTGCGAGAGCACGTAGCGGCGGCGCTCCGTCGCCCCCGTGGCGTTCTTGCGCGGCGAGAAGCGCTCGGGCGAAGCGACCAGGCCGGCGAGCAGTGATGCCTCCGGCAGCGTGAGCTCGGAGGCCTTCTTGCCGAAATAGAAGCGAGCCGCCTCTTCGATGCCGTAGCGGCCGTGCCCCAGGTAGATGTGGTTCAGGTAGAGCGAGAAGATGTCGTCCTTGCTCAGCTGCTGCTCGAGGCGCCGAGCCAGGATGGTCTCGCGGATCTTCCGCCGGTAGGTGCGCTCGGGGTCGAGCAGCAGGTTCTTGACCACCTGTTGGGTGATCGTGCTGCCACCTTGGACCGTGCGACCCGCGCGCAGGTTCGCCGCCAGCGCGCGCAGCATGCCGAAGTAGTCGAGCCCCTTGTGCTCGTAGAAGCTCGCGTCCTCCGCCGCCAGGAACGCGAGCTTGGCGACGTCCGAGACCTCGCCGAGCTCGACGACCGTGCGGCGCTCGGTGAACAGGCTGGCCAGCGTCGAGCCGTCACGCCCGAGCACTCGCGTGACCTGCGGCGGAGCGTAGCTCGAGCGCAGCTCGGCCACGCTCGGCAGATCCGCCTCGTGGTAGCGGATCACCGTGTAGACCGTGAGGGCGCCGGCGAGGGCGAGCACCAGAGCGCCCAGCGCCAGTCTCTTCAGCCACTTCGTGATGCGCCGGAGCATGCTCGCCGTCCTTCATGCCAAGGCGCGGCCCGTACCGACAAGAAAACGCCTGCGGGTCACGCCGGCTTCCCGTCGCTCATTTCACGAGGAATTTCATGGCCACGACGGCGATCACCACGCCGAGGACCAGGCAGGCCGCCGCCACGCCGATCAGCAGGCCGGCCCCGGGCCCCGAGCGGGTGGGCGCGCGCAGCGTATTGGCGCTGGGATTGGCCACCGGGGGAGCCGGGGGGCTCGCCTGCGGCGAGGAAGGCAGGGGGAGCGCACGCTCCGAGCCCGGCTCGCCGAACGCCGCCAGCGCGTGGGCGAACTCGGCCGCCGTCTGGAAGCGGTCTTCGGGCTTCTTGGCCAGCGCCTTCGCGATCACCTCGCCCAGGCCGGGCGGGAAGGTCTTGCCCGGGACGCGTTCGTTCAGCGGGATGGGTGGCTCCATCACGTGCTTCTGGATGTACTCCATCGGCGTCTTCGCGTTGAACGGCAGCTTGCCGGTCAGCACTTCGTACAGGATGGAGGCGAGAGAGTAGATGTCGCTGCGCGCGTCGAGGGTCTTTCCCTGGGCTTGCTCGGGCGACATGAACTCCGGCGTGCCGAACACCATGCCCTCCTGCGTCAGGATGATGGACCCGGGTCGCATCTGGCGCTCCGTCACCTTCGCCAAGCCGAAGTCGAGCACCTTGGGGTAGTCCTTCAGCCCGCCCTGGGAGCAGAGGAAGATGTTCTCCGGCTTGAGGTCTCGGTGAACGATCCCCATCTCGTGGGCCTCGTGGAGCGCGCCGCACACCTGGACCAGAACCGGGATGGCACGCTCGATGGCCATCGGGCCTTCCTTGCGCACGGTCTGGTTCAGGTTCCGCCCTTCGAGGAACTCCATCACGATGTAGAGCGAGCCGTCTTCCTCGAGCTCGCCGTACATGAAGACCTTCACCGTGTTCGGGTGGGTCAGCTGGCTCATGGCGCGCGCCTCGCGTCGAAAGCGCGAGGTCAGATCCTTGCGATTGGCGAGCTTCGGGTGGAGGATCTTGATGGCCACCATCCGGTTCATCGCCGGCTGCTCGGCCTTGTAGACGGACCCCATGCCGCCCGTGCCGATCTTCTGCAGGATCCGGAACTGGCCGCCGAGAATCTCCCGGCCGATGAACGGATCCGCTGGACGCACCACGGCCGCTTCTACCAAAGTTGGCTGCCCACTACGAGGCCTCCCCCGCCGTTTCGCGATGAAGCATGAATTCCGCTGAATTCCTCGAGAGCCCGCTCCTCCGCGACGCGGGGTTCGTCCACGCGTTCTTCACGCGCAATGGCGGCGTGTCCACGGGACCCTACGCGTCGCTCAGCTTCTCGCACACCGTCGGTGACGACCCCGAGAACGTGCGCGAAAATCTGGCGCGAGCGGCGCGGGCGCTCGGGGTCGAGCCCGCACGCTTGTTCTTCCTGTCTCAGGTGCATGGGCGGGTGGCCCACGGCGTGGACGGGAGCGCGCTCCGCGACGACGTCATCCGCACCGAGGGCGATGCCCTCGTGTCCAGGGACCCGACCGTCGCCTGCGGGGTACGCTCCGCCGACTGCGTTCCGGTCCTGCTCGGTGATCGCCGGAGCGGCGCCGTGGCCGCGGTCCATGCCGGGTGGCGGGGGGTGGTGGCTGGCGCCGTGGAGAGCGCCATCGAACGGCTGTCCACCCTGGTCGAGACCCCAACCGACTTGGTGGCCGCGATCGGCCCTCACATTTCCCTCGAGTCCTTCGAGGTCTCCGAGGAAGTCGCGTCGGAGCTCTTGGCCTGCTCCCCGGACCCTGGGGTCGTCGAGCGCCGGCCGGGCGCGCGCCCTCACGTGGATCTGCGACGCTTGGTTCGAGCCAAGCTGATCGCGCGCGGGCTCGCGCCGGCGGCCATCGACGACGTCGCCGGCTGCACGGTGCTCGAACCGGAGCGGTTTTTCTCGTTCCGCCGCGACGGTGCGCGAAGCGGGAGGCACCTCTCGGCCATCGTCCCGCGGGTGCTGCACGGCTGAGCAGTAAGCCCCGACTTTTTTCCTTATCGGCCAGCGGGTATACGCTCGGCTTCCATGGCTTTCGAAGTCAACTGCGGCAAGTGCGGCGCGCGCTTCACGCTCCCGGACGATCTGTACGAGCGCAAGGTCCGCGGGCGCGTCGTGACCATTCGCTGCAAGAAGTGCCGGGCGGACATCACCGTCGACGGCACCAAGCACGAGCCCGCAGGCGACATGACACCGACCGTCCCGCTCTCGGGACCCGGCTCGCTGCCCGCCGTCGGGGGACTGTGGGTCGTGAGCTTCGGCGACGACGACGACCGCGAGCTCACGGTCGGGCAGGTCAAGAAGGCGCTCGAGAACGGCGAGATCAACCGCGAGACCTTGGTGTGGAACACCAGCCTCGACGAGTGGCTGATGCTCGGCGAAGTGCCGGCGCTCGCGGAGCTTGCTCCCGAAGACGAGGTGGGCGGCTTCTTGGGCACGGGCGTCGCGGTCGGCTCGGAGGCGGAGCTCTTGGGTGACGACGAGGTCGGCCCGTTCCGAAGCGTCGGCGCCGGCACGATGAGCGATCGCCCGGAGCTCGGGGAGCCCGCCGCCAAACCCGAGCCGCAGCCGGCGGACGCGACCAAAGAGCCCCCACCCGTGGAGGGAACTCCCACGCTGCCGCTCGCCGTGCCCCCCGCGAAGCTCGACGGCCCCAAGGGAGGCGAGACTCCGTCGAAGCCGCCGCCGAAGCCCGAGAAGAAGCTCCCGACCGCACCGCCGAAGGTGCAGCCGGCATGGCTCAGTAGCGCGCCGCCGAAGCCGCCGCCGGCGACGGAGGACCCGGATCTGCCAGAGGGAGAAGAGGTCGCACCGTCCAGTGGAACTCCCGATCTGCGCACGCTCATGACCGGCTCGCTGGTGCCACCGAAGGAAGAAGTCGGCAGCAAGGACGAGTCGGTGTCCGAGGACATCTTCGCCATCGGCGGCGGCGGGATCGCCGCTCAGCTGCCGACCATCGACCTCACCAACATCGAGCCGCCTCCGCCCTCGTCTGACCCAAAATCCTCGCGAAAACGCCGGGACGACGACGCACCCGCCAGCAGCGATCGGCCGCGCGCGAAGACGAAGAAGGCGGAGTCCAAGACTGGCAAGACCAAGCGGCCGCCGCCTGCACCGAGCGGCCGGCAGGACAAGAGCGCCAAGGCCGCAACCGCGGAGGAGGAGAAGAGCGGCTCGCCCGCGATGTGGATCGTCCTCGCGCTCTTGGGTGCAGTCGCCGTGTACTGGTTCTTCCTCCGCAGCCCGGACGGCGCCGGCTCGACTGAGCCCACGCCGCGGCCGACGGCGGAAACTCGGACCGACCCCACACCCCAGCCCACGACACCGACGACGGTTCCCACGGTCTCGCCAGCCGTCGTCGACTCCGGTCCCAGCGAAGACGCAGCGACGGTAAAGAAGGAAGAGAAGCCCGTCGAGAAGGTGGAGCCGAGAGAGACGCCAGTGGCCAAGGAAGAGAAGCCGCCCGTCAAGGAAGAGAAACCACCCGTCAAGGAAGAGAAACCCGCAGCAGGCACCGGCGGCACCAGCGGCGAGGTCGCGATGGCGCCGCCCTTCGACGCGAACGCAGCTCGCGCCGCCCTCAACTCCGCCGCCGGCGCGGCCTCCGGGTGTCGCCAGGAGGGCGATCCGTCGGGCACCGCCACGGTCGTGGTCACCTTCGCCCCGTCCGGGCGCGTCACCAGCGCCAACATCAGCGGTCCTCCCTTCGCCGGCACCAAGACCGGTGGCTGCATCGCGGGCGCCTTGCGCGGCGCCAAGGTGCCGGCCTTCTCGGGCGAGCACGTGACGGTGAGCAAGACCGTAGTCATTCAGTGACACTCCGCATCCGCACCGCACTTCCGGCCGACGCCAGCCTCGTGCTCGGCTTCATTCGCGAGCTGGCCGAATACGAGCGCGAGCCCCTGGCCGTGGAGGCCACGGCGGAGACGCTGCGCGCGCAGCTCTCGAGCGCTGTCCCGCCCTTCGAGTGCCTGATCGCCGAGCTGGACGGCAGCGCCTGCGGCTTCGCGCTGTTCTTCCAGAGCTACTCGACCTGGCGAGGGCGCCCGGGGCTCTACCTGGAGGATCTCTTCGTCTCCGAGAGCCGACGCGGGTGCGGCGTGGGCAAGGCGCTCCTGTCCAGGGTGGCTCGGATCGCCGTCGAGCGGGGCTGCGCGCGGCTGGAGTGGGCCGTCCTGGACTGGAACCAACCGGCGATCGACTTCTACCGAGCGCTCGGCGCCGTCCCGATGGCCGAGTGGACGGTGTTCCGCCTGACCGGCGACGCGCTCACCCAGGTCGCGGGCGGCTGAGACGTCAGCGGCAGTCGGAGAAGACCTCACTGAAGAGCGCGGCCGCGACGACTTCGTGTCCCTGGGTACCCCAGTGGATGTGGTCGTTCGGGAAGCGCCGGTGCTTGGGACACAGGAGATGGCTGTCTCCGCAGCTGAGCCGGCCGTGGATGTCCACGGCGTGCTCCACGTTGTCGACGACGGCCTGCTCGAGGATCCAGCCGTTCAGCTTCTCGGTCGCCTCGACCCTCCTGTCCTGAACCCCGCGGAGCCGACCCCAGGGAGCCAGCGTGAGCGCGACCACCGACACTCCCCGCGCGCGCGCCATGCGGTACATCTGCGTCAGGTTGCCCTTGATGCGCTCGATGCTCGCGTCCCGAGGCGTCGCCGCCGCGAGGTCGTTGACGCCGCCCAGGATGACGACGTGCGTGTAGCGCGGACGCTTGTTCCAGGGCGTGCTCCGCCCGAAGAGGTCCTCGGTCAGGCGCCAGCGCATGTGATCCGTGCGCTGTCCGCCCACGCCGTAGGCGTCGAAGCGACTCTCCGGGCAGCGCTCGCCGAGCAGCTTCATGTACTTCCCTCCGCCGGACCGGGTGTCGGTCAGGGAGTCGCCGATGGCCGCGACCACGTAGCGCCGGCCGGCGGGCTCTTCCGCCCGGCCCGGTGCCGAGAGCACCAGCACGACCAAGACGACGGTGGCCGCGAAGAAAGCGCGCACTACACTGACCAGCGTAGCGCTCCGGCACACACCCGCCCAATTTCCCGGGTTTTTCTCGGTCGGGCGCGCTAGGCTGCCGCCCCCAGAGGAGTCATAGCCATGGCCGTCGCGTACATCATCGATGCAGTCCGAACGCCGCGCGGGCGCGGCAAAGCTGGAAAAGGCGCCCTCTCCGGGATCCACCCGCAAGAGCTGGTCGCCCAGACGCTGAACCAGCTGGCGAAGCGCGTCGATCTCCGACGCGAGGACGTCGAAGACGTGATCATCGGCTGCGTCTCCCAGGTCAAGGAGCAAGGCGCGTGCATCGCGCGCAACTCCATCCTGGCGGCAGACTGGCCGGAGACGGTGACCGGCGTCACGCTGAACCGCTTCTGTGGCTCGGGCCTTCAGTCGGTGAACTTCGCCGCGATGGGCGTGATGAGCGGCCAGCAGGACTTGGTGATCGGCGGCGGTGTCGAGAGCATGTCGCGGGTCCCGATGGGCTCGGACGAGGCGATGATCGACGGCCTGAACCTCAAGCTGCGCAAGCGCCTGTTCCAGGTGCCCCAGGGCATCAGCGCCGATCTCATCGCGACCATCGACGGGACGACGCGCGAGGATCTGGACCGCTTCGCGGTGACGAGCCAGGCAAACGCAGCGCGCGCCGTTCAGGAGAACCGCTTCGCCAAGAGCCTGTTCCCGGTGGTGGACGACGACGGCAAGGTCGTGCTGGAGAAGGACGAGCACCCGCGGCCGGGTGCCACGCTCGAGAGCATGGCGGGCCTCGAGCCCTCGTTCACCATGATGGGCTCCGCCCCGTTCGGCCCGAACGGCGAGACGCTCGATCAGCTGGCCCTCCAGCACTACCCGGAAGTGAAAGAAATCCGGCACGTTCACCACGCGGGCAACTCGAGCGGCATCGTCGACGGCGCGGCGCTGGTCCTCCTCGCCTCCGAGGCCTACGCGAAGAAGAGCGGGCTCAGGCCGCGAGCGAAGATCCGCGCCACGGCGACCTACGGCGCGGAGCCGGTGATCATGCTCACGGCCCCGACGCCGGCTTCGGAGGCCGCGCTGAAGAAGGCGGGGATGAACGCGAAGGACATCGATCTCTGGGAGATCAACGAGGCGTTCGCCGTGGTCCCGCTCAACACCATCCGCCGGCTGGACATCGACCCGGCGCGGGTGAACGTGAACGGAGGAGCCATCGCGCTCGGCCACCCGCTGGGTGCCACGGGCGCCGCGTTACTCGGCACGGCCGTGGACGAGCTCGAGCGCTCCGGCAAGGCCACCGCGCTCATCACGCTCTGCATCGGCGGCGGCATGGGCATCGCCACGGTGATCGAGCGAGTGTGAGCTGACTCCCTCTGAAAAAATCGTCGGCGCCGCGCTGAGGGCGTCGGGCGAAAACGCGACTCTCGTCGCGCTCGACTACCCGACGAGCGGGGGTTGGGGCGGGGATGGGTGCGACACTCTGCGACCCCAGCGGGCGCCGACTCAGGGAACCTAAGTCCAAGCTCCGCGATGCGCCACCCCCCTCGGCTGGGCGCAGGCGAGATCCAGGCGCGCCCGGCAAATTTCGCGCAGGGACCGACCCGTCAGTCGAACGGCGGACCCTTCACGTCCCCGCCCCCGCCGGTCAGGTCTTTCGCGCTCTTCTCGCGG
Source organism: Polyangiaceae bacterium (assembly GCA_015075635.1). NCBI lineage: Bacteria > Pseudomonadati > Myxococcota > Polyangiales > Polyangiaceae > Polyangiaceae bacterium. The sequence goes on from JABTUA010000002.1 coordinate 286,472, forward strand.
GCTTTGACCTGCGAGGCCTGCGTCAAGATGTCGGGGTTCACGGCGATCTCGTTCTCGTAGCCGCTGACCGAGCCGTGACACCCACCGCACATGCCGTTGAACAGATCGCGGCGGAAGGACTGGCGCACCCACTCGCCCGGGTAGAACTGCATCTCCTCGCGCTGGAAGTGCTTCGAGGCCTCGCTCTGGCCCGCGAGCTTCGCGTGGGTCGCCAGCGTGACGGGCACACCGCCGGGGATCTGCACCTTCAGCGAGCCGTCCTCTTCGAGGTCGGAGGCTCCCAACATGCGGCGCCGAATGTAGAGCTCGCCGTACTTGTCCGAGGTCACGAAGGCTCCGCCCTGCGCGTAGCTCGTGACCCCGGGCTCCGGCGGCAGGTTCTCCCAGATCTCCACCGGGTAGTTGCCGGCGATGGGACGACCCGCGCGCGTGTTCTGGAAGAGCAGCGTGGCGATCATCGGCAGGTCCACGAAGGTGATCTCCGAGAGGCTCTTGTGGGAGTCATCGGTGTAGACCGTCGTCGCTCCGTTGGCCTCGTCGATGCGGGACTTGAACACGCCGCGGTCCGCCCGGGCGTAGACGGCGACCGGCCAGATCAGGTCTGCGCTGCCGTCGGAGAGCAGAGGCGTACGCTGCCCGGTGATGGGATCGACGACCACCAGCTCGAACTTCCCGTCGAATGCGGTGACGTCCACGACGTTCGGGGCGTAGCTGACCAAGATCTTGCCGTTCGGCAGCGGAGCGGGGCTCCGGTAGGCGCCTTGTGTGGCACCCCTCCCCGTGGCCGCCGGGTCGATGATCTTGATCGAACGCTGGAAGAACTGCGGGTTCGGCCAGTCCATCGCCGCGGGATCTTGGGCGTACTCGTCCGGGTTCTTGCTCGGCTGGTCCACGCCGATGCTGCGGTTGATGACCGCCAGGGTCCCGGCGCCGTGTACCGCGCCCTTCTCACTGAAGATCGCCGCCAGGTTCTTGTCCGCGAGCTCCACGACGTCGGTGAACTGGTTGTAGTCGATGGTGCCGCGCTGGCCGAACAGCGGGTGGTAGTCGCCGCCGTCCAGGTTCAGCCGCCGGCCCGCCAGCTGGTAAAACCCGGGAGCGCGCTTCTCGGTGATCAGGATCAGGCGGCCGTCTCCCATGAAGCTGGGCGAGAGCTCCTGGTTCAAGAGGAAGGTCAGCTGCCGGATCTTGCCGCTCTCGGACACGTACAGGTTCGTGTTCAAGCGCGACGGATCCGCCGGCGTCCGCGTCGGGCCCTTGTAGCCGAAGACACCCACGTTCTTGGTGTTGCCGCGGGTCGAGGTGAAGACGATGCGCCCGTCGGGGGCGAAGGCGGGATCGAAGTTGTGGACTCGCTCGCCGTTGTCGGGGACCGGGTTGCCCTCGTCGTCCACCGGTGGTGCGTTGATGGTCGGGTCCGGCGCGCAAGTGGAGCCATCGATGACGTAGACGCGGAACGCCTCGCTGTCGGAGCTTCGGGCCGAGAACGCGATCTTCTTCCCATCCCAGCTGACGGCGGGCCGACGCACGTCGGCGTTCGCGACGTTCAGCCCGCAGCCGCCGAGCAGGCTCACGGGGGAGCCGGCGGTGACGTTTCCAGCAGCGTCGAGCGACGCCGTCGCCTGCATCAGATCCGCGCCGGGCGCGAACTTCTCCCAGTCCTGCGGCGTGTCCGGCTTGGGCGCCGGCGGGCGCTTCACGTATACGATCGACGACAGCGGCATGGCGCCTTGCATGCGCACCGAGCGCTCCTTCTCGATCCAGGCGACGATCACGCAGTAAGGCGATTGCGCGTCCAGCGGCCCGGTCTCCGCGGCGGTGAGGTCGCACGCTGCCGGGTCACCGGCGCCGGCGAAGAGCGAGCCTCCGCGGTGCAGGATGCCGCCGCCCGTGGCGGAGGGTGACAGGTTCTTGCGCATGATGCGCCCGACGTTGGGATTGTCCGACTCGAGGGCGACCTGCTCCAGACTGAGCTCGTAGTTCCGGCGCGTGGCAGGCAGCCCGAAGTGACCGCCGCTCCCGCCGCGCAGCCGGTAGTCGTGGAACAGGGACGCGGAGTGGCAGCCGAGCATCATGCAGCCGCGCTTGACCAACATCGGCTGCACGCGCTTGGCGAAGAACAGGAAGCCCGGCTCCGTCGGCACGTTGCTCGGACCTCCCTTGGCCTGCGCCCAGCTCAGGATGGCCTTGTAGCCGTCGTCGTCCGGCGACGAGAAGATGGCGCCACCCTCGTGATAAGTGCCGCCCTGCGAGGTCGAGAGCACACGGCGCAGGATCTCGCTCTGCGTCGCCTCCACCGAGACGTAGTTGCTGGCGGCAAAGTAGTTCCAGCGCGCCTGCTCCGCGGTGCTGCCACAGGTCAGGTAGAGCGAGTTCGCGGGATTTCCGTGGCAGTTGCCCGCCGCGCAGTTCTCCCCGAGCAGGCCGTTCACGCTCGACGAGAACTGGGCGAAGTCCTGGTCGGCTGGATCCTTCGTGGCGTCGAACAGCGGATCGATCCCCAGCGTCTCGCCGCACGGCGTCTTGGCGTACTCCTTCTGCTTGGGCTTGGCGTTGTTCTCGGTGGCGCCGTTGTCGATCCAGCGCTCGAGCTGGGCGTACGAAGGGCTCGTCACGTCGAGCAGTGAGCCTCCGGCGTGCGCGACGTCGGTGGTGATGATGAGCGCTTCGTTGTCCCAGGAGGTCAGGCGCAGCGAGAACGGCGGAGCCACCTTCAAGAGCAGACCGGGGATCCCGTACGGCCCGTAGTCGACGAGGAGATCGCGCCGCAGAGCCAGCGCGTCGTAGCTCTCGACGCTCAAGTTGCCGAGCGCGTTGCCGCGATCGTCTGCATTGACGTGACAGCTCGACTTCGCCGGGCTGGTCGCGCACGAGCTCTGCAAGATCGGTCCGATCTTGCGCTCGTAGAACGTGCTCGACGCGGGACGTTCCTCCTTGCCACAGCTGGTGGCACCGCCGAGAGCCGCGAGCAAACCGACACCGAGCAGAAAACGCGGGGCTGACATTACAGCGCGGATTTTACCATCACGACATGACGGAAATCATGTCGGATCGCAGAAAAGAGCGAGGGACTTCGGCGGCGTCCCGAGAACGCAACACGCGGAGCCGACGACGCGTCTCGGCCCGATTTCGCCGTGAGACGGGGTCGGGCCGAGCGGGCGGCGCAGTGTCTCAGAGCCGACGCAGCGCGATGGCGGCAGCATCGCGGACGAACTGGTTCGGATCACTCTGCGCGGCCTTCACCGCGTCCTTGGCCGCGGCGTCGGCGATCTTGCCGAGGGACGAGACCGCCGCCGCGCGCACGCCGGCATCCGGCTCGGTGGCGGGCGAGGTCAGCGCGATCAGGCCAGCTACCGCGTCCTTCGCGCGCAGCGTGCCGAGCGCCTCCGCCGAGCGCTTGCGAACGCGCGGCGACTCGTCGGAGATGCGCTTCACGACCGCGTCCACTCCCGTGAAGACGTTGACGCGAGTCGAGGCGAAGAGCGCCTCCATGCGCACGTCCTCGTCCTTGTCGGCGATGGCCGCGGCGAGCTCGCCGTTCGGGCCCTGGCTGTTGATGCGCCAGAGCGCGTAGGCCGCGGACTTGCGCACCTTCGGCGACGGATCCGACGTGAGCGCGGTCGCGATGACCGGAATGCCCGGAGCCGCCAGGAATTCGCCCAATGCCTCGACCGCGTAGGCGCGCTTGGTCTCGCTGGCAGCGCCGTCAGTCACGGTCTGGAGCGTCTGCTGGTAGATCTGACCCGGCCCGAACACGCCGAGGATGCGGCGGCGCAGCCACCAGGTGCTGATCTCGCGAGTCCGCTGGTCCGAGTTGTAGATCAACTTCGACACCACCGGGATGCAGTCGAGGCACTCGACCTTCTCGCCGTGCTCGAGCCGCGCCCAGATCTCGGTGGGCGCCAGGTTCCCGTTGCCCACCTCGCGGATACCTTCCGCGGAGGTCGGGTCTTCGAGCGAGATCGGGTCCAGGTTCTCGTACACCTTGGAACGGCCGTTGAGCACGTTCTTCGGTGCAGAGTCCGCGATGACAGCGCCGGTGACGAGCAGAGTGGCTCCGGCGAGGAGAGCGCCCAGGGTCGTGCGAATGGTCTTCATGACTTCCTCCGTTGCTCCTCTAGCTCACTTGTATCCGCCGCCACCCGCGAGCGGGTCGGTGCCGAAGGGTTTGAACCCGGTGTTCTGGCGGGCGTAGTACTGGCCGCCCATGTCGATGGCTCGGATCAGCATCGCGCGTTCCTCGCGGGTGAGCGTGCCGCCCACGTCTTCGGGGTGCAGCTTGCGCGTGCCGCCCTTGATGCCCGGGTCGCTGAAGGCTTCACCCAGCTTCCAGGCGGTCTTGTTCGGATCCGACGCCGAGGTCATGTTGAGCTTCTCGATCAAGGCGCTGTTGCGCGCGTCGCTCGGGAGCGCCCACTTCGGCGGCACGGTGCCGGCGACCTGCATGTCGTCCATGCCCATCTCCATCGCCGCCGGGTAGAACAGCGAGACGTAGCTGGCGGGGTAGGTCCCGACCATGTTGTCGTACATGACCGTGATGGGCGTGGTGCCCAGGTCGAGCCGCGGGATCTGGTAAGGCGTGCTCTCGCCGGTCAGCTCGTTGGTCATCGTGACGGTGTAGTACTCGGTGGTGCCGGCGTTGTGGCAGGACACGCACTTGGCATCGAGGATCTTCTGGATCTCGTTGCCCTCGAAGCCCGCGTCGGCCTTGTACCAGGGGTACTCGACGCGCTCGTTCACCGGTTTGTTGAAGTTCATCGGGTGACCAGCCGCGCTCGGGTCGCCCTTGCCGGCGGCCGTGGTCAGCGCCTGCTGGCTCGGGAGCACGGGGCTCTTGCGGCTCTCGTGGCAGCCGCCGCACACGCGGTCCTCGCCGGGCATGCCCTGGATCCACAGCGTCTGGTTGCGGATCGCGAGCTCGAACTCGTCGATGGCCTGGAGGTGAACCGGGACGTAGGGCGGGATGGCCGCAAGCCAGGAGCCGTCGTCGTAGACCTCGGCCTCGCCGAGCACCGCGGCGCCTTCGGCCATGGTCAGACCGAACATGGTGACGCCGGTCGCGGCTTCGCTGGAGAAGCCCTCGATGATGCGGACCTTCTTGGCGTGCTTGAGCGCCTCGCCCATGTCCGTGCCGTCGAATTGAGCGCCGGAGACGCTGTCGCCGTGCAAGCTGCCTAGCGAGGTCTGCTTGATGTCGATGGAGCCGAGCACTGCCGGGATGGTGGAGTCGGGCGTGTCCTGGATGGAGCCGATGATCGGCGGGGTATTCCGCTTGACGACGGCCTTGGCGTAGATCTCCCAGGTGCCTTCGTAGTTCTTCACCAGCTGGTTGGTGCGAGTCGCGGGGTCGTAGATGTAGACGCCGAAGTCGGGCGGCGTCTGCGACAGCTCGTTCATGTCGTTGACGAAGCCCTTGGCCCAGCCGGTCAGGACGCGGCCGTCGGGCAGCACCGTCGGGGCGCGGTAGCGGCCGACCGGCGACGGGGAGTTGCCGCGCGGCACCGCCTCGGTGAGCACCTCGTACTCCGGCTCCTCCTCGTAGAAGGCGCTGGGGTTGTCCGGGTTGCGGGCATCGATCTTGATCAGCGCGCCGGACTGGATGGTGCGGTTGCGCGAGGTGCCGATGGCGACGAACACGTTGGGCTCGTTGGTCTCGACCGCCTGCACCAGCGAGTTGGACGGCTTGCCGTGCTGGCCGCCGATTGCCACCATCTGCGTGCAATCGGGGTTCGCGGCGAACATCTTGGCGTCGTTGACGTTCTCGAGGTGCTCCCACCGCGAGAAGCCGACGCGCCCGTCCTTCATGGCGAAGGGGTTCACGGTGTGCGACAGGTTCTGCGAGCAGAGCTTGCGATCCGCGTCGCCGCCGGTCACGGTGACGAACGCGAGCTGCGACACCACGCGGCCGTGGTTGTACTCGTCGGCGCGGGTGCCCATGTCCGTGTAGCCCTGGTTGGTCACGAACGCGATCTTGTCGCCGGGGAGCCAAGCCGGCTGCACGTCGTCGTAGTCGCCGAAGGTGAGCTGGTGGATCTCGAACTTGCCGTCGGCGTTGCGCGTGAGGCTCGCCCAGTAGATGTGATAGTTGTCGTCGCCGTTCTGCTTCATCGAGAACACGACCTTGTTGCCCTCGAAGTTCAGGTCGAGGCCCGAGATGTCCGCGGTCTTGAAGTCCTCGATGATGTTGGCGACGTCGCCGGACGCGAGGCTCAGGAGCTCGAGGCGGCCGCCGGGCACGAAGCGCAGGTAGTCGAGCACCTGCCCCATGCCGCCGGCCACGTTCACGCTCCAGGAGCCGTCTTCGTTCTGGAAGGTCGTCTGCCGCACCGCGTAGACGAGCTGCTTCACGTCCTTGATCGCGGGCCCTTCCGATTCCTCGCTCTTGTCACTGGCGCAGCTCGCGCCGGTGAGGCCGAGCGCGACCAAGAACGGGAGGGTCAAAGCGCGAAGCACGCGACGACGGGGAGAGGTGTGAGCCATGGGTTTCCTCCGAGGGGCCTTGCCCCAAGGCTTCCCAAAGCAGGTTCCAGGCCACCCGAGAATTGCGCGAGATCCGCTGTGAGAGACCCTCGCACCGCGGGGGCGGGCCCCCACTCGCGCCCGCCGAGATGGGGGCGGTTCCCCCCTAGCTGCGCGCGGCCCCTCACCCCTACAGTGCGGAGGTGGACATCAAGTGGGACGAACGTGGGCTGGTGGTCGCAGTGGCCCAGGACCGCCTGACCGGCGAGGTCCGCATGGTGGCGTGGATGAACGAGGCCGCCCTCGCAGCCACTCGAGAGACCGGCTTCGCGACCTTCTTCAGCCGCTCGAGGAGCGAGCTCTGGCAGAAAGGCTCGACCAGCGGTAATCGCCTGCGGGTCCACGCCATCACGGCCGACTGCGACGGTGACACGCTGCTGCTCTCGGTCGATCCCCAGGGCCCTTCCTGCCACACGGGGCACCAGAGCTGCTTCTTCCAGCCTCGCGATCCAGCGCCTTACCTGCTGGAGCTCGAGGCCGTGATCGCCGAACGGGCGAGCAGTACCGGGGAGCGGAGCTACACGCGGTCTCTGCTCGACGCCGGAGTCGCCAAAATCGGCGACAAGCTCGACGAAGAGGCCAACGAGCTCGGCCGGGCGCTCGCGGACGAGACCCGCGAGCGAGTCGCGTCGGAAGCCGCAGATCTGCTGTTCCACCTGCTCGTGGCGCTGCGCGCCAGGGAGGTTTCGCTTCGCGAAGTGGTTAGCGAGCTCCAGCGGCGCGCCGGAACCAGCGGTCACGACGAGAAGGCCTCACGCGGCGGCGGGGGCGCCGGCCCACAGCGGGTTTGACCCTGCTGCAAGTGGCCGATATTGTGGGCTCCTCGCGTTTGCGCCACCGGTCGTGAGGGGCCGGATTACTCCCCGCGGAAAGTACGAGATGAAGGTACTGGTCTTCGAAGCGGACGCCGAATTCGCGAATCAGGTGAAGGACGGGCTCGCATCCATGGGTTGCGAGACGACGATCGTCGACGAGGCGAACGTGGGCCTGCAGGCTGCGGCCTCCAACAAGCCCGACTTGATTCTGCTCTCGATCGAGCTGCCGAGGATGAATGGGTTCTCGGTCTGCAACAAGCTCAAGCGCGACCCGGCGCTCAAGGACGTGCCGCTCATCATCATGAGCAGCGACTCGACGGAGGAGACGTTCGAGCAGCACCGGCGCCTGCGAACGCGGGCCGAAGACTACGTGCACAAGCCCATCGCGTTCAGCGATCTGATGGGCCGGGCGCGAGCGTTCGTGTCGCTGCCGGAGGCAGGCGCGAGCCACACCGAGCCTCCCCCCAGCGACGACATCGTGATCGACGACGAGATCGTGCTCGACGACGCGCAGCCGCTCGCTGGGGACGAGAGCACTGTCTCGAAAGAAGTCGAAGGTGACATCTCGAGCTTCGCCGACCAGGCCTTCGACTCCTTGCAGAAGCCGAGCGAACCGGCGCCTGCCCCGGAGCCTCCGCCGGCAGCCGCGGAGCCGGAGCCCGTCGAGCCCGAGCCCGGGCCGGTGCCGTCGGCGCCTCCGCCCCGCACGCCGTCGATTCCGCCACGTCCCGCCGCAGACCCCGGCCTGCAAGCGGAGGTCGAGCGGCTGCGCGCCCGCGCCGCCGAGCTCGAGGCCGAGCTGAAGTCGGCGAGAGAGAAGACCAACGAGCTGGAGGACGTCGCGAGCCGCGAGGCCGGCAAGGACGCCGAGGTCCAGCGTCTGAAGCGCGAGCTCGACGAGGCGAAGGCGAAGGCTTCCTCGGCGACGAAGAGCGGCGGCAGCTCCGCCCGCGAGTTCCTCGACCTGCGCGAGCAGCTCAACAAGAAGGACAAGGACCTGCTCGAGCTCAGAGAGCAGGCTACCGGCAAGGACAAGGAGCTGATCGCGCTGCGCGACGGCTCTTTGAAGCTGGAGCGCGACAAGGCGGACCTGAACGACCGCATCGCCGAGCTCGAGGGCCAGCTCTCGGACACGCAGAGGTCGCTGGATGCGACCCGCGCCGACAAGGAACAGGCCAGCAAGCGCGCCGACGACTTCAAGCGCAAGAGCGAGAAGCTGCAAGGCGACCTCGAAGCCAAGGGTCACGAGCTCGACGATGCGAAGGAGGCCCACGCTCGCGACAGCGCGACGCGGGACGCCAAGGACGCCGCGGCCCGCGCCGAGCACCAAGAGCAGCTCGAGGCAGCGGAAGCGAAGCGCAAGGCCGACGTCGCCGAGGCCGAGGAACGAGGGCGCCAGAACCTGGCGCAGGCCGTCGAGGAGACCAAGCGCGAGGCAGCGGAGGCGCAGGCGCGGGCTCTGGAGGCCGCGGCCGAGGAAGCGGCGCGCGCGCAGGCCGACGCCATCGCGCAGCGCGAGGCCGAGCTGAAGCGAGAATACGACTCCAAGATGGCTGCTCTGCATCGCGCCAACGAAGACGCGATGAACAAGCTCAAGGCCGAGCACGCGCAGTCCATGGACGACGCGGCCGCCGCGGCCGACAAGCGGCTCAGCGAGCGCGAAGCGGAGCTCGCCGCAGCGCGAGCGGCGTCCGAGGCCGAGCTGACCGAGGCGCACGACGCCACCAAGGCAGACCTGGCGGCCACTCGCCAGAAGCTCGCGGACACCGAGCGCGCGAAGGAGGAGAGCGAGGCCAGCCGCGACGCGCAGATCGCCTCGCTCAAGGGCGACCTTCAGCAGCGCACCGAGCAGCTCGACGCCGCGAACGCGACCATCCGCGAGCGCGACGACAAGATCGGCAGCCTGGAGAGCGACCTGGCACGCGAGCGGAGCGAGCACGCGGCAGCGCGCGAGACCATCAGCCAGCGTGACGGGCGCATCTCGCAGCTCGAGGCCGAGCTCGCCGCTACCAAGGGCGACCTGGATCAGACCGCCGGCAACCTGGCGGCCGAGTCGCGGCGCCTGGAGAAGGCCCGCGCCAAATGGGGCGACGACAAGGCCGCGCTCGAGCGCGCGAAAGACGCTCTGGCGGCGGCTCTGTCACAAATCGAAGACGCCGAGAACCGACCCTTCGACTGACGACTTCGCCACCGCGCGGCTTGCTACGCGGGATCGGCAAGCGCTAGCGTCCCGGACCGCGTGCCGCGCTATCGCTGGGTCGTCTGGGGCCTCACCTGGCTCGCGTACGCCTCGTATTACACGGGGCGCAAGGGTCTGAGCGTCGCGAAGAAGTCCCTGCACGACAGGCTGGGGATCTCCGAGGGGGCGCTCGGCGCCATCGACACCGCCTACCTCGCGTCCTACTCGCTCGGGCAGTTCCTCAGCGGTTACCTCGGTGACCGCGTCGGCGCGCGGCGCCTCGTCGGCGCCGGAATGCTCGCCTCGGCCGCGGCGTGCGCGGCGTTCGGGGCCTCGAGCTCTGCGCTCTTGTTCGGCGTGTTCTTCTGCTTGAACGGGCTCGCCCAATCCACGGGTTGGCCGGGCACGACTCGGTCCATGGCCGAATGGACCACGAAGGAGAACCGCGGCACCGTCATGGCCTTCTGGGCCACCTGCTACCAAGTGGGTGGCATCGTCGCGACCGGGCTCGCCGCATTCTTGCTCGGGCGCTACGGCTGGCGCGCCGCGTTCTTCGGCCCGGCGCTCTGGCTCGCGATCGTCGGCGTGGTCGTGTTCATCTGGCTCGCCCCGGGACCCGAGAGCGCCGGCAGTGCCGAGAGCGTCAGCCGAGCGCGCCGGGACGCGCAGCGCGACGTGCTCAGAAACCCCGTGCTCTGGTGCTACGGCGCGAGCTACTTCTGCATCAAGTTCATCCGCTACGCGCTTCTGTTCTGGCTGCCCTATTTCCTGGCGACCAAGCGCGGCTACGGCGAGGAGCAGGCCGGCTACGTCTCGATCGCCTTCGAGGTCGGCGGCGTGGTCGGTGTCATCGCCTTGGGCATCGCCTCGGATCGCCTGGTGAAATACTCGCGCTCGCTCTTGTCGGCGGTTGGGCTCGTGGCCTTGATGCTCGCGCTCCTCCTGTACACCCGGATCGGCGCGAGCTCGACGCTGGCGAACGTGGTGGGCCTCGCGCTCATCGGCGCGGCCTTGTTCGGCCCCGACGCGCTGCTCTCGGGAGCCGCGTCGCAGGACGCGGGCGGCCCCCACGCGGCCGCGACCGCGACCGGCTTCGTGAACGGCGTGGGCTCCATCGGCGCGGTGCTGGTGGGCCTGGTCCTGCCGGTCGTCAGCAAACGCTACGGCTGGGACGCGGTGTTCCAGCTTTTCGTCGCCCTCGCGCTGCTCGGGGCGCTGTGCCTGGTCCCGACCTTGCGCCGCGGGCCTTCGCCGCGCGCCGCGTGATCAGCGCTCGAAGCGCCGCCACTCGCCGCCGATCAGGCGCTCGTGGGGCAGAAAGCGCGCCTTGTAGCGCATGCGCTCGCACTCACCGATGTACAGGCCGAGGTACAAATAGTCGAGGCCCCAGTCCAGGCACAGCTCGACCTGCTTCATGATCGAGAACGTGCCGATGCCGAGGTTCTCGTGAGCCGGATCGTAATAGCAGTAGACGGCCGAGAGGGCGGTCTCGGCCCGATCCGTCACCGCCACACCCACCAGCGAGCCCGCGAGCAGGTAGCGCAGCTCGAAGGACTCGCAAGAGGACGCCACCAGAAAATCCGTGTAGTCGGCGGCCTCGATCTGCCTGGGCTCGTCCGACAGCCCGCGCCCGAGCTTGTGCGCGTTGTAGAGCTCGACCCGGCGGGCATCCATCACCGGCGGTCCGATCTCCACCGTGAGCGCGCGCGACCCGCGCCGCACGCTGCGCTCGAGCGAACGACTCCGGTGGAGCTCGCGCACCGGGATGCGGATCGGCTCGCACGCCTGGCACTCCGGACACTCGGGCCGGTAGAGCACGAATCCCTGGCGGCGATCCCCGGAGGCGAGGCGGACGTCGAGCTCCCGGCGGCTCAGCTCGCGGATCGGCAACCGGAGCGGCAAGCGCGCCGTGCGCTCCGGCAGGTAGGGGCAGCGGCTCGGCTTGTCGAGCACCAAGAGCTCCGGCGGCTCACCCGGCAGGAGCGGAATGCTCATGCGAGCTTGGCACGCCGCGCCCAGCGCGGCGCCTGTTCGCGCGCCACGCGGACGACGCGCTCGGCGTCGAGCGTAGCGAGCTCTCCGTTCTGCACCAGCGGACGTCCCGCCACGAAGACGTGCTCCACGTCCCGCGCCTGCGTCGCGTAGACCAGAGTGCTCACCGGGTCCGGGGCCGGCGCGACGTGGGGTCGGGCCAGGTTCACCACCACCAGATCCGCGCTCTTGCCCACTTCGAGCGAGCCGATCTCGTGCTCGAGGCCGAGCACCTTCGCCCCCTCGATGGTCGCCAGGCGCAGCACGTCGCGCGCGGGCAGCACGCCCGGCCCCGCCTTGGCGCTCGACACCAACGCCGCGTGACGCATCTCGAGCCACGGGTCGAGGTTGTTGTTGCAGGGCGCGCCGTCGGCGCCGAGCCCGACGGTCAGCCCAGCCGCTCGCAAACGCGCCACGGGGGCGATGCCGCTGCCGAGCTTGAGGTTGGCGCTCGGGCAGTGAACGACGCTGGTGCCGTCCTTCGCGAGGGCGCGCATCTGGGACGCGGTGAGCTGCACGCCATGGGCGATCGACGCCCGCGATCCAGAGAAGCCCCAGCGCCGGAGCAGTACCACGTCGTCGGCGCCCAGGGCGCTCCGCACCGCCGCGCGCTCCCCAGGGTGCTCCGCGGCGTGGGTGTGCATCACGGCGTTCGAGGCCCGCGCGCGCTCGGCAGCTCCGCGGATCAGCCGCTCGGAGCAGGACAAGATGAAGCGCGGGATCCAAGCGTAGTGCACGCGTCCCGAGGGGTGATCCGCCCAGCGGCGCTCCAGGCGCTCGGCGTCCGCGAGCGCGCGCGCGCTGCTCTCCAGGAGGCGCTTCGGCACCCCGGCGCCCGAGTCCATCAACGTCTTGCCGCCCACGACGCGGATGCCGGAGCGCACGCAAGCGTCGAACACGACGTCGTGATGGTGCACGGTCCCGAGATCGAGCAGGGCGGTCGTGCCTGCGAGCAGCATCTCGGTCAACCCGAGCTCGGCGCTCGCCGCGATGCTGGCCTCGTCGTGCGCGGCCTCCAGCGGCCAGATGCGCTCCTTCAGCCAGGTGAGCAGCGGTAGGTCGTCCGCCATGCCGCGCCCGAGCACCTGGCACAGGTGGACGTGGGCCATCACCAGCCCCGGCAGGACGACGCGGCCCTGGGCATCCAGCACGCGGACGCCCGCGGGCGCTCGGACGCGGCCCAGCGCGGCGATGCGGCCGTCGCGGATCAGGAGGTCGCCGGTGAGGACCCGGTGGTTCGCGTCGCAGGTGACCAGGGTCGCGCCGCGGACGAGCGTCGTCGCGACCTGGGTCATCGGCGGAACACGAACGCCTCGGGCAGGAGCTCCCGCAGCGTGGTCTGCTTGCGAGCCGTCGGCGTCGTGGAGACGACCACGGCGTCGGGCCCGAACTCCTGGATCACCTGCCGGCAGATGCCGCAGGGCAAGGCCGGCGCGTCTGCCTCTGTGTACACGGCGACTGCGACGATCTCGCGCTCGCCGGCGGCCACCGCCGCGGCGACGGCGTTGCGCTCGGCGCACACCGTGGCGCCGAAGCTCGCGTTCTCGACGTTGCACCCGACGTAGGTCTTGCCGCTCCGGGCCCGCACCGCGGCACCGACGCGAAAATCCGAATAGGGCGCGTGCGCGTGCTCGCGGACGCTCCGCGCCAGGCTCTCGAGCGCCCCGAGGTCGAGCTCCGTCATGCGCCGCCGCCCACGATGCTGGCCGCCCGCTCCACCCACTTGCCCAAGAGCGCGGTGAAGCGTTCGCGGGTCTTCTTCGCCGTCTCCTCGACCTCCGAGTGATCGAGCAACGAGTCGGAGAGTCCGGCCCCCAGGTTCGTGATGCAGCTCATGGCGCCGACCCGCACGCCACGATGGCGCAACACCAGCACCTCGGGGACCGTGCTCATGCCGACGGCGTCCGCCCCCAGAGTCTTCAGCATGCGGATCTCCGCCGGCGTCTCGTAGCTCGGCCCGAGCAGCCCCGCGTACACGCCTTCCTGAAGCTTCACCCCGAGCTCCCCGGCGATCCCGCGCGCCGCCGCGCACAGCTCGGCGTCGTAGGCGCGGGTCATGTCGGGGAAGCGCGGCCCGGCGCCATCGTCGTTGGGTCCGACCAGCGGGTTTCGCCCCATCAGGTTCAGGTGGTCCACGATCAGCATCAGATCGCCCGGCGAGAAGCCGGCCTTGACCCCGCCCGCCGCGTTCGTCAGCAAGACCGCCCGACAGCCGAGCTCCGCGAGCAAGCGGACCCCGAAGGTGACTCGGTCGAGGTCGTGCCCCTCGTAGGCGTGCACGCGTCCTTGCAGGCAGGCGACCCGAGCCGCCCCCACCCGGCCCAGGCAAAGATTGCCCGCGTGCCCCACCACCGAGGAGCGGGGCATGTGCGGGATTTCCGCGTAGGGCAGCTTGACGAGGTCGGCGAGGGAGTCTCCGAACGCGCCGAGGCCGGACCCGAGCACGACGCCGACTTCGGGGTTTGGAGCGCCGAGGCCCCGGACCCGCGCCGCGGCTTCGGCGAGCTCGCTCGAGAGCGCGGTGGACATGCTGCGAAGACTCCCCGAACCGGGCAGTGGGACAAAGCGGATTCTGGCGCTACCGCCCTCGGCGCGCATGCTATGGTCCGCGCCCCTCGCCGCCGGGCTGGCGGCGCTCTCTTCCGGCGGCTTTTCGCCGCAACACCTGCCATGGCCAGCAAATTCCAGCAATTTCTCACGGACAACCAGCTCGACACCCGTCGCCTCCTGATCGCTTCCCAGCACGTGGAGAGCCTTCAGCCCGAAGACCGGGCGGCTCGCCTCGCGAAGCGCCAGGGTGTGAAGCCGGAGGGCGAGGAGAAGCCTGCCAAGCGGCGCTCCGGGCGCCCGGTGACTCCGCGCCTGCTCGCTCAAGCCCTGGCCGGCAAGCCCGTGACGGGACCGGCGAAGACCCGCCTGCTCCGCGCCGTCAATCGCCTGCTGGAGCAAAAGAAGAAGGATCCCGCGGATCTGCGCAAGCTGTTCTGATGCCTGGGACGGGCCCGGTCGAGCGACGATCTGGGGCCATGAAGCTCTCGCGCCCGCGGCGCATCCAATCCTCTCGATGCCCGCAGCAGCTCTGCCGGTCGCCCAGTCCTGGCCCGGCGTCGTCGTGCCCCCGGCCCTGCTCCTGCCCCTGGCGGCCGAGCGCCCGGTCGCTCACACCCAACCCGTGACCGTCCGAGCCATGGACGTGGATGAATCCGAACAGCTGGTCGCTCGCTGTCAGGCGGGTGACCGGAGCGCCTTCCGCGAGCTGTTCGTGCGCCACCGCAGCGACGTCGCGCGGCTGGTCCAGCGCATGATGGGACCCGTCGCCGACGTGGACGACGTCGTCCAGGAAGTCTTCTTCCAGGTGCACCGCAGCGTGAAGGACTTCCGGGGCCAAGCGCGCTTCTCCACCTGGCTCTACCGCGTCACGGTGAACGTCGTGCTGATGCAGCGCCGCTCCGCGAAGAGCCGGCCGGTGCTGGTCGAGACGCCCGAGGGGCTGTCGCCGGTGGACGCGGGGCTGTCGCCCGACGAGGACGCGGCGCGGCGCGCGCGCGTGCAGGCCTTCGGCCGCGTGCTGGAGCAGATCTCGGAGAAGAAGCGCACGGTGTTCGTACTGCACGAGCTCGAGGGCTTGTCGGCCGCAGAGATCTCGGAGATCGTGGACGCTCCGGTCCTGACCGTGCGCACCCGCCTCTTCTACGCCAGAAAAGAGCTGACCGAGCTGCTCCGCTCGGAGCCTTCACTGGCTGCGCTGGCCGACGAGCTCTGTACCAACAAGGAGGGCGCCCAATGAGCGAGCACGGTGGTGAACCGAAGGCCCTCGAACGCGTCACCGCGGAGATGCGCGAGGCTGCCGCGCCGGAGCCGGACTGGGATCGCCTGGAGCAGCGGCTCTTCGCGCGCATCGACGCCGACGAGCGCTCGACGCGGCGCGGTCAGAGCTTCCGCATCGTCGCCGTGCTGGCCGCGGCAGCGGCCGTCCTCTTGGTGGTGAGCGGCGTCTGGCGCTCGGAGAAGACCGAGCTCGCGAGCACGCCGACCGTCGCCCCGCCGAGCGCCCGGGTGTTCGGTCCGGGCGCGACGCGCGTGGACGGAACGGCCCTGACCCCCGGCGATCAGGTCGTGGCGGACAAGCTGCCCTTGCTCGTCGATCACCCCGGACGCGCTCGCTGGACCCTCGATCCGGAGAGCCAAGCGACCATCACTGCCGTCGGCGCGGTGCTCAGCTTGAAGCTCACGCACGGGGCGCTCTCGGCGGAGGTCGTCCCGAGCACCCAACCCGAGACCTTCGTGGTCGAGGTCGAGGGCGCACGCGTCGCCGTCCACGGCACGGCCTTCCGCGTCGTCAAGAGCCCGGAGGGCGTGAACGTCTCGGTCAGCGAGGGCGTGGTCGCCGTCGGTGCGCAGGGCGACAAGCCCGGCTACTTCTTGCACGCGGGCGACTTCGGGAAATTCTCCCAGGATGGACGCAGCGGCGAAGTGAAGCGCTCCGCCGTGGCCAGCCCGGAGCCGGCGCTCGTCGAGCCGAAGCCGGCTGGCACCGCGAAGCCCGCGCTCGCCACCTCCCCCTCGGCGGCGCACGTCGAGAAGGCGCTGGACCAAATCTCCGGCGCGGCCAGCCAGTGCTTCACTGCGGTCGGCGCGCAGGGCGAGGTCCGCGTCCAGGTGCGCACTCAGCTCGAGGCGAGCTTCGGTCCCGACGGCAAGCTGCGCGCGCTCACGTTCGAGCCGCCGCTCTCGCCAACGGTCAGCGAGTGCGTGCAGCGCGAGAGCGTCAAGCTGCGCGTCCCGGAGAGCCGCCAAGGTGGCAGCGGTGGACGCGCGCTGCTGCTGGGCTCCTGAGCTTCGAAGTGCCGGCGCGAAGCGCGGCCGCGCGGTGACACACCGCTGCAGAACTGTTCGGTACGGCCTGCGTGGAAACCTCGCAGATCCACCCTTCGATGATCGGGCTCCTTCGCGTTTCCTCGTCCCCGAGCACCCAGCGCATGCTGTGCCGAGTCGAGCTTCAGGCGCAGGGCGGCGGCCGACGCTGGTATCCGTCACAATCCACCGGTGGCGGATACTAGCGATATCCGCTAGGATCGGCGTGTGGTGGATACGCGCCCGCTCTTTCAGCCCCACAGCCGCGCGCTCGCGACCTTGTACGCCGACCTCGAGACGTACGCGCTCTCGCAAGTCGAGGTCTTCGTGGGAACGGCGGGATCGCTCATCGAACGCAGCAACGCTTCCGGATTCACCTTCTACGCGCACCAGACGTACGATGGCTCCGGCCGGAGGCGCGAGCGATACGTCGCCGGGCCGGTGGGTGATGCCACCGCCGATGCTCGAGCTGAGCGGCTGCGGGAGCGGATCCGTGAGCTCAAGGCCCTGGTGCCGTCGTTCCGGCTGCTCGGCCGCGAGGGTTACGTCATCGCCGACGCCCGGACCTACGCGACTCTGGCCAGTCTGCACAACCACGGGGTCTTTGCCGCCGGTGGGATGCTCATCGGCTCACACGCGTACGGCGTGCTGCTCAATCGCCTCGGCGTGCGCGCGGCCGCCTATGGAACCCTGGACATCGACATCGCCCGCAGCGAGCGGCTCAGGTTCGCCGAGCCCCCTCAGCTCGGGTTCGTCGAGATGCTGCGCGAGTCAGGCGTCGATTTCCAGGAGGTCCCGTCGCTCGATCGCAAGCGGCCGTCGACCTCCTTCAAGCAGAGGGGACGATCGCCTTTCCACGTCGACCTTCTGGTGCCCTCGCGCGACGAGTCATACCCGGTCGTCCCCGTGCCCGAGCTCAGGGCCCACGCTACCGGGCTCCCCTACCTGCGCTACCTCCTGGCCGACGGGCAAGACGCCATGCTCCTCGCGCGCGAGGGCTGCTGTCGCGTGCGCGTGCCGCTCCCCGAACGCTACGCCGTGCACAAGCTCCTCGTCTCGAGAATGCGAAGCGGACGAAGCGTCAAATCGGAGAGTGACGTGCTGCAGGCCTGCGTGCTCTGCGCGGCGCTCTCGGAGTCACATCCCGGGGCGGTCGGCGCCGCGGTCGCCGCGGTGCCGAAGCGCGCTCGCCGCTACGTCGAGCGTGGCGTCGAGGTGGCCCGCCCGCACCTCGAGAGCCGCTACGTGCGCGCCTGGGAGGAGCTCACCGGCTGACCGAACGTCACTCGCGGCGCAGCACGACCGAGCGTTCGTCCCCGAGCACCCAGCGCATGCTGTGCTCCGAGTCGAGCTTCAGGCGCAGCTTGTCCGTGGCGCCGTCCTTGCGCTTGATGGCGAGCTCGACGTTGTTCTCGCGAACCGTCGCCACCTTGTAGGGCGCGCTGCGGGGGTCTTCGGCGGGGATGGCCACGGTGATGGTCGAGCCGGAAAACTCGAAGCTCGCCCCCTTGGCCCAGCCGGTGGCGACGGCCACGTGCTGGTCGTCGAAGTTCTCGACGCTGTCCCCGACCCAGCGACCCTCGAGCTTGTTCTGGACGGGATGCCCACAGCCCGGAAGGACCAGCGAAATCCCCACCCAACCCAAGCCCACGAGGAGGCTGCGACCCGGCACGAGCGGCATGCTCGTAATGGTAGGGGCCTCTGCCTACATCTGCCTACATTTCGGCGCAGGGAGGCGCTTCCTTGCGCGGAGGGGGCCGAATCTGCCGAATAATCCCCGCCCATGACGCCCCCGGCGGCGCCCTCCCTGGGCCAGGTTCGCAGCATCGTCGAAGGGACTTGGGAGGAAGTGACCCGGTGGATGTCCGCCAAGCCTGGCATCTTCACCCTCCCCCACCCCGAGCAGCAGATCGCGTTCGAGCTCGCCGACCGACTGCGGCGGGCGATCCGGCATCTGGTCCAGAACCACAACTGGGACCGCATGTACTTCGACGCGACCACGCTCACGTTCGAACGCGTGCCGATGCCCTTGGACGAGCGCCGCGCCCCCATCTACGTCGATACGCGCCAGCTCTTCGGCATCCCGAACCCCGCCCCGCGCGACGAGCGCGCCCCGGACCTCGCGGTGGTCGTCCAGGTGCTGCGCTCGGCGCCGGAGAACCTCGAGCTGGACGACGACGGGCGCCCGCGGCGGCTCGCGTTCAGCCCGACCAGCCTGCGGCTCCAGGGTTGGCTGCTCGAGGAGCACGTCCAGCACCTGGAGGCGCTCTCCCAGAACGCCTGCGAAGGCTTCCTGTTCGTCGTCTACAGCAACGACGCTCGGCGCCGCTCCGCCGTGGACCTGCGGGAGGTCGCTTCGTGGGCGTCCTGGCACCGGCCCAGCGAGACGCTCTGGTGGGCCACCCGGCACTTCCGCGCCAAGCCGCGCGGCGCGGTCTGACCTCCCTCACTTGCAGCAGCGCACGCCCAGGCTGTAGTCGTAATACGAGCGCGGGTGGGCGGTGACGCTCGAGTCGCAGCCTTCCCGCGTGCTCCTGGAGAAGAACCCGCCGGAGAAGCGCCCTTTCGCGTCGTCCACCCACTCGTCCAGGTTGCCGACCATGTCGAAGATGGCGTCGCTGCCCCACTCGCTCTTGCAGTCCGGCGTCTCGCCGGTCTTCCGGAGCAACGGCTTGCCGTTCGCCGTCACCTTGAGCAGGCGTGGATCGAGGTGATTGATGCTGGGGTTGCCGTGCAGCACCAGGGCCGGGTGGGACTCGCGGAACACGTTGCAGCGACCCTGCTCGTAGCGATCGCCGTACGGGAACTTGCGGTTCTTCTCGCCGCGGCAGGCGGTGACCCACTCTTCCTGCGTACACAAGCGCTTGCCGGCGTTCTCGCAGGCCTTCGCCGCGGCATCGCCGCTCACGTAACCGTTGGGGAGAGCGCCCGGCTTGACCACCGCCTTGGGCGCGAAGTCCTCCTTGAGCTGCCAGCTCGGCGGCGCGGGTACCGCCATCTCCCGGGACGCGACGCTCTCGGACTCGAGGCGCGCCTTCTGCCATTTTCCGTACTCGCGCTGCGATTGCATGCGACCGGGGTGGTAGAAGGGCGAGAGCTCGCGGCCTTGCTCCGCGTCCACCAGCGCGGACTCGTAGCGGTCCACGCAGAACCGCCCCTGCACGTCGACCATCTCCTCCGGGCAGCGCTTCGACGAGAACCCCCAGGGACCGGGCAGCACCGCCTGCCCCGGCGCGCGGGGCGGCCCGACGTCGCCGCCGTCGGGTAGGTAGAGCAGCTCCGGGGGAGGCTCGGCCGGCGGCGCCGACACCACGACCGTCGCGCCCGCGTCCGCTCGCGGTTCAGCGCTCGAGCCGCGACAAGAGACTAGAGGGAGCGCGATCCCGAGTAGCGCCCACCGAGCTCGAGACGTCCGCGCGGCCATGCCGCCCCTCTCACTTGCCGCGATAGACGATGAGCCCGTGGCTGAGGTCGTAGGGAGACACCGCGACCCGCACTCGATCTCCGGGCAGCACGCGGATGTGGTGCCGGCGCATGCGGCCGGAGAGCTGGGCTCGCACGATGGCGCCACCTTGATCCACCTTGATGGTGTACTGGCCACCGCCGAGAGCGTCCTGAATGACGCCCTCCATCTCCAAAAGATCGCCTTTGCTCATGTACTCCCGAACGCGAAAAAGGTGAGAAAGCGCGGGGAACCTGACACAAGGGCTCTGGCGATGCAAGCACCGTTCCCGCGCGCGGCGAAAAGCGCTGCGCGCTCGCGCGGCGTGGAGGTCATTTGCGGCGATCCGCGGTAGTTTTCTCCCGGTGTTCGCCGCCACCCTGTTCGACTACAACGGCGTGCTCGTCGACGACGAGGCGGAGCACTTCGGCGCATTCCGCGACGTGCTCGGGCCCCGCGGCATCGAGCTCGCCGAGGACACCTACTGGGAGCGTTACGTCGGCTACGACGACGTCGGGGCGTTCACGGCCATGCTCGCCGACGCCGGGCAAGCTGCGCCGCAGGAGCTGATCGACGAGCTCGTCGCCGAGAAGGGCTCGGTCTACATGGCGCGGGCACGCGCGCGTCTCGCGCTCTTCGACGGCGCCGCAGAGGCCGTGCGGGCGCGCGCTGCTCACGGACCCGTCGGCGTCGTCAGCGGCGCGCTCCGCGACGAAATCGAGCTCGGTCTCGGCCTCCTGGGCGTGCGCGAGCTGGTGAGCTTCGTGATCTCCGCGGAGGACGTCGCGCGCTGCAAGCCCGATCCCGAGGGCTACGAGAAGGCCCTCGCGCAGCTGCCCGCGGTACGGCGCCACCAGGTGTTGGTGATCGAGGACTCGCTGGCCGGTGTGCGGGCGGCGAAGGCCGCCGGCCTCACCTGCGTCGGCGTCGCGCACAGCTTCCCCGAGGCGGCGCTGCTCGAGGCCGGCGCCGATCTCGCGACGGCCGAGCTGCGCTTGCTCGGCGAAGCTGCCTTGGAGACCCTCGCGCGCGGACAACATGGCACTTAGGGCATGGCTGCTCGCGGCGGCGATCGGGGTCGCGCCCTCGTCGCTCCAAGCCTCGCCTCGGGTGGAGCGCGCCGCGCTGCCGCCCCGCGCGACCGGCTGGCAGGAGAGCGGCTTCGGCGCGGTGCGCGGCGTGACCATCGGTCCCATCGAGAGCGCGCTCCACCCGAACAAGGGCTACGGCAGCGAGGCCTACCAGCGGACTCTGTCCGAGGCGCGGCGCATGGGCGCGACCTGGGTGAGCCTGACGCCGTTCGGGCGCGTCTGGGATCTGGCGCCGACCGGCGTGTCCACGACCTTCGAGCTCGACCACGCCGAGAACCGCGTCGCGACCAAGCGTGCCATCGAGCAAGCTCACGAGGCCGGCCTGCGCGTGCTCCTGGTGCCGCACTTGTGGGTCGAGACCGGGGGCTGGCGCGCGCTGATCGATCCGGGCAGCGACGAGCGCTGGGAGGCCTGGGCGGCGAGCTACCGCGAGTTCTTGCTCGGCTGGGCCAAGCTCGCCGCCGAGACCGGAGTGGAAATGCTCTCGGTGGGCGTCGAGCTCCGAAGCTGGCTGACCACGGCGCGGGCGCCGAGCTTCTCGGCCCTCGTTCGAGACGTCCGCAGCGTGTACCCCGGGCTCCTGACCTACGCCGCGAACTGGGACGACGTGGACCGCACGGTCATCCTCGGCGAGCTCGACGTGATCGGCATCAACGCCTTCTTTCCGTTGGCCGAGAAGGAGGGCGCGACGCGCGCCGAGCTGATGGCAGGGGGTCGCAGTGTGGCGAGCAAGCTCGGAGCGCTGGCCCGGAGCTGGGACAAGCCGGTCATGTTCACCGAGTTCGGCTACACCACGCGGCCCAACCCGGCCATCAAGCCCTGGGAGTGGCCCGACGGCATGAGCAACGTCGTGGTCGACGAGCTCGCGCAGGCCGAGGCGTATTACGCCCTGTTGTCCGCCTTCCTCGACGAGCCGAGCTTCGCCGGCTTCTTCGTCTGGCGCCTGTATGCCGATCCCGACGACATGTCGCAGGAGGCCGAGTGGGGCTTCTCCCCGCGCGGGAAGGTCGCGGAGCTGGTGCTCCGCGACGCGTTCTCCGCACACTGGGGCGCCGACGGCCCGCGGGCGCTCGCCACGTCCACGGTGCGCTTCGGCGCGTTCGAGATCGGGAAGTACTGAACCAGCTCAGGGCGCCGAGGCGAACTTCGCGGTGCGCCGCTGCAACGCCTGGATCCGGCTCTCCGAGTCGAGGTTCGCGTCCGTGGTGCCCTTGCGCGTGCGCCACATGACGATGTCCAGGTCGCACGCCTCTGGAGAGCTGCCGCCGGTGGAATCGAGCGTGCCCTTGGCGATGGTGTGAGTCCCCGAGTCTCCGGGGATGTCGATCTCCTTGTCGAAGATGCACGACCCAGTGATCTTCATCGACATGTCGTCGTTGCTGCCGGACGGATCCCAGGTCAGCACCAGGTCGTCGTTGGCGCGGGATGGGCTGTTGGTCGGAAGCGCGCCGATGGTGAACGGCGCCGGCAACGTCGCCACGTTCCCCAGCGCGTCGTCGTCTTCCTCGCGCTCCAGCATGACCTTGAACTCGGTCTCGGCTGCGTTGGTCGGGAAGCTGGTGAGGTAGACACCCTCCGACTCGGCCTGCATGTCCTTCTTCTCGCCGCCGGCGTCGCAGACCAGCTTGTCGCCGTTCTCGAGGATCACGTAGGTGTTGCTCTCGTCGCCGCCGACGCGGAGGATGGCCTGGACCTCGGACGAAGAAGCGTTTGCAGTCACCGTGATGGTCGCCGCGATGCCCTTGGTGCGGATGTTCGACGACGAGGTGGTTTCCTTCTGCGAGCAGCCCGTGGCTGCCGCAAGAATTGCGAGGGAAATGAGCCCGATCTTCATTGCATGCCTCCCGATGGCGGACCCTCACAGCAACATCTGGGCCGCAGGTCTTTTGCCGGGGAATGCCCGGGGCAGGCTTCAGGCTGCCGGGGCAGAGCGATCGCGGGGGTGTGACCCCGAGGCCACACCGGGCTCAGTACGCCGCTTCGCCCGCCCGTAGCCCCGTCGGGATCTCGAGCGCGAGGCGCGGCACGGCTTCGTCCCCACCGGCGAGGTAGGCGTACCGCGCCAGGTTTCCGACCACCCGGCCCACGTACACCCGGGTCTCGTCGTACGGGATGCGCGCGACGAACACGTCGAGGGGGAGCTTCTCGCCGGTCTCCAGCCAGCGACTGACGGCGCTCGGACCCGCGTTGTACGCAGCGGCGCCGAGGGCCACGTTGCCGCCGAAGGTCCCGAGCACCTTCGAGAGATAGAAGCTGCCCAGGCGAATGTTGTACGCGGGGTTCGAGAGCAAGAGCGGCTCGAAGGTGAGCTCGAGCTCCTTGGCGGCGTTCCGCGCCGTGGGTGGGATGAGCTGCAAGAGCCCGACCGCGTTCGCGGGCGAGACTACCGTCGGGGAAAACGCGCTCTCCTGACGCATCACCGCGTAGAGCAGATCGTTGGGCAACCCCCACTGCTTCTCGGCGCTGCGCACCAGCTCCTCGTAGGGCCTCGGATAGACGCAGTCCCAGATCCAACGCGTGTCCGGCGCGGGCGCGCGGGCGAGGTCGGTGGGGCGCGCGGCGCGTTGGCCGACGCGGTAGCGCCGCGCGGCCGGACCGAGCTCACCGTACATGCGGCAGAGGGCCTCGTCTCCCCGCGGAGCGTACTTGCGCCGGATGTCTTCCTCTTGTCTCTCGAGCACCTGCTCGGCGTCGGTGTCGAAGCCCAGCGAGTGGAGCAGGCGCGCCTTGGCCGGGAGCTCGACCGCGAGCTCGCCCCGCACCGGACCGAGCTTCGGCGGCTCGATGGGCGGCGGCGCGGGATGACCCAGCTTGGCGAGGCGCGTGGACGCCGCGAGGGCGGCGAAGGAGAGCGGGCGTTCCTCGACGACCTTCTGGTACACACGCGCCGCGGCGGGCTTCTTTCCCGCGCCCTCCAGCGCGACCCCGGTCAGCTCCTGAATGCTCGCTCGTTCGTGATCGTTGGTCTCGATCTCGGCCAGCTTGGCCAGCGTCTTGGCGGCCTTGTCGTGCTGGCCCGAGGCCAGCCAGGCGACCGCCTGCTCGTAGTGGACCTGCCCCGAGAATCGCCCTTCTTTGGCGTGGCGCTTGGTGTAGGCCGCGTAGGCGTTGGCGGCTTCCTTCCAGCGCCCGCCGACGTAGAGCAGACGCGCAGAGAGGAAACGCCCCTGCTCCGCGTAAGGGCTGGTCTTGAAGCGCCGCGCAACCTCTCCGTAGACGGCGATGGCCTTGTCGTCCTTGTGCGCGCGGGAGAGAGCGCGCGCAGCGTGGAACAAGTCGTGGGCCGCGTGCTCGCCGCCCAGGCGAGACGCTTCGGTCAGGACCTCGGCGGCCCGCAGGAAGTCCCGGGCCTGGTAGAGCGCCCAGCCCTTGGCGTGCAGCGCCTCGGCCTTGGTCACGCCGGGGCCGTCTGCCTTGTCGATGGCCGAGAGCTCTCGCTCCACCAGCTCGACCTTGCCTGCTCGCGCCATCGCCAGCGCGCGCTCGTAGCGCTCGCGCTTGCTGAGCGCGCGCTTCGGCGCGAGCTTCTCCAAGCGCGCGTCCACGTCGCTGGCGAATTCCGCCGCGGGAGCGAACGTCGCGAGCCAGCGCAGCTCGGCGCTGGCGATGTCCGCGGCGCCCTGCTTCTCCGCGATCAGCGCGCGGGCGTGGCGCGCCTCGATCTCCACGCGGCTCGGACCGTTCTTCTTCTGCTTCGCCTTGTTGCCAGCGGTGGCCAGGCCCACCGCGCGATCCGCGGCGCGACGCGCCTCGTCGAGCTTGCCGGCGCGCTCCCAAGCGAGCGCCGCGCGGGTGAGCGCGCTCGCCGTCTTCTTGGCTTCGAAGTGTCGCGCGGCCGGCTCGAAGGGCCCGACCTTGGCCTGCGCTTCGGCGCGGTCGTCGGCGATCTCGTCGGCCAAGACTCCGAGCTGGCGCTCCAGACCGTCCAAGAGCCGGGCGGCCTCCTTGTCGTCGCCGAGCGCGCGAGCCACTCGCGCCCGCGCGAAGCGCACCTCGGGTCGGTCGCGCCCGGCGCCGAGGGCGTCGATGAGCTTGGCCGCGTCGGCGAAGCGCCCGAGGCGAATGGCCTCGGCCCACTCGCTGGGCGAGATGTCGGGGACGGCCGCGCTGGCCTCGGCGTCCGGCGGAGCGGCGGAGGGGGCGGGGGGCGCCGACGCGCTGGGGGACGGCGGCGGGCCGGAGCCGCGGGCGCAGGCCGCGAAGACCAGCGCGATCGAGGCGAAGGATCCCAGGCGCCGCATGACCCCGGGTTTCCTAGCACGCCCCGCGGGCTCGGCCGAAAATCCCGGCCCGCCGGCTCACCAGCCGAGGCGGTACTCGGCCCGGAGCAGCGCGGTGAAGTACGGCGCGTCCCCGACCCCGCCGAGCGGGTCGCTCTGGAAGCCGACGTAGGCGACCTGCACGCCGAGGCCGAAGGTCCGCGACAGCGTGTAGTCGAGCCCGAGGGGGACCGAGACGCCGAGCTCGCGTTGCTTCAAGTGGGCGGGCCATGGCCCTCCGGTGAACGCGTAATACCCGCCCAGGATTCCGAAGTAGGGCACCCACTCGAGCACGTCGAGCTTGTACACGACGCCGGCCGCTGCGGAGTAGAGCCGGGTGGGCTGGCTCTCGACCAGCTGGTGCTCGGCGGCGCCGAGCTCGAGGCGGAGATCGAACATGTCCGAGATGTCGTACGCGACGTGGACGCCCAGCATCGGCGCGGTGCCGATGTCCGACTCGATGAACTTGGCCGCGCCGATGCCGCCGCCCAAGTGCCACTGCTCTTCGTAGGCCCGCGCCAGGCGCGGCGCGCCCAGCACGGCGAGCGCGAGGCAGATTCTGGCGAGGCGGGGCCCGGGGCGGGACATCACGGGTCCGATCACAGCATGTTGACGGGGTCCACGTCGATGACCACGCGGACGGCGCGGTCGCTCGGCGCGCGCGCCACGGCGAGCAGCACCGGACGCAGGAGCGCGCGCTCCTCGCATCGCGCCATGAAGCGGAAGCGATAGCGGTTGCGCAGGCGGGGCAGCGGGGCGGTCGCGGGGCCCAGGATCTCGACCTTCGGGCCGGCGGCACGGCGGGCCACCTCTGCGAGCCTGTGCGCCGCCTCGCGCGCCCGCGCTTCGTCCACTGCGTCCACGCGCACGAGCGCGATGCGCCGATACGGCGGGTAGCCGAGCTCGCGTCGGTCCGCGAGCTCGCGCTCCACGAAGCCCGCGACGTCGTGCTTGGCGGCCAGCGCCACCGCCGGGTGGTCGGGCTGCCAGGTCTGGATCAGCACCTTCCCCGGGACGTCCCCGCGCCCGGCCCGGCCGGCCACCTGCACCAAGAGATGGAACGCCCGCTCCGCCGCCCGGAAGTCGGGCATCGCCAGCGCGGCGTCGGCGTTGAGCACGCCCACCAGGGTCACGTCCGGCAGGTCGTGCCCCTTGGTGACCATCTGCGTGCCCACCAGCACGTCGATCTCGCGATTGCGCATGCGGTCGAGCACCTTCTCGCTCTTCGCTCCAGCCGCCACGTCGCGATCGAGCCGCGCGACGCGCGCGCTCGGAAAGGTCTCCGCGAGCGCCGCCTCGATGCGCTCGGTTCCGGCCCCCTCCTCGCTGAGACGCCCGCTGCCGCAGCTCGGGCACTTGTCCGGCAGCGCCGCTTCGTAATCGCAGTAGTGGCAGCGCAGCCGCGGACGACCGCTCCGGTGGAGCGTGAGCGCCACGGCGCAGCTCGGGCACTCGGCGACCTTTCCGCAGGCCTCGCACAGGATGCTCGGCGCAAAGCCGCGCCGGTTGAGGAACAGGATGGCCTGCCCGCCCGAAGCCAACGTCTGCTCCAGCGCGCGGTGCAGCGGCAGGCTCAGGAGCCGGTGCCCCGAAGGACCGGGGCCGATGCGCTTGAGGTCCACCAGCTCGACGCGAGGCAGGCTCGCGCTCGCGCGCGCGCGCTCGGGCAAGACCAGGCGCTCGAGCTTGCCGTCACGCACGCCGAGCTCGCTCGCGAGCGACGGCGTCGCCGAGCCGAGCACCGCCACCGCCCCGGCGCGGTGGGCCCGGAGCAGCGCCATGTCGCGAGCGTTGTAGCGCACGCCTTCTTCCTGCTTGAAGGACCCGTCGTGCTCTTCGTCGACGCAGATCAGAGCCAGCCTCTCGACGGGCGCGAACAACGCCGAGCGCGCGCCGACCACGACCTTGACGGCGCCGGAGCGCAGCGACTTCCACATCGCGTGCCGATCCGCGTCGCCGAGCCCGCTGTGCATCACCGCGATGCGCTCGCCGATGCGCGCGCGAAAACGCCCCACCAGCTGCGGCGTGAGCGCGATCTCCGGGACCAGCACGATGGCCCCGCCGCCTTGCTCCAGCGTCTGCTTCACGGCGCGCAGGTAGACCTCCGTCTTGCCCGAGCCCGTGACGCCGTCGAGCAGGAAGGCTCCGCGCTGCCCGAGTCGCTCGGTGATCGCCCGCACGGCGCGCTCCTGCGGCGGCGTGAGCACCGGCGGGGTGTCCCGCTCGACGGAGAGCGAGAAGAAGGGATCGCGAGCGTCCGGCTGCTCCTCGACCACGACCAGGCCCAGCCCTTCGAGGCGTTTCACGGCCGCGCGGGCGTTGCCCCAGCGCGCAGACAGCGCGGACACGGCGCTGGGGCCGCTCGACAGGAGGTGCTCGTGGACGGCACGCGCCTGACCGCGGACCTCGGCGGGCAAGGGCAGCGGCAGCGCGCGCGCCACCCGCACCAGGCGTCCGACGGCGTCGAGCTTGGCCTCTCTGCCGAGCGCGCGGGCCGCGCTGCGCTCGACCGCCGGGAGCGCGAGCCGCATCACCTCGCCGATGGGCGCCAGGTAGTAACGCGCGAGCTCCAGCAAGAAGTCGAGCAGCTCCTCCGGGAGCACCGGCTCGGGATCCACCAGCGCGCGCACGGGGCGGATCTTGTCCACGGCGATGTCCGGCTCACGCTCGGCGACGTCGAGCACCACGCCCAGCACCCGCCGCCTGCCGAAATCGCAGAGCACGCGCGCGCCGCGACGGAGCTCGAGCCCGGCCGGCACCGAATACGTGAACGCTTGCCCGAGCGGCACCGGCACCGAGACGCGAGCGAGGAGCACGGCTCGGGGATCTACCGCATCACCACGGCGATAACGATCACCGCGAGCACGACGCCGATCAGCATCCACAAAACGAAGCTCGGGCCGCGGCTTTCGCCCGCGGGCTCGGGCTCTGAGCGGCGCGAGTGGGCCACTCCGACCAGCGAGGGCGGGGACGGCTCGAGCCGCGGCGGCAGCGGCAGCTCCTCGGCGCTCGGCTCCCGCGGCGGGGCGGGCGGAGGCACGGCCGGCGCCGCCATCCCGGCCAGCGAGTCCAGCTCGGCGTTGCCCGCGCCTTCGGCGTGGCGCTTGGCCGCGCGCTCGCGGCTGCGGCGGCGCTCGACGATCTCGGCGCCGAAGCTCGCCATCAGCCACTCACCGACACGCAGCGGGCTCGCCAGCATGCCGGCTTCGCCGGCGTAGTCCTCGAGCTCGCGGAGGAAGTCGCGCGCGCTCGGGTAGCGGTCGGCGGGGTCACGCGCCAGTGCGCGCATCACGATCCGGTGCAAGCGCGTTTCGTTTGCGAGCCCACGCGTCGGGAGCGGAGGGATCTCGGCTTGTCGAGCCTGCTCGAGCGATGGCGGTCTGCCCGCTTCGCCTCGGTAGAGCCGACGGCCGGCCAACAGCTCCCACAAGATGACGCCGGCCGCGAACACGTCCGAGCGCGCGTCGGCGCTGCCCCCCGCCGCGGCCTCCGGGCTCATGTAGCCGGCCTTGCCCTGGATGGCCTCGGTCGGCAGCTCGGCGCCCACGCCCATCGCGCGCGCGATGCCGAAGTCGCAGAGCTTCACCTCGCCGTCGAAGCTCACCAGCACGTTGGACGGCGACACGTCGCGGTGCACGATGCCGAGCGGCCGCCCGTGCTCGTCCTTCTTGCGGTGCGCGTACTCCAGGGCGCGCAGCGTCTCGATCACGATCAGGAGCGAGAACTCCACCGGCAGCGGCGTCTTGGTCCGCGAGCAGCGCTTGAGCAGGTCGGAGAGATCGAAGCCCTCGACGTACTCCATGGCGATGTAGAGCACGTCGTCCTCACGACCCAGGTCGATGACCTGCACGACGTTGCCGTGGGAGAGCCCCGCGGCGAGCTTCGCCTCCTCGATCAGGAGCTTCGAGAACTCCTGGCTCGAGGCCAGGATGGGCAGGATCTGCTTGACCACCACCAGACGTTCACCGCCGAGCTCCGTGCTCTGACGTCCGAGGTAGATGCGGGCCATCCCGCCCTCGCCGATCTTGTCGAACAGCACGAAGCGCCCGAACCGTCTCGGGAGCGACTCGCTGGACTCTGGCGGATCGGACACCACGGGCGGATCGTAGACGCGCGCGCTCGGGCGACGCCAACAAATGTCGGCGGGCGCAACAAAGCCGCCGGCTCAGCGCGCTCGCCGCCGAGCGCCCGCCTGCTCGGCGCGGACGGCCCCCAAGATCTCCGCGCCGAGATCCTTGTCGCCGACGGCTCGCGCGAGGACCAGCGCGCCGACCCAGGACGAGAGCAGCGCGATGGCGCGGCGGCGCGCGCGTACCCCACCGCCCAGCCGCTCGGCCATGGCGTCCAGCAACCCGTCGATGCGTCGAGCGAAGACCTTCTGGACGGACCTCGGCGCGCGGGCGACCTCGGCGCCCAGCGCCGGCACGGCGCAGCCGTCGGCGAGACCGGCGCGATGCTCGTCCGACAGGTAGCGCCTGCTGGCGGCGCGCGCCCACTCCTCGCCCTCGAGCTCCTCGTGACCGCGCTCGAGCAGGTTCGCGTGCGACTCGTCGAAGGCGCGCTCCAGCGACTCGATCAGGAGCTGAGCCTTGTCGCGAAAGTGGGCGTAGAACCCGCCGCGAGTCAGCCCGGCGGCCGACATGAGGCGGTCCACCCCGGTCGCCTGAAAGCCCTCCTGGCGGAACAGCCGGGAGGCGACGGCCACGATGCGCGCGTGCGTCTTCGGCTTGTGCTCCGGAGAATACGGCATGCCGAGGCGAGAGGATAACCCGAGGGCGTTCCTTCCGCCCGAGAATATGTTAGGCGACATATCCCGCTGGCGCTGAGCGCGGCGGCCAAGGAGGAGGAAGCATGTCTCATCACAACATCGGTCGCGTCGTGTGGCGCGAGATCATGACGGACGACACCGACCGGGCGAAGGGCTTCTACGGCGAGCTGTTCGGCTGGAAGTTCGAGGACATGCCCATGGGGGACATGACCTACACCATCATCAAGAAGGGCGAGCAGGGCCTGGGCGGCCTGATGAAGAAGCCGATGCCGGACGCGCCGGCGGCCTGGCTCTCCTACGTCTCGGTGACGGACGCCGACCTGGTGGCCAAGACGGCGGCGGCCGAGGGCGGCACCGTGGTGGTCCCGCCGACGGACATCCCCAACGTCGGCCGCTTCACCGTGTTCGTGGACTTCGCGGGCGCGGCCATCGCCGCGCTCAAGGGCGAGAGCGAAGGCCCGCCCATGCCGGAGCGCCCCGGCGTCCACGAGTTCTGCTGGGAGACGCTCTCGACCACCGACATCGATCGCGCCGCGGCGTTCTACGCCAAGGTGTTCGGCTGGCAGAAGAAGCCGGGGCCCAGCGCCGGGATGACCGTCCTCGGCACCGAGGCGTCGATGGTCGCCGACGTGCAAAAGGCAGAGAACATGCCGCCGAGCTGGCTGACTTACGTGGTGGTCGAGAAGCTCGAGCCGGCGAACGAGCGCGTGGCGAAGCTCGGCGGCAAGGTGCTCATGCCGCTGATCGAGGTGCCGAACGTCGGGCGCATCTCCGCCGTGCAGGATCCGACGGGCGCGGTGCTCGGCCTGTTCCAGCCGAGCATGTGATCGGCGTCGAGCGAGTCGGCGCTGGGGAGAGCCTCGGCGCCGCGCTCGTGGCTAGGCAGTCCCGAGCGCGACGATGTCGCGATTCTCCAGCACGGGCGCGACGGCAGCTCCCTGGAGAGCTGCCTTCAACATCGCGGCTGCCAACACGTCGGAAGCGACACCGACGTTCGGGTAGACGACGCGCAGCACCGGATAAAGCCCGCGCATCAAGCGATAGCTGAAGTTCGGCTCGATACGAGGTGTGACCGGGTAGATGTAGCCGGGACGGAAGATGAACACGCGCGGGAAGCCCTTGCCGAGGAGCGCTGCTTCGGCAGCGCCCTTGTAGCGCGCGAACGCCATGCGGCTCTTCCCGGTCTGATCGGCGCCCTGCCCGCTCAGGAAGCAGAACGTCGCGCCGGGACTCCGGGCGAACAGCGCCCGCGCGAAGGCGACGGTGTAGTCGAGCGTGACCCTCCGGAGCTCGTCGTCCGGGAGCTGCCCGGTGTACGCGCCCAGGCAATACAGCGCGACATCCTTGCGCTCGAGCGCGGCGGTCACGCCGGAGTAGTCCAGGAAGTCCTCCTGCAGGACCTCCTCGAGCTTCGGGTGGCTCACGCCGGTCGCGCGCCGGCCGAGGGCAGTGACCCGACCGACGCGAAGGTCATCGAGCGCGCCTCGTAGGACGAGGCCACCGACCATGCCGGTGGCGCCGACGACGAGCAGGTTCTTGGGGATCATGGGCCCGTGCCGGGCGAAGGGGGGCAGCTCCCGCGGCTGCCCCCAGCCCCCGTCACTGACAGGCGAGGTTCTTCGTGCCGGTGTTCGGGTTGCACGAGAAGTCGTCGCAGTCGGCGAAGCCGTTGTTGTCGTTGTCCTTGCCGTCGCTGCACTCGGCGTAGCTGCTCTCGGTCACGCAGACCGTCACGAAGGCGTTCTGCGAGCACGAGAAGTCGTCGCAGTCCGTGAAGCCGTTGTTGTCGTTGTCCTTGCCGTCCTTGCAGGTGACGTCGTTGGCCTCGGCGTTGCACACGGTCACCACCGGGTTCTTCGAGCAGCCGAAGTCCTTGCAGTCGACGAAGGTGTTGGTGTCGTTGTCCTTCGTGTCGCTGCACTCGGCGTCGGCGAGGGCCGGCCACTGCGACTCGGGCGGCATCGGGCTCGCGGGCTGGCCCGGCGAGGTCTTGCTGCACACCACGATGCCCTCGGACTGACACGACTTCTCGGCGCAGTCGATCTTGCCGTCCTTGTCGTTGTCGATGCCGTCGGAGCAGGTCTTGTTGTCGCCCTCGACCGGCATGTCCTTGCAGTCCACCGCCTCGATGGCGTCGAGGCAGCCGAAGTCGCCACAGTCGGTGAAGCCGTTGCTGTCGTTGTCCGTGCCGTCGCTGCACTTCGTCTTGACCAGCGCGGGCCAGTTGGCCTTGGGCGGCAGCGGGCTCACCGGGGTCGAGCCGTTGCACACCACGATGGCTTCCTTCTGGCAGTCGGTGTCGGCGCAGTCGATCTTGCCGTCAGCGTCGTTGTCCTTGCCGTCGCTGCACGCGGCGTTCGTCTTCTCGCCCTTGCAGACCAGGCGGTCCTTGCAGTCGAAGTCGTCGCAGTCGATCTTGTTGTCGCCGTCGTCGTCGGTGCCGTTCGAGCAGAGCGCGTTCGAGTTCTCGACGGGGCCCGCGGGGCACACCGTGGGCTTGCCTTCGCAGTCGAAGTCCTCGCAGTCAGTGAAGCCGTCGTTGTCGTTGTCGCAGCCGTCGGAGCACATCGCGTCGGTGTCTTCCTTGGCGCCCGGCGCGCAGCTGCCGCCGTCGCCGGAGGAGCCGCCGGTGTTGCCGCCACCGCTGCCGCCGGTGTTTCCGCCGCCGGTGTTGCTGCCGGCTTGGCCACCCACGGCGCCGCCGAAGCCGCCCGCGTTGCCGCCGCCTCCGGAGCCGCCTCCGGAGCTGCCGCTCTCCGCGCGACATGCACCCATCGCGCTGAGCGCGATCAGACCGATACCCATCAGTGCCACCGACAACGGCTTCATGTGTCGCTCCTCGGGAAAGCAAGTTGCGACCGGCAAAGCACCGACCGCAGACGACGGGCGTAGCACGCCACGTCCGGCAATCCTGCGACGATTTGCTGGCGTTGGCCAGGCATTCCGGCGGCCGCCGAGGGTTTTCGGGAGGTTCGCCCGCGGGCGCACGTGGTGCGCGCAGTCAGTCCACGGCGCGGGCCTCGACCGGTCGGCGCCGGAGCGCCTTCGTCTCGGTCAGCAGGTACTCGGTGCCAAGAGTCCCGTCGG
Organism: Polyangiaceae bacterium; assembly: GCA_015075635.1. Lineage (NCBI taxonomy): Bacteria > Pseudomonadati > Myxococcota > Polyangiales > Polyangiaceae > Polyangiaceae bacterium. Next base: position 319,517 of record JABTUA010000002.1, read on the forward strand.
CGAACAGGTTGACGCTGCGCGAGGTGGCGTCGTCGAAGTCCCAGCAGGTGACCTCCATGCCCCGGTAGTCGTACACCGGGTTACCACGGTGGAAGCGCACCGGACGATGCCCCGGCAGGACTAGCCAGCGCCGCGTGTGACCGAACAGCCGCCGCACCACGAAGCGACGCACGCCCAGCTCGGCGCACTGGTCGAGGAAGGAAGAGATGTCGTGGGCGTTGTGCTCGTTCACCACCGCGGACACCTTCACCGGGATCCGCGCCTCGCGGAGGATGGCGCCGAGGTCCGGCACCCGGCGCGAGCCCATCATCTTCTCGTACACGTCCGGGTCCAGGCTGGGCAGGGACAGGCAAGCTCGGTCGTAGCGGTTGAACACCTCGAGCCGCTCGAGCGCTCGCGCGCCGTTGGTGTGCACCGAGAAGCGGGCGTTCGGGTGAAGCCGCTCGCGCAGGAGCGCGAGGAGCTCGCCTTCGTAGCGGTAGAGCTGCGGATCGCTGGTGGTTCCGGTGAAGACGATCTCCGGGATGGCGTGCTCGTTCACGCAGCGGATCAGCGCGTCGAGGCCTCGCGGCGGAAAGACCTTCAGGTTCGAGCGGTTCGCTCGCTCGGGCACCTGCTTGCCGATGCAGAACGGGCAGGCGCGGTTGCAGGGCCCCGCGAACAGCACGTTCGCGAAGTCAAACACCGCTCGCCTCCGCGCCGGCCACGCGCAGCGAAATGCGCCGCTGCCGCGCGAAATCCTCGGCCCGCTCCGGGTCGCGCTCGACCAGGTAGGCCTGCACGCTGGGGGCGAAGAACAGCGAGATCACACCGTTCACGTTCGCCGCGCCCTCCGGCGTGAGCCGGAGCGAGCGCTCCGTCCACTCCATCAGGCCGCGCCCGAGCAGGAAGGCGATCTCGTCCGGGAAGGCGTCGCAGAGCTCCAGCCCGAACTTGTCCGCGAACGCGCGCCGGTCGATCTCGCCGAAGTAGAAGCTGACGGCGCACATCTTGGCCATCGCTTGGCAGCGCGGCAGGTCGTAGAGATCCTGGAGCGGCAGTCGGCCTCGCGCGACGCTGCGCAGGTAGGGAGTGAGGTTCTTGCCGACGGCGCCGTCGGCATACGAGAGCGTCCGGTGCGAGTAGCTCTGCGCGCCGAGGCCGACTCCCAGGTAGGGCAAACCGTCGCGCACGCGGCGGGTGAGGTAGCTGGAGGTACCGACGTCGCCCGGGATGCGAGAGAGCGTGGTCTTGCCCGGGTTGGCGTGATAGCCGGCGTCGGCGAGCACGCGCTTCGCCAGCTCCCCGAGCACGCGCACCTTTTCCAGCGTGACCTCCGCGGCCTGGTGGGAGATGCGCGTCAGCTTGTAGCGCATGCGGTAGAGCGTGATGGCGTCGGGCCCGAGCGAGACGGCGTGCTCGAGGGTCGCGCGCCAGCCCTCCGGGGTCTGACTCGCGAAGCCGTACATCAGGTCCACGTTGAAGCGCTCGAAGCCCGCGCTGTGGATGTTGTCGGCGGCGCGGCGCTGCTCCGTCACGCCGTTGCCGTCGCGCCCGAGCGCGCTGAGCAAGCTCTGCTCGGCGACCTGCACGCCCATGCTGATGCGCCCGAGGCCGAGCTTCGGCAGGCCGGCGATCTTGTCCGGCTCCCGCGCCGCGATGCGCGGCGTCGTCTCGATGCTCGGCAGGACGCCGGTCGAGAGCCGAATGCGAGCTCGGACCGCCTCCACGATGCGCGCGATCTCTTCGAGCGGCAGCCAGGTCGGCGTCCCGCCGCCGAGGTCGAGCCCGTGGAAGCGCCGCTCGCCCAACCCGAGAGCCGCGTCCCAGAGCGCGAGCTCGGCGAGCAGCGCGTCCACGTAGGCGCTCGCGCGCGCGGCCTCCTCGCGCTTGACCACGGTGTACTCGCAGAACGCGCAGCGCGTCTCGCAGAAGGGAACGTGGACGTACAGGCACAGGTCCTCGATGCCGGCGAAGGCGGACACGGCGACCTGGTGCTGCTCGGCCTCGCGCACCCGATAGGGTGACAAGGTCCGCTCGTGCGCTATTGGGTAGGCGGTGTTGGAGACGTGGTGATTCCGCAAGCCAGCTTCCAACACGCGCTCGGGGTCCCCCCGCCGGAGATCGGCGGGAGCAGCCTCGGCCCAGCTCACTCCGCGCCCCGCTCGAGCTCGAGGGAGCGAAGCCCGCCGGAGACGTAGCCGGCGCCCGCTCGACCCCGCTGCTCGGCGATGCGCGCCGCGAGATAGCCGCCGCGGCCCGCCTCGTCCACGAACAAGAGCTTCCCCTCGTCCGGCAGCTCGGCGAAGCGCTGGCGCAGCGACATGAGCGGGATGGCAAGGGCACCCGCCAGCGGCTTGCCACCGGCGGGTCGAACGTCCACCAGCACGACGCCGCTCCCTTCTTGCCGGAGCTCCGCCGGCGCCACCGCGCGTGCGTCGCCGTGCTGGCTCGCTGAGGCCACCGTCGCCGCCACGTTCACTGCGTCGCGGGCGGCCGAGAACGGCGGCGCGTAGGCGAGATCGAGCTCGGCGAGATCGGTCACGGTGAGCCCGCCGGAGAGCGCCGTGGCCAGCACGTCCACGCGCTTGTCCACACCGTGCTTCCCGCACAGATCGGCGCCCAGGAGCCGCCCCGTCTTGGCGTCGTGCCGGAGCTCGATGCTGATCGGGGACGAGCCCGGGAACCAGCTGTCGTGGCTCGGAGCGTGTACGCGGCTGACGACGACGCCCTTCTTGGCGGCGCCGTGGGGCAGCCCCGTGCGCGCGCACACCACGTCGCCTGCGCGCACGATGGCGGTGCCGAGCACTGGCAACATCTTCAGCCTGCCGCCCGCGGCGTTTGCCCCCGCCACCTGCGCGGTCTTGTCGGCGATGGACGCTTGCGCGATGAGCGCGCGCTTGCCCGTCACGGCGTGCTCGACGCTGGCGCAGACCCCGCAGGCGTACACCCCCGGCAGGCTCGTGCGCATGCGGGCGTCCACCGTCACGCTCCCGTCCGGCAGGAGCTTCGCGCCGGCGCGCCGGAGCAGCTCCGTGCGGGGTGCGATACCCGCAGCCGCGATCACGAAGTCCACCGGGACGCGCTCCCCGTTGTCGAGCACCAGCGCGCTGACTTCGTCGCCGTTCCGCTGGGCCTGCACGACCTTCGCGCCGGTGACGACGCGAGCGCCGAGCGCTGACAACGCCTCGGCGGCCAGGACCGAGACCGCCGGCGCGAAGCCGCCCAGGATGCGCGCCCCCGACTCGACGAGCACGACGTCCGCGTGGTGCCGGAGCAGGCCGTCCGCCGCCTCGACGCCGAAGAACCCGCCACCCAGGATCGCCACCCGGCGCTTGCCCGCCGCGACGCGCTCGGCGATCGCCGCGAGATCCACCAGGGTGCGGAAGCGGAACACGTTCGCCGCACCCGCGACCGGCTCTGGCACGATGGAGTCCGCGCCGAGGGCGTAGACCAGCGAGTCGTACTCCAGGGTCTCCGCTCCGAGCTCGACGACGCGACGCTTGGCGTCGAGCCGCGTCACCTCCACGCCGGTCCGGACCTCGATGCCGTAGACGTCGCGGAACAGAGCTGCCGTCTCCCGGTTCAGATCCCCGAGGGACGGTACCTCCCCCGACAGGTGGTAGGCGAGACCGGCGGCCGCGTAGCTCACCGCGTCGGCGCGCTCGATCAGGACGATCCTCGCGTTCTCGTCGGTCTCTCGCGCGCGTGCCGCTGCGGTCGGACCCGACTGCGCGCCGCCGAGAACCACGATGGTGCGCTGCTTCTTCATGACCAGAGCTCTCCTCCCTCGCGCCTGCCGGCGGCGATCCCCGTCGTGATAGTCACCGCTCGGCTGGGCGAGCAAGCAGGGCCGGCTCCTGTGGGGAAAGCTCGCAGATCCACCGCCTGTGCCGCTCGCGGTGCACGGCGCGGCCGTTGACCCAGTTTCCCGAACCCGCCCACTTCGAAGACACCTCGGCCGTCGACGCCGCCGGGCGCGTGCTCCTGGATTCGGGGTACCTCGCGCAGCGCATCGGCGGGCCCTTCGAGCGAGTGGTGGACGGCATCGGGGAGAAGAAGTGGAAGCTCGACGACTGGGGCGAGCAGCTCTACCTGGACACGCCGGTGACGGCGTTCTTCTGGGGCGGTCGCGGCATCATCGTCACGCAGTACCCCGAGGTCGCCCTGCACGTGATCGACCCCGAGCCGACGTGACGCGGCGGCAGGATCTCGGCAGCGGTCAGTGCTGCCCGCCCGTCCCGGGCCCCTTGTCCAGGCCGAAGCCGTCGTGCAGTGTCCGCACGGCGAGCTCCGTGTACTTCGAGTGGATCAGGCAGCTGACCTTGATCTCGCTGGTGCTGATGGCCTGGATGTTGATGCCCTCGGCCGCGAGCAGGCTGAACATCTGCGAAGCCACGCCGGCGTGCGAGCGCATGCCGAGCCCCACGATGCTGACCTTGACGATGTCGGGGTCGTACTCGACCGCGGCGCCGCCGAGCTGGCGGGCCTTCTCCTCGATCAGATCCTTGCAGCGGGCGAGATCCGTCTTGGCCACGGTGAAGGTCACGTCCGTGGTCGTGCCGCCTTCCCGGGACGGGCTCTGGATGATCATGTCCACGGACACGTTGCGCTCCGCGAGGGAGCCGAACACGGCCGCGACGATGCCGGGGCGATCCGGCACGTTGATGAGCTGCACCTTGGCTTCGCCCTTGTCGTAGGCGACGCCGGCGACGACCACTGCCTCGAGGCCTTCTTCGTTGGTGACCATGGTTCCCGGGTTGTCGTTGAAGGAGGAGCGCACGTGGATCGGCACTCCGTATTTCATGGCGAGCTCGACCGAGCGGATCTGGAGCACCTTGGCGCCGAGGGAGGCCAGCTCGAGCATCTCCTCGTAGCTGATGCGGTCGATCTTGCGGGCCGACGGGCAGATGTTCGGATCGGTGGTGTAGACCCCGTCCACGTCCGTGTAGATCTCGCAGACGTCCGCCTTGATGGCCGCGGCCACCGCCACCGCCGACGTGTCCGAGCCGCCGCGCCCGAGCGTGGTGATGTTGCCCTCGGGGTCCACGCCCTGGAAGCCCGCGACCACGGCGATCTGCCCCTTGTCGAGCGTGCTCCGGACCTTGCTGCCCTCGATGGTGTTGATGCGCGCCTTGGTGAACGCGGCGTCCGTCTGGATGTTGACCTGGTGGCCGAGCAGGCTGCGCGCCTTGCCGCCCTGGGCGTGGATGGTCATGGCGACCAGCGCTGCGCTGACCTGCTCGCCGGTCGCCGCCAGCGCGTCCAGCTCGCGCATCTCCGGGGTGGGGCTCACCTGGTGGGCCAGGCCGAGCAGGCGGTTGGTCTCGCCGCTCATGGCGCTGACGATCAGGACCACGTCGTTGCCCTGGCGTTGGCACGCGAGGGCGCGCTCCGCCACGACCTTCATGCGGTCGAGGCTGCCGACCGAGGTGCCTCCGTACTTCTGGACGACGAGAGCCACGTTGCGGCCTCGCGTTTAGCGAAGGCGCCCGAGTGCGTCAACGCCGCTCTGACTCGAGCGCCGCGAGATCGGCCGGGACGTCCACGTCGTCCACCACGCCGGGGTCGTCCACCGGCAGATCCCCGAGCGCGCCGAGCACGTCGCGGGGGGACGCCGTGTCCGGAGCCGCCAGCAGATCGCGAATCGCATCCAGCGACAGGAGCACCGGGTGCCCGCCCCGTCCGCCGAACACTGGGCGCAGCGCGCGGCGCGGGGCGGCGCGATGGCTCGCGACGAGCTCTTGTACCGTCTGGGCACGCACGCGCGGGTGGTCGAGCAGTGAGAAGAGCACCGCTTCGAGCTCAGGCTCACGCGCGGCGAACGCCAACCCGACCTGCAACGAGCTCAGCATGCCGCGCTCGGGGTTCGGGTTGTGCAGCACGGCGACGCCAGACAGCTCGGCTTCGATCAGCGCGGCGTGGGGCGGCGCCACCACGACGCAGATCTGGTCACAGCCGCCGTCGCGGAGCGCCGTGATGGCGCGCGCGACGAAGGTCTCACCGTCGAGGACCGCGAGCGCTTTGGGAGAGCCCAGGCGCGAGGAGCGCCCAGCAGCGAGCACGATGCCGACGAGCACGGCGCGAGATTGCCACGGACCCGAGCGGCGCGCTCAGCCGGCCAGGCGGGCCAGCTCGCCCAGCCGCCCGAACCCGTGGCGATACGCCGGCGGGATGGGCGGGAGCCGCTTCAGATAGGCCGAGAGCAAGAGCTTGGAGAACGGCGAGATGGCCGTCAGCTCCAGGCCGAGCCCGCGCCGGGTCTCACCGGGGCGGCGCCCGTGAACCACCCGCGCGACGACGGCCTCGGCGTCGATGTAGTCGCGGATCCCGGGGAGCTGGAACGAGACGATGACGGGCTCGCCCGTCAGGACGACGTCGGCCGGCCCGACCAGGAGCCCGTCCGGGGAGACGTTCTCGATCACGTCGGCGACCAGGTTGAAGTCGCGCAAGCGCACGACCTGACACGGGATGCGGGTGGTGCGGCGCACCGTCCGGGGGGCGAAGCTGAGGCTTTGCATGCGCGTGGGATCGTAGCCGCCGCGGCGTGAGCGGGGCCAAGTCCCTGGCGCGCCGGGCTCACTTCGGCACGAGCCGATGGGCCTCGAGGGTGCCCGGTCCGAAGTCTGCGTTGCAGCTCGGGGTGTAGAGCACGCCGCCGTGGAACAGCGGCTTGGTGAAGCGGAAGCCGCGCCCGGCGAGCTTCTGGTCCACGAGCAACGCGCCGTCGGAGGCGCGCAGCCCGATCAGGCGACCCGGGATCTGATCGACGGTGCCGGGCTCGACGAGCCAGACCGTGTCCTCGCCGAGCAGGGTCGCCACCGTGGCCCGGGACGGGTGCCAGCGGAAGCGCTGCTTCGCCGCCAGCGTCTCCGGCTCCGGGAACACCCAGCGCGTGAGCAGCTCCGGTCCCTTCACTCCGTCGACGAGCTCGAGCCCGAACACGCCGGCGGTGTGCACAGAGTCCGGCATGAAGGTCGGGACCACGAACAGCGCGGCGCCCCCGACCTTCGCCGGCGTGGGCTGGGTCACGATCATCCCGGCCCAGTCGGCCTGGCAGTTGTGGCCCTTCGCGCCGCACACGTCCACGAGCCTCTTGCGCTGGTGGAGCGTCCCCAGATGTTCGGCGTCCACCACGTACACGTGACCGTCCTTGGTCGGGTAGAGCAGCACCTGCTTGCCGCCCGGAGTCTGCCCCGACGCGGGCGTGCTGCCGCCGACGTAGTCGAGCTTCTCCCAGCACTCGAACATCCCGAGCCCGTCGCACACGCCGCTCTCCGGCGCGAGCGCCGGATCGCCAGCGGGCACCCGCGGCACGAACAGGTTCTTGCACGACTCGACGCAGGCGAGCGCGGGCTGGTCCGGATCGAAGCCGGCGCAGGCCGCGGCGTCGCAGCCCGGCTCGAAGGCGACCCCGGGGCGCACCCGGAGCAGCGTGTTGGCGAAGTCGCCGCGCGGCAGGTCGAGCTGCCCGTTGCCCGCGGGCAGGATCAGATCCGGACCGCTCTTGCCGTTCACCAGCAGCACGCCCGAAGGGGACCAGAGCCCGCCGCCGCAGATGCGCGTGCGCGAGCCGGACGAGCCTTCCGGCCCGCAGTCGTGCTCCGGCGTGATCAGGCGCACGCGGCTCACCGCCTGCGCCGCGCCGAGGCTCGACCAGGCGTCCAGCGACACCTCGAACATCCAGCCGTGCCAGGGCTGGAGGTCGCGCCCGTTGCCGAAGGCCACCGCGACCACCCCGAGCTCGTCGGCCTGGGGCACGTGGACGAGCGCGCCGCGTTGCAGCGCCTTGTCGGCACGGAAGAGCACCGTTTTGCCCGCCGTGGCCGCCGGCTCCTCTGCGGCCAGAGTGAGCGGCGGGAACGCCGGATCGAGGGCACGCTGCGCCAGATCCACCACGGCGACCCGCTGCGACTTGCGGAAGTCCATCACGTCGCGACCGGGCTTCTTGCTCTCGTTCGGCGCCTCCGTCGTGTGGTAGGCGACGATGAGCCGCTGCCCGACCAAGACCGGCGTGCTGATCACGAACGCGCGCTCGGCGCCGCTCGCCGGCAGCTTCACCCGGTAGAGCTCCTGGCCCGTCAGCGGCTCGACTCCGACGACGTGCTCGCCGAGGGCCACCACGATCTCCGTCGTGCCGTCGTGCTCGAAGGCGAGCGGCGAGCCGAACAGGCAGTCGTCGAAGCTGATGCCGGGGTTCTCCTGCGTCGGGAACAGTCGCTCCGCGCTGACCGACGCGAGCTTGGGCGCGCCGCCGCTACCGGACGAACCCGCGTTGCCGCCGCCCGCCGGTGTCCCCGCGAAGCCGCCGCTGCCGCCGCTGCCTGGCTCGACCAGGAGCCGCTCGTCCTTGCCGCACGACGCGAGAGCGAGCGCCGCCCACAACCCGAGCGCTCGGGGGCTCACCGTGGCGGAGCCTTGCTCTTGCGCGGCGGCCGGCGCGAAGAGATGGGCGCCGGCGCGCGGCTGCCGCGGCTCTTCGGACCCATGGAAGGCGGCTTGGACGGCTTGACCGAACGACGCGCCGGGGGCTTGCTCGCGCTCGTCTTGCGCGGCAGCTGGTCCAGGCTGGGCCGTAGCTTCGGACGCAGCTCCTCGCTCCGAGAGACGAACACCACTTGCTCGACGACCACCCGGCCGGCGGTGAGCGAGGACGGCTTGGGCGCGGCCGCCGGCATCGTCGGCGAGCGGCGCCGGGAGGACGCCGGCGGCTCGAGCGAGCGCTTGTTCCCGTGCGACAGCACCATGACCCGGCCCATCTGACTCGGCCAGTTGACCTCCGGCGGCGAGAACGCCGGCTTGGCCAAGAGGTAGCCCTGCCCGTAGTGAACGCCGAGGTCGCGCACGGCCAAGAGCTCGTCCAGGATCTCGATGCCCTCGGCCACGACCTTGCAGCCCAGATCCGTACACAAAGCCACCATGTGGCGCACCACCGCCTGCTGGCGCGGCTTCTGGTGGATGTTGCGGATCAGGGCAAGGTCGAGCTTCACGACCCCGGGCTCGAGGTCCAAGATGCGCTGGATGTTGGAGTAGCCAGCGCCGAAATCATCCACCACCAGGTGCGCGCCGGTGCGCGCGCAGAGCTCCATCAACACCTTCGAGCACAGATCGAAGTGGGTGAACGCGGCCGCTTCGGTGATCTCCAGGAACACCGGCGGAGAGTGAAAGCCGAGGGGGTCGTCGGGCTGGATCAGCCAGCGCTCGCTCAGCTCCTCCGGGTGGATGTTGACGAACAGCGGCAAGCTCGAGACTTCCGTGAACGCGACCTCGCGGATCAGCCGACCGAGTCGCCCGGACGCCCGCTGCTCGCTCGCCTTGGTGAACAGCACCATGGGCGACTCGAGCCCCGGCCGCTGGCAGCGCGCCAGCGCTTCGAGCGCGAAGGTCATCCCCGTGTCCAGGTCCACGATGGGCTGGAACGCGACCTTCATCTCACCCCGGGTCAGGTCGCGGACGCTGACATCGGCGCCGGCGTCAGCCCGGGTAGGGTTCACGGTCCAGTGCAGCTTCGGCTTCGACACGAAGCGCCGATGTTGCTCCCGCCAGTGCCCGGCGGCAATGAGATCCGTCACGGAAACCGCGCGCCCTGGGTCGCGCCGTGCCGCGTCTCCTTGTCGTAGGCTTTGTCTTTGGCCTTGTACTCTTCGACGATGCGGTTCGCGGCGGCGTTCGCCTCGCGGTTCATGGAGTCGCAGTCCGGCTCGGCGTCCAGCTTCTCGCGCGCCGCGGGCTGGTGCCAAAGCTGGTCAGATTGCGTCCAGTGCCGACGCCAGGCAAGCTCTGGACCAAGGCGCCATGCTTACGCGGCTTCACGTGCAAGGCTTCAAGAACCTGCTGGATGTCGATGTCCGCTTTGGTCCGTTCACGTGCTTCATCGGCGAGAACGGCGTCGGCAAGTCTAATTTGTTCGACGTCATCAACTTCCTGCGACTGCTCATGGACGTACCCATTCCGGAAGCCATCACGCGCATGCGTGAAGCGGAAGGACGCATCGCCGACGTGACCTCAGTGTTCACCAGCTTCGATGACTACCATGCCGGCGAGCTGAGGATCACCGCCGAGATGATCCTGGAACGTTCCGTCGAGGATGACTTCGGGACGACGGCCGAAGCGAGCATCTCGAGCGCTCGCTACGAGATCGCGTTCTCGCGCGACGAAAGCCAACCCGGCGGGATTATCCTGACCCACGAGAGCCTTTCGCCGATCAGGGTCGGGGACGCCAAGCACATGGGGTTCAGGGCTGCGACGGAGTTCAAGTCCAGCGTCGTCACCGGGAGGAGGAGCGGACCGTTCCTTTCGACGACGGACAATGCCGCGCACATCCACCAAGAAGGACACCAGGGCCGAGTCAGGCAGGTGCCACTTTCTCGAACCTCCCGCGCGATCATCCAAGGCGCCACCGCAGAGTTTCCAACCCTCCTCGCCGCACGCCGGGAGATGCAGTCGTGGCGCTCGCTCATGCTCGAGCCATCAGCCATGCGCGCCCCGTCGGAATACACGGGCCCTCAGCGAATCGATCATCGTGGGGGGCATTTGGCCGGCACGCTCGAACGACTGCGGAGACTGAAGGGCAAAGACGCCCTCAGTGAGATCGCGAACCGGCTCGCGGAGCTTCTGCCGGAAGTCCGGCAGGTTCGCGTGGAGGATGACAAGCGATTTCAGACGTACACCGTCCAAGTGCAAGGCGCAGATGGGGTATTCCACTCCGCCAGAGCGCTCAGCGACGGAACGCTTCGGTTCCTGGTCCTGGCCACACTGCTCGAAGATCCGGAGGCGAAAGGGACCCTGTGCCTCGAAGAGCCCGAGAACGGCATTCACCCGGACAGAGTCGCTCCGATGGTCAGGCTCCTGAAGGACTTCGCGGTCGATCCCAGCCTACCAGTCGACGACGAGAACCCGTTGCGCCAAGTGATCGTCAACACGCACTCGCCGTTGGTTTTCAGGGAGGTCGACCCCAACGACGTCGTCTTCCTAGAGGGCGTGGAGCGTGCCCAAGGGCGCGGGCGCGTCGCGCGAGTGGAGGTCCCCGAGCACACGTGGCGCGCGCAATCCACACCCCACGTGCCACCGGCGAAGCTCCGTCGATGGGACCAGATGGAGTTCCACTTCGACAACGCAGCTGCCCAGTGATGGTGGCGATTCGCATTACCTTTGCGGCTGACGGCCGGTCTGACCGTTCACTGATCCATCCGTTGCGGTGGGCCATCGCAAACGCCCTGCGCGCGCGCGGAAAGGAGACCCTCGTCGAGCTCGCATTCGCGGAGGTGCATCCGACTCCGCTGGACCAGCGCCTGAGGTACGCGCTGGATTTGTACCCATGTCACCTCCTCCTCATTCACCGCGACGCTGAGAATGAGGACCCGGAAGTCCGACATCGCGAGATTGACAGAGCCGCCGTGAGTGCCGCCAGCGGCATCGCCAGAGTTTCGGTCATTCCAGTGCGAATGTCCGAGGCTTGGCTTCTGATTGACGAGCCGTCCATTCGTATAGCCGCAGGCCACCCTTCGGGCAGAGTCCCCCTCGGGTTGCCGCCGGTGTCCGGGCTGGAAAGCACCGCCGACCCCAAGCGAGTCCTGAGAGAGGCGATCCTTGTGGCGTCCGAGGCCCGAGGCCGCCGACGCGCCCGCCTGCAACGGGATCTCCCCTTGCGCATCCTGCGCGTCGCTGAGCTCATCGAAGACTACTCGCCCCTGCGGCGTCTGAGCGCATTCCAGAGGTTCGAAGCCGACCTGGGCCAAGTCCTCGACGACCACCTTAGCGAGTGGACGAGCGATTAGGCCAGCCCACCAGGTCTCACGCGACCGTCACGGAAACCGCGCGCCCTGGGTCGCGCCGTGCCGCGTCTCCTTGTCGTAGGCTTTGTCTTTGGCCTTGTACTCTTCGACGATGCGGTTCGCGGCGGCGTTCGCCTCGCGGTTCATGGAGTCGCAATCCGGCTCGGCGTCCAGCTTCTCGAGCTTTCGGAGCACGTCGCTCGCCGCGCCGAGCCCGTGCTCCTTGTGCCCGTTCTCGTGACGCTCGAGCGCCTTCTCGTACTTCTGCCAGCGCTGTACCAGCTCGGCCGGCGCGTCGGCCGGGGGCTCCCACTTTGGCATGATGAACGTGACCGCGACCGAGACGCTGACCTTGCCCGTGGCGCACGAGCCGGCGTTGCGCTCGTAGGGATACGACCAGCGCACGTGCCAGCGCGTGTACGCGTGGTGACTGCCTTCCTGGTCCTTCGGGCCGAGGCGAGCCAGATCGCTCCGGAGCGCCTCGGCGCTCGCGCCGCGAATGGTGTAGTCCTCGTGCTTCGTCTCGACGCTGACGCCGGAGGGCAGGTCCCCCGCGTCGGGCTCATCGACGGGCGGCTCGGGCTCGCTCTCGATGGCCGGCGGCGCTTCGGTTCCGACCGGAGGAGGCGCCGCGGTGGCCACCGGCACCGGGGCCGCTCGGGTCACGAACATCAGCGCGGCAGCGACCCCGACCACGAAGACCGCGCCCAGGCAGCCCACCCCGCCCAGGATCGCGGCGACGATGCAGCCGGTGTTGCTCTTCGACTCCGACATCAGGTCAGCGGGCGCTCGCCGAGCCCCACCGCCGCAAGCAGCGTGCGCCGCACGTACACCGGGACCATCTCGCGCCGGTACTCGGGATCGCCGGGGACGTTCGGCATCGGGTGGCACTGCTGGTAGGCGCGCTCGGCGACCTTGGCCACGGCGTCGGCGAAGCTCTTTTCTCCTGGTTTCGTGCCGGACAGGGTCGCGGCCACGTCCTTGATGTGGAGCGGCCGCGCCTGGAGCGCGACCACGCAGACGTCCGCGTCGGCGACGCTGCCGCCGTCGAGATCGACGCGCACGGCGATGCCGAGCTGCGGAAAGTCGAAGGAGCCGCGCTCGCGCAGCTTGCCGTACGCCCCGCGGTGCCCCGCGTGCTGCTTGGGCACGCGCACGCTGACGAGCAGCTCGTCGAGCCCGCTCCGCTTGTTGAAGATCCCGTCGGTCTTCCAGAGCTCGTCGATCTTGGTGCGGCGCTCGCCGGCCGCGCTCTGGAACCGGAGCTCGCCGCCCAGGCTCATCAACGCCGGCGCCGTGTCGTTGCTGGCGGCGGCCACGCACTTCTTCCCGCCCGCCACGACGTGGCAGACGCTGCCGTCCTTCTTCAGGCAGAAGCCCAGCGCCTGGCGCCAGAAGTGCGTCTGGTTGATGTAGCGGCAGCGCGTGTCGAGCATCACGTTGCCGCCCAGGGTGCCCATGCGGCGGATCTGCGGGCTTGCCACGATTCCCGCCGCCTGCGCCAGCGCCGGCGCGCGCGCCACGACCTCCGGGTGGCTCGCTAGCTGATCGAGCGGCGTCATGGCGCCGATCACCAGCGAGCCGTCGTCTTCCAGGCGGATCCCGTAGAGCTCCTTCACGTTCGCCAGCGAGACCAGCAGCTCCGGCTCGGCGATGCGATGCTTGAGGTTCGGGAGCAGATCCGTACCGCCGGCGATGGGCAGCGCGCGTCCGGCGTGCTCCGCGAGCAGGGCCAGCGCGGCGTCCAGCGTGGTCGGGCTCTCGACGGAGAACTGCGGCAATCTCAGCATGGCCTCACTCCGCCGCCGCGACCTGGCGCTCGCGGCGCCGCTCGACCCGCTCCGCCTGCTCGCGCAGGGCCCTGAGGACCTTCATCGGGGTGAACGGCAGCTCTCGCAGCCGCACGCCGATGGCGTCGAAGACGGCGTTGCCGATGGCGGGGATGGCCGAGTGCAGCGGGCCCTCCCCCGCTTCCTTCGCGCCGTAGGGGCCCTCCGGATCGATGCTCTCCACGATCAGCGACTGGATCTCCGGCGTGTCGAGCGTGGTCGGGATCGGGTAGTCGAGCAGCGACGGTCCGGTGTGCAGACCGCGAGCGTCCACCGCGTGGTTCTCCATCACCGCCTCCGCCGCGCCCATGTAGACGGAGCCGTCCATCTGCCCCGCCACGAGCGTGGGATTGAGCGCGCGCCCGCAGTCGTGGGCCACCCAGATCTTGTCCAGGTGGATGCGTCCAGTCTCGACGTCCACGCTGACCTCGGCGATGTGCGCGGTGAACGAGTACGCGGGCGAGGCGCCGATGGTGCCGCCGCGGTACTTCCCCCCGAGCTCCGGCGTGTTGTACGAGCCCGTGGAGCCCAGCGTGTCGAGCTTCGCCTCGGCCAGGTGGAAGGCCTCGCGCACGCTCAGCTTGTGCTCCGGGTCCCGGAGGTCCACGACCTCGCCGCTTGCCATGTAGATGCGCTCCGGCTCGACGCCCCACTTCCCGGCGACGACCTCCACGATCCTGGAGCGCAGCTTGCGGCAAGCGTCGATGGTGGCGTTGCCGACCATGAAGGTGACTCGGCTCGAATACGCGCCGAGATCCACCGGGCACAGGTCCGTGTCCGCGGCCACCACGCGCACGTGCTCGGGCAGCATCCCCAGCTCCTCCGCCACGATGTAGCGCACCACGGAGTTCGAGCCCTGGCCGATGTCGTTGCCGCCGGTGAACACGGTGACGATGCCGGAGCGATCGACCTTGAGCTGGATGCCGGCCTGCGGCATCTCGTTCGGGTAGACGGCGTAGTTCGTGCCCGAGATGTACATGCTGCCGGCCACGCCCAGGCCGCGACCGTAGGGCAGCTTGCCCTGCCGGCTCTTCCAGCCGCTGGCCGCCTCGACGGCGGCCAGGCACTCCAGGAAACCGTTCGAGGTGATGCGCTGGCCGTTCACCGTCTGGGTGTACGCGCCCTGGAAGTTCTTGCGGCGGATCTCGATGGGGTCCATGCCCAGGGCTTCCGCCACCTCGTCGAGCTGCACCTCGAAGGCGAAGCGCGGCTGCACCGAGCCGTGACCGCGCTTGGGCCCGCAGGGCGGCTTGTTGGTGAAGACGCGCGTCGAGTCGAAGCGGTAGGTCGGAAAGTCGTACGGGCCCGTCAAGAGCTGGCCCGAGTAGTAAGTGGTGACCAGGCCGAAGGAGCTGTACGCGCCGCCGTCGATCAGGATCTTGGCGTCCACTCCGGTCAGACGGCCGTCCTTCTTGGCGCCGGTCTTGTAGCGGAGCTTCATCGCGTGGCGGCCGCGGTGCGTGTAGAAGACCTCTTCGCGGGTGTAGAGCATCTTGACCGGACGGCCGGTGAGCATCGCCAGCTTGGCCACGCAGAACTCGAGGCTGAAGGGATCGCTCTTGCCGCCGAAGGCGCCGCCCAGGCAGGGCTGGATCACGCGGATCTGCTGCTCCGGCAGGCCCAGCACCTTGGCCAGGGCGCGGTGCACGTAGTGGGTGATCTGCGTGGCGCTCCAGACCGTGAGCACGCCGTCCGGCGACAGCCGCGCCACCGCGCAGTGCGGCTCGATGGGCGCGTGCGTGGTGCTGTGAAAGCCGAACTCGCCCTCGACCACCACGTCGGCGCCGGCGATGGCTCCGTCCACGTCGCCGAAGTCGAGCAACACGTGCTTGCTGACGTTGTTCTTCTTGTCCTCGTGGATCTTCGGCTCGGCGTTCGCGACGGCGTCCTCCGGCTCGATGAAAGCGTGCAGCTCCTCGTATTCGACCTCGATCAGGTCGAGCGCGCGCACTGCGGTGTCCTCGTCCACCGCCGCCACTGCCGCCACCGGATCGCCGACGAAGCGCACCTTGTCCACGGCCAGCGCCGTCTCGTCCTGCGTCCAGGGGATGACCCCGTAGCGCTCCGGCAGGTCGCGCCCGGTGATCACTCCATGTACGCCGGGCAGCGCCAGCGCCTTCGCCACGTCGATGCGCTTGATGCGCGCGTGAGCGAGCGGGCTCCGGAGCGTCTTGGCGTGGAGCATGCCAGGCAGCTGGATGTCGTCGGTGTAGACGGCCTCGCCGGTGGCCTTGGACAGGCCGTCGGCCTTGCGCTGCGGCTTGCCGACCACGGAAAAACCCTGCTCCCAGGGCGGATTCGGGCCGTGGATGTCGCGCGCGGACATGGCTCCTCTCCCTAACGCGGAGATCGGAGCGTGACAAGGAGCGGGCAACCGGCGCCCGCGAAATCGCGCCTGGCACGGCCTTCGCTCTCGTGCGCGAGTGCGCCGCGCCTCGCCCGCCGCCATCTCCGACGTCAGCTCGTCTCCCTGGAAGACAGACCAGACGCGCCGCGTGATGGTGGGAGCTCCACAGAGTCCCGAATTTCGGGTTGAGCGGAGCGCCATGACAACCTCGACCACGCCTTCCGCTGGTCGGATCTGCCGGGGGCCGGATTCCAAGGTCTACGTCAACCGCGCCAGCGCCTTCACCGGCGTAACGTCGACCAACCCGCAACACACCGTGTCACCGACAGCGCTCACTGCGGGCGCCACCATCGAGCTCTGGGTCGGTCCGTCCGGGTCGGGACTCTGCGACAACACGCCCGTGACTCCGACGATTCAAGCTCAGTAGACCGATCCTGCCAGCCACCTGCCCGCGACCGCATGACCGGTCGCCGAGACGGCTGGGGCGACTAATCGAGTGTGCTGGGAGCCATGGTGCTCGTGCGCTCGCCGAGCGTCGAACGATCGCCTTGCTCGGACTAGCCTCCGGCGACCTTGCCGGCAATCGAAGCGGTCGCGCGTGCCAGGTGATCGAGCGCGTCCTCCTGAAAATCGAACACCGTCCTCCGCGCCAGGACCCGCCCGCCACGCACCTCGACCCAGACTTCGCCGGCTCGGCTCACGGTCTCCCGCAGCGCGTCGTCGAGCCAAACCCGACACAGGGCGGGGTCGGAGGACTCGACCACGAAGACGAGGTCGAAGACTGGATCCCCGGTCATGACCGGCGACTTGCTCGCGAGCCAGCTCGGCGGCTTCGGATGGATGCTCATCATGAAGCCCTCCGGATGCTGCACGGCGGCCGTGGCGAAGACCTCGTGCTTGCGCCCGGCACGGACCTCCACGCGTTGGCCGTCGATTTCGACCAAGATCGCGCACGACACGCCGGGCCAGTTCGGCTCGACTCGAAGCTCGCCACCCATGCGCGCGGCAGCGGCGCTCCAGATCCGCTGCCTCCTCTTGTCGTGCCAGCGCAAGACCGCGACGAAACCCGCGAGCGAGGAGACCAGCAGGGCGGTGACTCCAAAGACTTCGAGCAACGTCCTCACCAGCACCGCCTCAATCTGCCCCGAGCCCCATCGGCCCGCCGAGCTTCGCACGAGCGCTGCCTGGCCGGGACACGCAATCGCGATGGTGTGAAGGCCGCGTGCTCGGGCGGCTGGCACTGCTCGATCTGGGGTGACCGAGCGATGGTCGCCTGCAACTAGCGGACGGAGCGGGCTACTTCGCCTTGCCGACCCGATCGCCCTTGAGCCATGTGTACTCCTTCATCACCTCGCTCTTGCCGTCGCGAGTGACCGGTACGTCCTGGAAGATCGGCTCGATGCCCCAGCTCTTCTCGAACAGCGGGCCGTCCTGGAGCTGGAAGTGCAGGTGCGGCTCGCTGGAGTTGCCGGAGTTCCCGCACGAGCCCAGCACCGCGCCGCGCTTCACCTTCTGGCCGACCTTGACCCGGATCTTGCCGGGGATCAGGTGCGCGTAGAGCGAGAACGACCCTTCTGCGTGCTTCAGGATCACCTCGTTGCCGGGGGCGACGTAGCGGTTCATCTCGCCGGGTGCGTTCTCGGGCACGCCGTCGATGACGGTGTGCACCACGCCGTCGGCGACGGCGAGGATCTCCTTGCCGTAGGCGAAGTAGTCTTCGTTCTTCTTGCCGTCGCCGCGGTGGGTCTTGCCGGCGTTGTCGGCGACGAGCAGGTCGGCCGCGCGGCGCTGGCTCGGGTGATCGACGTGCTGGTTGAGCTCCACGCGGTCGCCGCCCCAGGCCACCAGCCACTGCCCCGCGAACGGCAGGCCGAGCGCCGCGGCGCTCTTCGCCACGGGCGGGGCCGGAGCTGGCGGCTCCTTGAAGAACAGGCCTGCGATGCGTCCTTCGCTGTCGATCGTGACGCTGAGGTGCCACTCTCCGCGCTCGGCGCGAGCGCGATACAACCCGGTGCGCTCCGAGCTGCCCTGTTGGAGCTTCTCGACACCGAGGATCTTGCCCTTGGCCGCGAAGAGCTGCTCGCGGACCGACTTGGCCTTGTCCTCGGGGATGGCCTCGCGCATCCGTGGGTCGAACGACGCGAACAGCGCCTTGGCGTCGCCCGCGTTGAAGTGCTCCACCACCTTGGCGCTGACGGCATCGACCCCGGCGAGCGCGGCGATCGCCGGGGCCTTCGGCTCCGGGCAAGCGGGCGGGGCCGGGCAGACCCGCGCCGCCGCCGGCGGTTCGGCGGGTCTGTCGGGCGCGCAGGCGAAGGTCGCGGCGGCGAGCAGGATCGACAGCGGAGACAGAGTCCCGAATCTCAGGCTGAGTGGCACGCGAAGATCGCATGACACGCGATCTGTGAGCTTCTCGGCCGCCATCAGCTCGCCCAGCGTCGCACGACCGCCTTGCTCGGGCTAGCCTCCGGGCTTCGAGCAACTTGCTTCAGTGGCCGCGGGGGCGACATCGAACGCCAGGGCCAACCCGACGTGCGCTCTCGGCGGGCGCGGGTCGAAGCCCAACTGAGGCCTCATCGGCTGCCCGGTGCGTCAGTGGCGATCGCCAGCGGCGAAAACGCCGTCGCCACCTCCGAATCTGGATGATCAAGCCTAAAATCGGGGCGGACGCCGCGGGCACGCCGGATGCAATTGCCCCGGCTCGTGTCCACGAAGCTCTTCCTCCTCTCGCTCACCGTCATCGCGTGCTCCAGCGGCCCCTCGCAGAACGGCGTGCCCGACGCCGGCGTCCAAGTCGAGGTCGGCGCGCGCTCGGAGCCGCTCCCGCCCACCGGATTTGCCCGCCACGCATCCGGCGAGCTCGTCGCCTTCGACCCCGCCACGGGGCGCGAGCTGGCGCGCCGGCCCCTCGGCTTCGAGATCGTCGATCTCGAGTGGGACGAGCGAACCCGGCGCGTGCTGGTGACGGGCGCCGAGGGATTCGACGTCGAGGGCAGTCGCGTTCACGCGCTCGCGTTCGACGGCACCGACTTCACCCACGAGGCGAGCTCCGATGTCTTCCCCGGGGAGGTTCGCGTAATCGCGTCACCCGCGCGCGTGCTGGTGATCGGAGGGGAGGTCGGCAGCGACTGGCACGAGCTCGACGACGACCTTGGCGTGGTCGGCACGAGCGGGGCGCTGCCACAGCCGTTGCTCGTCGCGGAGCCCGACGCGGACTCCGTGCTCGCGCTCAGGCGTGCAGCGCACGCGGATCTCGTCTACCGGGTCAGCGGCTTCGCCGCGGGCTGGGCCAGCGCCGAGCTCGCCCTGCCTCGCTCGGCGCCCGAGCGCGCCGCTCTCTTGGCCAGGGCCGGCGAGCGCGCGTGGCTCCTGAGGCGAGGGGACGAACCGGAGGGGTTCGCGGTCGCGAGTCTGGAGACCGCCGGCAGCCTCGGGTCCGGGAGCTTCCGGCCGGTCCCTGGCAGCTGCGGGCTCGGCGTGCCGCGCTCAGTCGGCGTGGACGCTTCGGGTGGCGCGCTGGTCACCGTCACCGGCGCGGCGCTCGACCGGCTGGCCGTGGTCCCGACTTCACCGGGCGCGACCACGCGCTGCGCGGAGCTCGGAGCGACGCTCGCCCGAGCCGAGGAATGGGTGCCTCGAAACCTGCTCGTGGAGCGCGGCGGACGGCGAGCGTGGGTGGCCACCGAAGCGGGCGTGGAGTCGTTCGCGCTGGAGGCTTCCGTCGAGAGAGTCCGGAGCTTCGCCGGCGTCGAGCTCCGAGCGCCGATGGCGCTCGCGCGTTAGACGCATGCTCTAGTTACACTTCACGACCGGGGCGACCGGCGTGAAGGTCTTCGTCTTCTTCGGCGCGCAAGCGTTCACGCTCAGACAGCCGACGGCCGAGGTGCTGGTCTGGAAACAAGCCTGGCCCGCGCCGCACGCCGGGGTGCACGCGCTGGCCGCCACCTGGGCCACGGACGTGCGCTTGAAGCAGCCCTGGCTCGCGCTGCACGCCTGCGAGCAGCTGCTCGCAGGAAGCTCGGCGATATTGTCGAGATCCACGAGCGCGTTGTCGAGCGCCGTCTTGATCTGGGCGTAGGTCTGGTTCAGCTTGCTCGCGCTGCTGGGCTCCGCCACACACAGGAACTTCGAGCGACCACAGATGTCCTGGGTCTCGCAGCCGGGATTGGCAGGGCCGGCCGCCTTGAGCTGGTCGTCACCGAAGAGCGGCACGCCGCCCACCATCACCAGCCGCACGTCCTTGGGCCGCGCGGCCACGATCGCGTCGTAGGGCTTGGTGACGTCTCCGCCCACGACGAACAGGTCCGCCTTCAGGTTCGGCGCGATGCTGCCGAGCACGGCGCTGAGGCCCAGCGCAGACGCGCCGTTCTTGGTGGCCATCTGCACGATCTGCTTGGTGGTGATCTTGTCGCCCCAGCGCGTGTTGTCCCAGTTGTCGGCGAAGCGCAGCTCGTCGAGCATGTTCTGGCTGCCTCCCATCGACCAATCGGGCCCCAGCGCGACGGTGACGCCGGCGGCCATCGCGGCCGGGATGTCCGTCGTCTTACCGTAGAGCGCGACGTTGGAGGCGGGCGACCAGGTGAGCTTCATCCCAGCCGAGGCCATGGTCTGGAACTGGGTGGCGGTGAACGCCGTGCCGTGGGTGATGGTGGTCTTCGGCGCCAGCAGGCAGCCGTCCGGATCGGTGACCGTGTTCAGCGTCGAAAACTCGTTCAACGCGACGCTGTCCACGCCCTCTCCGACGTGGATCAGGTACGCGTCCGTGGCGCCGCTGGTGAAGTTGGCGCAGACGCCGTTGGCGCTGGACGCGGACGGCGGGAAGATCGCGCTGGTCTGGATCTTGTCGCCCGGGAGGTCGTTCTGAGTGACGTCGATTGACCGGGACAGCGACGCGAAGCAGGCGCTCGAGGTGCCAGGCAGGCCCACGATCGACGTGGTCCCGGCGATCATCCCCTTCAGCTCTCCCCACTTGTCCATCTCGCAGTCGAGGGCTCCGGTGCCATCGTAGGTCTGAGGGCACCAGATGGGTTTGCCCTGCGAGGCGTCCTCCAGGCACTGCTTGTAGTCGAGCATCAGGCCGTACTCGGCTTCGGCGGGCCACTGGTTGTGGTTCTTGTAGCGACACACGTTGTCGACGCAGTCGCACTTCCCCCCGGAGCAGTAACCCGTGGCGCAGTTGGCCGCGCTGGAGCAGTTCGCGGGGATCTGCGGCACCCAATCGTCGTTGTCGAAGATGTCGAAGAGGATGTGGTTGTGCGTGTCGATCAGACCTGGGGCGATGATGCCGTTGGTGTCGATGACCGTCGCGCCCGTCGCGCCGCTCTGGCCCGCGCACGTCGTGCCCGGCGCCGCGCAGGTGATGGTGTCGCTCTCGACCAGCACCTGGCCGTCGTAGGTCGTGTCGGGGGTGACCACCGTCCCGATCAAGAGGAAGCGGTTCGTGGCGCCGGGGATGATCGTGGCGTCGCCCCCGACGTTGCCGCTACCGCCCGTTCCACCGCCGCCGGTCCCACCGCCGCTCGGCGCCCCGCCACCGCCCGCCGCGCCAGCAACTCCACCCGTGCCGCCCGCGACGCCGCCGCTACCTGCCAGCCCGGCGCTGCCGGCGAGACCGCCCGTACCGCCGTTGCCTCCTGTGCCACCCCCGCCGGTGTTGCCGACGTTGCCGAAGTTGCCGCCGCCGCCGGTGCCGCCTCCGCCACCGGACGAGCCGTCGCTGCCACAGCTCGGCAAGACCACGAAACCGAGCAAGGCGATCGGGAGGAAAATGGCGCGCCGCATAGCCTGAGGAAAGCTCGACTTCGGAGCCGAGGCAAGCCAGCGTTCCCGCGCAGCCCTGAAGTCCGCGATACTGGCCGCCAACCTCGAGCGCTTCGCCCGCTCAGCCGCTCTTGTTGCGCGTCGCTTCGTCGGGGAAGCCAAAGTGGACCGGATCGACGCCGGCCTGGTAGTCGCAGAACTGCTCGTACTTGCCGGTCTTCGCGATCGTCGCAGCGTCCGCCGTGCAGTAGGGGCAGGTCGCGTGCTCCGCCGTCGAGAACATCTGACCGGTGCGCCGGCAGCGCAGGGTCTCGAGCTTCACCTTGGCGTCATCCGACATGGCCGCACCTCACGCTCCGGTCAGCATAGCGACCTGGTGTACGACCGCCTGCGCAAGTTTTGCTTGATGCGTGTATCCTGCTCGAAACGACCGATGCGCTCGCTCGCCGCCGTCCTGCTGCTGCCGCTCGCGCTCGGCTGCGGTGACTCGAGCGACGCGGTGTCCGAACCTGGCGACGCGGGCCCTTCGATCGACGCTGGCTCGGACGCACCGAGCGTGCCCGACGCAGGTGTGGACGCTCCGCGCGTGGTGCTCGGCGACGACGGCAAGCCGCCACCCTGGCGCTGGGACGAGCAGGTCGCGCGAGTCCTGGATTCGAGCACGCTCGCGCCGAGCATGGGCTACACCCCGCCTGCGGGCACCGAAGCCTACGCGGCACTCGTCCAGGAGAACGCGCTGGGGCTCGCCTACGCCTACTTCGACTACGGCGGCGGCGCCTTCGCGCAGTCGTTCTGGCCGGCGTCCACCGTCAAGCTCTTGTCGTCGCTGGCGGCTCTCGACTGGGTCGGGAGCCAGGGCTTCAGCGGCGCCGCGACCGTCAAGTGGGACAGCGGCTTCTCGGACACGGTCAACGCCATCGTGGATCGCGCCATCCGCATCAGCTCCAACGAGGACTACGACCGCACCATCCGCATCGCGGGCTTCGATCAGCTGAACGCCGTGTGGCTGTCGCCCGAGCGAGGCTTTCCCGAGACGACGATCAAGGCCGCCTACGCCGGCTTCGAGGTGAAGAACCCGCCCGGATACACGCTGACAGAGGGCGGGAACGTGAAGGTGATCCCGCCGCGAGCGGCGACCGGAAGCTATCCGTGCGCTAGCGGCAAGAACAACTGCGCGAACCTGTTCGAGCTGACCGAGGCCGTGCGGCGTGTCGTGCTCCGCGAGCTGATCCCGGCCGGCGAACGCTTCGACTTGGCCCCGGCTGACCTGATCGTGCTCGACGACGCTTTGTGCAAGGCGACGCCCTCGTTCTTCGCCAAAGGGGTGAGCGCCGCGCTCGGGCCAGGCGCGAGCATTTGCCACAAGCCCGGCTGGGTGCCGGGCTCCGATTCGCTCGACCACGGCGTGATCGAGGCCGCCGACGGTCGTCGTTTTCTGCTCGCCGCTGCCGTGCCCGATCCCGGAGACTCGTCGTCGCAAGCGGTGCTCGCCACTTTGGCCGAGAAGATCCTGGGGGTGATCGGCAGCGCCGCCGTTGCTCCGTTCTTCCTGCAGCCGACCGCGGGGGCCGAGCTCAGGGTGAAGAGAGACGCCGGCGGGCTTCGACTCCAGGGCGACGACATCGACGGCTTCGAGCTCTCCTTCGACGGCCAGGCGGTGAGCGTCGCGCCGAGCGACGGTGACACGTTCTTCGCCAGCGCGGAGCCCACCGAGTGGCAGGGCAAGCTGGTGACGCTCCGGGGGTACCAAGGCGGGCAGCTCGCGGGCGTGCGCAACCTGGTGCTGGACTAGTGGGTGTCCCTAATTCGCGCTCCGCTGGCGGCAGTAAGCGCCACGCGACGCTTCCGTTCGGTCGAAACGGCGGGCGCCGGCCCCGGCCGGTCTTCGCACTCACGCCTCACTTTCGGATCGAGATCTGATCATGACCAGACTGTTCAAGTGATTCCGGGGCTCGGCTGACCGCCGAGCGGCGCGAATCGAGCCGCTCGGTCGCACACCGAACTAGGGACACCCCCTAGGCGCTACCGCCGCCGGTGATGCGCGCCACGCTGAAGCCCGCGGCCTTCGCCAGCCCCTCCGCCGAAGGCCGGCCACAACCGGAGCAGCTCTGGCAGTGGCCCGGCAAGGCGCTGGGCGGACCGCCGTAGCGCGCGAGGCCCAGCGCGCGCAGGCTCGCGGCTTCGTGCGCCGGCAGCTCGCGCACCTGCCCGAGCTGGCGCGCCGCGAGCAGCACCTTGGCGGTGTGCTCCATGGTCTCGAGCCGGCAGAAGGCCTCGAGCAGATCGCGCCCGACGCACACCGCGCCGTGGCGGTCCATCATCACCGCGTCGTGGGAGTGAACCGCGTCGCCGACGAGCCGCGCCAGCGCCTCGGTGCCGGTGCGCTGGTACTCCAGAGTGGGGATGCTGCCGATGGTCAGCACCACCTCGGGCAACACGCACTGCGCCATGGAGACGCCTGCCACGGTGAACGCGACGCAAGTGGGCGGATGGGCGTGGACCACCGCCTCCACGTCCGGCCGCGCGTCGTAGCACGCCAGGTGCATCGCCATCTCGCTGGTCGGCTC
Organism: Polyangiaceae bacterium; assembly: GCA_015075635.1. Lineage (NCBI taxonomy): Bacteria > Pseudomonadati > Myxococcota > Polyangiales > Polyangiaceae > Polyangiaceae bacterium. The sequence goes on from JABTUA010000002.1 coordinate 343,773, forward strand.
GCCGCGCCCTCGCAGCTTGCGCCCGGTGCGGTCGATGACCACCAGGTCGTCGTCCGCCAGCATGCCCTTGTGACAGCCGGCTCGGGTGCAGAGCACGGCAGCGTCCCCGAGCTTCACGCTCAGGTTGCCGTCGAGCCCCACGAGCAGGTGCCGCTCGTAGGTGAGCCGCGCGAAGCTGAGGAGCGCGCGGCGCAGCGCGGTTTCGGGCTGGCGGAACATCGGGCGGCGGATGCTACCAGGCAATCGACCGGGCCGGCGAGACCGCGTTGGAACCGGGATGTTAGAGTGGTCCGCTCGTTCGAGATGGACCACCTGGTTCGACAAGCGGAGAGGCGCGTGGGGACGGTGCTCCGGGAGCGCTGGACCATCGACGCCTTGATCGGGGTCGGGGCGATGGCCGCCGTCTACAAGGCCACCCACCGCAACGGCAACGAGGTCGCCGTCAAGGTGCTGCACGCCGAGGTCTCCAACGACCAGGGCATCAAGAAGCGCTTCCAGCGCGAGGGTTACGTCGCCAACCGGGTCAAACACCGCGGCGCGGTCACCGTCTTCGACGACGACACGACCGAGAGCGGCTGCCCCTTCCTGGTCATGGAGCTCCTGCACGGAGAGAACGTCGAGGCGCGCCGCGAGCGGCTGGGCGGGTTCGTCCCGCTGCCGGAGGTCTTGGGGATCGCCGATCAGGTGCTCGACGTTCTGGCCGCTGCGCACGAGCAAGGCATCATCCACCGCGACGTGAAGCCGGAGAACTTGTTCCTCACCTCCGAAGGCGTGGTCAAGGTCCTGGACTTCGGCATCGCCCGCCTCCAGTCGGCGCAGCAGAACACCAGCCTGACCATGGTGGGTGCGATGCTGGGCACGCCCGGCTTCCTCGCTCCAGAGCAGGCGCGCGGGATGACGCAGGCCATCGATCACCAGACCGACCTTTGGGGCGTCGGAGCCACGCTGTTCACTTTGCTCTGCGGCCAGCACGTGCAGCAGGCCAAGACAGCTGACGAGTCGATGGTGCTGGCGGCGACGACACCCGCGCGCTCGCTCGGGAGCGTCTTGCCGGATCTGGATCCCGACGTGGTGGTGCTGGTGGACAAGGCGCTGGCGTGGGACAAGCGCGAGCGCTTCGCGGACGCGAGGAGCATGCAGCACGAGCTGCGCCGAGTCGCCGCGCGAGTCCTGGGCGGGAACGCGGCGAGCCCCAAGCTCGACCTCGAGCTCTCCGGTGCGCTGTCGAGCCCCATCGTGCCCTCCGAGCCGGAGCCACCGACGCGGGTCATCCGCCTCTCCGAGGACTCGAGCCCGGAGCTCGACGCCCGTCGGGCCGTGCCGGTGTCCGAGGAGCCCGCCACGCGCCGTCAGCCGGCGGCCGCCGCCGAGCGTCCGACCCGGCCGCCGCAGCCCGGGCTGCCGCCGCCCACCCTCGCGGTGCTCGCGGGTGTCGCAGCGCTGCTGGCGCTCGTGCTCGGCGTGGTGGTGCTCGCCGCGGTGATCGTCGGCGTGACGTTGAGAACCAAGGGATCCGCACCGGCGCCGAGCGCCACGGCGACGCGCTGAGGATGCGGAGATGCCGAGAGCATCACCTGCACGTACTGCTGCTCAGCGGCTCGCGCCGCCCCGGCGCCGGCGCAGGCCGAAGAGCAGGAGCCCGAGCGCCGCGAGCTGCCAACCCTGGCCCTGAGGACGTGCGCTGCACGCGCAGCCCGAGGCGGGTTCTTCGTCGTTCTCGACGTCCGGGGTGACGCCGGGCGAGCCGCCGCTGCCGATCGCCCCGCCGCTGCCTCCGATGGCGCCCGCGTCGGCGCCTCCCGCGCCGCCGGTCACGCCGCCATCCGCGCCCTCGTAGCTCAGCTTCAGGTACGGCGCAGCGGTCGCCGAGCCTTCCTTGGAGAAGAAGTGGGTGCCGTTCGTGTCCGTGACGGGCGACACTACCGCGAAGCTGTAGGTCCCAGGTCCGGTGATCGCGCTCCCCAGATCCAAGGACACCGTCTCGTCCACCCCCGCCGGCCCGATGCGCCCGAGCGACGCGCCCGCGGTGGGCGGCCGCGCGTTCCAGGTGAGGGTCGTCTCGGACCACTGGTTGCTCGGGACCGCGTAGACCTCGCCGCCCGCGCCGTTCGCGAAGGACTCGGTACGCGTGTGCATGAACAGGCGTGCGCTCGTGACCTTGCCGGCGCTCGGCGGCACCACGAACTTCAGGTACGCTTGGTTGTCGCCGGCCTCCACGGCCAGATCACCCACGTCCGGGAACACCGTGCTCGCGAAGCTGGGCCCCACGGTCACGTCCTCGGCGACCGGCACGTCCATCGACGACACCGGCGTGCCCGCAGCCACCCAGCACACCGACACGTTGCTGGCCTGCGCGTTCGACAGCTCCCAGGTTTTGCCACCCCCCACGAGCAGATACTCGAGCACCGCGATCTGGTCGACCACGTTCTTCTCGTCGTTGTCGCCGACGGCGTCGAACGTGCCCGCGCCGCACTCCAGCTTGTAGCCGACGGAGGCCGGCTTGACCCACATCGTGACCTTGCACTGCTCGCTGCCGTCCGTGAAGATCACGGCCGACGCGTTCGGATCCGCCCACTTCTCGCCGCAGCTGCCGGCGCCGCAGCACTGGTTGCCGTACTCCATCTTCAGCGTGCCCGGCGGGTGCGCCGTGTTCAGCGGGTCGGAGGTGCCGTAGACCTTGATGGTCGCGTCCTGCGCGCCTCCGTTGCAGCTGGTGTTGCGCATCTGCGCCAGCGAGCCCTTGCCGTTGTGGAAATCGGCGGGGTTCACGCCGACCACGTCGAAGGTCAGGGTGACGTCGTCGGAGGTCGCCGCGGCGTTCGCCATCGCGTTGTTGAAGTCCGCGACGCTGCCGCACACCGGAGCCGCCTGCGCGCGCCCCGGCGCGAGCGCGCACAACCCCAGCGAGACCGACACGATGCCTCTTGCCCCGATTCGCACCATTCGTGCAGCGTAGCACTCCACGCTGCGCCGTGGCGGAGCCGGCGCGCTGGGCGCAGCGCGAACCAGGCGCACCGCGCGCGGAAAATTGTCGCAGCGGACGAACTGCCGCGAGCGCACGTGCTACCGGACCAGCCGGAGCACGACCTCCGCCACGCCGATCCGAGCGCGCATGCCCCACGACAGCTCGGCCGCGTCGCTCTCGATCCCGTCGCCGAAGAGCACGCCGCCTTCGCTCATCTCCGAGACGATCTCGACGCGAGCGCCCGACTCGATCAGGCCCTGGGTGAGCTCGGTGCCGGTGGCCACGCTGGGGAAGGCCTCGCGCACGAAGAAGCACAGGCGCCGCTCGCTGGGGCGCGGAAGCTCGAAGCTCTCCCGCCGCTCGCGCGAGATGGATCGGGCCCAGCCCGTGGCGCCGGTGCCCGTCGCGAAGATGACGCCGGACGAGGACTGGTGCTCGCTCGCGTCGGCGAAGGTCACGCGATAGCGCGACGACTGGTGGCTGCGGTGCCCGACGTAGATCTCGTTCAGCGCGAGCAGCCGCTGGCCGTCGTCGAGCTCGGCCTGCACCATGGTGCGGAGCTCGAGCTCCGCCCGACCGGCGAGCACCGCCCCGAGCAGGCGGCCGGCTCGGTCCGGCGCGTGCGGCACCAGCACTCCGTCGTGGTGCGTGCGGTCCGGGTTCAGGCCGATCACCGGCTGGCCGCTCAGGTACTTCGCCGTGTTGGCCACCAGACCGTCCTGCCCCAGCACCATCACCACGTCGTCGGGCTCGAACACGAAGCGATCGAGGTCGCGGCGCGTGACGCGCGTGCGGCGAAGGTCGGCAGGGATGGCGCCCGAGACCAGCTCGAGCGCCCGCGTGAAGGCCTGGTGGCGGGCCTCGACCTCGTCGATGTGCTGGCCTCGCGTCTGCAAGAAGAAGCCCGCCTGACCTCGCGTCCCGTGGCGCGCGAGCAGGAGCTCGTACTCGGTGGGACGAGAGATCAGCACGACGCGGGGCTTCACCACGGACATGCGCCCGCTCACTTTCCGCCGAGCCGCGCCGTGCCCGCGCGCACCAGGTCGCTGAGCATGGGGCCGAGCAGCTCGGGCGTGACGTTGACGTGGTCGATGCGCTCGATCTTCTGCGCCAGCGCCTGCGCGGCGAGGGCCGCGATCACCGCGGGCGGCAGCGTGCGGTAGGTCTCCAGGCGCTCGCGCTCGGTCTCGACCTTGGCCGTCTCGATCAGGCGGATGGACTCGGCGTCCGCGCTCGAGCGGATGCGCGCGCGCTCCGCGGCGCCCTCGGCGTCGAGGCGTTTGGCGGCGACGTCCTCCTCCCTGCGGCGTCGCTCGTTCAGGCCGCTCTGGCGGATCAGCTCCTCCTCGCGGCGCGCCAGCTCGATGCGGTTCTGGAGCTCGTTCTCCTGGATGGCCCGCTCCTTCTCCACCGCGCGGGCGCGGCGCTCGAAGCCGGCGTCGTCCGCCTCCTGCTGGATGCGCTCGCGCGCGGGCGCCTCCATGGCGCGTTGCAGCTCCGCCGTCGGCTGCACCACGCTGACCCGGATCGTGACCACCTCGAGCCCCATCGCGGACAGTCCTTCGTCGGCGTCGAGGCCCTCGCCCACGACCTCGCGCACGCGCTCCGCACCCGCAGCCACCAGGTCGCGGATGGGCGCCCTTGCCAGCACCGAGAGCGCGAGCTGCTCCGCGAGCCCCGTGAGCAGCGTCGACAGCACGTCCAGCGGGCGCGCCGTCCAGGCGCCCGTGCCGAGGTCGATGCTGAAGTCCACGCGCTCGGCTAGGCGCACAGCGTCCACGACGCGGAACGTGATCACACCCTGCGCGGTGACGTCCTGGAAGTCGGAGCTCTTGCCGTGGAACAGGAAGGGCAGCTCGCGATCGTCCATGGGCACCTCGGCGATGCTGGTGGAGAGCGGGAGGTACCAGAACGAGAGGCCGCGCCCGCTCCGGCGCAGGCGCCCCCCGCGGTGGGCGAGCACCCACTGGCTGAGCTCGCTCCGGAGGTGCCTGACCACGACGAAGTTCCTGACCTCTGCCATCTACCTGCTCCTCTGGCTCAGAGCGCCGACCTCTTCACGAACCGATACAGCTCCGCCGGGCGATGTCCGACGTCGGCTTGCCGCTCGCCCGTGGCCTCGAGCTGCCCCGAGGCCAAGATCTTCCGCCGGAACGAGTCCTTGTTCAGGCTGCGTCCGAGCACGGCTTCGTGCACCGTCTGAAGCTCGAGCAGCGTGAAGGTCTCCGGCAACAGCTGGAACCCGATGGGGGTGTAGCCCAGCTTCCCACGCACGCGCTTCACCGCCATACCCAGGATGTCGTCGTGATCGAACGCGAGCGACAGCTCCTTGCCGTCGTCCCCGACCGCGTTCACCGGTCCACCGGTCTCTCCCTCCCACGGCACGTCGAGCGCCGCGATCCTCACGCCTTCGCGTAGCGACGGCGACTCCGCGAAGCGCTCGGGCTCGACCAGCGCGATGTACGTCACGCTGATGACCCGCGTGCGCGGGTCGCGGTTCGGATCGCCGAAGGTGTAGAGCTGCTCGGTGAAGACTCGCGAGAGCCCCGCCTTGGCGAGGAGCACGCGGCGCGCGGCCGCCTCCAGGGATTCGCGCATGCCGACGAAGCCGCCTGGAAGCGCGTGTCGACCGCGGTGCGGGTGCTCGGCGCGACGCACCAGGAGCGTGTGCAGGCGCTCGCCCCGCACCGTGAGCAAGGCCACGTCCACGGTCACCGAAGGGTGCTCGAACTCGCTCGGATCGTAGCGGCTGAGGAACTCGGCCTCGCTCTCGGGCTCGGGCCTTTCAGGGGCAGTTCCTCGGGGCTTGCGCGATGCCATGTTATATGCGACAAGCATATATGCAGAGTGTAGTTATGTCAAGGCGCCCTCTCCTCCCCTACTCGGACCAGGCCCGGCGCTGGCCGGTCGCCGGCCGTCAGGTGTTGGCCGCCTACGACCAGGACACGGTCACGGTGTACCAAGCGTACCGCCCGGCGATCGCGGACTTCGCGCTCGAGCATCAGCGCTTCGGCGGTGAGTTCAGCTACTCGCGCATGAGCTGGATCAAGCCCGGGTTCCTCTGGATGATGTACCGCGCAGGCTGGGCCACGAAGGAGGGACAGGAGCGCGTGCTCGCCGTCCACCTCGAGCGGGCGGGCTTCGACCGCATCCTGGCCGAAGCAGTGGAGTCGAGCTTCCGCCCCGGATCGCACGCGAGCCGCGAAGACTGGCAGCACGAGCTCTCCCGGGGCGAGGTGCGCCTGCAGTGGGATCCGGATCACGATCCGTACGCCAAACCGCTGGAGCGCCGCGCGGTCCAGCTCGGGCTCCGCGGCAGCGTGCTCGCGCTCTACGGTCGCGAGTGGATCCGTGGCATCGAGGATCTGACGCCGTTCGTGCGCGAGCAGCACGCGCGCGTACGGGCCCACGACCTCGATGGCCTTCTGGTCCCGGAGGAGCGTGTCTATCCAATCGCCGACCCTGGGGTGGCGCGCCGGCTGGGCGTGGATGCGGCGGGATCCGGGGGCTGCTAGGCTCGCGTACATGCGAGCGCGCTCTCTCTGGTTCCTCGGGTTGGCGGCCGTCGCGTGTGGCGGCGACAAGAACGACGGGCTCTACGGCGCGAGCTCCGGGGGCGCGGCGGGAAGCGGCGGCGCGGCGGGCGCGCCGGGAGGCAGCGCCGGGGCGGCGAGCGGCGGCGCGAGCTCGGGTGGCGCGAGCTCCGGCGGCGCGAGCTCCGGCGGCGCGAGCTCCGGCGGCGCGAGCTCCGGCGGCGCGAGCTCCGGCGGCGCGAGCTCCGGCGGCGCGGGCGGAGTGCCCAGCGGCGGCAGCGGTGGCGGCGGCGGGCTGCAAGGCACCAAGTGTTCCTCGAACAGCGAGTGCAAGCCGCTGGTCTGCAACTCCAAGCTCGACACCTGCCAGCCTCCGCTGCCCCTGGGCGGACCGTGTAACTTCGGCAGCGAGTGCCAGAGCGGGCTCTGCAACTCAAAGACCGACCAATGCGCCGTGCCGGCCCCGCTCGGGAGCCCGTGCAACTTCGGCAGCGAGTGTCAGAGCGGGCTCTGCAACTCCAAGACCGACCTGTGCGCCGTGCCTGCGCCGAACGGCACGCCCTGCAACTTCAACCCGGAGTGTCAGAGCGGGCTCTGCAACTCCAAGACCGACCTGTGCTCGGATCCGGGCGGCCCGGGAACGCCCTGCTTCTTCGCCTCGGACTGCAAGAGCGGGACGTGCTCGAACGGGCAGTGCACGTAGGCGACTAATCGTCTTCGATCGGAGCGGCGTCGCCGACGATGGCTGCGCCCCAGCGCTTGGCGGTGGGCCGCTCGAGGGTGCGGGCCAGCTTGTCGCGCTGCTCGACCTTCAGGATGGCCAGGAGCGACGAGATGTAGGCCACGCGGTCCGCCATGCGCGCCCGCGGGCCCCGGCCCAGGTCGAGCTTGGTGGCGTCGAAGGTGTCTTTCTCGAAGGCGGCGGCCAGCGCGCGCATGCGCTTGGCCTGCGCCTCGCGCACCGCCTTGTTGCGTGACTCCGTCTCGAAGCGCGCCAAGACCGGCGCGACGCGCTTCTGCTGCGCCTCGTCGAGCCCGAGCAGCGAGGTCACGCGGGCCTGCCGGCGTTTGGCGCGGTCGCTCTGCTTGGCCTTGTCGGCGGCCGTTGGCGGCTTCGGTGGCTTCTTCGGCGCCTTGGCCTCCTTGGCGGCCTTCTCCGCGGCGCTCGGGTACTTCTGGCGGAGCGCGTCGGCCAGGTCCTTTCTCTGCTCGGGTTCGAGCAGGGCGTGAAGCTCGTTCAGCGCAGCCGCCTCGGCCTCGTGCCGGGCCTTGGCGATGCGCTCCAGCGTCGCGTAGTGCGGGCTCAGCTTGGTCTCGACGATGCGCCCCGTCTTCACTCCGTCGAGCACCGCCGCGAAGAGCTCCTTCAGCGCGGCCTTCGTGTCCTCTTCTTCCGGCGGAGGCGTCCAGAGCTTCTCCTCGATGGCGTCGAGCTTGCTCTTCTGCTCGTCGGACAGGTCCAGGCGCTGCGCGCGGGTGAAGAGCTCGCCGACCAGGCCGCGGCGCTGGACCGGCCGGGGTTTCTCGGCTGCAGCGGCGGCGGAGCCCGAAGGCGCCGGCGCCGCGGAAGCCGCCGCGCTGGCCGACGGCAGCGGCGCCTCGAAATCCACCAGCGGCGCCGAGGCGCCGACCGCGGCGCTGGCACTCGCTGCGCCGGCCTCCGGCTTCGTGCCCTTGTCGCAGGCGAGCGGGAGCCCCAACAGGAGCGCAAGTGTCATCGACCGGTGTGTGCGCGGCCCCACGCCGGGACGAGAGCACACACGCCGCGCCGTCGCAACGGGGTCGAGTCGGCCGCTCCGAGCCGCTATCATCGGCCGGCTGATGCAGTCGAATCCATCCATCGTCGTCGTCAGCCAACCGTTCCTGTCCCGGGAGCAGTGCGAGGAGCTGGTGCGGATGGAACGCGGGGAACGAGCGCGCACCGCGCTGGTCGGCTGGCTCCACGGGCCGCCGCTCGGATGACGGGCTTCATGCACCCCCGCCCGCTCACTCTCCTGCTCGCCGCGCTCTTCGGCACCGTCCTCGCGCGCGCCGAACCCCGCCCCACGCTCGACGACTTCTACGATCGCACGCGCAGCCGGGCCGAGGGTTTCTCGGACTGCCTCGGCTACTGCGACGGTGAGACGCTGGCCGCGTTTTTGGTAGGCGCGCAGCTCGCCGACCCGACCACGGACGCCGTGCAGCGACGTGTGGCCTACGGCGGCCGGTTCGGCGTCGATCTGGGCGTGTTCTTCGGCCGCTACGACGTCGCGCGCAGCAAGCTCTGGGCGGACGTCTTGCGCGTGCCCGACGTGAACGAGACGGTCACCGACCTGGCGTGGAAGAACACCTGGTTCTGGTCCTCCGTGGAGCCCGACGACACCGGCGTGCACCTCTCGTTCGACAGCCTGCTCGCGAAGCGCTCGGAGCTGGAGCCGTCGGATCTGGCGGAGCTCCAGCTCGTGCCGTACCGGAGCGTCGACCTCGAGCTCGAGCTGGCGCCGGTGGGGCCGAAGATCGACAAGGACGCGTTCATCGCGCTGCCGCTCGGCGCCGCGACGCGCCTGCGCTGGGCCGAGAGCGGCGAGGTGCTGGAGCGCCGCGGGAGCTTCTCCGGCGCCCTAGCGTTCCGCGGCTTCCCGAAACGGGTCCGCCACCATTACCAGCTCGATGCATTGCGCGTGAAGCGCACGGCCTGGGAGGTCGTGGGTGGCGACGCGACGGCATGGAGCGTCTCCTCCGGCTACCAGCGGCTCTCGCCGGACGTGGACTGGCTGCAGATCTGGCTGCTCGCGGGCTACGCTTGGAACGAAGGCCGGAACGAGAAGCGCGGCTTCTTGGCGCAGCTCGGCGCCGAGACGCGCTTCCCCCTCGAGTCCGGCGAGCTCGAGCTCGGGCCGATGTACGAGGCCCACTTCGTGCTCGATCAACGCACGGCCGAGTTCGCGCGGGTTCACGAGGTCCGGCTCTACTACCGGCAGCGCTGGGGCATCGTGCGCTGGGGGCTCGCCTATCAGGGCGTGGCGCTCGAAGACCTGGCGAAGCTCCACGCGCTCACGCCCGAGCTCGGAGTGCGTCTGCTCGGGCTCGACCTGGGTCTTCGCTATCGCTTCGCCGTGGTGCGCGACGAACGCTTCCCGGGCATGCCGGAGAATCGCTTCAACGCCATGCTGGACTTTCTGTTCTGATATCCTGAGCGCCATGAGCCCGACCGACGACCGCGCCGCGGTGCTGCGCCGCCGCGCCTTGTTCCTGGGCTCGACGCTGGCCGCGCTCGGGAGCTGCCAGAAGGGCGGAGCGCCCGCGGAGACGGCGCAGGGTCCGGTCGTCGCGGTGCCGGAGGGCGAGGCCGAGGACGCCGGGGTGGACCCCGACGCGGCGACGCTCCCAACTCGGGAAGCGGGCCCGCGCCCGCGAGGCAACCTGCCTTCCCTGGAGATCCCGGCGGGGATCAGCGAGACGGCCCGGAGCAACTACGAGAACCTCGTGGCGCGCATGACCCGCGCTCACGGCGTGCTCGACGAGATCGAGAGCATGGCGCCGAAGTGCAGCATGACCGCCTGCGAGGACAAGTGGGCGCTCGTCGCCAAGAAGCTCTTCGAGCTCGAGGACTCCTTCGGCTTCTTCTACGGCTGCGAAGGCTCGAGCGAGCAGGCCAAGGCCTTCGCCGTGCGGCAGAAGGAGCACATGGACTTCTACCAGGCCCGGCGCAAGGACGTGGAGACGTGGCTCACGGGCCTGCTCGGCGAGCAGGGCTGGGCGCGCTTGCAGGAGCTGCTCGAGCAGGAGCGCTTCGCCAACCCGCGCCCCTGCCTGAGCATCGCCTGCATGGACTGGTGAGCGTCAGCCGCCGAAGCGACGCCAGGTCGGACCCGGGTGGCTCTCGCCGCACGCCTCCGCCGCTGCGAGCTCCACCGCCTCCAGGATCTGCGTGTAGCCGGTGCAGCGGCAGAGATTCCCGGACAGCGCCTGCTTGATCTCGTCGCGCGTCGGTCGAGCGTTCTTGCCGAGCAAGGCCTTGGCCGACAGGATCATGCCCGGCTGGCAGAACCCGCACTGGAGCGCGCCCGAGCGATCGAAGGCGTCTTGTACGGGGTCGACGCCGCTACCGCCGGCCTTCTTGTGCAGCGGCGTCAGTCCCTCGATTGTGACGATCTTCTTGCCCTCGGCCGTAGCCGCGAGCGTGAGGCAGGCGAGCACCGGCTCGCCGTTCATCAGCACCGTGCACGCGCCGCAGTCGCCCTTGTCACAGCCCTGCTTGCTGCCGGTGAGCCCGAGCGAGTAGCGCAGGACCTCGAGCAAGGTCCAGTGCTCCGGCGCGGCCACCTCCACGGTGTCGCCGTTCACGTCGAGCTTCAGGCTGCGCAGGCGGGGCATGCTCCGGAGGTTTCGTGATGCGGCGCGGCCGGGGCGTCAACTCGTGCGCGCTTGGCGTGGGCCGAGGAGCCTGTTACGACGCAGCCCATGAGGAACCTTCGGGGAGGACTCCCGGTACTGGGCCTGCTCGCTCCGATCGGCTGCGGCGGCGGCGCCCACCACGAGGCGATGCGGCCGGAGCAGCCCACCGCCGCCGAGGCCACGGGTCGCACCAGCATCCCTGCGGTCGATGGTCCGGCGAGCCCACTGGTCGTAGACTGGAAGGCGGAGCAGCGCGCTGATCTGGAGGAAGCCATCCACGACGGGATCGCGGTCGTGGCCTGGGACGACAAGGGGCTCCGCCTGCTGAAGCGCTGCAAGGTGACCGGCAACTACGGCTACCTGCCGGTGCAGGTGAAGACGGACGTGGTCCGGCTGGAGACGGCGGACGACGTGCAAGCTTCGCTCCCGCTCGGAGGTCTGGGCATCGTCGGCAAGATCGGCGGCGAGTTCTCCAAGGGCACGACCCTCGACATCGCCCTGGCCATGGTCGGCAAGCGGCGCACGACCTGGAACGACGTCACGAAGGACGAGCTCGAGGGCAACTGTGACGGAGCGTCGCACTACGTGCGCGCCATCCTGGTCGGCGCCTTCGCGATGAAGACGGGCACCCGGGCCAAGGCGGCCGCCGCGGTCGAGATTTTCGGTGCCGGGACGAGCGGCGAGAGCTCGAGCGCCAAGGACGTCGCCACCACCGACGGCAAGCTCTCGGCCTGCGACGGCGCCACGGGTGAGGAGTCCAAGCCGCCGAGCCAGTGCGCGGCGATCCTGCGGCTGGAGCTCGAGCCCATCGCCAAGCAAGGGAGCGGCAAGAAGGAGGCCGCCACGCCCGCCGCGAAGGAAGAGCCGGAGGTGAAGGCCGAGGCGGTCGAGGGATGCCCGCCCGGTTTCGTCTTCTCCGGCGGGGCGTGCAAGAAGGGTGGCGCCGATCGCCCGCACGCCTGCCAGCCGACGGACGGCAAGGACTGCGAAGCGCAGTGCGGCAGGGGCGACGCGACGAGCTGCGATCGCCTGGGCTCGCTGATCCTCGCGGGCAAGCTGGGCCCACCCAACCCCGAGAAGGCCCACGCCGCCTTCGAGAAGTCCTGCAACGCGGGCTACGCCAACGGCTGCGCGAACCTCGGCATCCGCTACCTGTACGGCAAGGATCGCGATCCGGCGAAGGCGATGACGCTGATGGAGAAGGCCTGCACGGCGGGCAGCGCACGCGCCTGCGACGCGGCGGGCTACGCGGCGCTGAAGGGACAGGCGGGGCCGAAGGACGCGGCCCGAGCGTTGAAGCTCTTCGTCCGGGGCTGCGAGGGAGGCAGCTTCCAGGCTTGCACGAACGCTGGCTTCCTCTACGCCGGGGGCGGCGGCGCGGCGGTGCCCCGCGACGACAAGAAGGCGCTCGAGTACGGGCGTCGCGCCTGCTTCGGCGGGGACGCCCCCGCCTGCGGCAACGCAGGCTACAAGATCGAGCTCGGGCAGTCCGTGTCCCCCGACCCGAAGCTCGCGCTCGCGCTCTACGAGCGGGGCTGCCGGCTGGACCCCGGGCAGTGTTTCCGCAGCGGGCTCCTCTACACGACCGGCGCGAAGGATCTGAAGCGCGATCCGGACAAGGCCAAGGCCCTGCTCGCCCGCGCGTGCCAGAGCGGGACCGGCACGGAGGTCATCGCCTGCGTCGCGTCGGAGGTGCTGTTCAGCAGCGTGAAGGAGCCCGAGCCCGCGGGTCTGATCCACACCATCTCGACCATGAAGCCGCAGTGCGAGACCAAGGAGGGCCGCGCTTGCACCTTCCTCGGCATCGCAGAGTTCGGCATGGGCAAACGCAAGCCCGCCATCGACCACCTCCGAGATGCCTGCAAGTACAAGGACCCGCTCGGCTGCGTCCTCGCCGAGGCCTTCGAGAAGGCCCGGCCGCCCAAGGCGCCGTGACTTGAGATCGGTCAAGCCGAGACCGTTTCCTGACAGAGCGTGACCCGATGCTGGCAGCGCGGTCGATAGCGTGCCGCGCATGGCGAACAAGCTGCTCCTGACCAGTGTGATCCGTCCTTTTGGCGGGCCGGGCGAGGGCGACAGCGTCGGCGCCGAGCTGTTTCACGCGCAGGTCACCCGCGCCCAGGGGCCCTTCAGCCTACGGCAGGTGATCCGCGTCTGGGCCATCGACTATCTGGCCGAGAACGTCGAGGCGCCGACGGTGACCCTGCACTACCCCTCGCGGCGCGAGCTCATCCGTGAGCTCCGGAGCGGCGGCTACACCCACGTGGGCATCAACTTCGTGGTCGCCACCTTCCACAAGGTCCGCGAGATGGTGCCGCTCATCCGCCGCTATGCTCCGGACGCGAAGATCATCCTGGGCGGATACGGCACGGTGCTGCCCGACGAGGTGCTCGCGCCCTTTGGCGACGCGATCTGCCGCGAGGAGGGCGTCGGCTTTCTGCGCCGCACGCTCGGCGAAGATGAATCGAGAGCCGTGCGCCATCCGCACGCGCCCATCCCCAGCGTGTCGGTGCTGGGCTTCCAGCTCCGCGCCGTGGTCGGTCACGTCACCGCCGGGCTCGGCTGCTCGAACGGCTGCGACTTCTGCTGCACGTCGCACTTCTTCAAGCAGAAATACGTGCCGTTCAGCCAGAGCGGCCGCGACATCTACGAGTCGCTGCTCGAGACGCGCCGGCGCGCCGAGGCGGAGGGCACGACGATGAACGGCTTCATCGTCATCGACGAGGACTTCTTCCTGCACCGGCGCCGGGCCCGGGAGTTCCTCGACTGCGTGCGCGAGGGAGGCGAGTCCTTGAGCCTGATGGGCTTCGGCAGCGTGCGCGGCCTGTCGCAGTTCAGCGCCCGCGAGATCGGCGAGATGGGCTTCGATCTGGTGTGGAACGCCTTCGAGGGCGCGAGCGCCGGCTACCGCAAGCAGCAAGGCAAGAGCTTCCCCGAGCTCTACGCCGATCTGAAGAGTGTGGGCTGCGGTCAGCTCACCAGCATGATCATCGGCTTCCCGTACCAGACCGAGGCCACCATCTGGAGCGAGCTCGAGGAGCTGATGGCGCTCGAGCCGGGCCTCACGCAGTGCCTGATCTACTTCGCCTTTCCGGGCACGCCCTTCCACGAGCAGGTGATCGCCGAAGGGCGTTACCACTCGCGCTTCAAGAGTGCGCCGGATCTGCGCCGCTGGGACGGCTTCGCGATGCACTTCGACCACCCCAACTTCGAGACGCCCGAGGCCGTCGAGGCCATCCAGCGCGCCATCTACGCGGAGGACTTCCGGCGCCTGGGGCCGAGCCCGCTGCGCCTGGCGCGGGTCTGGCTGACCGGTTACGAGAACCTCCGGAACGACGAGAACCCGCTGCTCAGAAAGCGCGCCGAACGCCTGCGCGAGGACGTGCGCAGCGCGCTGCCCGTGACCAGCGCCGCCATCGCCTTCGCACCCAGCGACGCGGTGCGCGAGCGCGCGAAGCAGCTCCGAGCCGACATCATCCGCCTGACCGGCGAGCTCTCGGCGGAAGACCACGTGAAGAGCGCGGGAGCGCCGGTCCTGTACCTGGCCGCGCGGGCCGCGCGCGCGCTCGGCCTGGGGCAGCAGCCGGGGTTGCTCCGCACCGAGCACCGCCACAACGGTCGCGACGGCGCCAAGGCGCACGAGGTGTTCCGGCTGCAGGGAGGCAAACACGCCGGGCTCGGCCGCGTGCTGCTCGAGGACGTCGCGGAGAACGTCCGGCGCCTGGTGGAGCGGCGCCGGCCTCAGCTGGGACGGCAGGAGCTGGCCGCGGTCACGACCCAGCCGCAGCCGATGCAGCGCTCGCTGCCGCTGGTGCCCAGCCCGCGACCGATGCACGCGTGCGGCAGGCAACTGGCGGAGGAAGCCGTAGCCGCCGAGTGAGGTGGGCGAGCTCTCGACCTCAGCCCCGCTCGGTCAAAGACCACCAAGGGCATCCCGTGCACGCCCGTTTGTTTGCGGGCGTGCGAGCAGCGTTTCAGCGTACGGTGACTTGAAGGAAAGAGCATCGAGACGTCGATTTCTCTTGGCGCAATTTCGAGCGACTCGCGCTCGCGTTCGACGACCACGCGGGTGATGGCCTCTCGCTCGCGCGTCGTGGCCTGCTCGCGCGCGTTCGCGTGCGCGACGACGCGCGACGCGTTCTGGTGCTCGAAACGCGCTCAGCGTGTCAGCAGCGAGCTCGAAAAATCGCGTGATATGCGAGAAAGCATGAACGCGCTCTCTTCGGTCTCCGATCACGAGCTCCGCGAGCGGCTCTCTGCCGCCGTGAGCTCGGAGCGGTCGGCGTGCGCCAACGTCATCTTCCACCTGGCAGAGCTCGACCGCCGAAAGCTCTACCTGTACGATGCGTGTTCCTCCCTCTTCGCCTATTGCACCGAGCGTCTCGGGTACTCCGGGGACGGCGCGACCAAGCGTGTCCGCGTGGCCCGCCTGGTCCAGCGGTTCCCCCAGGTGCTCGACGAGCTCGCCAGCGGTGATCTCCACCTGACGGGGCTGTTCCTCCTCTCCGGCCACCTGACGGAAGACAACGCCGCGCAGCTCCTCGCGGAGGCGCGAGGAAAGTCGAAACGACAGCTCGAAGAGCTGCTCGCCCGGTGGTTCCCGCGACCGGCCGTGCCGCCGACCATCACCCCGGTCACGCCCGAGCCGGTGCAGGGGCAATTGTCCACATGGTCCGGGGCAGGTAATCCGGCTCGTCGAATGGGGTGTGCACGGATTGCCCTTGGTGGTCTTTGTCAGCGGCAGCGCCGTGGGCACGCATGCGGACGAGGGAAAGGAGCTCATCTGTGCCTCGAACAGGTCGCACTCAACGCAGAGTCATCGGTATGCTCGTCAAACGCTTCGGCGACGCGCACCTCGACGAGGTCCGCGACCCGCGCGTGGCAGGTTGCTCGCCAGCGCGCTGCTCGGGATGGTGGCCGGAAGCAGGAGCCTGCGCGAAGTCGAGCAGCTGACCGCGGAGCTCACGCCCGCGTTGCGCACGAAGCTCGGCATCCCACGTCGTGTGCCGGACACCACGTTGCGGGACGCGCTCTCGTCGCTCGAGCCCGACGGCTTGCCCTTCGGCGTCGTCTCGCTCGACGGCAAGGCGACCAGTGTGCCTGCCGCCGACGACTTCTTCGCCCAGCGTCAGACGGCGACAGCCGAGGCGCGCCTGCTCGGCCTGGTCAGGACCGTCACCGCCACGCTGACCAGCTCCACCGCACGACCCGTCATCGATGTCGTCCCGATCCCAGCCAGCACCAACGAGATGGGCATGTTTCAGCGCTGTCTCAGCGCCTTGATGGGAACCTACGGACGCAGCGACCTGTTTCGCCTCGTCACCTACGACGCTGGCGCGTGCTCCAGAGAGAACGCTCGGGCGGTGCGCGACCTCGGACTTCACTACCTGTTTGCCGTCAAGAGCACCCAACCCTCCCTCCACACCGAGGCCGCGCGCTGGCTGGGTAGCCTGGAGCCTGACCAGGCCGCCGCCACCAGCACGGATCTCGACCACGGTCGCTCCGTCGTGCGGCGCATCTACCTCGGTGAAGCCCTTGCAGCACCGGAAGGTTGGGAGCATCTCAGGACCGTGCTCCGCGTCGAGGTCGAGACCCTCGACTCCAAGGGCGTCCGGGTCGCGAACGACAACCGCTACTTCGTCTCCAGCTTGCCACGCTCTCGACTCACCGATGCCGAGTGGCTGCTCGTCGTACGGCGCCACTGGGGCGTCGAGACTGCCCATCAGCTCCTCGACGGCGCCCTCGCCGAGGACGCTCATCCTTGGATCGAACAGAACCCGCGGGCCACGGTCGTCGTGATGGTCCTGCGGCGCATCGCGTACACGTTGCTCGCGCTCTGGCGCGGAGTGACTCTACGCAGCGAGCAGCAGCGGACGCGCCCCTGGCGCGAGCTGATGCATGACATTTGGCTCGGCGCCGTCCAGGCCACGGCACAGTTCCCATGCGGCTCGAGCTCCAGAGACCGCCGGCTCCCGCCGGCGCCTGCGTGAGCGGTGCCGAGGCCTTCGCGCCGACCTGCTCTTTGACAGACTCCGCGTCGATCACGGCCCTCGGGCTCCTGCCCCCGTAGGGGCTCGATGGCGCTTGCTCCTGTGCGGCCCATGCTCCTCTCTACCGCCCCGTCCCGGGTCACCCTCGCCCCGCCGGTGGTGGCGACCCAGCTCGACTCGGGGAGAACCGATCGAGACTGCGCCGCCGCCGCGCCCGCTTTCCGCGCGGCGGGAAACGTGACATGGAAAGCTCGCAATGAGTCGAACGATCGCGGGCCTGATCACGCTGGCCATCGGAGTTTCTGCGGGCTGTGGGCCGGGCAAAGTGGGCGAAGCCGTTCGCCCCGAGGCCCCGAAGGTCCAGCACTCGTTGTGCGACTCGGTGGCCGACTTCGGCCAGCCCCTGATCGTGGATCTGAAGGCGCACGAGCGGGCGGTCTACGAGGCCGTGATGAAAGACGGCGTGGCCGTCGTCAGCTACGACTGCAACCAGCTGCGGATCATCAAAGATTGCAAGATCGACGGCGACTACGGCTTCGTCGGGGTCAGCCCCAAGGAAGAGGTGGTGCGCCTCGAAGGCGCCGACGAGATCCAGCTCAACCTGCCGACCTTCGGCGCCAAGATCGCCGCCGAGGTGCAGCGCGACGCCTCGCTCGATCTGGGCTTGATCTTGATCGGCATGCGGCGCACCACGGTCAACGCCGCGGACAAGCAGCGGCTGAAGGGCAGCGACTGCGAGAAGGCGACCCACTTCGTGCGCGGCGCGTTCGTGGGCGCTTTCGCGCTCAAGCAGGGCTCGTCCGGTTCGACCCGCGCCGCCGTGGAGATCATGGGGGCGGGGGCGAGCGGCACGAGCAAGAGCAGCAAACGCACCGAGAACCGCGACGGCGACGCGAAGGCCTGCAAGAGCTTCAACCCGACCGCCCAGAGCCCGGACCCGAACTGCGCAGCGCTCTTGCGCCTGGAGCTGACCGCGCTGGAGGTGGCGTCGAAGGACGACGCCGGCAGCGTGGACGTGTGCCCGAAGGATCTGGTGCTGGTGAACGGCAAGTGCGCACCGCCGACGTCGGGTGGCACGTTCCAGTGCCGCGAGGGCCAGCTACCGGAGTGCCTCGCGCAGTGCGAGAAGGGTCACGCCGGCAGCTGCGCAGCGGCGTCGTTCATGTACTTCGGCAACCACGGCGTCACGGCAGATCCGGAGAGAGCCGCGAGCCTGGCGGAGAAGGCCTGCGCCGGCGGTAGCGCGCGCGGCTGCGGCAACCTGGGCCACGCCTACGATCGGGGCGAGGCGTTGCCGAAGGACATGAACAAGGCGCGCGAGCTCTACACGAAGAGCTGCGAGGCGGGCTGGCCGCGGGGTTGCAGCAACCTGGGCGTCCTGACCGAGAACGACGGGGACGCGACGGCGGCCAACGTGCTCTTCGACCGCGCGTGCAGCGGCGGTGAGGCGCGCGCGTGTCACTTCTTGGCGCTGAACCTGGACAAGGGCAAAGGCACCGCGCCGGATCCGACCCGCGCCAAGGCGCTCTTCGCCCGCGCGTGCAACGGCAAGTGGGAGGACGCCTGCGGCCTGCTGTCCTCCCAGCTCTTGGCAGGCAACGAAGAAGAGCGGGCCAAGGGCGTGAAAGGTCTCGAAGAGAGCTGCGCGAAGGGCTCGCCCAACGCCTGCCGCTTCCTGGGCTCGCTGCGGCTCTCGGGGACCAAGCTGCCCAGGGATCCCGCCAAGGCCGCCCAGGACTTCGAGCGTGCGTGCGAGGGCAAGGAGCTGAAGAGCTGCGTGGACGCGGCGACGTTGTTCCTCGCCGGTCGAGACGGAGTCGCTCGGAACGTGGAGAAGGCGGCGAAGCTCGCCAAGAAGGGCTGCGACGGCGGGCAGATCGCCGGCTGCCGCTTGGTCGCGCTGGGTCAGCTCCAGGGGCTCGGCGCGGGGCGCGACGACGCCGCCGCGCTGAAGCTGCTCGAGAAGAGCTGCGCCGACGGCGACGGCGAGAGCTGCGCCGGTGCAGGCTTGCTCTACCGGCATGGCTTCGGCACCAGCGCGAACCCGAGCTTCGCCACGGGGCTCTTCGACAAGGCGTGCCAGGCCAGATACGGCTATGGCTGCGCCTTGCTGGCCGCGGCGCGCTACGACGGCTCGGGCGTTCCCAAGGACTTCGACGCCGCGCGGGCCGCGCTCGGGCGCGCCTGCTCGAGCGGGTATGGCCCAGCCTGCGGGCTCTCCTACACGGCGCCCCGCATCTACGACGTCACGCCCAAGGAGGACCCGTTCGGCGGCAAGAACACCGCCGCAGGCGCCGCGTCCCCGAGCAGCGTGTTCGGGCAGAAGAGCACGGCCGGCGGCGGCAAGAAGCCGGCCGATCCGTTCGGCGACAAGTCCACATCCGCCCGCACGGAGAGCGCGCTGGCTCCGGGTGCGGACGCTCTCCTGCTTGGAAGCCTCGGCACTTCGCCCGAGCTCGAGAAACGGCGCTCCAGCCTGCGCGACAAGTTCAAGGCCAAGCTCGGCACCTTCAAGGCCTGCCCGAAGGACGCGACGGTCCCGGGCCGCATGCACCGCGTCGGCTTCGCCGTCGGGCCCGACGGGAAGACTCAGGTGACGCACGGGGCCCGTAGCCCGTACCCGAAGTTCGACGCCTGCTTGGACAAGGCCGTGAGCAGCATCAAGATCGCGGCCGGCGAGCACACCATCCGCGGCTACGCGATGCTGCGCCTGCAAGACAAGAAGGACGCCTACGTCGCGCTCTCGATCCAACCGGATCCGAGCGAGCTGGTGCTGCCCCCCGCCGTGCGGCGTCTCTCGGGCTGCGGCTGCGGCGGCGACTCGACTCAGCTGGTGTGCGCCATCGAGTGCCGCTCCGGCGGTGGTACGGTTGGTGGCGGGAGCGGCGGGTACGGGGGCCCGGGTCCCGACTACGACGAGGACAAGAACACGGCGCCCTCGGCCCCCAGCCCGGAGTTCGGCGAGAAGAGCACGAAGCCCTCCGCCAAGCACAAGGATCCGTTCGGCGGCAAGCAGACCATGCCGCCCCCACCGAAGAAGAAGCAATAGATGTGGGTCCGGGTCGCGGCCTCGCTCGGATTCCTGGCCGTGGCGCTCGGTGCCTTCGGCGCCCACGCGCTGCGCGGCAAGGTCTCCGACACCTACCTGAACGCCTGGCAGACCGGAGTGCTCTACCACGCGCTACACGCCGTCGCGCTGCTCGCGCTCGCGCTCTACGGCCGCGCCACCGGGCAGAAGATCACGCTGCCGGCGGCGCTGTTCGTCGCGGGCATCGTGCTGTTCGCCGGCAGCCTCTACGCGATGGCGCTCACCGGCGTGACCCGGCTCGGCATCATCACGCCCTTCGGCGGCCTGTCGTTCCTAGCCGGCTGGGCCGCGCTGTTCGTCACTCTCGGCTCCGAACGCTCCAAGACCTAGAGCGGCGTGACGTTCAACCCGGTCGCTCGTGAGAGCTCCGCGCAGCGAACCGCGCTCGCCTTGGTGAGCAGGCGCGTGAGCAGGAACACGACGAGGCCCGCCACGGCGAGGACGCCCAGCACCGCGAGGAAGACCACATGGCCGACGAGCTCGTCCTCCGTGACCGCAGCGCCCCCGCGCTGGTAGATCTCGAAGCGATTGTAGAACTCGAAGATCAGGTAATAGAGGAAGCCGCCGCCGCCGCCGAGCGCCGCCACGACGCCGAAGCCCCGAGCGTAGCCGACGAAGGCGGACTTCAGGCTGAAGGGAATGGAGCGCGCCCCCGCGTCGGTCACGAACCAGCTGGAGAGCGGGACCAGCGGCACGAACCAGACGTGGACGAAGCGGGTGACGACGTAACCCGCGCTGCTCTGGTCCACCTTCCCCGCGAGTCGCGTCCCGGCGACAATCATGCGAGCCGATTCTGCCACGGGGCCGGGCACGAGCGCGGCGAAATCACGGGTTGCGCCGCTTGGACGACGCCGTCGCCCAGCGCCAGCGGACGCCCAGGTGCCCGAAGTCGGCGCCGGCGAGCCCCAGGCTGTCGGGGCTGTGGAGCACCGGCAGCAACGTGAGCTGGACGTCCACGTTCTCCTCGATGGCGACGCTGCCGACCACGCCGGCGCGGATGACGTAGCTCGGTCGCCCCGGGCTCTGGAGGATCTCTTCGGCGACACCGATGCGGATGGCCTCGTTCCGACCGAAGCGCCACGCGTAACCGACGCGCAGCCGCCAGAGCCACGGCGGATCGACGATCACCTTGAGCGACTCCTCGTAGAGGTGGAAGCCGGGATCGACGTGGGTGACGTGGTAGACGCCGAGCAGCCAGAACGGTCCGCCACCCGGAATCGAGACCGCTCCGGAGAGCTCGCTCTCCAGCGAGAGCGGCTCCGCCTCCGGCCCTCTGGGGAGCTCGAGCTCGGCGCGCTCGTGGTGGTCCCGTTCACCGAGCAGTTTGTGGTCGAAGGCCTCGAACTTGCGCACCCCCGCCCGAAGCTCGAGAAACGGCACGGTGCCGCGCACGCCGCCGTAGAATCCCGCGCCCTCCGACGTGACCAGGGGCTTCGCGTCCAGGCTCATCGCGCGGTAGAAGGGGCGCCCGAAACCGACCGAGACCTCGGGCCGCGCGTACGCGAAGCCGAGCTCGAGCGAGGCGCTGGCGAACGGTCGCGACAGTCCGCGCTCCCAGTAGGAAGCCTGCGGCGGGTGCTCGACCCCGGCCGCGTGCGGTGGCGGGACTTGCGCGGCGGCGTGCGCCGAGCTCGCGAGCACCAGGGCAAGAGGCCAGCGCTTCAAAACGCCCCTCCGATCGCCAGCCCCGTGGGGTGAGGCACGAGGTGCACGCTCGGAGCCACCGCCTTGCGCTGGGCACTCACCGGCAGCCGGTAGTGGAGCAGCCAGGGCACCCCGAGGCCGGCCAAGGTCCCCCAGGCCGCGCCCACGGTGACGTCCGAGGCGTAGTGCATGTCGCCGACCACGCGCAGCGCGGCGGTGGCCGCGGCGACCGCGTAGCCAGCCGTGCAGGACGCGACCTCCGGCGCTCCGCCGCCGTAGAGCGGCACGTTCAGGTGGTGCATGCAGGAGAGGCTGGCCGCCGCGAAGGCTCCGGAGGCGTGGCCGCTGAAGAAGCTCCGATAGCGGTCGTTGCGCTCGCAGTCGCGCAGCTCCGGGTCGAGCTCACTGCCGCAGTCCTGACCGTAGGGGCGCTCGCGGCTCGCCAGGGACGTGACGGTGGCCTGAACGGCGAAAGTGAGCGCCAGCGTCTCGGTGTTGATCAGCAGGATCTGCTCGGCCACGTCCGGGCTCTGGTGGTGCCAGTAGGCGGTGAGCACGCCGTCTCCCAAGATCGGATTCGCGATGCTCAGCGCGAGCAGGACGTCGCTCGCGTCGCGTGCGCCGCGCCGGCTCTGGTAGCTGCCGAGTCGGGCCGAGCTCCGCACGTCGTCGTCGAACAAGACGCCGCCCTTCCAGCCATCGCTGCGGGACCCGATGGCCACCGACGAGATGGCGAGGACAGCCAGCCCCCCGGTGGCGTAGAGCTCCGCCAGGTGCACGCGTCGATGGCGCCAATCGAGCCGCGTGGGCAGGTCCGGACGCGGCGGGAAGAGCAGGTGCGCCGCGGGCGGCTCCGTAGCAGGCACATGGCCCTCGGGCGACCACTCCGGGTACCGCGGCTGCGCCCGCGCCGACCCAAGGCCCAGGGCCGCGATCGACGTCGCGACGGCGAGGGCGAGGCGAAGCAGGCGCACGGAGCGAAGACTAGTACAGCGGCGAGGATGGCGGCAGCAGGTGCCGGAAGCCGCCTGCCCCCCTTGACTCTCGGCCGCGCGGAGACGACACGGTAGGCGGTGCAGGCGAGAAGTCGCTGGTTCCATCGGGCGCTGCTCTGGACCCCCAGGCCCGGACACGAGAGGAAGCTTGGCTGGCTCGAGCTGTTCTACGACCTGGTGTACGTCGCCGCGTTGGTGCAGCTCGGCACCGCGCTGGCGAGCCATGTGAGCCTGTACGGAGCTCTGGCCTTCGCCGGCCTGATGGTCCCCCTCTGGTTCACCTGGACCGGATTCACCTTCTACAACAACCGCTTCTTGGTAGACGACGCGGTGCACCGGCTCCTGGTGTTCGCGCAGATGCTCGCGATCGGCGCGGTGGCCGCCAGCGTGCCGAACGTGCTCGAAGGGCAGCACCGCACCTTCGCCATCGCCTACGGCATCGCGCGGGTGGTGATCGCGCTCTTGTACGCGCGCGCGCACGTCCAGGTGCCCGAAGCCCGCGGCATGACTCGCCGCTATTCGCTCGGGTTCGCGCTGGGCGCGGCGCTCTGGCTCGGCAGCGCGTTCGTTCCGGCACCCTGGGCCTTCTTCCTCTGGGCGGTGGCGCAGTCCGTGGACTTCTCGACGCCGCTCGGCCGAAGAGCGCTGGGCATCATCGAGCGCTACCCGCCCGACTTCCACCACCTGGCCGAGCGCTACGGCATCCTGGTGTTGATCGTGCTCGGCGAGGGCTTCGTGAAGGTCCTGTCCGAGCTCGCCGACCGCGGCCTGACGCTGGAGAGCGGGACCCTCGCGGCGCTCGGCCTCTTGGTCACCTGCATGCTGTGGTGGATCTACTTCGACGACGTCGCCGGAGCCCGTGTGAAACCGCGGCGACTGGGCAGCGTGCTCTGGGTGTACGCGCACCTGCCGCTGGCCATCGCGGTGACGGCCGTCGGCGTCTCGCTGAAGAAGGCGGCCGGCATGAGCTTCGCCGACATCGGCGCCGCCAAGTACCGCTGGCTCTTCTGCGGTAGCTTGGCGCTCGCGCTCGCCGCCGTCGGCTACATCGACTACCTGACGGAGCGTCGCGAGTCCGACCTGCCCGACGACGCCCGCGTGGGTGCCCGAATCGTCTCCGCCATCCTCGTGCTCGCGCTCGGCGTCGTCGGCGGCTTCGTCCCGACCTGGGCGTGGGTCGTGCTGGTCGTGGTGGTGTGCGTCGCGCAGGTCGTCTTCGACATCTCGACCTCGCCCCGACAGGCCGATCACCACGCCCACGCGGCCGAGCACCACGGGGAGGAGGCCGAGGCGGAGCCCGCCCCGAGCTCCCCGGCCCCCGGTACAGCACCGACCCGTCGCTGGGATCCAGGCGAAGCCGTGCGCCGCGGAGCACCCAGCGCGCTGCGCCGCGACCTCTACGTGTATTTCATGGAAGGCTCCTGGTGGCGCCTCTTCGGAGCGTGCGCGTTCGCGTACCTGTTCGGCAACCTGGTCTTCGCCTCGCTCTACCTGCTCGATCCCGGCGGCATCGCCAACGCCAGGTCCGGCTCGTTCCTGGACGCGTACTTCTTCAGCGTGCAGACCATGGCCACCATCGGCTACGGCGCGCTCAGCCCGGCCAGCACCTACGCGAACACGCTGGTCACGGTCGAGGCCGCGCTGTCGCTGGTCAGCGTCGCGGTCGTCACGGGCATCGTCTTCGCCAAGCTGGCCCGCCCGCACTCGGGGATCCTGTTCAGCGACGTGCTCACCCTGGAGAAGCGCAAGGGCAAGCCCACGCTGATGTTCCGGGTGGCGAACGCCCGGGGCAACGACGTGGTGGAGGCCAGCATCAAGGTGACGGTGCTCCGCGACGAGCTGACCCCCGAGGGCCATCGCCTGCGGCGACTGCACGAGCTGGAGCTCGAGCGCTCGTCACAGCCGCTGTTCACGCTGTCGTGGCTGGTGATGCACGTGGTGGACGAGAAGAGCCCGATCGCCGATCTGACGGCGGACAACGCCCACGATCTGGTGCGCGCCTTCGTGGTCACGCTGATGGGGCACGACGGCACCTACGGCACGACGACCTACGCCCGCAAGCTCTACTACCCCGAGGACATCCGCTGGAATCAGCGCTTCGTGGACGTGATCAGCGATCTGCCGGACGGACGCCTGGCGGTGGACTACGACAAGTTCAGCAGCACGCGCCCGGTCGGGGAGGAGCCGTGACGCACGGCTCCACCAAAGGCCCGCGCTTCCGGACCTCGCGCGAGGCCTACGACTGGGTTCGCTGGGACCCGGCCTTCGACCCGGCTGAGTTCGTGGTGCTGTACGACGACCACGACGACGCGCTGGCGGAGGTCGCGTTCGAGGCCTTCGAGCCCCAGGGCGAGATCCCCTGGCACCGGGTCCGCGCGCTGCGGCGGAGGGGCGAGATCGTCTGGGATCGGGACGCGCGCATCGACCGGCTCGCCGAGGCGCGGCGGCACGTGCGCTAGCCGAGCGCCGGGGTGCGCGGAGATTTCGCTTCCCACCCCATGTGGGCGGGTGTAGGTGCGCCGTGACTCGATCCCGAGTCACTACCCGACAAGGCAGGTCCCTGATGCCGACTTTCCTGCGTTTCCTGGGTGTCTGCAGCGCCGCGCTGCTGAGCGCGTGCGCCGCTGCGCCGACCGGCGAGCCCGCGGAGACACACGCCGTAGCCGCGCAGGCACCGGCCTTGGGCAAGGCCGACAGCACCGACTCGGCGGACCGCGGGTGCCAGTTGGTACTGCGCGAGGTGGGCCGCACGCCCGCAGGCGACGGCTACGCCAAGCAGTGCGCGGGCGGAGTCTGCACCTGGGTCTGGAGCGGCCACGTGGACGTCTCGATGGACGCTTTTCCGCAGGGCGCCGACGTACGCGTGCTCTACCGCCTGAGCGGAGACACGCAGTGGTGGGAGGTCCCCGCGAGCGCCGTGCCGAGCTCGCGCCCCGGCCAGAGCTCGTACCTGTTCCAGGTGAGTGAGCACCTGGTCGGTCCGACGACGGGCGAGGCCGAGCTCGCCGTCGCGCGCGTCGAGCTGATCCCTTTTCTGCGCTTGCCCGACGGCCGCCGACTGTTCGATCACAACCGGCGCAAAGGTGACTTCGACGTCTACTCGTTCGGCCAGGCCGAGTGGTTCGCCCTCGGCGATGAGCCTGTGTGCCAGGCCGTCGCCGGCACGATCTTCTTCCAAGACGACTGGCAGGAGAACGTCAGCGGCGCGCTGCACGCGGGCGGTTGGCTGGGCGTGTTCTACGATCTCGATCGGCTGCCCCTGTGCCGTGGCACCCACAACGGCTACCCTGCCTGGGACACTTCGGCCACGGTACAGTTCGAGCCCGGCGGCCAGCTGACCGAGGCCAGCGTGCGTGACCTCGTCACCCTGAACGGCACGCCGACCAACACCGCCGTCGAGCGCCAGATCCAGCTGAAGATCCCCGGAGACGCCACGCGCGTGAAGCTCTGGTTCCACAACTGGTCCGGTGCGGGCAGCTCCTGCGACGCCTGGGACTCGAGCTACGGCGAGAACTACTCCTTCGACGTGCTGCCGCCCGTGGACGACGCCCGCTGCAAACACGTCGAGAGCTGGACCCAGATCTACGGCGGCAAGCCCACCTGCACCCCCTACGCGGTGGACGAGCAGCACGAGGCGACGCACTGCGAGCTGCACGTGAACGGCTTCGGTCACGGCTTCGAAGGGCACTACGGCATCCCGTTCGAGTGGCTCGAGGCTTACGTCGTCACCGGCACGCAGGACGGCGAGCTCCTGAACGCCGGCATGTACACCCGCTACACCGACGCGGGTGACGCCGAGACGCACGAGCGCTACTCGCTGGGCGCGGTCGCCGGCGCCGGCACCTACAAGACTGGCTTCACGTACCGCAGCACCGGCGTCCAGAGCCTGCCGACCTACACGCACTCGGTGCAAGAGGTCGCTTTCTTCGTCGACGTGAAGCGCCCGTCGGGCAAGGTCGTGCGCCTGTGGCAGAGCCGGGGCGGAGCGAACTACGGCTGGGACGATGCGTTCGGCGCAGGCACCATCACCCAGTCGATCCCCTACGGGAACATGAAATGGGCCGTGGACGGCGCGACGATCTTCGACGCCGAGAAGGCGTGCGAGTAGCCGACCGTCGAGTCAATTCGCATCCACGCGATACAGCGTGCCGGGCGCCCCGGCGCCATCCCCATTCGACATCACGAAAACGCTGGCTGTGCGACCGCGATCAGGCAGGCGAAGGCAATCGAACTCCGGTCAAAGCCCGCGCTCATCGGCCTGAGATCACTCCCTCTCCGATGGAGTGTAGCAACGTCGGGCTGGATGCCAATTCCGGTCGATGGCCCCTGCGATTGGCGAGAGTGAAGCGACCGCCTCGTCCCGATGTCGACGCTGCAGGTGCGAGGTGATAGCGTCGAGCTCGGGTTGCGCTCCGACCCCGGCAATCGCTCGGACTCGTGAGAGCGCGCCACTCGCACCCAGTGAGGTGGGGCTCCGGCTGCAGATGAAACACGACCCGCCTGACGACGAGCGCATCGACGCGATGCTGCGGAGAGCCGAGCCCGAGAGGGCGACGGGACTCGAGCGTCGCATCGGCCTCGACGGCGTCCTTCACACCGTGCTCGGTACTCCCCGCGAGGAAGTGCTCGTCGGGCGCTTCGTGCTCGAGCGTGGGATCGGGCGAGGCGGCATGGGCGTGGTGTACGCGGGCCGCGACCGCGAGAGCGGCGCACGCGTCGCGGTCAAGCTGCTGGCGCGCAGCGAGTCCACGACGCGCCGGCGCTTCGAGCGAGAGGCCGACCTGCTCAAGACCCTCGAGCACGAGAGGATCGTGCGTTACCTGGGTCACGGGATCAGCGCGGACGGGATCGACTACCTGGTGATGGAGTGGCTGGAAGGTCACGATCTCGGCTGCCACTTGCGCGACGGGCCGCTCTCGGTGCTCGATGCCGTTCGGGTCGGCGTCGAGGCGGCGCGAGCCCTCGCGGTCGCGCACGCGGCGGGCGTCGTTCACCGAGACGTGAAGCCCAAGAACCTGTTCCTGGTGGATCGCCGTCTCGAGAACTTGAAGGTGATCGACTTCGGCCTCGCGCGCGGCGAGACCTCTGGAACCCCGCTGA
This sequence comes from Polyangiaceae bacterium, assembly GCA_015075635.1. Taxonomy (NCBI): domain Bacteria; kingdom Pseudomonadati; phylum Myxococcota; order Polyangiales; family Polyangiaceae; species Polyangiaceae bacterium. Next base: position 371,465 of record JABTUA010000002.1, read on the forward strand.
GCGCGGTCGGAGCAGTGCTGGGAACCCCCGGCTACATCGCGCCGGAGCAACTGCACGGCCACGCCGACGCGCGCACCGACGTGTACGGGCTCGGCGCCACGCTCTTCGAGTGCCTCACGGGCGGCCCGCCGTTTCGCGGCTCCAATCCTGGCGCCGTGCTGCTCGCCGTCAAACGCGAGCCGGTGCCGAGCCTCGCCGCTCGGCGCCCGGAGATCCCGGCCCAGCTCGAGGCGTTGGTCGTCCGCATGCTGGGCAAAGACCCCGCGGAACGCCCCGGCGACATGAACCAGGTGATCGCGGAGCTCTCGGGGCTGGACATCCTCCCCTGAAAGCGAGCGAGCGCCCCACCCGAGTGGGTGTAGGCGCTCGCTCGTCGGGCTCGCGCGAGGCGCGTCAGCTCACGCGCACTTGCCGCTCTCGCACTTGTCGCTGCAGCACTCGTAGCTCTTGCTGCAAGCCTTCCCCGCCGTCGCGCACGCCAAGGTCGCCGCGCACGAGCCGCCCGCGCAGACACCGCCGCAGCAGTCGGAAGCCTTCGAGCACTTCTCGTTCACGGCCGAGCACTCCGCGAGGGCGACCGTGCAGATGCCGCTCCCGCAGTTTTTGCTGCAGCAGGTCGAGTCGCTCGAGCACGTCGCGCCGGTCGTCGTACAAGCGCTCAGGTTGAGCCCGCATTTGCCGTTCATGCACTTGCCGGTGCAACACTCCGCATCGACTGCACACACGGCCGTCACGGCCTTGCAGGCGCCCACGGGGAACACGCAGGTGCTGGCAGCGCAGTTGCCGGAGCAGCACTCGGAGGCTTCGCTGCACGTCTTGGTCGTGAGCGTGCACGACCCGTTGTCTTTCACGCAGATGCCGCTCGCGCACTTCTTGGAGCAGCACTCCGTACCGTCCGCGCAGGTTCCCCCTTGCTCCGTGCAGGCCGCGATGCTTCCACCGCTCCCGCCGCCGCCCGCGGCGCCGCCGCTGCCGATGCTTCCGCCCGTCCCGGCGCTGCCACCCGTGGCCGCGCCCGCCGCCCCGGCGCTGCCCGCTTCGCCCGCGGCGCCTGCCGCGCCACCGGACGAGACGCCACCGCTCCCGCCGCTGGCCGTTCCGCCACTTCCACCGCTCGACGGCGAGCCTCCCGTGTCACCGCCGGCACCGCTGTCCTGAGTCGCGCCGCCGCCGCCCGGATCAGCTTCCCCGTCGCCGCCTCCGCATCCGACCGCACCCAGCATGCCGCACAGACACAAGAACAGCCCGACCCGAATCCCACTGCGACGCTCGTTCAATTTCATTCTCTTTCCTTCCTGCGGACAAAGCGGTGTCCATCCGTCGGTGAGCCAAGGGCGCACCGAAGACTCTTCCCGCGAGCCGACCGGGCCCGCGAAGCTCTCCCCCGAGCTAGAAGCTCAGCGCTCGACCTCGTTGATGCGCTCGATCCAAGCACCGAAGAGCACGCGGACGCTCTCCCGTTCTTGGGCCGTCGCGGGCAGGCGCTCCATCTGCTCACGGAGCAGCGCACGCCCGCGGGACAGCCGGCTCTTCACCGTGCCAGCCGGGATCTGAAGGACCTGGGCCAGCTCCGCGACGTCGAGCTCCTCCCAGTAATAGAGCTCGAGCAGAACCTGAAGCTCGAGCGGGATGTGCTGCAGCGCCGTCACGAGCAAGCGCTGGTCCGCCCGCTGGACTGCCATGGAGCCGATGCCGGGCGAGAGATCCACGATGGCGCTCTCGCGGAAATCCGGATCCGCCCGCCCGGCGCGGCTAGACTGCCGAATGTGCTCGAACAGCACGTTCCTCGCGATCCCGAACAGGAACGCGCGGACGCTCGCCTGCCCTTCGAACTTCCCCCGCTGCTCGGCGAGCACCAGGAAGGTGCGCTGGACTAGATCCTCCCAGGCCGTTCGAGCCTTGGTGCGGAAGAACCGCGCCACAGAGTCGTAGTGGCGCTCGATCAGCAGCTTGCCAGCCGAGGCGTCGCCGCCGGCCCAGGCTGCCAGAAGCTCGTCGTCCGGCCGCACGTCGCCCGAGGCTAACACGTCGGCTCGAGCGCCCTCGGCCTGGCGGCGACGCAGGGAGAACGGAGAAATCTCCCGCTCTTCCCAGTGCTTCTCGTCGAGTTCGTTCATCATGCTGACCAGGGCCGCGAGGCAGCCATCCACCCCTCTCTCAGGTCAAGTGACGACCCGCGGGGTTTGGTTCACGAGAAAGTGTTCTTGCCCCCTCCGCGCTGGCCCCGGCGCGTATCGGAGGCGCTTTCGCATGCCTGAGTCGCTCGGGCCCGACGGGTCCACTGCTGAAGGCGCCTTCGGCTCGAGCCAGCGACCGCTGGGCCGCTTGATAGCTCCCACGTATCGAATTGATAAAATCAATGCATTGGCGGCATCAGCGGGTGGGGCCCAGATTGCGCTCACGGTCGCGCACCGGCGCGGCCGCCCCACAACCGGAGAAACGCCTCATGCAGATCAACCAGAAGATCCCATCGTTCAAGGTCCAGGCCTACCACCGCGAGCGCTTCGAGACCGTGACCCACGAGAACCTCCTCGGGAAGTGGTCGGTGCTCTTCTTCTACCCCGCCGACTTCACCTTCGTGTGCCCCACCGAGCTGGCCGACCTGGCGGAGAGGTACGCCGAGCTCCAGGCCCTGGGTGTCGAGGTCTACTCCGTCAGCACCGACACGCATTTCACCCACAAGGCGTGGCACGACACCTCGGAGACCATCCGCAAGATCGACTACCCCATGCTCGCGGACCCGACGGGGCAGCTGACCCGCGCGTTCGGCGTCTACATCGAAGAAGAGGGGCTCGCCCAGCGCGGCACCTTCGTCGTGAATCCCGAAGGCTTGGTCAAGATCGTCGAGGTGCACGACGGCGGCATCGGGCGCAACGCCTCCGAGCTGGTGCGGAAGATCCAGGCGGCGCAGTTCGTTGCCACCCATCCGGGTGAGGTGTGCCCGGCCAAGTGGAAGCCGGGCGCCGAGACCCTCAAGCCGAGCCTCGACCTGGTCGGGAAGATCTGAGGCACGCCATGTTGGACGACTCCCTCCTCGCGCAGCTCAGGACGGTCTTTGCGACGCTCGACGTTCCGGTCGAGCTCGTGCTCCGGCCGAGCGACCACGAGCGACAGGCCGAGCTCCTCGAGCTGGCACGCGCCGTGGCCTCGACCTCACCGAGCATCGCGGTGAGGGTGGGCGGAGAGCGCACCGCCGGCCTCGAGCTCGCGGTGCACGCGGGCGGCGCGCCCACCGGCGTCACGTTCCGCGGCGTCCCTGGAGGTCACGAGCTCAGCTCGCTCGTCCTCGCGCTCTTGAACGCGGCAGGCCGGGGCAAGCTCCCGGACGCGCGAACCATCTCGCGCGTCCGGGCCCTCCGGGGGCCGGCCGAGCTGCGCACCTATGTGTCGCTGAGCTGCACCAACTGCCCCGACGTAGTCCAGGCGCTGAACCTGATCGCCATCCTGCACCCGGACTTCTCCCACCAGATGGTCGACGGCGCGCTCTTCCAGGACGAGATCGAGCGGCTCGGTGTCCAGGGCGTGCCGGCGGTCTTCGTCGGCGAGCGCCTGCTCCACTCCGGGAAGGCCGCCTTCGTCGATCTGGTCGAGCTGCTCGAGCGCGAGCTCGGGGTCGCCCCGAGCGCCGCGGCGGAGCCCGCTGCCGCGCTCGACTACGACGTGGTGGTCGTCGGCGGGGGACCCGCCGGTGCGTCGGCCGCCATCTACAGCGCGCGCAAGGGTCTGCGCACCGCCATCGTCGCCGACCGCATCGGCGGGCAGCTCAAGGAGACCCTGGGGATCGAGAACATGGTCGGGCGCCAGTACACCGAGGGCGCGAAGCTCGCGGCGGACCTCGAGGGCCACATGCGCGCCTATCCCATCGACGTCCTCGAGCACCGGCGCGTGCTCGAGGTCGAGAGCGGCCCGCGCAAAGAGCTCCGGCTCGAAGGCGGCGAGCGCGTGCGCGCCGACGCGCTCATCGTGGCGACGGGCGCGAAGTGGCGCGAGCTCGGCGTGCCGGGCGAGCGGGAGTACATCGGCCGGGGCGTGGCGTTCTGTCCGCACTGCGACGGCCCCTTCTACGCGGGCAAACGCGTCGCCGTGGTGGGCGGCGGCAACTCCGGAGTGGAGGCTGCCCTCGACCTCTCGGGGATCGCCGCGCACGTCACGCTCCTGGAGTACGCGAGCGCGCTCAAGGCCGACGCGGTGCTCGTGGACAAGCTCCGCGCGCGGGCGAACGTCGACGTGGTCACCGGCGCCCGGACCACCGCCATCCTCGGGGACGGGACCAAGGTCACAGCGCTCGACTACGAGGACCGCGCGACGGGCGAGACGAAGCGCCTCGTCCTCGACGGAGTCTTCGTGCAGATCGGCCTCGTGCCCAACAGCGCCTTCGTGAAGGACGTGGTCGAGCTCAACCGCTACGGCGAAATCGTCGTGGACGAGAAGGGCCGCACGAGCGCTCCGGGGATCTACGCCGCGGGCGACGTGACCACCGTCCCCTTCAAGCAGATCGTCATCGCCCTGGGAGAGGGCGCGAAGGTGGCGCTCTCCGCGTTCGAGGACAGATCGCTCCGAGCGTGAGTCACGCGCCGCTGCGTGCGGGTCGAGTGGAATCAGGGCAAGAGCGCCGCCGTCACCACCAAGTTGGAGAAGACCCAGCCCAGCGGCGACGCCTCGATGTCACCGGGCTTCCCGGTCCCGAGCTCGACGTAGAAGCCCGACGACAGGTGCGCCGCCGGGTCCAGGTAGGGCACCGTGCCCTCGAGCTTCTTCACCAGCGCGCCGCCCAGGAAGAGCTCGCAGCGCTGCACGTCGGCGAGGCCGTCGAGCAGGCAGTCGAGGTGGTAGACGGCGTCCTTCTGCCAAGCGTAGCTCACGGACCAGGAAGTGTACGTGGTGTACCCGGGTCCGAGGGTCTTGCGACCGAACATGCGAAAGTGCGGGCCCTTGTTGGCGAAGGTCACCGCCGCCGACCCCATCAAGTAGCGCTGATCCGACTGCGTCTGGTTGGCGCGGAACAAGCCGAACAGGATGTGCTCGGTGCGATCGACGGCGCCTTCGTCCGGGAGCTCCGGCTGCCAGTCGCCGACCTTCACGTCGAGTTGCACGCGCACCCAACCGTAGCTGGTTCCCTTCTGACCGAAGGCGATCTTCTTCAGCGTCTCGCCCGCGGTCGGCGTGAACACGCCGCCAGGTTGATCGAGCAGCGTCACCGTCACCTGAGCCGCGTCGGCGCCGACGTCGCTCGCGGCGTCGGTCAGCGCGCCGCCAGCGCCGGCGCTGCCCGCGTCGGCCCCAGCCGTGCCGCCGGCCCCGCCGCTCGACGTCGTCCCGGCACTACCACCGCTGCCGCCGCTGGCCGTGCCACCGCTCCCCACCACGCCACCACTCCCCCCCGCGATCGCGTCGTCGTCCTCGCCGCCACAGGCGGAGAGCGAGAGCAGGCAAGACCAGGCGATTACCCAGCGCTTCATGGCGTTCTCCTTCTGTACGCGAGCGACAAGAGCGATCCCACGACGAGCCACGCGGCGGACCCAGGGGCTCGCTCTACCGGAGTGCGACAAGCGCAGTCACCGCCCGCCTCGGAGCCACCGGTCGCGCTGGGACCGGCGTCGGTGACCGCTGAGCCGCCCGCCGCGGAGGCGTCCGAGCCTCCGCTCGCGCTCGCGTCGCCGGTGGTACCGCCGGCGGTGGTTCCGCCCCAACCACCACTGCCGGTGACTCCACCAGTGCCGGTGCCCCCGCCGCTCCCGGTGGCCCCGCCGCTGCAGGGCGCCGCCGCGTCCTCGTCCGCGTCAGCGGCATCCGCATCGGGAACGCTCGCGTCGGCCGGACAGACCCCCAACACTCCCGTCTCGCCCGCGCCGTTGATCGGCGACGGATCGGACAGCACCCACCCGCTCGTCGTGTGCTTCAGCGCCTTCCCGAACGGGATGGCACCGAGAGGGACGGTCTGCGACCACGAGTAGCACTCGGACGTCAGCTGGTCGCCACCCACCAAATCCAGTGACGCCTCGACGTCCGCCTTCACGCCGAACAACGCCTGCGCAGCCGGCGTCGCGATCAGCACGCGCTTCGCCGCAGGCGGCAGGAACGCCAAGTTCCCGAAGCTACCCTTGGGCTCGAGGCACTTGTCGCGCACCTCGACGGGAAAGACCCAAGCGCCGGTCGACGAGGCCACGTCGAGCACGACGTAATCGGCGGAAGGACAACCCTCGGCCCCCACGAAGACCTCGACGATCTCCAGAGAAGCACAGGAGAGCGCTGCCTCGGCTCGAGCCGGCTCGGCGACGGCCAACACGCCGATGATGGCCAGAAACCACCAGGTCGCCCGACGCGCGCCCATCGTCGAAGGGTAGACCCGCCGAGCGAGGCGGGCCAGCGTCACCAGCTCACTCGGCGGCAGCCGGCGGCGCCACCGGAGCGAGCTCGTCCCAGCCGTAGCGGCTCAGGTAGTTCTTCCACACCCCTTCACACACCGCGTCGTAGCGGCAGCGCGCGCACTCGGCGCGCTTCTCGCGCTCGGCTCCGTCCAGGTCGGCGCGCGTGACCAGCGTGAGGCCCCTGCCCTTGCCGCCGGCGCGACGACCGGCGCGCTCTTCGGCCGGCATCTCGACGCGGCTGTCGAGGTCGAAGTGGCGGTACTTCTCGACGTAGCCGCGGTTGAAGTCCGGAACGCCTTCGGTGGTGCACAGCGGAATGTCCACCAGGAAGGCCATCGGGCGCGGCTCCCCGACGGCAGCCAGGGCGCCGCGGAACTCCGACGCGATCTCCGTGTAGCGAGGGAAGAGCTGGTCGAAGAAGGTGTGCGCGCGGCCGTTGGCCTGCATCACGTTGAACACGACCTGGTGTACGCCGAGCGAGCGCAGGAAGCGGTAGATGTCCGCCAGGTGCGGCAGGTTGCGGCGCGTGACGACGGTAGAGGTGTGGAGCTCGACGCCGAGCGGCGCGAGCCTCGCCGCGGCGCGGAGCCCGGCCACCGTCTGCTCGAAGCTGTCCGGAGTGCGGGTCAGCCCTTCGTGCAAGGTCTTGTCGTGGCCGTGGATCGAGATGTAGACCCGATTCAGCCCGCGCTTCACCAGCGCGCCCGCGTAGGGCAGGTGCCCCAGGCGCCGGCCGTTGGTCATCATGCTGATGCGCGCGTAGCGAAGCTCCTTCGCCCAGGCCACGAAGTCCGGCAGGTCGGGACGGGTGGTCGGCTCGCCGGAGGTGAAGCACACCTCTTCCGCGCCGCGATGGGACTCCAGCACCCAGCGCACGCGCTCGGCGGTCATCGCCGAGTTGTTCACGTAGCGGCCCTCGCGATCTTCCTCCATGCAGAAGATGCAGTTGTTGTTGCACACCGCGCCGATGGCGATGTGCACGCGCTCCTGGCTGCCGCGGATGCGCTCGACGATGCTGGGCTCGCTGTCCACCGCGCCGAAATGGTCCCGTGAGCCGGCGCTCCGGTCAAGCCGTGCTGGCCGAGCGCGGTGATTTCCCGCGCCCTGGGGGCGCTACTTCTCCAGCACGATGGCGAACGTGCGGTGGTCTCGTGCGTCCGGCGGCCGCTCGCCTTCCCAGACCGCCTCGTAGCCGGTGACCAGGTAACTCCTCCCGTGCACGACGATGCGCTTCCACTCGTGGGGCATCGCGCTCGCTTGGGCGCCCTCTGCCTGGAACTTCAGCGAGTGCGTGTGCAAGACCGACCGCTTCTGCGTCGACCGCACCTCGCTCGTCGCCACCGCGCCCCGCTCGACCTTCCACCCCGGAGCGGAGTCCTCGTCCCCGCTGCCGGAGACGATGAGCAGCGTGCGCCGCGCCATGTCGCGGAACACGCCGTCGCACACGCGGTGCCAGCCGCCCTTGCGGCAGTCGATCTCGACGCTGATGCGATCGCCGACCGCGAACGGCAGGGGCAACGCGGGCGGACCGTAGAGGTAGTAGAGCTTCTCCTGCTTGCCCGCGGCCGTCAGCGTGAGCTCGTGCCACGCCTCGAGCCCGATGGTGCCGGTGGGCGGGCGGACGGCCTCCACGTTGCCCACGAGCGACAGCGGCTGTCGCTTGCCACGCTCGACGTGCAGCGAGAACGAGGCCTGCCCCTTGGGCTCGGGCGGCCGCTCCACGGTGGGCGCTGCGCTCGCTGTCGCGCTGGCGATCGGCGCCGGGGCAGGCGCCGAGCTCGGGCTGGGCTCAGGCGTGGCGACATGAGGAGCGGGCGCGGCAGGCTGGGCGGGGGTTCCGCCACAGCCTGCGAGCCAGAGGGCGAGGAGCGCGCGCTTCACGTCACGGCTTGGGAGCCGGGGGCGCGGCCGGAGGTGCCGGCGGCTTCGCCGCGCCGCCGGGCGCCGGCGCTTTGGCGCCACCAGCCGGAGGTGCCGGCGGCTTCGCCGCGCCGCCGGGCGCCGGTGCTTTGGCGCCACCAGCCGGAGGCGCCGGCGCCTTTGCACCGCCGGCAGGGGCCGGAGGCTTCGTTGCACCGGGCTGCAGGCCCGGCGGCGGCAGCGGGGTGTGGGCGCCGGGCGGCAGCGCAGGCCTCTTCCCGGCCGCGGGGGCCGGCGGCTTGCCGGCGTCCTTCGGCATCAGGCCGAACGCACCAGCGAACTCGGCGCCGGAGCCGTAGCTGAAGCCCTGCGCCAGCTTGTCGTTGCTCACCTTCATCACGTCCAGCCCGTGGATGGTGCCCGTTTTGTTCGTGGGCCTCATCGGGCCGAGCGCGCCCTTGAAGGTGCCGGTCATGTCCGCTTCGACGACCACGTAGTCGCCGGCGGCCCAGACGTTCTTCTTGGTCATCTTCATGTCGGGGAACGCCTTGCTGAAGGTGTCGAACTCCTTCTTGGCCGCGGCCTTCCCCTTGGGTGAATCGGCGGGACGCGAGTAGTCGATGTGCTGCGCGTCGTCCGCCAGCGCGTCCACGAACGCCTTGGCGTCCTTCTTCTCCCAGGCGGCGTAGAACGCCGTCACCAGCTCGGTGTTCTTCTTCTCGGCGTCGTTGTTCGCCGCCACGACCCACTCGGGCGAGTGGCCCGCGGGCACCTCCATCACCGGGCGACCCATCATGCCCTTCGGCGCGCTGCCGAGCTGCGCCATGAAGGTGACGTGGTCGAAGTACATGTGCTCGCGTTTGACGCCCTTGTCGCCGAACCAGAGCACGCTCACGCCGCGGTACCCCAAGCGCTTGCCGGTGGGCTTCATGCCCATGAAGTCCCCGCTGTGCGTGCCGTTCAGCACCCACTCGAGCACCAGCACGTCGCCGACGTGCAGGCCGCGCATGGTGGTGACCTTGGCGTCGGAGAAGGCGGCGAAGAACTCCGCCATGTTCTTCTCGAGATCGCCGCGGCCCCGGGTCTCGCGCCAGCCTTCCATCGACGGGTAGCCGAAGGCGACGTCGTCGGTGTAGAGCGACGCCAGCTTCTTGGCGTCGTGGGCCTGCCAGGCGGCGACGTTGGCTGCCATGTGCGCCTTCTGCTGGTCGAGCATGCTCGGCTTCGCCGGCTCGGGTGCGGGCGCGGGCTCCGCGACGGGCGCGGGCATGGGCGCTGGGACGGGCGCGGGCGCAGGCGGCGGCGTCGGGGGCGGGGCTGCCTCGGTGCTTCCGGCACACCCCAGCGGGATCCACGTCACCATCAACACGCCGAGCAACGCACTTCTCATCGAGGCCTCCTCTGCTGCCGAAGCAGCCGGGCCGTTCACTCACCCGGCGGTGCGGAGGAGTCAATCGGTGGGCGGGGCATGGACTTCCGACCGTCACGCCCCGCCCACCGCACGGCCCTCAGAACGTGCCACCGAAGCTCATCCCACCCCAGGACTGGTAGCCGCCCTTGCCGACCAGCGGCGTGTAGCCGACGCGGAACACGAAGCCGCCGTCTGCCGGCGAGTAGCGGTAGCCCGCGACGCCGGTGCCCGCGACGCCGACGCCCTCGCCCGAAGCGCTGGCTGCGCCCCCGGATGCGCTCGCCGAGACGTAGATCAGCGTCGCACCCGCGCCCATCTCGAACTTGTGGTTCTTGCCCCCGACCATGTAGTTGAACAATGCGGGTGCGGTCACCACGCTCGCCTTGGCCGAGCTCTGGGAGCCGTCGCTCGAGCTCGCGCTCGCGCTGATGGAGAAGTAGCTGAAGCCCAGGCGCGCGCTGAGGTCGTTCGAGAGCATGCGCTCGTAGTTGATGGAATAGAGCCCGCCGTTCCCGAGCAGCTCCAGGTACACCAGGTTCTTGGCCTTGCGGTCCGTGCTCTCCGCCTTCTTCTGCGGCGCGTCGCCCCCGCGATCTGCGCTGGGCGGCGGCAACGAGCTCGAAGGTGCCCCGAGGTCCCCTTCTCCGCGGGTCCCGGCGAGCGCCGTGGACGCGAGGCTGAGGATCACGCTGGTGCAGACGCCCATACCGAAGACGAAGTGTTTCTTGCTGGCCATTTGACTTACTCCCCGTGCTCGTCGCACGAACCACCTTCACTCGAGAGCGCCGAGCCCCGGCTCCTTGCTCTCGCTCGGGGACATTGCAGGTGGGATGCCAAGCCACATCGGGGGTGAGTCACGCACTCTTCGCCATGCTGGAGGGAAGATCTCGCTTCGAGGTCCGGTAGCAGGCCGTCGCCGCGCTCGCCCGCGAATGGGCCCGTTCAGCGCGCCGTGCTGGTGCGCGGGGCGTCACCCGCGGCGTAACAGCGGTGACGTCGCGCTACGGACACTGAACGCCGATGCTGGGTGCCGTGGACTGGAAGCTCGAGAGGAGCTGGGCGCAGAGCGTGGACGGCGCGATGCGCATCGAGCCGCAGATACGGTGCACCGACGGGTCGCCGCCGCTCTTCTGGTAGAACTTCAGGCAGCAGTCGGCCGCGAGATCGCAGTCGGGCCCGCCGCGGGCCTGCCCCGGACCGCTGCCGTAGCTCCCCCACATGTCGTCCGGGGTCCCGGGCTCCGGAGCCACGGCCTCCTCGGGGACGACGGGGTTTTCCCGGACGCCGCTCGGCGGCGCGGGCTCCTCCTCGGTGGTCTTGGCCTGCGCCTCACTGACGTCTGGGATGACGACGTCGGGCCCCTGGCTGGGCGCCTCGGCGTGAGACGACGCACCGCCGCACGCCCAGAGCAAGAGAGAGAGCAGAGGCGACCAGCGGGCGGCGGTCACAAGATCATCCCGACGCCGAGCAGCGCCGAAAAGCTCGACTCGAACTCGGGAAGACCTCCCATGCGTCTGGTCCCGCCGGCGCCGTCGTTGACCGTGTGCGCGTTGAAGAGGTCCCCCGTCTGAGCGCGGACTAGACCTCCCGACACCGACGCCGTGGCCGCCAGCCAGCGCGGCACGAAGTCCCAGGTCGCGCCCAGCGCGGCGCTGTACTCGAGCAGCACCCCAGAGCGATCCGCGTAGCGGATCGCCGTCGCACCGCTGCTCGAGGGCTCCGGCGCCGTGGCCCGCGCCCAGGCCACGCCGAGCCCCGCCCACAGGCGCAGGGTGGGCACCGGCATGAAGGTCGGCTCCGCCCGCGCGCCGAGCTGGAACACCTCCAGATCCGGCTGCTCGATCTGGGTGTCTTCGAGGCCGAGGGCGCTCCGCGGCACGTCCACCGCGTGGCTCGACTGATTGGCGTACACGCGGAAGCCCAGGAAGCGCCAGAGCTCGACCCGCGCGTGTGCGCCGTAGGCGAGCCCCGGAGCGTAGCTCACCCCGCTCCCTTCCGCGGGGCGCGACCACAGGCCGACGTCCGGACCGATCTCGACGTGGCGCTCGGCCTGGTCGCCTCGCGCGACCCCGAAGAAGGGCCTCGGCTCCTGCTCATCCATGCGCGGATCGCCAGGCGGCGGCGGCGGCGCCGGGTCGTCGCGCCGCGGTTCGTCCTTCGCGGGAGGCTCGACGGTCTTCTTGGCGGGCGGCGCGTCGTCGTCGTCGTCGAGGGAGTCGGGCTCGGCGGCAGCCTTCGGCTTCGCCGCCGGCGCCGCGTCGGGGGCGCGGGGTGGTGCGGCCTGTGCCATCGCGCCTGGGGCGAGAGCGAGGAGCGCCAAGCCGAGGAGCGAGCGACGCATCACCGCCACCGTACCCGAAGTCGGAAGTCCGCGCACGACGCCTCAGGCGCGGAGCTGTCCCCCGAGCCGCTCCGTCGCCGCCTTGACCACCTCGGCGTGACGCTGGTCGACCTCGCGATCGGTGAGCGTGCGCGCCTTCTCGGGCTCCGCGGCGGCCTTCGGATCGCGGTACACCAGGTGGAACGCCAGCGAGCGGTGACCCTCGGGGACCGACCCGCCGCGGAACATGTCGAAGAGCTGCACCGACTCGCACAGCTCGCCCGCCGCCTCGCGGATCACGCCTTCCACCTGCTCGGCGCTCACGTCGTCGCTGACCACCAGGGCCACGTCCCGGGTCACCGGCGGCAAGCGCGGGATCGGGCGGTAGCGCGGCGTTCGCTCGCCCTGCGCCTCGAGGGCCGCCAAATCGAGCTCGACCACGAAGGCCTCGCCGCCGAGATCGAAGGCGTCCGCCACGTCGGGGTGAAGCGGGCCGAAGATGCCGACGCGCTCCCCTTCGACCAGCACCTCGCCGGTGCCGCGCGGGTGCAGGTGTGCGGTGCCCGGTGTTCCGGTGGCGAGCCGCGCCTTCGCGGTTCGACCCGTCAGCCGCTCCGCCATTTCCAGCGCGATGCCCTTGGCGTCGAACACGTCCACCTCGCCAGGCACCGCCAGGTAGGTGGGACGCGGGCCGGCCAGCACCGCCGCGAAGCTCGGGCGCTCCGCCGGCAGGTCCCGGGCGTCTTCGGGCCGCCGCGGTCGGGCCACGCTGCGCGTCTCCTGCCCGGGCGGCAGGAATCGCGCGCCGATGGCGAACAGACGCACCGCTTCTTCGCCGTGGCGGCGCGCGCGCCGGAGCGCGTCGAGCAGCCCGGGCAAGAGGCTCGTGCGCATCACCGTGCGCTCCTCGCTGAGCGGGTTCCTGATGCGCACCACCGGCGCCGGCGCCTTCACCGCGTCGAGCTCCGACGGCGACACGAAGGCGTAGGTGAGCGCCTCGGACAGACCGAGGCTCGTGGCGTGGGCAGCGGCGGTACGCTCCAGCTTGCCGCTGATGCGGGGCGGCTGCGGGGCGATCGCGGGGATCTTGGTGGGGACGAGGTCGAGGCCGCGGACGCGCGCCACTTCTTCGATCAGATCGGCCTCTCGGGAGATGTCCGGGCGCCAGCTCGCGCCGCGCACCTCGGCCTCGCTGCTGCCGTCGCGGATCACCTCCAGCCCCAGGCGCCGGAGGATGTTCGTCGCTTCGGCGAACGGCACCTCGACACCGAGCAGCGCGTTCAAGCGCGCGCTCCGCAGGCGCACCACCGGCAGCTCGGGATCCGGGCCCTTGGCGTGGATGGCGCCGGACACCACGGCGCCGCCCGCCAGGTCGCTGAGCAGACCCTTGGCGATCTCGAGCACGCGCGGGACGCCGCCCCAGTCCACGCCGCGCTCGAAGCGGAAGCTCGACTCGGTGTGCAGCCCGTGACGCCGCGAGGTGCGCCGGACGCCTCGGGGGGTGAAGTAGGCGCACTCGAGCAGCACGCGCTTCGTGCTCTGCCGGATCTCGCTGTCCTGACCACCCATCACGCCGGCCAGCGCGCTCGGGCCCTCGCCGTCGCAGATGACCAGGTCGTCCGCGTCGAGGGAACGCGCCGTGCCGTCCAGCGTCGTGAACGGCTCACCCTGCTTCGCTCGCCGCACCACGATGCGGCTCCCGCGCACGCGATCGAGATCGAAGGCGTGCATGGGCTGACCCCAGCCGAGCAGGATCAAGTTGGTGATGTCCACCACGTTGTTGATGGGGCGCACCCCGAGCTTGTGCAGGCGCCAGCGCAGCCACTCCGGGCTCGGCGCGATGCTCACGTCGAGCACCACCCCGGCGCCGTAGTGCGGGCAGCGCTCGAGATCGAGGTTCTCGACGAGGACCAGCTTCTCCAGAGCGTCACTCGCGCTCCGCCTCGGCGTCTTGGGGGCCTCGGGCGGCGTGAACGAGAGGTCGAACAACGCGGCCACGTCCCGCGCCACACCGAGGTGGCCGAGGGCGTCGGGGCGGTTCGGCGTGACGCCGATGTGGAAGACGCTGTCCCGCGCCTCCGGCAGCACGTCGAAGAGCTTCGCGCCGGTGGCGCCCACGCTCGCGTCGAGCACGATGATGCCCTCGCTCTCGGCCGCCAGCCCGAGCTCTTCTTCGCTCACCAGCATGCCCTCGCTCTTCACGCCGCCGATCTCGCGCGGCGTGAGCGGGCCGAGCCCGGGGATCACCGTGCCGAGCGGCGCGAGCAGCACGCGTCCGCCGGGATCCGGGACGTTCGAAGCACCGCACACCACGCGCTGCTCCTGCCCACCGCCGCGATCGACGGTCACGAGCCGGAGCCCCGATTTCGAGGGGTGCGCCTCGACCTTCTTCACCTCGGCGACGACGATGGGGTCGAGCCCCTGCCCAAACTCCTGCACGGCCTCGACCTCGAGACCCGCGTGGGTGAGCCGCTTGGCGACCTCCGAGGCGGAGGCGTTCAAGGTCGGGAGGAGCTCCTCGAGCCAGCGATACGAGACCAGCATGGGGGCGCGGATCTAGCACGCGTCCCGGCTCAACGCGACGGCAGCGTGGCCCGGAGCCGGCCCTTGTCGAACACCCAGAGTGTTCCGGGCTCGCCAAACGTCCAGGCCTCGTTGTTCGTCAGCGGCACGGTGCTGACGACGGCCACGCGGTCCTTCGGCGTGGTCACCTCGGAGAAGTCGATGGTGACGTCGTCGTCCGAGAGGCGGGCGAAGCCGAAGGGCGCCTTGCGGATGATGTAGCAGAGCTTGGTCGCGCAGCGCGCGTACAGCTGCTCGCCGTCGCCGAGCAGGAAGTTGAAGCTGCCCTTCCGTCCCAAGCGCCCGGCCACCTGCGCGATGGCCTCTTCCAGCTCGCTGGTCCGCTTCGGGTAGTCGCGGAAGCTCGCGCGCAACGCCTCGAGCAGGAAGCAGTATGCGTGCTCGCTGTCCGTCGAGCCGATGGGGCGAAAGCGCCCGAGCTTCAGCTTGCGTGCGCCGCGCACCGTGCCGTTGTGCGCGAACACCCAGTGCCGGCCCCACAGCTCGCGCACGAACGGATGGGTGTTGGCCAGCGTGACCGGCCCGCGCGTCTTCTTGCGGATGTGCCCGATGGCGAGCAGCGTCTTGATGGGGTTGTCGCTGACGAAGCGCGCCAGCGGGCTCGAGGCCGCCGCCGTCGGCTCCAGGAACACCCGCGCCGCCTTGCCTTCGTACAGCGCCAGGCCCCAGCCGTCCGCGTGATGCGCCGTGCGACCGCCGCGCTGCCTGAGGCCCGAGAACGAGAACACGATGTCCGTCGGGACGTTGCACTCCATGCCCAGGAGCTCGCACATGCGCGAGCAGAGGATAGCAAGACCCGCGTCAGAACAGCGAGCAGTTCGGCAACGCACCGTCGGCGGGACATGCGGGCAGCGCCGCGCCGCGAGCGGCCGCGGTGGCCCAGTCGACGGCGAAGCCGGTGGAGTTGAGCACCAGGCTCTGGTGGTCTTCGCCCGGGTACACGCACTCCACCGGCGCCGCGCCGTCCTTGACCAGCCGGCCGAAGAAGCACGAGGCCTGGGCGGGCTTCAGCTCGGTGTCCGCGTCGCCCGCCAGGTACAGGATCGGGACGCTCGGATCGACGTGGGGATCGTTCTCCTTGGCGCGCTGGGCCCACTTGCCCGGCAGACCCGCACACTTGCCGTTGTCGGCGCAGTCGAGCACGCTGGTCCGGAAATCCGGGTCGAGGAACTCGCCCGCGGTTGCCGCTGGGACGTACCCGGCGGCCGCGTTGTCGAGGGCGGGGACGAGCTCCTGAAAGCACAGCGTCCCCGTCTTCTCCGTCATGTACGTGCGGATGCTCGGGTGAAACGCCGCGCCGGATTGGCTCTCGTCTTCGGTGATGTTCGCGAGGTCGGCGTACAGCATGGTGGCCACCGCGCCGCGCAAGCCCGTCATGCTGACCGAGGTCAACCGAAAGGCTTCGACGAAGCTCAGGTAGGCCCACACCCCCGCGAAGCTGACGATGGCGCCCACCTTCACGTCGGGGGTCTCGTTCGAGTAGGCCGCCGCAGCGAGCGCCGCCCCGCCTCCCTGACTGTGTCCGAAGAAGATGGCTTGCTCGGAGACACGGTCCGAGCCAACCAGTCGCCGGAGCGCGCGCGCCGAGTCCAGCACGGAGCGCCCGGTGTCCGGGAAGTTGCCGTACCCCTGGACTCCGGCCGTTCCGAGCCCGGCGTAGTCCGGCGCGATGACCGGAAGCCCGGCGGCTGCCCAGGAGACGACGAGCGAGTCGAGGTAGGGGTGATCCACGGCGTGCGACGGAGCGCAGGCATCGGCGAGGCCCGTCGTTCCATGCGCGCCGACGACCGCCGGCAGCAGGCCGCCACGGGGCTTTTCCGGTAGGTACACCAACGCGGAGCCGACCCCTGGTTCGCCCTTGTCGCGCTCCGTTCGGTACGTGATCAGGAAGCGGCGCACGCCAGTCACCACGTCGATCTCCGGCATCGCCTGAAGCCGGGTCGCCACCTCGGCCGCGTCGAGCGCAGCGAGCTCCGCGCACCCGAGGAGATCGCCACGATCACCGGCGGTCACTGGCGTGCCCCACACCGAGTCCGGCGTGTCGGTGCAAGCCAAGCTGGTCTCGAACGGCTTGGCCGGCGCGGCGTCGCCTCCGTCGTCGCTGGAACAGCCGAAGGACCCGAGCGCCAGCAGCGAGCAGAACCCGACCAACGACCCCTGAACGCGTCCACCCATGCCCCGAAAGTAGGTCAGATGGCCGCCTCGAGTCATCACCCAATGAAGAGCTCTCCCACGTTGACGCGCGACCGAGCCGCGCCGACTCTGGGATCTCATGGCCAGAGTCGCCTATCGCATCGAGACGACACGCCTCGTGCTCCGCGCCTACAGCCCTTCGGATGCGGCGCTCCGAAAGGAAGCGCTCGACTCGAGCCTCGCCCACCTCGCGGCGTCGAGCCGGCGACCGCGCGTCGCGGAGCCGCTCGATGCCCACCTCGAGCACGCGCGCAGATGCCGGGGCCAGTTCGACCTGGACCAGGACCAGATCTTCGCGCTCTTCGACACGAAGGAGCGGCGCCTGCTCGGCGAGGTCGGGCTGCTCACCCGAGCCGGTCCGGGCGCCCGGGAGCTCGGATACTGGATCCGCGCCGAAGACACCCGGAAAGGCCTCATGACCGAGGCCGTGCGCGCCGTGGTCCGCGTCGCCTTCGACGTCCTCGGGGTCGAGCGCCTGGACATTCGCTGCGGCGTGGACAACGCCGCCTCCGCAGGAGTCGCGCAGAAGACGGGCTTCGTGCTCGAGGGCACGCTGCGACACCGGAAGAACCACCCCGACGAAGTCGCGTCGGACGATCTCGCGTTCAGCATGCTTCGCGACGACTTCGAGCGGAGCGCAGCTGCACACGCCCCGCTGCGGGTCTTCGACGTGATCGGGGCGCTGATCGACCTGGGAGGGAAACCATGCGCAGCGCCTTCTTCGTCCTGATCGTGGGCGGAGCGCTCTCCCTGGCCCTTGGGATCCGAACCTGGGTGTTCACCGGGCGCGGCTCGGGCTTCGAAGGGTGTGCTCCGGGCTTCCGCCTGCGCCTCCACGTTCAGCTGCTGCTGTCCGTGGCGCTCATCGCCGCGGGCGCCTACGGTCTCAGCCTGCGGTGAGCGCGGCGGAGAGCTTCAACATCGTGGGAAACGACAGCGCCTCGCTCTCCTCGGCGGGCGGGCGTCGCCGGCGTTGCCGCACGACCACGAGCTTCGCCTCCGGGAAGATCGCCAAGCGCTGTCCGAGCGAGCCGTCGGCGTAGAAACCGATGGGCTGGTCGGGGCGCTCGCGCGTGAGCTTGCCTCCACCGGCCACGAAGCTCGACAGCTCCTCGCGCTCGGGCGCCGAGAGGCGCGCGCCGGCCTCCAGCCAGAACGCCTCTGCGGAGCCGTGCTGCTTGCCCGCGAGCGGACCGAGCTCGACGCCCTCGACCCTGACCGCGGGGTCGAGCTCGTACACCACGCGCGCGTAGCGGATCCACCAGAGCAGGCCGTAGTACGGGCTCTTGTCGCTCGGGGCGTGGAGCTTCGCGATGCCTTCCTTGCTGATCACCTGGCGACCCTGAAGGCTGCCCTGATCGAGCAAGAGCTGGCCGATCCGAGCGAGGTCCCGCGCCTGGAGCGCGAGCCCGTAGTACGTCTGCACGTTGTCGCCGCCGTCTTTGTCCCACTGCCAGCCGCGGATCCCGAGCGGCCGGAACAGCGCCTCGTCCAGGTAGGCGTCGATGGACTTGCCCGCGGCCTTCTCGACCACCACGCTGAGCAGCTGCGTGGCCTCGTTGTTGTACGAGAACACCGCGCCGGGCTCGTCCACCGCCCGAGCGCGGCGCGCGAAAGCCGTGCGGTCCTTCTGCGCGTTCAGAGCCTTGGCGTCCTTGCCGTGCGCGAGCCCCGAGGTCTGCGTGAGCAGGTGGCGCACGGTGACCGCGCTGCGTTTGTCCTTGGCGAATTCTGGGATGAAGCTCGCGACCGGCTCGTCGAGGGAGCGCAGCTTGCCACTCTCGAGCAGCATCGTCACCGCGAGCGCCGTGATGCTCTTGGTGATGCTCATCGTCTCGATGGGACCGCGCCTCTGGCCGAAGTAGCGCTCCGCGACCACCTGCCCGTCCTTCAGCACGATCAGCGCGTCGCTCTTGGTGCGCTCCGCCTCCGCCAGGAGCTCGTCGAGCGCTCTGCCGTCGAGCCCGAGCGCGAAGGCGTCGCCGCGCGAGAAGAAGCCGGCCTCCGCCAGGCCGTCGTCGAAGAGCATCGCGCTGGGCTTCTGGCGCGGAGGTTTCGGCGTGGGCGCGGGCAGCGGCTGCGCGACCGGCGCGCCGCTCGAGGCAGCCGCCGCCACGGGCGCTGCCGCGGAGGGGCAGGCCGGCACCGGCGGGCACTGCGGGACCGGACGCGTGCAAGCGATCGCGACGCTCGCGAAGAGCCACGCCCAGCGTGCCATCACCAGCCCATGAGCTTCTGGAGCTCCGCGCCGAGCGCGGCGCCCATCGAGGCGTGCGTCTTCAGACTGGGGTGCCAGTCACACCCCCAGCCGTCCTGGGTGAAGCTGAGCGTGACGGCGCCGACCTTGGCGTCACCCGCCGTCTTGCGCGCGGCCACGGCCTTCTCGATGTAGGTCTTGGCGGTGGTCAGATCGCTGCCGGAGAGCAGCGTGGGGATCAGCGCCACGAGCTGGGCGTTCGGGTACTTCGTGCGCAAGTGCGTCAAGAAAGCCTGGTACGCGCCGGTGAACTCGGCGTCACTCGGGTCGCCGTCGGTGGAGAAGTCGTTGGTGCCCAGGTTGATCACCACCACGTCCGGCTGCCAAGAAAAGTCCCAGGTGCTGCTCGCATTCGTGGGGATGGCGCGATCATAGACGGCCGGCAGCGGGTCTTTCTTGTCGTCGCCGTAGTTGTAGATCACGCCCTTGCCGGACCAGGCCACGGTCACCAAATCGGCGCCGAGATCCCGGGCCGCGATGGCGCCGTAGGTCAGGTAGTGGTTCTCGGTGTCGGCGCTGAAGTTGCAGTTCTGGTCCGCGCCTTCGTTGCCGTAGCCGCAGCTGATCGAGTCGCCGATGACCTCGATCTTGCGCTTGGCCTCCGCGGGCGGCGCGAGCAGCGCGCCGGCGCCGAGATCGACGCCGTAGAAGCGCGTCGGACCGAACGATGCCTCGGTGCGCCGGAACAGCCAGACCTCGTGCTCGCCGGCCGCCAGCCCCTGAGCCACCGGGTACTTCTTCAGCCCACTGGACGTGGCGAGCGTCGGCTGCACCTGTCCGTCCACCAGCACGGTGAAGAACTGCGCGGGGTCGTCCATCTCGACGGACGCCTCCGTACCGGAGAACCGGAACGCCACGCCGCTGCCGGACCACGCGAAGTGCGTCTGGCCCGCCTGACTCTCGTCCGTGCGGCCGATGAAGCGCAGCGCGGGCACTCCCGGGGTGCCGCCCGCGCCGGCGCTGCCGCCGCCGCCGCTCGAGCCGCCGTTGCCGCCCGCGCCACCGTTGCCGCCCGCACCGCTGCTGCCGCTCACGCCACCACCGCCGCCGCCGCTCGCGGCGCCAGAACCTCCCGTCCCGCCGCTACCGCCACCGCCGCCATCGTCCGACGACCCGCAGGCAAAGAGGAAGAGACCGAGCAACATCGACCCGAGGACCCCGAAGCGCATGGGCGGCATGGTCGCAGAGCCCGCGCGGAGGTCAACGCGGACGATTCTCGCTGCCCAGGCCCGTGGTGATGAAGAGCGCCGTCGCCTCGGCGCTCACGTCGGCGGTGTGCCAGACCCCGGCCGGGTTCACCACCGCGTGGTGCGGCTCCAAGGCGACCGTTCGCACCGCTCCTTCGACCTCTTGATGGAGCACGATGCGGCCCGCCAGGCACACCACCAGCTCGTCGCCCGAGGGGTGCATCTCCCAGGTGTCCCACGGCTCGCTGAAGCTGTGGATGGTCACGAGCCGCCCCTCCGCGCCGTCGCCCGAGGTTCGCGCGCCGTACAGGTCGTACCAGCTCGCTCCGACGAGCTCGGGCTGGCGCAGCACCGTGGCGCCGAGCCCGAGGTGAACGGGAAACCTGGAGAGATCGAAGGCCGCGTCGCTCGCCATGGTCCCGAGCTTGGCACGAGTGCTCGACCCAGCGCGAGCGCCAGGCAGAGACCCGCGTCGACCGCCAGACGAAGCGAGCGCTGCGCTCGCTCGGAGACCGGGAGCTCGGCGGCAAGCCATCAACTGGCGACGCCAACGTGGCCGATCGCCAGGCGATCGCTTGCGTTCACCCCGAGGCCCCTTCGGGTCGAGGAGGAGGCGGCGGCAAGGGTACGGCAGGCTGCTCGGGCGGCGGTCGCGGCGGTGGCTGAGTCGGCGCGCGCGTCGGTGGGGAAGGAGGCGCCGCCCCCTTCCGCCGCTCGACGCGCTGCACGGGCTGCTCGTCGACGAGCACCTTCACCTCGCCCAGCTCATCGAGGTTGCCTTCGAGGTGCGCGACGCCGTCTGCGCTGGTGTCCCCAGTCAGCTCTCCGCGCTCGCTGCGGACGGCGACGCGAACGCCGGCTGCCGGCTTCCGGCCACACGCGACCGTGCCCTCGTCGACCTCCCTCTCCTCGGCGCCCACCGGGGTCTCCGTGGTGCCGGCACGACCCGCGACCACGGCCAAGACTCCCGCGCCGCTGAGAATCGCGAGGCCGGCAACGCCCTGCACCTGCGAAGCGTCGCCGCCCCGCGAACGGAGCGCGAGCACGCCCAGCCCGATGAGGGCCCCCGACGCAATGTAGCCCACGGCCGTCCCGCTCTTTTCGCGCTTGAGCACCGTGCGCTCACGCACCGTCGTCACCCGCTGGCAGGTGCGGACGATGGACACCTCCGCCCGGGTGCCGTTGTCGTCGGTCGCCAGCACGACGCTCACCGACGGCGAACCGCGGGGCACCTCTCGGGAGCCGCTCGACACGGTCGTCTTGTGGACGGTCTGAGTCTCCGTCCAGCATCCGGTCACCAGTGACCCGCTCACCAGCAGCGCCAACGCGCTCGTCAGTCCGTGGCTCACCTCTGCTTCAATGACAGAGGCGGGCCACGTGCACCATGAGCAGGTTTTTCACCACCGCTGGAGGGCTCCCTGAGCTCTGTCTCCGCGGCCGAGAGGGAGCTCGCGATCACGGAGTCTGCGTTTGTCCTCAGTGCCCGTGGCCGTCGTCCGGACCGTGGCCCATGCCCGGCGGCATGCCCATGCCCGGCGGCATTCCCATGCCCGGCGGCATTCCCATGCCCGGCATGTCCGGCGGCTCCGCGCCGGCATCGCCCTTCTTCGGATCGGGCTTCTGGAACTTGTCGAGCTTGCCGGTGGCCCAGTCCGCCGCCCAGGAGCCCACGCTGATGGTCTCGCTCGAGCCCTCCACCTTGGCCCACTTGCTCGAGCCCTCGGCGCTCTTGCCGATGTGGAGCGTCCGCTTCGCGCCGTCCTCCAGCGTGAAGGTGATGGTCGCGCTCGGCTTGTCGAGGCCGGTGTCCGCGTCCGTCTTGCCCTCGGCGAAGTTGTCGGCGTTCAGGCCCTTGTAGGCGCGGATGGCGTCCTTGACCTTGGCGTCGTCGAAGCGCTCGATGGCCTTGGCAGCCGGATCCTTCGCGCCCTTGAACTTCCCGGTCCACTTCGCATCCTTCGCACCGGCGTCGCCCTCGGCCTTGCTGCCGCCCGCCACCGCGAAGCTGAAGGTGCCGTTCTCGTTCGTGATGTCGACGGCCTTGACCTTCTCTTCGTCGAACTTGAACACCGTGCGGTCGCGCCAGTCCTTGAGCTCGCGATCGTAGAGGAAGCTCGAGTAGCCCTTGATCGAGTAGACGCCGTCGCGGCCGGCGACGCGGGTCATCTGCCCGCGCGAGCCGCTGTCGCCGAACCAGAGCTCGGTGACCTTGTCGGCGCCCTTGAAGAAGGTCGCGTGCAAGGCCTTGCCGTCGGCCACGCCGAACTTGTCGTAGGCGGCGGCCGAAGGGTCGATCTCTTCGCTGATCTTCAGCGTCTTCAGGTTGCCGAGCAGGCTGGTCACGTTGGTCTGGTTCGCCGCCGCGGTGACCGGAGCGGAGACCTCCCAGTTTTCGCCCTTCTTGACCAGCGTCACCTCCACGCCCTTGCCGGCGTCCCCGGGCGGCTTCGAGAGCACGATCTTGTCGATGCCCTTGGTCTGCTCCTCGCTGATCTCGAGCTTCGGCAGCTCGGCCTTGCGGCCTTCGGCCGTGTAGCTCTGAGCCTCTTCCTTCTGCTTCTTGTTCTGCATGTAGACTGCCCCGCCGAGCACGGCGAGCACACCTACGGCGATCATCAGCTTGTTTTCGGTACTGAGAGCCATGGGTCGGACCTTCTAGAGTTTCCTCTGCGCGCGCTTGCCTTCGCGGTAGCGCCACCTGCCGATTCCGAACAGGGCGAACAGCACGGGCACGCCCAGGGTGAGCGACCACTGCACCTTCTGCTGTACCGCCTTTCGCCCGGTGCGGTACTCCTCGTCCTTCTTCTTGATCGCCGCCTCGTCGTCCTCGGCCGCGATCTTCGGCTTGGCGATGCTCGAGTAGGTGAGGTTCGGCTCGGACAGGAGCTTCGCGCTCGCCGCCAGGAGATCCGCGTCACCGCTGATCCAGTCGAGCGTGTTCTTCACGCTCAGGATGGTGCCGGTCAGGTAGTCGCGGGCGTAGGGCTGCGCGATCATCTGCAGCTGCTGGTCGCCGCCGATGGCGCCCATCATCGCGAACTGACCGCCCAGGTCAGGACCGTTGCCGGCGTAGGCGAAGGGGTTGGTCAAGAACAGGCCCGACGCCACGAGCAACACGCGCGACGGCTCCGGGGAGCGATCCGGGACCTGGAGCTCGCCCGGTCCGAAGGCGCTCTTCAACTTGCCCTCGGCCACGGCGGCGACGATGTGCTGGCTGTAGGGGGGCTTGGGCGCCCACTCCGCGCGCAGCTTCATGTCCACGTTCTCGCCGGTGACCACGCTGGCCGCCGGCGTGGTGCGCGCCACGGCGTAGAGCTTGACGTCCTCGGGCTGCGCGTCGCGCTTCAGCTCGATGCTGGACGGAAACGGCAGCGCCACCTGATCCATGCGGAAGAAGCCCGCGAAGCCGGTGTCGAGCAGCTTCTCGTCGCCCTCGAAGCGCGGGTCGTTGATCACGTGCGCGATGCCGGGGTGGCGGATCGAGCTGACCGAGCCGGTCGCCGTCATCACGCCCAGGCGAAACTGCGCGCCGAAGTCGAGCACGGCGTTCTTCTGCACGTTGAAGCCGTAGCCCACGAGCAGCTTGTCGAGGCCGTGCCACGACAGGGTGGCCTCCATCTTGGGGTCCTGCGGCTTCAGCGTGACCGCCGAGGCGTAGACCACCAAGGCCTTGTTGCCGCGCATCAGGAACTGGTCGACGCGGCGCAGCTCCTTCTCGGTGTACTCCTTGCGCGGCTGCGTGATGATGATGCCGTCGAACCCCGCGTCGATCTCGGTCTCGCCGTCCTTCAGATCGACCGTCTCCAGGTCGTAGAACGGGAAGGCCTGCTCCAGGATGCTCTGGATGCTGGGCGCAGCGCCCTTGCCCTGCCGCGGCACCAGGTTCGGATCCGTCATCTTGAGCTCGTCCTTGCCCGTGATGACGCCGACCTTGTGCTTGATGTTCTCCGCCTTGTCGCGGACCTCGCGGATCTTGTTGGTGATCCAGAACTCCAGGCCCTCGGCGCGGTTCGGCGCCAGCTGCGGGATGACGCCCTTCTCGCTGCCGTACTTGAAGACCAGGCCCATGTAGCCCTGGGCAATGCTGGCCTGATCGTCACCCGTGGCGCTGGTCTCGCCGAACGCCATCTCTTGCAGGCCGGCTTCCTTGGCTGCCTCGCGTTGCTCGTCGGTCTTGGCCTCGACCAGCGTGAACTTGAACTTGCCCTTGCCGGCGCGCTCGTACTCCTTGAGCAGGTCGGTGAGGTCCCGCACGAAGGCGTCCACTTGGGCCAGCCCCTTGGTGACGTAGGCCTCAACCTGGATCGGGCTGTTCAAGTTCGAGACCAGCCGGCCGCTGCCCTCGCTCAGGGTGTAGCGCTTGGTGTGCGTGCGATCCCAGCGCTTGTTCATGCCCACGCTGAGCACGTTGGCCGCGATCGCGATGGCGAGCAGCACTACGAGGTAGAGCCCGGTCTGGGCAGCAGCTTTGCGCTTCTGGTCTTGCGTCGCCATGTCACGCCCACTTGCGGCGCTCGAGCGCCCGGAAAGCGACCACCAGCGCGATGATGGTGACCGACAGGAAGAAAACCACGTCGCGGGTGTCGATGAGACCGCGGTTGAAGCCCTGGAGCCGCGACTGGAAGCTCACGTAAGCGAGCACCGAGCCCAAGGTCCCCGGCTGCGTCTCGGCTACGGTGCCCAGGAACCAGAGCACCACCAGCACGAAGAAGGTGATGAAGAAAGCGACCGATTGGCTCTCGGTCAGAGCGCTGATCAAGAGGCCGATGGCCGTGGCCGCGGCGCTGAACAGGATCAAGCCCAGGTACCCCGTGAAGATCGGCCCGTAGTCGAGGGAGCCGAGCACCCACGGGAACTTGAACATGGCCAACGGGTAGGCGAGGGTCGCCAGCACCAGCACCAGCACCAGGCCCAAGGCGCCGAAGTACTTGCCCAGGACCACGTCGCTGTCCTTCACGGGCAGGGTGATCAGCATCTCCAGCGTGCCGCTGCGCTTCTCCTCGGCGATCAGCCGCATCGTCACCACGGGCACCACCAGGCACGACAGGCCGAACGGCACGTAGTCGAACATGGTCTGAAGGCTCGCGCGATCGACCTGCCAGAAGCCGCCGCGGTACATGAAGAACATCAGGCCGAGCGCGAGAAAGCTCAGGCAGATGACCACGTACGCGAGCGGCGAATCGAAGTTGGAGCGGAACTCCCGCCGGGCAATCGTCACCATGGCTCCCATGGCTACTTCTTCTTCCTCTCCGAGGGCTCTTCCTCGTCGTCTTCGTCTTCGTCTTCGTCGTCCTCGTCGGACTCTTCTTCCTCGGAGTCGTCCTCGTCGGACTCTTCTTCCTCGGAGTCGTCCTCGTCGGACTCTTCTTCCTCGGACTCTTCTTCCTCGGACTCTTCTTCCTCGGAGTCGTCCTCGTCGGACTCGTCCTCGTCCTCGTCCTCCCAGTCGCCGCCGCGGTCGAGCCTCTCGTCCCCACGGGTGAGGTCGCGGAAGACCGCGTCCAGGCTCTGCGCGTCGCGCCGGAGCTCCAGCAGGGTCCAGTTCTTGGCCACCACCAGCCGAAAGATCTCGGCGCGCAAGTCCGAGTCCTGAGCGCCGGAGAGCTCGAACTTGTGGGCCGTCTCGTCGGTCGGAAGCTCGCGGATGGCGCTGGCGCCGTCCAGACGTCCGAGCGCCTCCTCGATCTCGATGGCCTTCGGCGGCTTGTTGCCGGCCTCCGCCCGGGTCTCGTCCACGGTCAGGATGTAGCGGACACGGCCGGTCTTGGCGCGGATGTCGTCGAGCGGGCCGTCCGCCACGACGCGCCCCTTGCTCACGATGATGGCGCGGGCGCAGGCCTCCTCGACCTCGCCCAAGTTGTGGGTGCTGAGGAGAATCGTGCGGTCCTTGCCGATCTCCTTGATGTACTTCAGCACCTCCGCCTTCTCGTTCGGATCCAAGTCGCTGGTGGGCTCGTCCAGGATCAGGATCGGCGGGTCGTGGATCAGCGCCTGACCCAACCCGACGCGCTGCCGGTAGCCGTGGGACAGCGTGGAGATGGTCTTGCCAAGCGACTGCCCCAGGCCGCACACCTCCACCACCTTCTTCAGGCGGTTCTTGAACGTGCCCTCGTCGAGCCCGCGGATCTGCGCCGCGAACTGCAGGTACTCGTACACGTTCATGTCCGTGTAGAGCGGCGCGCGCTGCGGCAGGTAGCCGAGGGTCTGCCGCACCGCCAGCGGGTCGTCGAACACGTCGTGCCCGTGGACCTTGGCGGTGCCCGTGGTCGGCGAGATGTAGCAGGTCAGAATGCGCATCGTCGTGGACTTGCCGGCCCCGTTCGGACCCAGAAAGCCCACTACCTCGCCACGCCGGACCTCGAAGCTCACCTTGTCGAGGGCGCGGGTGCTCCCGAAGCGCTTCGAGAGCGCGTTCGCAGAGATCATCACGTCGGTTGTCATCCGAGCTCCAAAAAGCGAGGGGGGTCACCCCCTCTAGGGAAAGAGACGCCGAGACTCGGCTGGCTTTCCGGCCGGCTCGGGCCGCGGCATCCTAGCGACGGCGCGATCCAAGTCAACAAGCCGGAAGAGCCCATCCGAGCAGGGCAAAAACCGCTGGGAACGCTGGGTATTCCCGGATTGCTCGCCGGGGGAGGCTGGGGCGGTGGGGCCGGACCTCGGGCTATACTCGCCCCCATGGGCGATCCCGCACCGCGTCGCGCCACCTACGAGGATGTGCTCAGTGCACCGCCCGACAAGGTGGCCGAGATCGTGGCGGGAACTCTGCGCTTGAGCCCGCGTCCCGCTGGCCCGCACACCGCAGCGGCGAGCGCGCTCGGCGAGGAGCTCGGCCCTCCTTTCAAACGCGGGCGCGGAGGCCCCGGCGGCTGGATCATCCTCGACGAACCGGAGCTCCACCTTTCGGGCGACATCTTGGTCCCGGACCTCGGAGGCTGGAGACGTGCGCGGCTGCCGGCGGTGCCGAACCGACCGTACTTCAACCTCGCACCAGACTGGGCCTGTGAAGTTCTGTCTCCCTCGAGTGAGAAGATGGACCGCGCAGACAAGCTGCCCATCTACGCGCGAGAGGCGGTGGGCCACGTCTGGCTCGTCAACCCACTCGAGCACACGCTGGAGTGCCTGCGGCTCGAGGCCAGTCGGTACAGCATCGTCGGGGTCTGGCGCGACGACGCCCGCGTTCGAGCCGAGCCCTTCGACGCGTTCGAGCTCGACCTGGCAGTCCTCTGGGCGGACGTACAGCTCGAGTGAGCAGCGCGGCTCAGCTCACCCGGTAGCCGGTCACCAGGGCCTGGGCCAGGAGGCCCCAGCCGTCGATGGCCACGAACAAGAGCAGCTTGAACGGCAGGCTGACCTGGCTCGGGTTCATCATCTGCATGCCCAGGGCCAGGAGCACGTTCGACACCACCAGGTCGATGATCAGGAAGGGCAGGTAGATGGCGAACCCGAGCGCGAACGCCTCGATCAGCTCGGTCACGACGAAGGCCGGGATGATGATGACCAGGTCGGTCCGCCCCACGTCCTTGCGCTCGGCCTCCGGCCGGGCCGCCTTGGCGATCTCGTAGAAGCGGGTGAGCTCTCGCTCCGAGGCATTCGCCTTCAGGAAGTCCCGCATGGGCTCGCGAGTCGCGTCCAGAGCCCCCTTCACGAAGGCGCTGGTGTCCGCGACCTTGTCGCCTTCGAGCAAGGGCTTGGCGCGGTCGTGGATGCGCGAGCCCACCGGTGCCATGGCGAGCAGCGTGAGCGCGCCGGCCAGCGCCATGATCACGGTGTTCGACGGCACGTTCTGCGCACCGATGGCGCCGCGGACGATCTGGAGCACCGTGGAGATCTTCACGAACGCCGTCAGCGTCATGAAGGCGAACGGCAGGAGCGAGACCAGCGCCAGCGCGACGACCAGCGCGAGCGGACGCCCCAGGAGATCGTCGGGAGCGTTCACGAGGTCTCCTCGTCGCCGGCCGCCGGCTTCTTCACCACCCGGGCGAGCACTTCCTTGAACGCGGCGGGGGCCGGCACCTCGCTCTCGAGCTCGAGCCCCACGTCCGGTACCTCGCCGAGCTTCGCCAGCCCCGCTTCGCTCGCGCCGACGACGTAGACGGTCTTGCCGACGCGAACCAGGTAGATGGCGCGGCGGCCGTCGAGCGGCAACCGCCCCACCAGCGTCACCGGCCCCGCCGGGCGCCCCACGCCCAGGCGCCGCGCGCCGTACAGGACGAGCACCGCCAGCGCGATCACGCAGAGCAGCGTGACCAGCGTCTCGATCACGTATTTCGTGAGCGGGCTCATCCCCAGGGGCGCGGAGCCTACATCGAAAGCAGCCCCCGCGGAAACCGAAGCGGACAGGCGCAGCGGGCGGCGTCAGCGCCGGGGGGCGAGGGGGCGGGCGCCCGCGCAGTCACGCGCCGATGCGGCGGAGCGTATCGCTGGCCTGATTGCGGACGACCGTTTGACCGTCGCGCGCCAGCATCTCGAGCACGTCCCGCGGCGTGTCGCCGCGCGCCGCGACGGCGCGTCGCACCGCCGAGCTCGTGTCGGTCGCGAGCAGAGCGAGCTCCGTGAAGGACGAATTGGACGCCAACGCCTGTCGCACCGATGCGTGTGCATCGTCCATGAGGTGCTCGAGGGCCGTCGCGTCCGCCGCCGGGTTCGCCGCCAGCGCGGAGCGCACGAGGAAGCTCTCGTCGTGGGCGAACGCGAGCGCTCGCTCGGGGCTCAGTGCGGCGCTGCGGGCGCTCCGCGCGCGCGCCTCCGAGTCCGGCGGGCCTTCTTCGGGGATCCCGAGCTGGGCGCGGGCGATCGGCGTCAGCGCCGGGCTGTGCGTCAACGCGAGCCTGATCCTCGGCGTCACGTCGTGTTCCAGGAGGCGCGCGAGAGCGCGAGGCGTGAGGTTTCTCCGCATGGCGATCTTGTGTCGAACCTCCTCGCTCGGATCGCCCGCGAGCTGCTCCATGAGCTCGGGTGACAGCCGGCCCTGCTCCGCAGCCCGACTGCGCTCGAAGACGTGCGCGCTGGTCGCGCAAGCGATCAGGTGCTCTTCGAGGGAGATCTGCGGCGCGGTCAGCGCACGGATGACCGAGTGGCGACTTTGGCGGAGACGATCCAGAACCGCCGGATCGAGCGTGGGTCGGTCGAGGATGGCACTCTGCACCCACCACTCCGCGTCCTCGGCGAGCACGAGGAGCGCCTCGGTGGGCGTCGCGGGATGACGCGCGACGAGGCGACGCGCGAACGGGCCCATGTCGAGGAGGGGTGCGAGCTCGTTCCAGGTGAGCGTGGGATCGATGGGAATCGCAGCCCGGATCAGCTCCCCGGCACCCGTGCCGACGTTCGCTCCGTTCCAGTCGGTGTACTGGACTTCCTCGTAGACGGCATCGACGAAAGCGCCCGCACGCTGGAGCAACACGGCGACCGGCGTCGAGGCGCTCGCGAGCGCCTCGAGCGATGCGTCGTCCGCGAGCGCACGCCGGAGCGCAGCCCAGAGCTCCGCGCCCGGAGGGGGGTCGGGGTCGTTCGTCTTCGTGGGCCGTGCGCGCACCGCGTGCTGCTCGGAAGACGGCTTCGCCTCGACGCGCGGGCTATTTGCGAGGACCTCTTCGGCCACGGACTGCGCGGCCCCCGCGTCGTCGTAATGCTCCTCGGCGCTCTCCCGGATGAGCAAGCAGCGGTCGTGGACCAGGCGCTCGGCGACGATGCTCCCGTCGTCGGCCAGCGTGAGCTCGTAGATGCGGATCGCGTGCTCGCCCCAGTCCGACCCCGACTGAGCCAAGTGCGAAGAGCGGAAGTGCGCGAGCAGCGTGACGACGAGGCCGCTCGGTGCAGGGACCGACGCGATCACCTCGGCCGACGGCCCGCGCACGATGGTCGCCATGCCGCCGCCGCCGCACTCCGCGACGTCGGGTTGCACGAGCTCGAGCGCGCGCGCGACCAACTTCGCGTGGTGCGCATCCAGCGGACCCATCCCCTGTATCCTACTCGAAGGTTGCGGGCCCACAGCTGCTCCAGAGCCCGCCCGGGCTCTCGAGAGCGAGCAGCGCTCGCCGCGTGGTAGCTTCCGCGCAGGTGTCATGGGGCGCTGGTGTGCGGTCGCGCTGTCCCTGCTCGCTCCGAGCGTCGCGAGCGCCCAGAGCCTCTGGGCCGAGGGCTCGGTCCGGGCGAGCTACGTGGCCGGGACGTACTCCTTCACCGACGAGGTGAACCCCGGCTACGGGCAGACGGGAACGCTGGAGCTCGAAGCGCCCATCGACGCGATGGGGCTCGAGCTCGGCGGTGTCCTGGGCTACGCCGACTCGAAGTACTTCGCCGTCGGCGCGGGCCCGAGCGTGCTCGTCGCCGGGACGAACGCGGAGCTCGGAGAGTCGAGCTTCTCGCTGACCTCCGTCGCGGCGTTGTCGCTCGAAGCGGCAATACGTCCGCTCGGCGACGGCCTGTTCCTGCGCCCGAGCGTGGGACTGGCCCGCTCCCGCCCGCTCGCTTCTTCGACGAACGACATCGGCAGCGCCGAGAACATCTTCGAGGTCGAGACCGTGACCGGACCCATCGTGGGCCTCGGCGCCGGCTGGGCCGCCGGGCTCTTCGGCGTGTCCGTGAAGGTCAGCTACGCGCACCTGGAAGCCGAGCGCACCAAGTTCCGTCCGCTGATGATCTGCGTCGGTGTGTTGGTCCAGCACTGGGACCTCGACGAGGGCGCGCCACGAGCCCGCTGACGCAGGCGCCTCGAACCGCCCCTCCGTTTCGAGCGACTCCCAGCCCCACGTTCACGGGGTGTCTGAGCTGTCTCGAGCCGAGGACCACGATCCGAATGTCCGGATCCGTGCCAAGCCGCGGCGAGCGAGGCGACGCTTTCTGCTGGCTTTCGCCGTGCCGGCAGCCGGAGCCCCAGGCACGCAGCTTGCTGAGTGGACGACCATGGCCCACGCTCGCGCCGCAGGACTCGTCATCGCAACCCTGGTTTCGACGCTGGCTTTCGGGGCCTGCGGCGGGAGCACCTCCGGGAGCGGCGCCGGAGGCACCGGGGGCGGGGCGGGCAGCGGCGGCGGGGCGGGCAGCGGCGGCGGAGCCGGCACGGCTGGCAGCGGCGGCGGCAGCGGCACCTGTCCGATCGACCTCTGGGCCGCGGTGGGCACCGCGTGCAGCGAGGAGGGCAAGTACTGCGGCGGCGAGGGCTGCAACCCCTGCGAGTTCTGCAACGTCCTCTACTGCAGCGGCGGCAAGTGGGAACAGCAGGAGTCGTTCCCGGATCCAAACTGCGGCGACTCCGGCAGCAAGGTGTGCGGTGGGCTCGCGGGCGTGCTCTGCGCGGACGACGAGTGGTGCGACCTGCCCGACGGTTGCGGCTACCCGGACGCCCAAGGGGTGTGCAAGCCGCGCCCGCAGGGTTGCACCGCAGATTGTCCCGGTGTGTGCGGTTGCGACGGCAAGTTCTACTGCAACGCTTGCGGCGCGAACGCCGCCGGTGCCGACGTGAGCGACGACAAGAGCTGCATGTCCGGCGACGGCGGCGTGGGCACGTCGTGCTCCAGCGACACCGAGTGCGTCGCCGGGCTGAAGTGCTGCTACCCCTGCGGACA
Organism: Polyangiaceae bacterium; assembly: GCA_015075635.1. NCBI lineage: Bacteria > Pseudomonadati > Myxococcota > Polyangiales > Polyangiaceae > Polyangiaceae bacterium. The sequence goes on from JABTUA010000002.1 coordinate 403,208, forward strand.
GGCCGGTTGCACGAACCAGTGCACCGTGCCGATGGGCAACGGCGAGTGCCCGATGTATCCCTGAGTGATGGCGCGCGACGTCAGGCCCGGAGCCGACCCAGCGCCGCCCTGAGCGGTGACAGCAGCACGGACGCTACGGTCGGGCGGTGGTTCTGAAGCTCCGGGGGCAGCCCGAATCGGATCGCCTCGCGGCCACGCGGCACGTAGAGGGAGCCGCCGAGCCAGTCCCAGATGGCCAGCGTCGAGCCGAAGTTCCGGTCGTGATGGCGCGGGTCGTCGCTGTGGTGGATCTGGTGCTGCGCGGGGCTGATGAGCAAGTGCTCGAGCGCGCGGCCGTAGGAGACCCAGACGTGGGAGTGCCGCAGGTTCGAGCCTGCCAGGTTCCAGATGAAGCCGATGGCGTGAACACCCAGGATCTGCCAGGCGGCGACCCGACCACCAAAGCCCCAGCTGACCAGGCCCGCGGCCACGCCCACCCCGAGCGCGGCGCCGGCGCGCATCAGCACGCTCTCGAAGGGGTGGGTTCGGTACACGGTGAAGGGCGTGAGCACCTCTGCCGAGTGGTGCACCTTGTGCAGCTCCCAGAGCACCGGTACGCGGTGCGCGAGGCGATGCACCAGGTAACGCGCGAAGTCCTCGGCCAGGAAGCCGGCGATGGTGAAGACGGCCAGTGACACCCACTCCTCGGCGCCTCGAAACGGTCCGGGACCGAGCGCGGCGCCGAGCCGGCGCGACAAGGCAAGGGCAACCTCCATCGAGGAGACGACGAACGGCCACAAGATGAGCGCCGAGAGCAGCGCGCGCACGAACATCAGCCGGTAATCGAGCAGCGCAGAGGCGTGGAGCCAGATCCGCTTGGGGAAGAGGAACGAGAGCAGCGAAACGCGGCCACGCAGCTTCAGCGCCCAGACCAGGCTGGCGACCAGCCCCGCGCCGAGCAAGAAGGGCAGATACACGCGCTTGGTGGCGGTGACGAGCGAGAGCAGCGGCTCCAGCACGCCTTGCGCGACCTCGGAGAGCAGCTCTTCGCCCATCAGAACGACGCCTTTGCCCCGGCCTGAACGCTGCGCGGCGCGCCCGGCCGGGCGCCGAACGGGCGACGCGACGCCAGGTAGTGCTGGTCCAGGACGTTCTTCGCGACGCCGTAGACGTCGAGCCAGCTCGTCACCGCGTAGCGCGCGGCGAGATCGAGCGTGAAGTACGCGTCCGTCTTCTTTCCTGCGAGCGGACCGCCGGCTCCTCCTTGCTCGTGCATGGAGCCGACGTAAGTGCCGGTGGCGGTGGCCTCCCAGCTCTTCTCGCCGAGGCCCGTGGTGGCCGAGGCCTGGTGCTCCGGCAAGTAGGGGATCGGATCGCCAGCGCTCACCTGACCAAACTGTGGATCTTCGGAGTCGAAGTAGCTGAGGAACTCGCCGTAAGTGTAGGTGTAGGCCGCGAGGAGCGGAACGTAGAGCTCCCCGCGGACGCGGAGCTCGTGGTCGAACGAGGCCTCGACGCCGAACACACGGGCCGTCCCCGCGTCGAACTGACGGTCCAGGTTCTGGTTCAGGCAGCCGCTCGAGAACGTGCAGATGTCCGTGAGGTTCGAGTAGTCGTTGTAGAAGCCGATCAGGTCGGCGCGCAGCCGGCGCCCCGCGTGACGCACGCCGGCCTCGTAGTTGACGCTGAGCTCGGGCTCGGTCGAGTCCGGTTGCCCCGGAGGGGCGGGGCTGAAACCGCGGTGAACGCCGCCGAGCAGCAGCGTGTTCGGCAGAAACTCCCAGCTCGCGCCGATGCCGGGCAAGACGACCGGATAGGAGCTGCCGGCGCGCGCGCCGCTCAGCCGGTCCTCGCTCTCGGTGCGGATTAGCTCCGCGCGCAACCCCGGCGTCAGCGTGAAGGGACCGAGGCTCATCGTGTCGGCGACGTGCAGGGCGACGGCGTGGGTGCTCGCCTCGTTGTCGGCGGTGACCTCCGTAGGCAACCCGGCGTTCTCGAGCTGGCCTGCGAGCATGCGGAACGGATCCTGGGAGTGGTGCCGGTCCACACTGTCGTGGTGGTAGCGCAGCCCGTACTCGACGGAGTGACGCAGTGACCGACCGGGCGGCTTCCATCGGATCAGCGTCTGCACGCCTTGCGAGACGAAGCTGCGCCGATTGGGGCCGATCAAGAGCAGCTCGGCGTCGCTCGCGGTGTCCGAGGCTCCGGTGAGCACAGAGTAAAAGACCGCGTTCTGCGGCGTGGTAGGGCTCGCGAGCACGTCGGACAGATCCGCGCCGCGGAAGCCATTCAGCTTGCGCCAGCTGCGCTCCAGGTCGTGACGATACACGGAGGAGGTGATCGTCACCTCCGGCGCGGGCCCCCACTCGTGGGAGAGCACCAGCTGAGTCCGGTGCCACTGCATTCGATCGAGCGCGGAGGCGCGGTAGCGCCTGAACGGGCTCGTCTCGAAGTCTGCGTCGGTGAGCCCGAGGTAGGTCTCGTTCGACTGCTCGTCGGAGAATCCCAGCTTGAGCCGGAGCTCGTGGCGCTCGCTCGAGGTCGGGTCGGGCACGAACGACGCCTTCGCCATCCACTCGTTCCGATAGAAGCCGGTGTTCGCGCTCGGGTTGCCGTCCAGCTCCTTGAAGCCGTTCGAGCCCAGGTGCACGCCTTCGACCAGAAATGCGCTCTTCTCGTCGCTCGTTCCGTAGAAGGCGTGCAGTTTGCGGTAGCGGTGCTCGCCGCCCGCAACGTCCACGCGGCCGGAGGCCGACCCCGGAGGCTCCCGAGTGATGAAGTCGATGGCACCGCCCACCGTCTGCGGTCCGTAGGCGATGGCGGCGGGGCCCTTGATCACGCGCATTCCGCTCATGCGCGTCACCAGCGGCACGTAGTAGGCGGCCGGCGCGCTGTAGGGAGCCGGGGCGAGCAAAATGCCATCCTCCATCAGCGTGATCTTCTTGCTGCGGTCGGTGGCGACGCCGCGCAGACCGATGTTCGGGCGCAGCCCGACGCCGTCCTCGCCGCGCACCGAGACGCCGGGAACGCTCAACAGCACGGCGTGCGGATCGTCGAGCTCGCGCCGCTCGAGCTGCTTGCTGCTGATCACGTGGACCGAGCCCGGGAGGCGCGAGAGCCGCGAGCCGACCACCATCACGCCGCCGTTGTCGCCCCCGGGCGGAGGCGGCGGCGGGGCCGCATCAGGGGGCGGAGGTTCGGCGGCCGGCGCGGCCTCCGGCTGCGTAGCCTCTTGGTCCGCCGGAGGCTCGGCCGGCTGCGCGGCTGCACGCTCGACGCACAGGAGCAGAGCGGCACCGAGCAGGCAGCTCGCGGCTCGCTCAGTCATTGTCGCCCTCCACGGTCTTCGGCAGCTCGATGCCGAGCACGATGACGAGCTCGTTCTTGAGCAGGTCCGTCAGGACCTTGATCGCGTCGTGGAGCGCCTTGACCGACGCGAAGTCGTCCACGAGTGCCTGATCCAGATCACCCTCCTCGATGGCTTCCGCGGCGGCGATGGCGCCGGAGAGCGCGTCGGCGATGCGCTTGGCCAGGTCGGAGGCGCCGCTCGCCACCAGCAGATCTTCGAAGCCCTTGCCCTCCCCGTCGAGCCCGCAGCCCGCAAAGAGCTTGCCGAAGCCGCGCAGGTTGTTTCGGACGTGCTGCTTCGAGCGCTTGGCGAAGCGCGACTCCAGCGCTTCGGGGCACGTCGCGGTCGTGCACTCGAGGAGGCCGAGAGGCCGCGCGAGCTTCATGTCCTTGACCTGCTTCTCGATGTAGAAGAGCGCGTCGCTCACTGCGTTCACCGCGCCGAGATCCGTGGTCCAGATCGTGCCGCCGCGACCGGCCGTCTCGAGCTGGGCCAGGAAGTTGCCCTTGGCCGGATCCCAAGCGTCCAGCAATTTGGTGGCGTTAACGACCACGTCGCCAGTGACCACGGCGGAGTAGGCGGCCTTGCGGGATGCGATCTCGTCCGAGCCGAGCGCCGCCCAGGTCCCGCTGGAGTTGATGGTCGCGTTCGCGGGGCAGCCGTTGTCTGCGGCCTCGTGGAAGAGCAGGTACTCCGCGGCGTCGAGCCCACGCACGTTGACCAGCGCGGTCGCGAAGCCGCTCGATTCGTACGATTTGCTCGCGATCTGCTGCTCCACCAGGCAGCGTCCGGTGAGCGGCCAGGAGTAGATTTCGTCGCGCAGGCCCTTGCCCCCCGGCAGCGAGGCGCTCGCAGCGGGCCCCACCTGCATCACCTCTGCCTGCTGCCAGATCTCCATCGCCGTCGACCAGGCGCCCTTCGCGGCGGCGCGCTTGTCAGGCGACGGGTCCGTCGCCGCGGCCTTGACGCTGGCGTCGAGCGCGACGACGGCGGCATGCCCCTCCTGGTAGGTAGCGAAGATGCACTGACCAACGGAGGCGAGCAGCTCGGCGCGTGCCGCGCTCGGCGACCCCTTCTTCCTGGGGTCGTCCTGGCGCTTCTGGCACGCGCCTGAGCCGATCAAGCCCGCAGCCACGCAGGCGAGCGCTACGCGACGTTCAATACGCAACCTTGAACGTCTCCATCTCGGCGTCGGAAAAGCCGTACACAGCTTTGATCTTCGCGCTGACCTGGGCGAGCTTTCCAATTTCGATCGCCGTGTCGGTCGCGAACTTGTAGCTGGTCGCGTCTCCGGCCGCCGGCGCGCCGAGCAGGCCGAGCAGCTCGTCGAGCTCGGCGTCGGTGATCTTGCGCTGAGTCGCGCCCAGCTGGCGGAAGCCGTGGACGAAACCGGCCATTTCCCCCAGGCTATGCAGCCCCGCGCCAACGTCCGCGTCCGTAGGGGGGTCCACCGTGAGCTTCTTGGTGGCGTCGCTGGCGTAGAACACGACCGTTGCGAACAGCACGCGCTCCCAGTCGAGCTTGATCGCTGCCACCGCCGCGTCCCTGTCGGCGGCGCAGTCGGCTCCCGCCGCCGCGGTAGTGCGCGCGGCAATGAACGAGGCCTTCAGCTTGCGATAAAACCCCGGGTTCGTGTCCGTCTTGTCGTCGCGGCGCTTGGCGTACTGGGCCGTGAACTGATCGGGGTGCGTCGGGTCCTTGTCGTCGTGCGGGAAGGACGGGTGCGCGCCGTAGATCGCGAGCACTCGATCGATGGCCTTCGCGTCCGGGCCTGACTCGGTGAGCGTGACCGCGTGCAGATAGTGGGTGGCGCCGAACATGCCCTTTTCAATGGCCTGGCGCAGATCCCTCCCGCGCGCGTCGAAGATCCACTTCGAGTAGATGCCGCCGGTCGCCGGTGGCGGCTCCGCCGGCTTCCAGGTGTTGCCCGCCGCCTTCTCGAACTCGCTGATCAGCCCGTCGATCTCGCCGGCGTAGTAGCTGGTGGTCAGGCTGCGCAGGCTGGGCGTGCCGGCGTCGAACAGCGCCGTGAGCTGCGCCGCGGTCGGCTTCGTGGTCGCGGCGAGCTCCGCGTCCTTCATCGGCTGGAGGAACGCCTTGAAGCGCGTGATGACGTCGGCCTCGACGGCGGTGTTGGTGTCGAAGTCCGTCGCGGGGTAGTTGTCCGGGATCTGGACGCCGCAGCTCGGAGAGCCGCCGCTGCCGGCCGCGCCCCCGCCCGCGGTGCCACCGGTGCTGCCGCCGCTACCCCCACCACCGAGGGCGCCCGAGCCGCCGCCCCCAGAGGTGCTCTGGGCCGGGTCGTCGCCGCCGCAAGCGACGGCCAAAGTCAGGATTGGGGCAAAAACGACAGTAGCGAGCCGCATGCCGGAGTGATAACGGAAATGAAAATCATTTTCAATAAGGAAGTGCTCGGGCGCTTCCTCCCCAAAGCCATGCCTCACCCCACCGCGAGAGCGGGGCTTCCGGGACAGCCCCAGTCCGAGCGCCGCCGGAGCGGAGCGAGCCGGGGCGTGCCGCGCACGATGAGCGGGCGGCCGTCGCACGCGATCGTGCTGTAGACGTAGCAGCAGGGACCCTCCGTGCTCGGATCCTGCGGCGCGAAGGGTCCAGGCGAAACGGTCGTGCCGCAACCGCAATACCCCGATCCGACTGGCCAGTCCCCGGGTCCCGGCACGGGGTAGGGCGGGCAGGAGCCGTCCGTCGTGCTCGTGCACGTCACCTTCTCGCAGCACTGCCCGTAGTAGCCGCCATCGTGGAAGGGGCCGAAGCAACCCGCCGGAGTCGGGTACGGCGTGGTCGGCAAGCTCCCATCGACTCCCCCGTCGTCCGCGTCGGAGCCCGAGTCCACCGGTGCACCGCCGGTGCCCGCGTCGATGACGCTTCCACCTGCGCCACCACTGCCGCCGCCACTGGTCGCGCCAGCGGAGCCGCCGGAAGTCGCAGCGCTTCCTCCCTCCGTTTGACCACCGCAGCTCGAGCCCAGCGCGAGCACGGCGCCCCACTCCGCGGCACGCAGCAAGCGCGGCAGCAACCTCGACATCGAGGCTCAGCCTAGCAGCATTGCTCGCGTCGGGTCCAAGCCGCGCGTAGACTGCCGGCGGAGGTCTCGGATGGCGAAGGCGCAGCGGTTTTCGTGTGCGAGCGCGCTCGCGCTCCTGGCTCTGGTTTCGGCGCGCTCGACGTTCGCGCAGAACGCGACGACCGCGGGCAACGCCACGGCGCCCTACCCGACGCTGGAGAACGTCTCGCTCGAGTGGTTGGTGAGCGGAGATGCCAACGCCAACGGTGTCGCGAAGGTGCGCTATCGCAAGAGCGGCGACGCAACCTGGCTGGACGGCCTGCCGCTCTTCCGCGTGCCCGCCGGCTCGAACCAGGGCTTCTCGTGGCAGAACCGCCACGCCGGCAGCATCTTCGGCCTGTCACCGGGCACGAGCTACGAGGTCGAGCTCACGCTGACCGACCCCGATGGCGGCAATGCGACCAAGACCTTGAACGTCACGACACGCAAGCTGCCGGTGGCGGCGGCGAACGCCACCACCAAGAACGTGACGCCCTCGACCTTCGCGAGCCAGGCGAGCGGCGCCCAGCCCGGCGACATCCTGCTGCTCGCGGACGGCGACTACGCGACCTTCACCTTCCAGGCGGACGGCACCGAGGCTGCACCCATCGTGATCCGCGCCGAGAACACCGGGAAGGCCGTGGTGAACGGCGACGTACGCCTGGACGGGCGCTCCTTCGTCTACGTCGAGGGCCTGACCGTCAACGGCAAGATCAAGTTCAACGACGCTGAAGGAGTCGCCATCAAGGGCTGCACGGTGAACACGCCGGACGACGGGATCATCGCCTACGGGCCGGGCTCGGTGAACGGCTACTTCTGCGACAACGTGGTGACCGGCACGACCAGCTGGAACGATCCAGCTCTGGGCGCAAACGGCAACAACCTGGGCGAAGGCATCGCGATGACGGGACCGGGAAACGTCATCTGCCACAACAAAGTGAAGGGCTTCCGTGACTGCATCAGCACGCTGGAAGACAGCGGCGCCATCAACCAGATCTCCTGGGACATCTACGGCAACGACCTGGACGTGTGCGCCGACGACGCCATCGAAGCCGACTTCACCATGGGCAACACGCGGGTGTACGGAAACCGCGTCGTGAACAGCTTCGTCGGCATGAGCTCCCAGCCCAGCCTGGGTGGCCCGGCGTATTTCATCCGCAACGTGATGTTCAACGTCGTCTACTCGCCGTTCAAGCTGCACCGCGGCAGCATCGGCGACGTCGCCTTCCACAACACGGTGGTCAAATGTGGCGACGCCTTCGCCGTGTACGCCAGCGACGCCTGGGCGCGGGCCTGGTTCCGCAACAACCTGTTCATCGGCGGCACCGGCGGCGGAACCTACGGCGGTTACGGCAACGGCGACGGCGACGTGCTGAGCCTGTCGGCGGCGGCGGCGAGCTGCAGCTTCGACTACGACGGCCTCGGGTCCATCGGCACGAGCAAGTTCACCGGCACGGTGAGTGGGCAGAACTTCGCCAGCCTGGCCGAGCTCAAGAGCAAGACCACGGAGAAGAACGCGGTGCAGGTCGACCTCTCGACGTTCGCGGCCAGCGTCACCTTCCCGGGCAATCCGTTCCCGGCCGTGACCTCCCCGGATCTCTCGCTCAAGAGCGGTGGCGCCGCGGTGGACAAGGGCGAGAAGCTCGCGAACGTGAACGACGGCTTCGCGGGAACGGCGCCCGATCTCGGCGCCTACGAGCTCGGCACCGCGCCGCCGGGCTACGGACCACGCACGGGTGGCAGCGGCGGCACGGCGGGCAGCGGTGGCGGCGGCGGCAGCGCGGCGGCTCGAGCGGCGCCGGCGGCAGCGCAGCCAGCGCGGGCAGCGCGGGCGCGGCGGGCGGCGGCGCGACGGCGGGCGGCGGGGCAGCGGCACCGGCGGCTCGGCGAGCGGCGGCAAGAAGAGCGCTGACTCGTCCGACGACGGCGGCTGCGGCTGCCGTGCTGCGCCCGCGCCGCCGACGAGCGCGTGGCTCGCGCTCGCAGCGCTCGGGCTGCTCGGGCGGAGGCGGCGGCGCTAGTGTCGTGAGTCCGCAATTGCAACCGAATTGCGGACCGCGCTCCGCGCGGCGCTGCTATCGCAGCGCCGACACTATTTTCCTCGGAGGGGCGCCGCGCGCCCCTCTCGCGCTTCGCGCGATTCACCCCGCGGAATTCGCTCCGCGAATTCGCTAGTGTGCCGAGGTCACATTGGGCCCGATTTGCGGACTCGGCACACTAGCCGAGCTCCGCGCACTCCGCTCGGTACTCGGGCGGCTCGGCGATCACGATGCTGCCTTTCCTCTCGGCCTTGGCCCGGGCCTTGGCCGCGTTCGCGCGCCCCAGGACCTCGCGGTCGGTGAGCGGGCAGTCGGGGTCCACCAGGCAGGCGCCCATGCTCACCGAGAGCCGCACGTCGGTCCCCGAGAACACGGCGGCGCCGATGCGCTCGCGCAGCTCGCCGAGCAGGGTTGCCGCGAGCGAGCGGCCTGCGTTCGGAACGAGCAGCACGTATTCGTCACCACCGAAGCGATAGGCGTGCGCCCGCGCGAAGGCCCAGGCCTCGATGATCTCGAGGAAGGGCGTCAGCACCTTCAGATCGACGACGGTCTCGGTCAGCTTGGCGTTCACCGCCTTGAAGTCGTCGATGTCCACGTAGGCCACGACCAGCTCCGCGCTCCGGAGCTCGCACTCGTGGCGGAAGTGGGCCAGATCCGGGAAAAACAGCCGGGGCGCCTCCAGGATGTGGAACTTCTCGTCGTAGGCCCGCGGGGCGAGCGCCGGAGCGTCCGGCATGGCCTCGGCGGCGAAGCGGATGGACAGGAAGTCGGTCAGGCGCGGGATGCGCTGCGCCCTGGCAGCCACGCACCAGGGCGCAGCGAGCAGGTCCTCGTAGCGGCGCACCTCGCGGTGCAGCGCGCCGACCACGTGGGGATCCACGGCCTTCGCCAGCGGCACCTCCAGCGACTCCGCCACGCGCCGCCGCTCGCTGAGCAGCACCCGCTTGAGCAGACCCTCCATCGCCTCGTGGACCGCCCGAGACTCGAGCTGGCGCATCAGGAGCTGGATCTGCTCGCGAAGCTCCTGCACGTTGGCGGGCTGAATGCCGCGGAGCTCCCGCGACAGCACCTCCACCACGCTGTTCTCGAAGTGCTCCGAGAAGGACCCGAGACAGTTACGCAGGAACGTGGCCTCGCCGCGGTGGAACTCCGGCATGCTCAGCCCCCGAGCGTAGCGCGAAACAGGCTGCCCGTGCCGGACAGCGCGTAGGTCCCGTCCGCGGCGCTCACGAACGCCGACTGCCCGCGAGCGAGTGCGAGACGCGAGGCCCCGCGCTCGAGCGCCACCTCACCTTCGACGCAGAGCACGATCTCCGGACCAGTCACGCCGAGCTGTGCCGGAGCCGCCACCTTCGACAGCTCGAACTCCCTGGCCGGCGTCGGGTAGCGACCGTCCACGGGGCGCCGCACCTCGACGTCGCCGCTCTCGAAGACGAGCACGCTGCACAGCTCCGCCACGTCCACGTGTTTGGGCGTGAGCCCGCCCCGGAGCACGTTGTCCGAGCTGGCCATGATCTCGACGCCGACGCCTTCGAGATAGGCATGCAGGTTGCCGGCCGGCAGGTAGAGGGCCTCACCCGGCTCGAGCACGACCAGGTTCAGGAGCAGCGAGCTGACTACGCCCGCATCCCCCGGGTAGAGCTCCCCGAAGCGAAGCGCCCACCGGCACTCCGCCGCGAAGTCGCCGCTCACGTCGCGACAGGCCGCCAGGGTCGCGCTCACCACGCGCTCTCGGTGCCCCGGCCCGAGCGTCATGATCTGCCGGAACGCGCGCTCCAGGTCCCCGCCGTTCAGCGCTTCTCGCACGAGCTCGAGCTCGGGCGTCGCGAGCCGTGCGAACAGCTCCCGGCTGCGTTCGACCCGACGAAACCCGCACAGCGCGTGGAAGCGGCTGAGCGCGCAGATCAGCTCTGGCTTGTGGCTGCGATCGCGGTAGCAGCGATTCGGCGCGTCCCGCGGGATGCCGCGGGCTTCTTCCCGGGCGAAGCCTGCCTCCGCCTGAGCCAGGCTCGGGTGCGCCTGGAGCGAGAGCGGCTCCGCCGCCGCCAGCACCTTGAGCAGGAACGGCAGCCTCGGGCCGAAGCTCGCGAGGGCGCGCGCGCCCAGCTCGCGCTCGGGCTCCGCGTCGATGACCTGGTCGAGACGGCGCCAAGCGCCGTCGCGCAGGATCTCCGACGGCGCCTGCGGGTGCGCGCCCATCCACAGCTCCGCCTCCGGCTCCGGCGTGGGGCTCGGCCGACCCGCCAGCTCGGCGATCGCCGAACGCGAGCCCCAGGCGTAGTGCTGGATACGGTTTCGGAGCAGGTCCACCGAGCGGTGAGCCTATCATGCCAACCCCAATGCCTGTCCGCCCCCGACTCGGCGACGTCGTCCCGCGTGACGCCGACCCCGACGCCATCCTCTCGGCGTTCCTGGACTGGGTGAGCGCGAGCGGGCTCGAGCTGTACCCGGCGCAGGAGCAGGCGCTGCTCGAGATCGCCGCGGGCAAGAACGTCATCCTCAACACGCCCACCGGCTCCGGCAAGTCGCTGATCGCCTACGCCGTGTGCTTCTTCGCGGTCGCCCAGGGACGCCGCTGCTTCTACACGAGCCCGATCAAGGCCCTGGCCAGCGAGAAGTTCTTCACGCTGGTGGAAGAGTTCGGCGCCGAGGACGTCGGCATGATGACGGGAGATGCCGCGGTGAATCGCGACGCGCCCATCGTGTGCTGCACCGCCGAGATCCTCTCCAACATGGCGCTCCGCGAAGGCTCCGCCGCCGACGTGGACGACGTGGTGATGGACGAGTTCCACTACTACGCCGACGCCGAGCGCGGGGTGGCCTGGCAGATCCCGCTGCTCACGCTGCGAAACAGCCGCTTTCTCCTGATGAGCGCCACCCTGGGCGACACCAGCTTCTTCGAGCAGTGCCTCACCGACCTGACGGGGCTGCCCACGGCGCTGGTGCGCTCGACGGACCGGCCGGTGCCCCTGGACTTCGCCTACAGCGAGAAGCCGCTGCACGAGGCCGTCGCCGAGCTGATCAAGAGCGGGCGCGCGCCCATCTACATCGTCAACTTCACGCAGCGCGGCGCGGCGGAAGAGGCCCAGAACCTGATGAGCGTAGACTTCTGCAGCAAGGACGAGAAGCGCGCCATCGCCGAGGCGCTGCGCGGCGCCCGCTTCGACAGCCCTTACGGCAAGGAGATCTCGCGCTTTTTGCGCCACGGCGTCGGCGTGCACCACGCCGGCCTCTTGCCCAAGTACCGGCTCGCCGTGGAGAAGCTCGCGCAGGCGGGCCAGCTCAAGGTCATCTCCGGCACCGACACGCTCGGCGTCGGCGTGAACATCCCGATCCGCAGCGTGCTCTTCACCAAGCTCTGCAAGTTCGACGGCAAGGGCACCACCATCCTGAGCGTGCGCGATTTCCAGCAGATCAGCGGGCGCGCCGGGCGCAAGGGCTTCGACGACCGCGGCAGCGTGGTGGTGCAAGCGCCGGAGCACGTGATCGAGAACCTGAAGCTCGACGCCAAGGCCGGCGCGGATCCCTCCAAGAAGAGGAAGATCGTGCGGAGGAAGCCCCCCGAGCGCGGCTACGCCCACTGGGACCGGGCGACCTTCGAGCGGCTGATGACCTCGCCGCCGGAGCCGCTGGCGTCACGCTTCCGGGTCAGCCACGGCATGATCGTCAACGTGCTCGGGCGCCCCGACGGCGGTTGCATGCCGCTCGCCCGCCTGATCGCGAGCTGCCACGACCGCCCCCACGACAAACGCGTCCACGGCCGCACCGCCCTGGCGATGTTCCGCTCGCTCGTGGACGCCGGCATCGTCGAGCGGCACGACGGACGCGCCACGGTGAACGCCGATCTGCAGCAGGACTTCTCGCTCAATCAGACGCTCTCGCTCTACCTGCTCGACACCCTGCCCCTGCTCGACCCGGAGACCGAGACCCACGCGCTGGATCTGCTCACCCTGGTCGAGTCCATCCTGGAGAACCCGGAGGTGGTGCTCCAGCGCCAGCTCGACCACATCAAGGGCAAGGCCGTGGCCGAGATGAAGGCTCAGGGCGTCGAGTACGACGAGCGCATGGCTCGGCTCGACGAGATGGACTACCCGAAGCCGAACCGGGACTTCATCTACGACACATTCAACGCCTTCGCGAAGCAGCACCCCTGGGTCGGCGCCGAGAACATCCGGCCGAAGTCCATCGCCCGGGACATGGTCGAGCAGTTCATGTCCTTCTCGGAGTATGTGAAGGAGTACGGCCTGGAGCGCGTGGAGGGCCTGCTGCTTCGCTACCTGTCCGACGTGTACAAGGTGCTGGTCCAGACCGTGCCGCTCTCCGAGCGCAGTGAAGAGGTCGAGGAGCTCATCACCTTCTTCGGCGCCATGGTGCGGCAGGTGGACAGCAGCCTGCTCGACGAGTGGGAGCGTATGCGCGAGGGCGAGGGCGCGCTGCCGCTGCCGAAGGCCCGAGAGGAGCTCGAGCCCGAGGGCTCGAAGGACGTCACCCGCGACGCCAGGAGCTTCACGGTGCTCCTGCGTAACGAGCTGTTCCAGCTGATCCGCGCGCTCTCCCGCCGGGACTGGAAGGAAGCCGCCGAGCTCTCGGCGCTGGAACCGGGCGCCGTCGAGCGCGCGATGACGCCGTTCTTCGAGAGCCACGCCGCGCTGCGCACCGATCCGGAGGCGCGCGGGCCTGCGCTCCTGACCCTGGAGACCGGCGAGGTGCGCTGGGACTTTGCGCAAGTCCTGCTCGACCCCGAGGACGAGAACGACTGGGTGATCGTCGGCCACGTGGACATTCCGGCGTCGCGGGACGCGGGCCGCCCGGTGCTGAAGGTCGAGCGCATCGGCGCGTGAGTGCTTGCGCGGGGTTTCGCGGACCTGCCGAGGTCGTGACGAACCTGCGGGATCTCGGCGCGCCTTGCACCCGCCGAAGAGCGGCGTACGCTCAGCTCGAGCACGATGCGTCGGGTTGCCCTCACGCTCACGCTGGGCTCCTGGCTGATCTCGGCAGCCTGCGGGCAGACTCAGCAGGACCCTCCGAAAGAGGACGCCGCTGCGGGCGGGAGCGGCGGGAGCAGCGGGACCGCTCCCACGGGTGGGTCGGCCGGCGACGCGGCGACCGGTGGCGCGAGCGGCGGCACGGGGCCGACCCCGGTCGAGGCGTGCGCCAACGGCGTCGACGACGACAAGAACGGCAAGACCGACTGCCAGGACCCGGACTGCTTCGCCGGCTGCGGCTGCGCGCTGAACGAGGACTGCACGAACGGCAAGGACGACGACTGCGATGGGCTCGCCGACTGCAAGGACCTCGGCTGCGGCGCGGACCCATGCTGCTCCGGCGCCGTGCCCAAGGCCGAGAGCTGCGCCGGAGGCAAAGACGACGACTGCGACGGCAAGATCGACTGCGCGGATCCGGACTGCGCAGCCGACGCCTGCTGCGGGGACGCGAGCACTGCGCCGGAGGCTTGCGCCAACGGCAAGGACGACGACTGCGACGGCAAAACGGATTGCGCCGACCCGGACTGCGCCTCGAGCGCCTGCGGCTGCATCCAGCCGGCGGACTGCGCGATCCCGACGAACGTCTGCCTGGAGCGGACCTGTCAGGGCGGGGTGTGCGGGACCAAGCCGGCGCTGGGCACGCCGCTCTTCCTCGCCGATCCGACTCCCGGCGACTGTCGTACTCCTGTCTGCGGACCCGACGGGGCACTGTACGAGTCGCTCAACGACGGCGACGCTCCGTTCAAGATCGGGCCCTGCTACGAGCCACACTGTTTCGACGGCTCCATTCAGGGCTGGGCGAAGGAAGATGGAACGCCGTGCGGCAGCGGGCTCAGCTGCAAGAGGGACTCTCCGTCCTCTTGGAGCACGAGCCAGTGCGTCGGCTGCCAGGACGCCTCGACCTGTCCCCTCGGTGATGACTGCAAGGCCGCCAAGTGCTCGAGCGGGAAGTGCGGCTACGCCTTCGTGCCTGCCGGGAACCTGACGTCCGCGAACGTGGCTCACGACTGCCGGGTCCACGTCTGCAACGGTAAGGGCAGCGCAATCTGGCAAGCCGACGACTCCGATTCGCCCGACGACGGCAACCCCTGCACCTTCGACTCGTGCACCAACGGCAACGCCAGCTTCGAGAACGCGCCGGCGGGCACGGCGTGCGGCGCCGGGAAAGTGTGCGACGGCGGCGGCAACTGCGGGCCGTGAGCTCGGCCGAGCCAGCTCTCGTAGCGCAGCCCCGGGACCATCCCGCTGATCGAGATGATCTGGGGCGGCGACCATCAGCGCTTCTGCCGGGCCGAGAAGGAGCTCTTCGAGTCGGTCGTGGCCAGCCTGTCGGAGCCCGCCCCGCCCGGGGCGTAGCGCCCGAACGAGCGTATTTTTCGCTGTAGAAGCGCTGACTTGATCCCCGTCATTTGCAGCTGGGCCCGGCTCCCGTACGAACGTTCGTAGGAGGAGCCACCGATGGGGATCCGCAGCGAAGCCTGGGTGCTGAAAGAGACGGGAAAGCCGCTGGTGAAGGAGAGCCTCGAGCTCGGGGAGCCGAGCGCGACGGACGTGGTGGTCGAGGTCGAGGCCTGCGGCCTCTGCCACACCGACCTGGGCTTCGCCGAGGGCTCCGTGGCCCCGCGCATGGCGCTGCCCATCGTGCTCGGGCACGAGGTGGTCGGCACGGTGCGCGCCGCTGGCGACAAGTACAAGGCGCTGGTCGGACAGAAGGTTCTCGTGCCCGCGGTCATGCCCTGCGGCGACTGCGCGTTCTGTCGTGCGGGACGCGGCAACGCCTGCCTGAAGCAGAAGATGCCGGGCAACGACATCAACGGCGGCTTCGGCACGCACATCGTGGCGCCCGGCGCCAGCATGGTCTCCCTGGCGGACGCGCCGGCGAGCGTGAAGACGGACTCGCTCTCGGTGGTCGCCGACGCGGTGAGCACGGCGTACCAGGCGGTGAAGCGCTCGGGCCTGCAAGCGGGTGACGTCGCCTTCGTGATCGGCGGCGGCGGCGTGGGCGGGTTCACCGCGCAAATCGCCAAGGCCTTGGGCGCCAAGACCATCGTGTGCGACGTGCACGAGGAGCGGCTCGCGGGTCTCGCCTCCCTGGGTTTCGACCACACCTGCAACGTGAAAGGGCGCGACGTGAAGGACGTGCGCAAGGAGCTCCACGGCAAGGCCAAGGAGTGGGGCATCCCGAGCCTCGGCTTCAAGATCTTCGAGTGCAGCGGCACGGCGCCCGGTCAGACCCTGGCGTACACCCTGCTCGCGCACGGCGCGACGCTGATGATCGTGGGCTTCACCCGCGACAGCGTGAACGTGCGGCTGTCGAACCTGATGGCCTTCGACGCCACGGTGCACGGCTCCTGGGGTTGCCCCGTGGAGGCCTATCCGGCCGTCTTGAAGCTCATCTACGACGGCAAGGTGGTGCTCGAGCCGTTCATCGAGCGCGCCCCCATGTCGAAGATCAACGAACACATGAAGGCGCTGGCGGAGCACAAGCTGGCCAAGCGCCTGGTGATGGATCCGCGCGTCTGAAGACGAAGAACGAGTACGAGCACGAGTACGAGCACGAGTACGAGTACGAGCACGAGTACGAGTACGAGCGAGAAGAAGGAACAGAGCAATGACCGAGCTACTGAGTCACGACATTCTTCCGGGTTACGAGTTCCGCCACATCAAGTACGAGACGAAGCCCGTTCTCGACGACAAAGGCAAGGCCGTGGACGGCCTGCACCAGGTGTGGATCTCGCTGAACAACGAGAAGCAGCTGAACAGTTACACCACCAGCGCGGTCAAGGAGGTCATCCTGGCCTTCCGCCGCGCGAGCTGCGACCGCAAGGCTTCGAACGTGGTCTTCACCGCGGTCGGCGACAAGGCCTTCTGCACCGGCGGCAACACCGAGGAGTACGCGACCTACTACTCGAACCGGCCGCTCGAGTACCTGCAGTACATGCGCCTCTTCAACGACATGGTCACGAACATCCTGATCTGCGACAAGCCGGTGATCTGCCGCGTGAACGGCATGCGCATCGGCGGCGGGCAGGAGATCGGCATGGCCTGCGACTTCTCGGTCGCGGGCGATCACGCGCGCTTCGGCCAGGCCGGCCCCAAGCACGGCTCGGCGCCGGACGGCGGCTCCACCGACTTCCTCGACATCTACGTGGGCTTCTCCCGCGCCGTCGAGAGCCTGGTCCTGTGCGAGCCCTGGAGCGCGCACAAAGCCATGCGCATCGGTCTGGTGAACGAGATCGCGCCGGTGCACAAGACCGCCGACGGCAAGTTCATCCCGAACCCGTTCGCCGTGACCGAGCGCTACCTCGACGACATGGGGCGCGTGGTCTACGGCGAGTGGAAGGAGGGCCCGGAGAAGGACGCGGCCAAGGCGCTCGCAGCCAAGTGCAGCGTGGACCTGTCGCTGCTCGACCAGGCCGTGGACCGGCTGGCGACCAAGCTGCTCTACACCTTCCCGGACTGCACGAGGAAGACGCTGGAGAGCGCGCGCAAGAAGAAGCTGATGCACTGGCAGCAGAACAGCGAGAGCAACCGCTCCTGGCTGGCGCTGAACATGAACACCGAGGCTGCCGCAGGCTTCCCGGCGTTCCACTTCGGCGATCGCAACGAGCGCGAGATCGACTTCGTGCTGCTCCGCCAGCGCATGGCCGAGGGCGCGCGCTTCGACCGCCAGCTGCTCAGCGACGTGCTCAAGCCCTCCGCGCGCGCGGGTTGGGAGAAGAACCCGTGAAGTCTGCGGTCCGCTCCGAGCTCCTCGAGGACGGCGGGCTCCTGCGCGTCGTCTTCGAGCGGGACGCCGGCAACGTGCTCTCCGGCGCGTTGATGCGTCAGCTCGACGCGGTGCTGACCGAACACCTGAACGATCAGCACCTGAAGCTCGTGACGCTGGAAGGCAGCGGCAAGCACTTCAGCTTCGGAGCCAGCGTCGAGGAGCACCAGAAGGAGCACGCCGCCGAGATGCTCGCCACCTTCCACGCGCTGATCCGGCGCCTGGTGAAGTACCCCGTTCCGACCGCAGCCGTGGTGCGCGGCCGCTGTCTGGGCGGGGCCTTCGAGGTGGCGCTCGCTTGCCGCTTCGTGTTCGCCAACCCGGGCGCGGTCTTCGCCTGCCCGGAGATCAAGCTCGGGGTCTTTCCGCCGGTGCTCGCGGCGCTGGGCCCGGCGCGCCTGGGACAGACCTGGGCGGAGCGCCTGCTCCTGACCGGCGCCGACCTCGACGCCAAGACCGCCGAGAGCACGGGCTTCGTCACGGCGCTCGCGCCGGACGGTACCGATCCGTTCGATCACGCTCGCGAGTGGTACGGCCGCAACCTGAAGGAGCTCAGCGCCTACTCGCTGCGCCAGGCGACGGAGGCGCTGCGGCGGGGCTCGCGGTTGGTGGACGCGGCCGGCGACAGCCTGGCCAGCATCGAGAAGCTCTACCTGGAGCGCCTCCTGCCCAGCCACGACGGTAACGCCGGCATCACCGCCTTCATGAACAAGCAGAAACCCGTCTGGAGGGACGCATGACCGAACGGCCCAGCTCGGGCAAGACGGAGATCCTGGTGGCGGCGGCTCGGGCCTTTGCCGAGCACGGCTACCACGGCATGAGCATGCGCGACCTGGCCAAGCTGACCAAGCGCTCGCCGGCCACGCTCTACAACTACGTCGACTGCAAGGAAGACCTGCTCTACCTGATCCAGCGCGACGCCTTCGACGAGATGCTGGTCGCGGCCAAGGCGGCCCTGGAAGGCGTGACGGACGCGGAGGCGCGCCTGCACGAGTTCGTGCTCTGCCACGTGCGCTTCTTCGCCGATCGCCAGTACCTGATGCGGGTCTTGATCCACGAGGCGGCGGCCCTGCCCCCGACTCGCCGCGCCGAGATCCGCGAGCGCAAGGAGCAGTACTTCCAGATCGCCGAGGACATCGTCGCCCAGGTCGCCAACAGCCGGGACGGCGGCGAGCCGAACCCGCTCGACGTCGAGCGCAACACCTACTGCCTGTTCGGCATGTTGAACTGGACCTACGGCTGGTACGAGCCCGAGCGGCACGGCAAGCCGGAGGACCTGGCAGCCACCATCGAACGCGTCGCCGTCGCCGGCGTCGCAGCGGGAGTCTCACGCCCGCGCCGAGACCGAGAACGACGATCCGACCGAGCCGAGGCCCACGGAGGTGCACGGTGACTGAACACGAAGCAGAGATGACGACGAACGATCCCGCTGCCGCCGTGCTCGAACGAGCACGCGTCCTGGTGGACGACCTGCGCCTGTCCGAGGTCGTGCGCTGGAAGGCGGCGCACCCGGGCCAGCTCGCGGTGGGCTACATGCCCATCTACGTGCCGCGCCCGATGCTCGAGGGCATCGGCTGCCTGCCGGTGGCCATGTTCGGCGGCGGCGATCAGGTGGACATCATCAAGGGCGACAGCTTCTACCAGTCCTACATCTGTCACATCCCGCGCAGCACGCTGGAGCTCGCGCTGAACGGCGCGCTCGATCCCCTGGACGGCGTGCTCTTCCCCAGCATCTGCGACGTGATCCGGAACCTCTCCGGCATGTGGCAGATGCTGTTCCCGGACAAATACGCGAGCTACGTGGATCTGCCGCAAAACTTCGACCCGGAGCTGGGCGGCAAGTTCTACATGATGGACATGGCGCGCATCCTGAAGGACCTCACGGCGCGCGGAGCCTGGGCGTACGACGCCGACAAGATGCGCGCGGCCATCGTCAGCGAGAACTCCCGCCGCGCCGCCCTCCATGAGCTCGACACGCTGCGCGTCAAGGAGCCGTTCCGCGTCCGCGCCTCCGAGGCGTACCTGATCGCGCGGGCCGGCGGCCTGCTCGAGGCCTCGGCGCACGAGGAGCTCGTGCGCGAGTTCGTGGCGGCGGCGAAGCAGCGCGCCACGCGGGTCTACGACAACGTGCGCGTGCTGGTGCGCGGGTCGTTCTGCGAGCAGCCGCCGCTGGGCCTGATCAAGACGCTGGAGGCCGCGGGCTGCGACATCGTGGACGACGACTTCCAGCTCGGCCTGCGCTACATCGAAGGCGACATCGAGTGCGGTCCGAAGGACGACCCGATGCGCGCCATCGCGATGGCGTTCCTGAAGCGCGGGCAGGCCACGGCCTCGCGCTACATCGCCGACGAAGAGAAGGGCAAGGCGCTGATCGACAGCGTGCACGCCGTCGAAGCCGAGGGCGTGATCTTCGCCGCCGCTTCGTTCTGCGACCCGGCGCTGCTCGACCAGCCGATGCTCGAGGCGGCCCTCGACCGCGCCAAGATCCCACACACCAGCCTGAAATTCGCAGAGAACACCGGACAATTCCAAGTGATCCGTGAGCAAGCCGGAGCCTTCTCGGACGCCGTGAAGCTCTGGGGGAGCGCAGCATGACCACCCCGACCCCGACGCACATCGCACGACCGCGCCAGGTAGACGCCGAGGCCGCGAAAGACGACAGCCAGCTTCGCCAGAAGCAGATGATCGCCAATCACTTCGACAAGCTGGCGACCGCCAAAGAAGACGGGCGCAAGGTGGCCTACACCTTCGTGCCCGGGAACCTCACCGAGCTGATGCTGGCCCTCGACATGCTGCCGGTGTTGCCGGAGATCAACGCGCTGCAGAGCGGCATGCGCAAGCTCAGCGGCAACTACATCACGGAGGCCGAGAAGCTCGGGCACAGCGAGGACGTCTGCACCTACGTGAAGTGCGACATCGGCATGATGAAGAGCGGCAACATCGGCCCCACGGGCACGAAGCTGCCGAGCCCCGACATCCTGCTGCTCTCGTACACCGGCTGCTTCACCTTCATGAAGTGGTTCGAGCTCCTGAAGGAGGAGTACAAGTGCCCGGTCGCGATGCTGCACGTGCCCTACCAGGGTGACGGGCACATCACGCAGGAGATGCGCACCTACGTGGTCGAGCAGCTGGAGCGCGAGGTCATCCCGGCCCTGGAGAAGGCCGCCGGCAAGAAGCTCGATCTCGATCGGCTCGCAGAGCTGCTCGAGCGCTCCCGCAAGGCGGAGGACGATCTGGTGGCGGTGTGGGAGAGCGCGCAGAACACGCCCTCGCCCATCGACGGCTACTTCGGCGGCGTCTACTACATCGGGCCGATCTTCAGCGCGTTCCGCGGCACCCAAGACGCCTGCGACTACTACGCCATGCTGCGCCGCGAGGTGGAGCAGCGGGTGAAGGAGGGCAAGGGCCCGGTCACCCCCGACGGCGACGCCCTGGAGGAGAAGTACCGCCTGGTGGTCGAAGGGCCGCCGAACTGGACCAACTTCTTCGATTTCTGGCGCATGTTCAGCCGCGAGGGCGCGACCGTCGTGTCCAGCACGTACACCCGCGTCGGCGGCCTCTACGACACCGGCTTCCGCCACGACCCGAAGGACCCCATCGGCACCCTCGCCGACTACTGCCTGGGTTGTTACACGAACCTCAACCTGCCGATGCGCACCAAGCTCCTGGCGAGCTACATCAAGAAGTACAAGGCCGACGGCTTCCTGATCAACAGCGTGAAGAGCTGCAACAGCTTCAGCGCGGGGCAGCTCCTGATGCTGCGCGAGCTCGAGCGAACCACCGGCGTGCCCGGCGGCTTCATCGAGAGCGATCTGGTCGATCCGCGTTACTTCGGCAAAGCCAACATCGAAAACCGCGTTCAGAGCTACCTGCAGATGCTGGAAGCTCGCAAGACGAGGGTCAGCGCATGAGAGTCGTCGTCGGAGTCGATCTGGGTTCCACCACCACGAAGGCGGTGCTGCTCGACGAGCAGCGGCGCATCGTGGGCAGGGGCATCACCAACAGCCGCTCGAACTACGAGGTGGCGTGTGCCGTGGCGCGGGAGGAGGCGCTGACGGCCGCCCGCTTCACCATGCTGGAGCGCGAGCTCGAGCGCCGCGCCGCCGTGCTCGGAGGAAAGCCCTCCGAGCGCGAGTACGCGCTGCGCGAAGCATTCCGGCTCGAGGTCTACCTGGACCAGCTGGACGAGCTGCACGAAGAGATGGAGAAGGTGCTGAAGAGCCTCAGCTTCATCAGCGCGCGCAGCACGCTGTCGCCGGCCATCCGCGACGTGCTCGAGGCGATGAAGGGCGAGGCTCCCGCCCTTTTCGGCGAAAAAGCCGGGCGCCGCAGCGACTTCTTCCGCGATCTGGCCGCCGCCGGCTACATGAGCACGGCGGAGCGGGTGGCCGCGGAGAGCAAGGGCACGGTCAGCTACGAACGGCTGACCGGCGTGTTCGATCGCGCCATCCTCGACGTCGAGACGAAGCTGCACTCCCGCGACTTCGGCACCGTGTTGCGCCGGGCGGCCCATCGACTCACGCGCGAAGACGGCAGCGCCGCCGGCAAGGCGCTGCTCGAGGCCGTCGAAGGCGCGGCGAGCTCGGCCATCGAGGAGATGTCCTTCGTGGGTACCGGCTACGGCCGCCAGACCCTGCCCTTCCCCAAGCAGGCGGTGAAGAGCGAGATCCTGTGCCACGGCCGCGGCGCGCACCGGGTGTTCCCCGGCACGCGCACCGTGCTCGACATCGGCGGGCAGGACACCAAGGCCATCCAGGTGGACGACCACGGCGTGGTGACCAGCTTCCAGATGAACGACCGCTGCGCGGCGGGCTGCGGGCGCTACCTGGGCTACATCGCCGACGAGCTGAACCTGGGTCTGCACGAGCTCGGCCCCCTCGCGCTCGGCGCGCAGCGCACGGTGAAGGTGAACAGCACGTGCACCGTGTTCGCCGGCGCGGAGCTGCGCGAGCGCCTGGGCCTAGGCGAGCGCCGCGAGGACATCTTGGCGGGCCTCCACCGCTCCATCATGCTGCGCGCGATGAGCCTGCTCGCCCGCTCGGGCGGCATCATGAACGAGTTCACCTTCACCGGCGGCGTCTGCAAGAACCCGATGGCCACCAAGGTGCTGCGCGAGCTGGTGGACGAGAACTACGACAAGAACACCGTGCTGAACGCCCACGCCGACAGCATCTACATGGGCGCGCTGGGCGCGGCCCTGTTCGGCGTGGACGATCTGGAAGCGGGACGCCCGGCGATTCTGCCGACGTTCGTCGAGAAGGTTCGAGCCGGAGCCGCGGCTGCCCCTGCGGCGCCCGCGGAGTGAGGAGCACCGAAGATGGCTGAACGTGAGCACCTGACAGTCGGCATCGACCCCGGCTCCAGCGCAGTGAAGGTCGCGATCCTCCGGAGCCGCGCCGGCAGCGGCGGCAAGCTGCTCTCCCAGAGCGTGCAGCGCATCCGCCGGCGCAAGGTCGCGGACGTGGTCGCCGCGGCCTTCGAGGAGGCCTGCGCCGCCGCCGGCGTCGGGCCGAAGGACTTCGACTACGTCGCCTCCACCGGCGACGGCGACGCCGTGACCTTCCGCACCGGGCACTTCTACAGCATGACGACCCACGCCCGCGGCGCGCTCTTCCTCGACCCGACGGCCCGCGCGGCCCTCGACATCGGCGGCCTGCACGCCCGCGGCCTGAAGATGAACGACGACGGCCGCGTGCTCTCGCACCGCATGACCAGCCAGTGCGCCAGCGGCAGCGGGCAGTTCCTGGAGAACATCGCGCGCTACCTGGGCGTGCCCCTCGACGACGTCGGCGAGCTGTCCAAGCAGAGCCAGAGCCCGGAGAAGGTCTCGAGCATCTGCGCCGTGCTCGCGGAGACGGACGTCATCAACATGGTCGCCCGCGGCATCAGCACCTCGGACATCCTGCGCGGCATCCACCTCTCCATCGGCGGCCGCCTGGTCCAGCTGGTGCGCGCCGTCGGCGCGGAGGGCAACGTCGTCGTCACCGGCGGCCTCTCGAAGGACGTCGGCATGATCGCGGCCATCGAGCACATCTTCGCCGAGGAAAAGAACAAGAAAGGTCCGCGCAAGCAGCACTCCGAGATCGTCATCAAGACTTTCCAGGAGGGCATCCTGGCCGGCGCCATCGGCGCGGCCTTGCTCGGCGCGTACCGCTACGAGCAGCTGGAACGAAAAGGGCGTGCCGCGGCCGTGCTGGCGCAGGCGCAGGCGCCGGCTTGAACTGGAGGAAATGAACGATGCATGAGCTCAATCGCGAGCCCGGAAGTCTCGAGACCGATCACGTCGAGGTGCGCAACCTGAAGGCCGATGACCTGGACTGGGTCGTCCGCATCGACAGCCAGCACAGCGGCAAGCAGCGCCGCGAGTACTACAAGGTGAAGCTCGCCGAGGTCGCCAAGGACACCGGCATCAAGATCAGCCTCGCCGCCTTCGTCAAAGGCGAGCCCGCCGGCTTCCTGATGGGGCGCCTGTACTACGGCGAGTTCGGTCAACCCGAGCCGGTCGCCATCCTCGACTCCCTCGGCGTCGGCAGCGCCTTCGGCGGCCAGCACGTGGGCGCCGCGCTGATGCGCCAGCTCGAGATGAACCTGGCAGCGCTCGGAATCGAGAGGCTCCAGACGCAGATCGAGTGGGACCAGGTGGATCTGATCAAGTTTTTCCAGAGAGCGGGCTTCAAGCCGGCGGCGAGGTTGTGTCTGGAGAAGCCGGTGAAGAGGCCGGTGGGGTAGCGAGCGCCGTCGCTACTCCACGCGTTTGGCGTTGGGGTAGCAGTAGGCGCCACCACCGAAGTTGATGGTTCCGCCAGCCGTGTAGACCACCTCGACGCACGGCTGGCCGGTCGCGCAGTACTGGGGCGGGTCGCACCGGAGCTCGACGGAACCCAGGTGCGTCCCTCGGCAGCCGCCATCGACCATCTCCTCGATGCTCAGGGTCGTCGACTCGACCCCCGGCTTGACGCAGGTGTAAGTGTACACATTGCACAGGTCGCACGGCGGCACCTGTCCGGCATCCACGGCGTCGTCATCCCGACCGGGCTCTGACGCGCAGCCAACCCACAGGACGCATGCGAGCACTGAGAATGCGCAACGGGGGGTCACTTGGACGCCGCACCGTGCCACGCCCAGCACTTCGCGTTCCCCGCCTGGCACTCTGTCCAGTCAGCGACTCCGATGGTCGTCACCAGTCCGGCGCTGGTCGACTCCGAGTCGTACGCTGCCGATTTGGAGCCATCTTCCACGTTCTGTCCTGCGCCCATGGCCGCTTTCTCGAGCAACACGGCAGCCGGCTGCTTGATGTCGAACCCCTTGGTCAGTTGCACAACGACGACGTCCGACGCGACAGTCGCGGTTGAAGACACGCACATCGAACCGATCAGGATGCACTTCGAGATCGCGACGCCGTTTTGGCTCGCCAGCTTGTTCGCGGAGACAGTGCCCAGTTCCAGCGGCTCACTGAACTCGAGGCGCAAGACCGATGGGCTCTTCGCGGTCCATTCGGTGCTAGTGAGATGTGGGGCACTCGAGGTGAAGAATGCTAAACTCCAAGGACTCGCGGCGGCACCGGTCCCCGGTTGCGCCCGAACCGCCAGCTTGGTGTCTTCGTGGATCTCGAGCCGATACCAGCGCGATGGCGCGAGCGGGGTCGCCGGGACAACCGCGACTCGATGCCCAAGGCCGGGCTCGCCGTACTTGACCTCGACCGCGCTGATGGTCGCCGGCGTTACGGCTCCGTCGGACGCGATGAACCGCGCACGCTGGGTTAGCAAAGGGTGATAGGGTTCGCTCGGGCCGTATTTGACGGCGATCCGGAAAACGAACTTGGGCTCGCTGCCGGTGTTGGTCCTCACGTAGTGCGACTCGGGCTCGAGCTCCAGGGTTTCCCAGGCAGGCGCGCTGTCCGCTGTTCCCCCCTCCGGTTGCGCAGGTGGAACGCTCGAACCGCTGGCAGGCGGAGCCGGCTCGATGGGCGAGCAACCCGCGACGGTGGCAGTGACGATTCCAGCCCAGAGTATCGTTCTCGTGTACATTCGAGACCTCAGTAGATCTTGTTCACGTTGATCTGAGCTTGCGCCCAGTAGTTGTCAGGTAGGACCTTGGACGGGTCTGCCGTTTCTCCGCTCCAAGGCGGCACGCCGGCAGGGACCAGCATGTCTGCCAACTCCCACATCGCTCCGGAGGACGAGCAGTTGAACCCAAGCGGCGGATAGAAGCCCGGACGGGGGTCTCGGCAGTGGTTGTGTCCGGTGCAGAGGATGTGACTGTTCCCCGGCCCGTTCATCAGGCTGTGCCCGCAGAATGGCCCGGTATTCAACCAGGGGCCTGAGTACTCATTTGGGAGTCCAAGCAGCGCGTGTCCGAACTCATGCGCGAGCACGAACGGTTCGAATGTGTTCTGGACCACTCCGCTGCAAACCCAGTGCGGCAGTCGTACGGTGGCACCGACAAACTCGCCACTACTTTGACCAATCGTGCACGCATCTGGATCCGAGAGTTGCGTCATGCAGACTTCGCAGCTCGGATCGCAAGTCTGGCACCACTCCTTGTCCTCACAGGCGGGCGTCGTGTAGAAGTTCCACGACTCGATGAATTGCCCACCCTGGGTCGCCTGCGCATACGCGAGCGACGTGCGCTTCAGCATGGTCTGGTAGTCCGTCCAGAAGTGCCCGAAGCCGGGACCGAAGTTGTCTGCGGGCGTACAGACCTTTCGGGTTTTCGGGTTTTCCGCGTGGGCGTGCAGCGTGAAATGGCCTGCGGCGTTGTAGGCACGGACCCCGATGTAGAGCATCCTGGCCAGTGGCTGGTCACCGGGAACGGTGAGTGACTCCCCAGCCCCGCTCAGCGTACCGGTCGGGTTGCTGTTGTATCCGCGTAGGTCCCAGCTGCTGTTGTCGGGCGTTGACGTTGCGTAGCTCACGTATAGATCGAAGTCTGCCGAGGCCACTGACGCAGCGAGAACGTCCAGCGTGATGACCATCTTTCGATACGCAGGCTGCACCACCCGGAGATAGATCACGTCGCCGGCCCCCAACAGCACCCCGTCGATTCGGCGATTGGCGGGGATCTCGGCCTGGTTGACCGTCGGATTCGCCGAAGGCTCACACATCGGGAGGACCTGGCTGAACCACGGGAAGTTCTGCCTGGTTACCGAGCTGTCCGAGTACCAGCGAAGGTCCAGGTATCGCTTGGTGGCGTCGCCCGCAAGTTGCCACGCCGGAGTTCCCAGCGGTCCGAGGCCAGCGGGGAGGTAGCCGTGGTACTGCCACTGCTCCCCGTACTTGCCGGTCACATAGAAACGGTCATACCAGGTCTCGGAGTCCCAGTGGGGCTCGCCCACCCATCTCATGAGGTACTTGACGTTCGAATTGGCGTACAGGCGCCAGCTGTAGTCCGTGTTGAGGTGATACGAACTCGAGTCATTCGTGTTCGTCGGGAATTGGCGAGAACCAATGTCCACGGAGACGGGCGTGTCGTACCAGCCTGACGAACAAGTGCGTTGCGTGAATCCAGCTGCGTTCGCCTCGGCTTGGGTCAGCAGCCCAACGAGGGTCGCAGCCCCGGCGAGCCCGATGCCCGATGCCCGATGCCCGATGCCCGATGCCCGATGCCCGATGCCCGATGCCCGATGCCCGATGCCCGCCCGCATGGCACGATTGTAGGTGTGCGCAACGGCGAGTCAACGCCCGCAGGCCACATGACGAGCGCGACTTGACTGATCTCAAGAGCCACGCGCGAGCACTCGGGCGAGAGACGACCTCGAGCATCGTCATCGCGCAGCGGACTCGGAGCGACGCGTCCCCTCCAGCCGCGTGAGCGCGAGCAGCGGCAAGACGCCGGTGGGCTTGATAGGACGCCACTGCTCGCGCTCACCGGCTTTGGAGGGGACCGTCGAGCGAAGCGAGACGAGGGGAGGCACAAAGAGACAGCCAGCACAGCGGCAAGCAGCGCCGCGAGTACTACAAGGTGAAGCTCGCCGAGGTGGCGAAGGACACCGGCATCAAGATCTCGCTGGCCGCCTTCGTGAAAGGGGAGCCCGCCGGTTTCCTGATGGGCCGCCTCTACTACGGCGAGTTCGGCCAGCCCGAGCCCGTCGCCATCCTCGACTCCCTCGGCGTCGGCAGCGCCTTCGGCGGCCAGCACGTGGGCGCCGCGCTGATGCGTCAGCTCGAGATGAATCTGGCGGCGCTCGGCATCGAGAGGCTTCAGACCCAGATCGAGTGGGACCAGGTGGATCTGATCAAGTTCTTCCAGAGGGCTGGCTTCAAGCCGGCGGCGAGGTTGTGTTTGGAGAAGGCGGTGAAGAGGCCGGTGGGGTAGCGCCCCACCTCAGCTCTCGAAACCCAGCGCGAGAAGCACAGCCGCTCGCACTTCGCGCCAGCGTGCCTCGGGGAGGTGAGCCAGCAGCGGCCCGATGTGAGCGCGATCAACGCTGCGAATCCACTCCGGCTTGAGAACGCACGCGGTGGGCACCCCATCCTCTTCGTTCAGTGCTACTTCCCACTGCAGTCCTTCGGCCCTGCGACGAAAGTGGCACCACCGGGACCTGGGAGAGCGAGGGCAACGCGCGCGCATTGCCTGGGATGAGCACGGGACGCCGCTTGTCCGGCGACGCAAATCGAAACCACCGGATGTCACCGCGGAGCATCGGCAGGGAAGTCCGGCTCGGCGTCATCCTCGATCGGGCCCTGCGGTCCCTTGGCAACCCACAAGCGCCAGGCTGCAAGGTTATCCGCAGCGGAAAGCGCTCTCGGATCTTCCTCGGGCCCTGCTTCTGGTCGGCTGACTTCGGCGGGGTTCGCCATTCGTCCAAGCTTACGGCGAGCCAACCCTGGGCGCAATGACCCCCACCTCATCACCGTCATCGGGACGATGCAAGCTCGGAGCGACGCGTCCCCTCCGCCCGCGTGCGCGCGAGCATCGGCAAGACGTCGGTGGTCTTGGCAAGGCGCTTCCGCTCGCGCGCACCGGGCTTGGAAGGGAGGCAGGATCACTCGGCAGGGAGCTCATTCGCGCTCCAGGTCCAGGGCGCGCTGAAAGTCCTTCTCGGCGCTTCGAAGCTCCGAGATGGCGCCGTCGATGCGCTCCCACTCGACCGGAGCCCACCGCAGCAGCCCGCGGTACTGCTCGATCACGTCTTGGAGTGAGGTGCTGCTCGTCGGATCGGCCGCCGGGGCGGCCGCGCGGGTCAAGCGTGCGCACGCCACGCTCAGCGTCAGTATCCAGAGACAGAGGCCGAGTTTCTTCATGGGATCCCTCGCTGTCGTCGCCCGCTTCGCAGGCAGTGCAAGACAGGCGCCACTCGTGAAGCCGCAGGGAGCCGGCGCGGAACCCCGCGGGATCCGTCACGGAGCTCGAGGCCCGGCGTGGGTCGGGTGCGGACTCGAGGCCGCAGCCATCGGCCGCGACGCCGCTCGTCGCGGCGTTTCGGCGAAGAACCCGGCCGCTGTCAGGGTCAACCCGGGCCGTACACCGTCTGCTTGGCGCTCACGCCTTTCAGCTCGTGGTCGCCCAAGGAGACGGCGCGCCGCGTGTGCTGCCAGCTCCGCGCTGAGCAGCGGCCGCTCGCCCAGCTTGCTCGCTGGCTCGCAGCTCGTGCCGAAGTGGGCGCGGTTCCGGTCCTGGAACCGCCTGCCTCGTCCGTCTACTTGATTTGCTGGCGCGCACCTGTAGCCTGGCGCGGCCCCAGCGGACGGGAGGAGCCAATGGCTCAGGAGGACGAGATGCGCATGGTGAAGATCGCAGGACTCTCGGTCGCGATGATCGGCGTCTGCCTCGGCAGCCTCGGCTGCGACAAGATCCTGAAGGCGGCCAAGAAGAGCCAGAAACACGCGGCCATCGCCTACGACGAGAAGACGGGAGGGTGGGGCTACAGCCACGATCACCTGACCGCGGAGCTCGCCAAAAAGGCCGCGACCGCCAAGTGCTCGACGTGCACCGTGCGCCTCACCTGGAACCAGGGCTGCGGCGCTCTCGCGCAGTCGGAGAGCAAGAAGGAGATCATGACCACGGCGCTGGGGAGCAACCGCCCCGCCGCCGAGAGCGCCGCCAAGAAGGAGTGCGTCGACAAGGGTGGCGGCACCTGCAAGGTGCTCGTCTACGCCTGCAACAGCACCAACTGAGCCCCCGGCCGACGTGGCCCTCCCGTGGAGGCAGCGCCGGCGCTGAGCCCGCTTGGCGTCTGGTGAGCGCACTCGCTCTCCTCCGGGGACACGGGACCCGTCACGGAGCTCGAGGCCCGGCGTGCGTCGACTGCGGACAAAGGGCCGCAGCCATCGGCCGGGAGGCCGCTCGTCGCGGCGTTTCGGCGAAGAACCCGGCCGCCGTCAGGGTCAACCCGGCTCGTACACCGTCTGCTTGGCGCTCACGCCTTTCAGCTCGTGCTCGCCCAAGGAGACGACTGGGCGCGCCGCGTGTGCTGCCAGCTCCGCGCTGAGCAGCTGCCGCTTGCCCAGCTTGCTCGCCAGGGCTTCGATGCGCGCTGCCAGGTTGATTGCCGGGCCGATGCAGGTGAAGTCGAGCCGATTCGCGCCGCCGATGTTGCCGTAGGTCACGTCGCCCACGTGTTGGGCGAGGCCGAACTGGAGCGCGGGCTCGCCCCGCGCGGCGCGCGCCTCGTTCAGCTGCGCGAGCGCGGCGAAGGCCTCGTCTGCCGCCGTCAGCGCGGCCTGACACGCCGGCTTCGGGTCCTCACCGAAGATGGGGAAGATGGCGAGCAAGCCGTCTCCGATGAACTTCAGCACCTCTCCGCCGTGCTTCTGGATGAAGGGGACCTGGCACTCGAACAGCTCGTTCAGCGTGCGGATCATCGCGCCGGGCTCGGTGCGATCCGCCATGCTGGTGAAACCGCGCAGATCGGAGAACCAGATCACGCAACGAATGAGCTCGGTGTCCCCACGCAGGATGTGACCCTTGAGGATGCGGTCGCCGGCGTTTCGCCCCACGTACGTGTCGAGCAGGTTCACGGCCGTGCGGCTCAGGGCGAGGATCTCCGCCACGCGCGAGAGCGGGCGGCAGACCTGCACCAGCGCGTCGATGTGATCGTCGGAGAACCCGTCGGGTGACGCGGTGGCGAAGGTGATGGCGTGGGTCGAGCCGTTCATGAAGCGCATCGGCAGCACGACGTAGTCCGTCATGCCCTGCTCGGCGAGCTCCTGGATCACCGAGAGCTCACCGGGACCCTCGAGCGCGATCCGGCAGCGAAACGGCTGGGCGTTCGCCAGCACTCGCCCGACGGGGCTGTTCTCGAACGCCGGCGTGCGGAGGATCGCGTGGCTGGCCTCGTTCACCTGTATCGGCGCCCCCGGCTTCCAGCGAAACGCCCGGCCCATGATGTGGGGATGCAACGTCTGAACGAAAGCCGCGATGCGCTCGACCGGGATGCCGGCCGTGACCAGGTCCGGGCAGAAGCGCTCCAGCACGGCGACCGGATTGGTGGCGCCGGGAGCCCCGTCCACCAACCAGTCGAACAGCTCTTGGACGTCGGGAGGCATGCGGCCCGAGTGTAGTTCAACCTGCGCCGGACTCGCGCTCACTGAAACGTCGCCAGCATCGTGGTGTCCCCGCTGATGGCCAGCGCGTGAACGACCCACTCGCCGGCGAAGCGCCAGTGTGAACGGCCGTCAGCGGCTGTGGTGTGAAGGGCCGTTGGCAGCGAAAGGTGGGCGAATCTCGCAGGAAAACGCGGGCACGGAGGAAGCGCGAAGTGCTGCCTCCGTAGATCGAGGTGAGTGGCAAACCCCTTCCTTGCTTCCCTGCTGGCGCTCGCGACGCTGGCGACGACGCGCGCGGCGTTCGCACAATACGGCCTGCCGCCCTGTCCGATGGGTGGCCCCCAATACAGCACGCGACCCTGCGCATACTACCCGCCCCAACCCGGATACGCGCCACAACCCGGATACGCGCCACAACCCGGATACGCGCCACAACCCGGATACGCGCCACAACCCGGATACACCCCACAACCCGGATACACCCCGCAACCCGGATACACCCCGCAACCCGGATACACCCCGCAACCCGGATACACCCCGCAACCCGGATACACCCCGCAACCCGGATACGCGCCTCCGCAGTCCCCGGGCGCGACGCGCGCGGAGCGCGAGCACGAGGACGTGTACCTGTCGCTCTTCTTCGACCTGGTGAGCTTGCGAGTCGGGACCTACGACATCGAGGGCAGCGACGCGGACGCGCGTACCTGGGGCTTCCTCTTCTCGCTGGATCCGGACATCGTCGCCACGGCGGACTACTTCACCTACCGCAGCACGCTGTACGCCGCGATCGGCGGGGGGACGGACGGGCTCGAAGGTCAGCTCGACTGGAACTGGGGGCTGGGAGTGCGCGGCTACTTCGGCGACGCGCACGGACCCTTCGTGCGGGCGGGGATGGGGCTCGGGGTGAAGGGCAACAACAAACTGTATCGGTCGTTCTTCGAGCTCCCGGAGCTGGTCGGCGGCTATCAGGTCCACAGCGACGACTTCCTGCTCGAGGTCTCGGGCAGCGCCGGGCTGGTGCTCGGGGGCCGCTGGTTCACCGGCGACCACGCGGAGCGCCGTATCGACACGGAGCTGCAATGGGGCGGTCGCTTCACGCTTCAGACCGACGGATTCCGGGTGAACGCGCGCTTCCTGCGCATCGAAGCGCGCCAGACGGAGCCGGGAACGCCCATCGACGAGCTGGGCGCAGAGCTCTGCCTCAACCCGGTCTCCGCGCTCTTGGTGTGCGGGACCAGCGCCTGGCATCGCGGCGACGTGAGGCTGCCGAGCGGGCGCTTCAGCGAGTCCACGGCGCTCTACTTCGGCGGCACCGTGGGTATCGGCCAGGTCCTGACCGGAGCGCCGAAGCACCTGGCGGACTGAGCCCAGAGGCGGACGCAGCCTCGCAGGAGGCCGTTCACTTCGGCGGCGGCACGCCGTACTTCTCGGTCATCGGCGGCTCGGGCTCCACGACGGCGTACTCGGCCACGATCGGCGGCTCCGGCTCCGGCGTCGCCGTGGGCTCGGGCGCCGGGGCGGCGTACTCCTCGGCCGAGGGTGGCTCGCCCGGGAATGGATCGGCGGTGGGC
The DNA here is from genome assembly GCA_015075635.1 of Polyangiaceae bacterium. Taxonomy (NCBI): domain Bacteria; kingdom Pseudomonadati; phylum Myxococcota; order Polyangiales; family Polyangiaceae; species Polyangiaceae bacterium. Next base: position 435,448 of record JABTUA010000002.1, read on the forward strand.
GCGCCGGGAGGCGGGCCTTGCGGCCTGTCCGCTGCACAGCCCAGGTTGAACGCCGCGAGGAGCGCAGCCGGGGCCAGCGCGAGCGGCGCGTAACGGCGCTTGTCCCGGACGAGCGCGCGCGCGTCGAGGGTCGCTACCCGATGATAGCAGTAGGGGTTCTCGCTCCCGCCCTCGCAGGTGCGCATGCTGAAGCAGCCGCCACGACACACGCCGGCGTACTCGCAGCTGCGACAGAACCCGGACAGGTCGCGCTTCGAGAAGCTCCGGTTGTAGGCGAACGCGCCGTCTCGGTGCCAGATGTCCGCGAGGCCCTCTTCGGCCAGGCTGCCTTCGGTCTTCTGCGTCGCCTGCAGGGACAGGCACCCTTTGACGCTGCCGTCCGACTGGATGCCCACGTGGCGGCAGCCGGCGTAGCACCCGACCCAGCACTCGACGGGCGACGAGCGATGACGGCGCAGCGTCGCTTCGTAGGGTCCGTAGTAGCCGACGTTGTTGGCGATGCGGACGTTCAGCGGAGAGCTCTCGACCAGGGCCGCGAGCGCGGGGATCACGTGGAGCAAGTCGCGAGGCTCGAGCTGCTCGTCCTTGTGATCCAGCAGGTTGCCCATGGCGGCCCCGAGCTGGAGCTGCCAGACGTAGATCCTGCCGCGCAGCAGCGCCTCCATCTGCTCGAGCTCACGCACGTTGCGCTTCTGCAACGTGGTGATGACGCCGACTGGCAAGCCGACCGCGTGGCAATCGTCGATGAGCTGCATGACTCGCCCGAAGGACCCGGGCGAGCGCCGATGTCGGTCGTGAGTGGCCTCGAGACCGTCGAGGCTCGCGGCGATGCTGACCAGGCCCGCATCCCTCGCGCGGCGCACCAGCTCGCGGTCGGCGCGGGCCGCGTTGGTGATCATGTTCACCGCGATCCCGCGGCCCGAAGCGGCTGCCCCGACGGCCTCCCAGTGCTTCGAGAGCGTGGGCTCGCCGCCCGACAAGGTGATCCGCCGGCAGCCGAGGTCGGCCAGCTCCTGAGCGATCTGGAGCAACCGCGGGCGCTCGAGCTCGTTCGCGCGCGGGCTCCCCGCCCGAGATCCGCAGTGCCCGCAACGCAGGTTGCAGGCCAAGGTCAGCTCCCAGGTGCAGCTCTTCGGCACGTAGCCGAGCCCGTCCACGACTTCCCTCATGACGTCACCTCCGCTGCGGCCGACGCTAGCGTCGGGCGAGGGCTCGTGGATTGACCTCCATCAACGGGCTCGGTTGACAAGGATCTCGTCCTTACTAGAGTAAGGACGTGGCCAAGGTCACGAGCAAGCTCCAGGTCACGGTGCCGAAGGCCATCGCGGAGCAGTACCGCATTCGCCCGGGGGATGACGTGCTCTGGGTGGCGTCTGGGGACGCGGTGCGCATGGTTCCGGCGCGGGCGGCTCCGAAGCAGCGCGGCGCGAAGGCCAGGCTCGCGCTGTTCGATGCGGCCACGGAGAGGCAGCGCGCCAGGGAAGCGGGCCGTGCCCCGTCCGTCGCGCCCGAGGAACGCGGCTGGTCTCGCGCGGAGCTCTACGATCGTGCCCGCGCTCGTTGACACCAACGTCTTGGTCTACCGCTTCGACCCGCGGTTTCCGGACAAGCAGCGGCGCGCCGACGAGCTCCTGCGCCGCGGCATCGCGGCGGATTCGGTACGTATCTCGCACCAGGCAGTCGTGGAGCTCGTGGCCGCGACGACACGCCCGCTGCCCGGCGGAGGCACGCTGCTCTCACGAGAAGAAGCGCTCCGCGAAGCCGAGGAGCTCTTGCTGCAGTTCGACGTCCTGTATCCCAACGAGGCCATGCTTCGGACCGCGCTGCGAGGCGCGGCGGCCTACCAGCTCTCGTGGTTCGACGCCCACATGTGGGCGTACGCCGAGCACTACGGACTGGACGAGCTCTACTCGGAGGACTTCCAGCACGACCGACACTACGGGACCGTTCGAGTCGTCAATCCCTTTCTGTGAAGGCTCCGGCCAGAAAAGCGCGCCGCTCGGTCGGCAGTTGGTAGACTCACCCCATGCAGAAGGACTCGATCGCCGACGCCTCGATGTTCAAGCCTCCCTCGCGCTTGCCGGTGGTGCTCGGCGTGGTGGGCGGCCTGGTGGTGGGCGCCGTCTCTGGCGGGCTGATCGGGGCCCAAGCTGGAAAATCCGGCAAGAGCGCGCGGGGCGAGCGCACCGCCGCCAGCGCTTCGAGCGCAGCGGCCGCCCCTTCGGCCTCGGCGAGCGCGGCGCCCGCCGGCAGCGCCGCGCCGGGAGGCGCGACGGGTGGGCTGGCCGCGCGGGCTGCCAGCGGCGAGGAGGCGGCGAAGAAGGAGATCGAGGCGCGACCGGTCGGGGAGCGCACGGCGGACGAGGTCACGGCCCTGGCGAAGGCGCGGGTCGAGGCGAAGAAGAAGGAGCTCGGCGAGCTCGCCCGCAAGATCACCCTGGTGCCCAAGGTGGCCAAGGCCGACAAAGAGGTCGCCGCGCGGCTCAAGGAGCTCAGCTCCGACCGCGAAATCGCGACGGACACGCTGCGCATGTTCGCCTCGCTTCCGAGCCCCATCGGGCCGGACCTCTTGTATGGCGTCGTTGCGGGAGCGAAGAAGAGCGACACGACCGAGCTCGCCGAAGCGCTGCTCTACTCCAAGGACGTGCGCCCGAAAGCCTCGCTGGAGCTCTCCGCGCTGCTCGATCTGCGCCGGGCCGAGCAGTGCGAGGACGTGAAGAAGGCGCTGGCGGACGTGACACGAAACGCCGACCGCCGCGCGATCGTCCCGCTGATGCGCTACGAGAACAAGCGCGGCTGCGGCGAGAAGAAGACCGACGACTGCTGGAAGTGTCTGCGCGAGGGTGACCTGCTCAAGGAGGCGCAGAAGGCCGTGCAGAAACGCCCGGCGCCCTAGCCTCACGGCATCGGGTGCGCCAGGAAGAACTTCACCATCTCGTCGCTGGCGTCGATGTCCTGCGTGAGCTTGCCCGCCAGGCTGCCCGCGCTCTGGCCGCCGGGCCACTGGTGACCGCCGCCTTCGACGGTGCAGAGCCGCACCGCCGCGCCAGCCTGACACTGAGAGTACTCCACGCAGGTGCTGTCGCCGTTCTTGAAGACCTGGGCCGGTTGACCGTCCGTGCAGCCGGCGTTCTGGGTCCAGAACGCGACGTTCGCGGCGACGCTGAGGGCACCACCCAGGCCGTTGCCGCCGTAGGGCACGACGAGATCCGACGTGCCGTGGAACTCGATCATGGGCATGAAGCGCGTGGGCGTGCAGCCATCCATGGCCAGAGGCCCGGACACCGGCGCGAAGGCCGCGATGCGATTGCTGAGCTCGCACGCCAGGCGATTGCTGAGCATGCCACCGTTGGAGAAGCCGGCGGCGTACACGCGCTTGTCGTCGATGCAGAGGTCGCTCGAGAGCGCGTCGATGAGGTCGCTCACGAACTGCACGTCCGGCGCCTTCTGCGACGCGGCAGAGCCGCAGCACTTCCCGGCGTTCCAGCTCTGGCTGATCCCCTCCGGGTAGGCGACGACGAACCCCTTCGCGTCGGACACCGGCGTCATCTCGCTGATCTTCTCGATCTGCTGCGCGTTCTCCAGGTAGCCGTGGAAGACGAGCACGAGGGGCACCTTCTGCTTGGCGTCGTAGCCGGTGGGGACGTGCACCCGGGCCTTGCGCGTCGCTCCGCCGCTGGTGATGGACCGTTCGGTCGTCCCCGGGGCCACCGGCGCGAGCGAGCACGCGGGCGCAGCTCCCCCGCCACCCGCTCCCGCGCCGCCGTCGGTGCCTCCGCTCCCGCCGGAGCCAGCGCTGCCGCCGCTGCCGCCGCTGCCGCCGCTGGAGACGCTGCCGGCTGCGCCCGCCGCGCCGCCGGTCGCCTTCTTCTCGGCCGGACCCTCGTCGTCCCCTCCACAAGCCACGGCCCCCGAAAGCGCGAGGGACACCACGACGCGTCGCCACATGTCCGGAAGGGTACCCGAGCAGCCGACCCCGATCGAGGCGAGGACTTCCCCGGCTGATTTTCAGCCCTCGAGGCAGTAGCGAGTCACGTGGCTGCGCTCTGGATCCAGACTGCAGACGTAGCCCGCGCAACACTCTTCGTTGGTGGTGCACTGCTTCGCCTCACCGGACGAGTCGGCGCAACCGCTCGGCGCTTGGCGCGGTGCTTCCTCCGCCGGCTTCGTCTCCTCCACGGCGGGTGCAGCGGGCGCCTCTGCAACCTGCTGCGCGCCACCGCAGGAGACGCCAAACACCATCCAGGCGCCGATCACCAACGACCCGGCCAACCAGTGACGTGTGCTCTGCATCGGGACCTCCTCTGCTGAGCTTCAGTGTAGCTTCGGGCGCGAGCGTGAGCGCGGCAGGCGTGCGCAGATTGTGCGCGCCTGCAGTATCACCGAGACGGCTCTTCTCCCCTTGCCGACTCGATCGCCCTCGAGCCCTCGCCCTTCCCGGCACGTCGTGGAAGATCGGCCCCGCTCGCTGGAGTTGCCGGACTTTTCGCGAGCGTACGCGGCCGGGTGATCGCTGCGCTTCCAACGAAGCCGGCGGGCCCGTAACCTTCGCCGGCCAGGGGATGCAAACGGTTCGCGTCACTCCCAATGTCGAGCCGCCGCTTCGTGCCGCGTGGCTTCACGTGCTCTTCCCGCTCGCAGCCGGCACGCTGGTCTACCTCTTGGCCCGCCCGGCGGGCCTTCGCGTCTTCGGCTGGGTCGAGGCCGTGGGGCTCGCGGAGAGCCTGAACCGCGCCCGCGACGCCAGCCACTCCGTGGTCGCCGCCCTCCCGGCCTTGGTCCGCTTCAGCCTCCCGAACGCGCTCTGGGTCTACTCCTTCGCCTGGTTGCTCTCCGCGCTGTGGGACCACCGCGCGACGCGGCAGAGCTTGCCGTGGCTGCTCATCGCGCCGGTGCTGGGGCTCGGCTGGGAGCTCGGGCAACTCGCCGGCACAGTGCCCGGAACCTTCGACCCGCTCGACCTCGCGCTCACGTTCGTCGCCAGCTTGCTGGCTCTGAAGAGACCCCTCGCGCCGCTCCTTCCGGTGAAAGTCAGGTGAATCCCATGCGTCCGATGACCCGCCACCTCCTCTCCCTCCTGGCCACTGGCGTCTTCGCCGCCTTGGCCCTCGGCACGTCGAAGCCCTCGCCCGAGGAAGAGAAGCGCAGGGCCGACGAGCAGGTGCAGCTCCGCGCGCTCTACGACGACTGGGTCAAGAAGGTCGGCAGCGGGTACGAGAAGATCTCGAGCATGGCCAAGACCGGGATGGCCGAGAAGGCTTGCGACGGTCCCGCGCTATTGGCGTTGGCCAAGGAGGACCACCAGCTGCGCATCCCCACGGTGTACGGCCCGTTCCTGTCGCGCTTCGCCTCGGCGAACAAGTCGGACTGGCAGGAGGACAAAGGCCCCTGGGCGTTCCTGACGGAGAGCACCTTCCGCGGTCACTTCGAGAAACACGCCAGCGAGCGCGACGCGTACGCGCTCGACGGCACCGCGCGGTTCATCAAGAACGATTGGCAGAAGAACCGCTTCCTGATCGTGCTCTGGCCCGACGACGAGAAGGCCAACCGCTTGCCCCTGCTCGGCGCCGACAAGTCGTTCGAGTCCGGCAGCTTCAAGGGTTGGCTCCTGATGCTCGACTCGGTGGACGCCAACGTCGTCTGCCAGAAGCAGCTCTCCGTCGAGAGCAGCGAGAAGGTGACCTCCGGGCAGACCTTCAACAAGGACCCGCAGAAGGCCATCGTGAAAGACTTCCAGGATCGCTTCGAGGCTCAGCTCGAGGCGGCGCTCCCGCCCAAGGTCAAGAGCACGAACAACATGGGCTCCTTGCTGAAATAGCCCTCTTCACCCGAGCGCCGCGAGCTCCGTCTCCAGCGTCTCCCACTCCGCGGTCAGCGCCGCGAGCTCCGCTTCCAGGCGGGTTCGTTCGGCCTGGTGGCGCTCGATCTGCTCCCGGGGCGTGCGCTCGAAAAAGCCGGGCGCGCAGTAGGCCTCGTTGATCTCGCTCAGGCGCGCCTCGACGACGCCGATCTTGTCCAGCACCTCGTCGCGCCGCTTCGGCAGCGAGCGCTGGCGGTTCGTCCGCGCGTTGCTCGGTGCCGCGGCCGGTGCCGGGGGCTCCTTGTTCTTCTTGGTCTTGGCGGCCAGCGCCACCTGCTCGGCGTCCAGGTGATCGTCGCCCTGGCGCTCGAGGTACTCCTGATAGGTGCCGGCGAAGTCGTTCAGGCCCTCCGCCCGGATCTCGATCACGCGCGTGGCGAGCCGGTCCACGAACCAGCGATCGTGGGAGACGAAGATCAGCGTGCCCTGGTACGACTCGAGCGCCTCGACCAGGGCCTCGATGGACTCGAGATCCAGGTGGTTCGAGGGCTCGTCCAGGACCAGCACGTTCGGCTTCTGGACCATCAGGCGGCTGAAGATCAGGCGCGTGGCCTCGCCGCCGCTCAGCGCAGAGACCGGTTTTTCGACGTCGGGGCCGGAGAACAGCAGTCGTCCCAGAATGCCGCGCACGAAGCTCGTCCCCTCCTCCGGACAGATGTCCCAGAGGTAGTCGAGCGCCGTCTGCGTGGGGTTCGTGAGCTGCTCCTTGTGGTCCTGCGCGAAGTAGCCGACCTGGGCCTCGTGGCCCCAGTCCACGCGGCCCGCGTCGCGCTCCAGGTTACCGGTGATGATCTTGAGCAGAGTGGACTTACCGAGGCCGTTGGCGCCGATCACCGCCACGCGCTCGCCGCGGCGAATCGTCAGCGACACGCCGGAGAGCACGGACTTTTCGCCGTAGGACTTGCTCACGCCGTCGAGCACGAGCACGTCCCGCCCGCTCGGACGCGCGATCTCGAAGCGGAGCTTGGGGTAGCGTCGAGAAGAGGTAGGGAGCGTCTCGACCTCGATCTTCTCGATCTGCTTGAGGCGGCTCTGGGCCTGGCGCGCCTTGGAGGCCTTGGCGCGGAAGCGCTCCACGAAGGCCTTCTTGTGGGCGAGGATCTTCTCCACCCGCGCGATCTCGTTCTCCTTGCGCTCTCGCGTCTCCACCTTCATCTGGTGGAAGGCCGAGTAGTTCCCCGGGTATTCGATGATCGTGCCGTAGTCCACGTCCAGGATGTGGGTGGCGATGTTGTCCATGAAGCGCTGGTCGTGGCTGATCACCACGGCACAGCCGCGGTAACCGTTCAGGAAGCGCTCGAGCCAGCGGATGCTCAGGATGTCCAGGTGGTTGGTGGGCTCGTCGAGCAACACGATGTCCGGGCGGCTGACCAGCACCTGCGCCAGGAGCACGCGGAGCTTGTAGCCTCCGCTCAGCGTCCGGAGCGGCAGGCGGATCGACGCCTCCGGAATGCCGAGCCCCATCAGCACCTGAGCCGCCCGCGCCTCCAGGGTGTAGCCGTCGTGCGCGCGCAGGAGCTCGTCGATCTCCGCGATCCGCTCCGGCGAGGGCTCGGCGTCCTGCTCCTTCAGCGCGCGGTGCACGAGCTCGTCGCCCATCATCGCCACGTCCAGGATGAGCTGCTCGTCGCTCTCGAAGCGGTCCTGTCGCAGGACCCCGAGCCGAGCGTTCTTCGCGAACGTGACCTCCCCGCCGCTCGCCGGCTCGCTGCCGCTCAGGATCTTCAGGAAGGTGGTCTTGCCGGAGCCGTTGGCACCCACCAAGCCGTAGCGGCAGCCGGCGTTCAGCTGCAGCGTCACGTCGTCGAACAGAGCCTGCGGGCCGAAGCTCTTGCTCAGGTTGGAGATCGCGATCACGGCCGCGGGCACTTAGCACGACCGGGCTGTCGACCGGCGTCCGCCGCACGTCTATCCTCCGCTCCGCATGGCGGAAGCCGAGAAAAAGCCCAGCGGCCGCGGCCTGGTCTGGGTCGGTCTGGCGATGGTGATCCTCGGTCCCGCCGGAGGCTTCGCGGCCACCGTGCTCGGCGTGCACGGCGCCTTCGGGGGAGCCCACCAAGTGGACCCCGCCCACAAGGCCAAGGTCGTCGCCGACGGGATCAGCGGCGCGATGAACTGGGCGCTCTTCGGCACTGGAGTGGGCGTGGTCGGCGCGGCCGTGCTCGCGGTGGGCATCTACCACGTGTTGCGCTCGCGCCCGGGCGCACCAAAGTCGCCGGAGTGAGCCCGGCGGGCACGCGAACATGACGCCCGTCAACTTCGGACCGGCGCGCTGCGCGTAGGGTGCCGCCCCTCAGCTGCGCCGGGCCGTGCCCGCGGCAGGCGCCGAGGGACGGAGAGACACATGCGAGCACTGTTGGTGTGGCCCAAGTTCGACAGCTTCACGTTCTGGAATTTCGAGAAGGTCTGCGAGCTCGCCGGCGTGAAGTACATGACGCCGCCCCTGGGCCTGCTCACCGTCGCCGCGCTCTTGCCGGACCACTGGGAGCTACGCGTGGTGGACGAGAACGTCCGCATGCTCGAGGACGCCGACTACGACTGGGCCGACATCGTGATGGTCGGCAGCAAGATCGTGCACCGCAAACGGGCGCTCGAGGTGGTCCGCACCGCCCGCGCTCGCGGCCTGCCGGTCGTGGTCGGGGGCCCCGACCCCACGCTCTCGTCCCACTTCTACTCGGAAGCCGGCGCCAACTTCCTGTGCCTGGACGAGGGCGAGGTCACCGTGCCGAAGCTGCTCGCGGATCTGGAGCGGGGCGCCGAGAGCGGGGTCTACCGCGCCGACCGCCTCCCCGACCTGGCCGAGGAGACCCCCGTACCGCGCTTCGACCTGATCGATCACCGGGACTACCTGTACGTCGGCGTGCAGTACTCGCGAGGCTGCCCTTACCACTGCGAGTTCTGCAACGTCATCGACCTGTTCAAGAACGAGTACCGCACCAAGACCCTGCCGCAGGTGCTGAAGGAGTTCGACCTGCTCTACTCCCTGGGCTACCGCGGGCAGCTCGACTTCTTCGACGACAACCTGGTCGGCCACATGAAGAACGTGAAGCCGTTCCTGCGCGGCATCATCGATTGGCTCGAGCAGCACGACTTCCCCTTCCAGCTCTCGACCTCGGTGACGCTGAACATCGCCAAAGATCCGGAGCTCCTCGAGCTGTTCCGCCAGGCACGCTTCAAGTACCTGCTCGTGGGCATCGAGACGCCGGACGAGTCCGCGCTCCGGAGCGCGCAGAAGCCGCAGAACACCGGCTTTTCCATCGCCGAGGCGGCCAACGAGATCTACACCAAGGCCGGCTGCACCATCCACTCGGGCTTCCTGCTCGGGATGGACGGCGAGGCGCCGGACATCGCCGACCAGATCATCCGTTGCATCGACGAGGCCTGCGTGCCCTGGGTGATGGCCGGCGTGGTGTATCCGCTGCCCGGGACGCAGCTGTCCAAGCGGCTCGATCGCGAGGGCCGGCTTTTCCCGGCGGCTCGCTTCGAGCTGGCCGAAGGCGCACGCGACCAGATCTCGGCCGGCATCCAGTTCAAGACGCAGCGGCCGGCCAAGGACGTGCTGCGCGACCTGGTCCGGGTCATGCACCACTCCTTCGATCCGGAGAACTACTTCCAGCGCTGCGCCGACGTCGCGGTGCGCCTGAACACCATCCCGATGATCATGCCCGGCGTGCACGTCTTCAAGCGCAACGTCCGGACGTTCGCGCGCTTGTGCGTCGAGATGACGAAGAACCCCAAGACCCGCGGTCCGTTCTGGCGCGCGTTCACCAAGGTCGTGGCCAAGAACCACGCCGGCGTCGAGGCACTGGCGACGCTGGCGGTGCTCTACGTTCACTTCCAGTCCATGCTCCCCTACTGCTACGAGAAGCTGGCCGAACAGGAGGCCGCGCTGGCGGAGCAGGGCGAGGAGCGCTGGTTGGAGAAGAACTTGCGGGAGCCGAAGGGCGCGAAGCTGCGGGTCGTTCAGCCCGAAGCGGTCGCCGCCAACTGACCTCACTTGTCGAGGCGCGACTTCAGCTGGGCCAGCTCGTCTTCGATGGCCTGACCGTCGTCCTCGGGCGGCTCGGGCGCTGCTCTGCGCGCGACCCGCACCGGCGGCTCGAACGCTCTCGGCGCGGCGGCCTTGGCGGGGGCGCTGGCGGCGGTCTCCTGCTTCGCCTCGCGCCGCGCGCGCCAGCGGTGCCGGCCGTACAGCGCGAGCAGGCCCACGAGCCCCAAGAGCAGGAACCAGTGCCAGTAGCTGAGCACCATCCCGATCACGCCGAGCACCAGTAGAAACCCGAGCACGCCCAGCACGATCAGCTTGGTGCGCTTGCGCTTGGCCAGCGCCGCTTGCTCGACCTTGCGCTGCGCGCGCTCCTCGTCGCTCGACAGCGCGTCTTCGAGCGCGCGCTCGGCGGCCTGTTTCGCCGCAGAGAACGCCGCCTTCGCCGTCAGCTCCTCGCTGGCTCGCTTCAGATCACCCATGAGAGCCCGAGCAGGATGCGCCGATGCGCCCAGGCGGGCAAGCTCCGGCGCCACATGACCAGTCTTGCCATTGTCAGACGACCGGAGGAAGCACCCGAAGGGTGTCACGATCCGCCATTGAGAGGGGAGCGCGAGAACCGGCCGGACCCGGCGCCAGCTGTTTCGACAGAGCGGAAGCGTCGCGTGACGTTCGCTGCCGTCAGCGGAGCGAGAATGGAGGAACCAGCTAGTTCGGCCGGCGCTCGCTCACCGCCGAGAGCGTCTTGGTGACGCCGGCCGCGCCGAAGCGCTCGAGCAAGCTCCCCGACTGGGTGTGGCGCGCGATGTCGCCGAGGGTGACGATGCCGACCAGCAGACCGAGCTCGTCGATGACCGGGATGCGGCGCACCTGGGCGCTCAGCATCTTCTGCTCGATCTCGTGGAGCGAGGCGTGCGGCGAGCACGAGACCAGGCGCTTGCTCATCGCGCTCGAGACGCTGGACGCTACGAGGGGCACCCCCTGGGTGTACGCGGCCATGCAGATGTCACGATCGGTGATCATCGCGACGACTCGCCCTTCCTCGTCCACCACCGGCAGGTCCCCCAGGTCTCCCTCCCACATGATTCGCGCGGCCTCCGCCAGGGTGTCGCCGACGCGGCAAGTGCGGACGTGGTGGGTCATCAGGTCTCGTGCCTTCATTGCTCTACCTCCCTTGCGCGCTCCGCCAAGCAAGCAGCGCGCCAACGCGAATCGCTGCCAAAGCAACGGCGGAGGCGGTAATCACTTCGTGCCCGTGCGGGGTGCACGCGCGAACTGCGCATCACGCAGTGCGCAACGCGACGCGGTGTGGTGAAACGCACCGGCGGGCGTGTAGTCTCCCGCCCCATGACGCTCGCCCCCTCAGCCATTCGTCGCGCCGGGATCGTGTTCGCCGGAGGCCCGGCGCCCGGCGCCAACGCCGTGATCGCGGCGGCGACCATGGCCTTCCGCCGCAACGGTCGCGAAGTGCTCGGGTTCATGAACGGCTACGCCAGCCTGTCGGAGTACGACCCGGCCGAGCGCCCGCTCGCGGACGGCACGGACTACTTCCTGTTCCAGGACCACCACTTGCGCGGGCTCCGGAACGCCCGCGGCATCCTGGTCGGGACCTCCCGGGCGAACCCCGGCAAGGCCGTGCGCTCGCGCGCCGACCTGGCCGATCCGGTGAAGACGGCCCCTCTCGACCGCGTCTACCGCGGGCTCACGGATCTGGGCGTGGACGCCCTCGTCTCCATCGGCGGCGACGACACGCTAAAGACCGCCAACCTGCTCTACGAGTACCAGCGCCAGCTGCCGGCGGAGGCGAAGAAGGTCCGCGTGGTCCACGTGCCCAAGACCATCGACAACGACTACCGGGGCATCGACTTCACTTTCGGGTTCTTCACCGCGGTGGATTTGATGGGCAAGGAGCTGCTCAACCTGCGCGCCGACGCGATGGCGACCAAGGGTTACTTCATCGTCGAGACGATGGGACGCAAGACCGGTTGGCTCGCCTACGGCGTCGCCATCGCCGGCGAGGCGCACATGGTCGTCGGCGTGGAGGACATCGAGGGTGAGCTGGCGGTCGAAGAAGAAGTCCGCGACGCCACCGGCGCGGTGAAGAAGGAGGTGCGACTGTCCCTGGACGCGCTCTGCGATCGCATCGTGGATCTGATCCTGACCCGCGAGCGCCGCGGCAAGCACTACGGGACAATCGTCCTGGCGGAAGGGCTGGCCGAGGTGTTGCCGCAGTCGTTCCTGAGCGGCATCCCGCGGGACGACCACGGTCACATCTCGCTCGGCCGCGTGGACATCGGCAAGCTGATCGCCGAGCTCGCGGCCAAGCGCTTCCGCGAGCGCACCGGCCGCGACAAGAAGCTGACCGGCGTCCAGCTCGGCTACGAGTCGCGCTGCGCGGCGCCGCACGCCTTCGACGTGATGCTCGGCAGCCAGCTCGGGCTCGGCGCCTATCGCGCGCTGGTCGATCGCGAGCTGGACGGACACATGGTCAGCGTGACCGGACAGCTCGACCTGCAGTTCGTGCCCTTCGGCGAGCTCGTGGATCCCGAGACGCTGCACACCGGCGTGCGCTATCTGCGCACCGGCAGCGACTTCCACAAGCTGGCGCGCCAGCTCGAGACGAGGATCGAGAAGGCTCAAGCCCGCGGGTAGGACCCGAACACCTTCAGCCAGCTGGCCTTCTCGCGCACGCGTTGGATGGCCTCCGCCACCAGCGGATCTTCGCGGTGGCCCTCGAGATCCACCAGGAAGACGTAGATGCCCAGCGCGTCGCGGGAGGGGCGCGACTCGATCTTCGTCAGGTTCACGCCCCGGGACGCCAGCTCACTCAGCACCTCGACCAAGGTCCCGGGCCGGTCGTGCGCCGTCTTGAACGCGAGGCTGGTCTTGTCACGGCCGCTCCGCGGGGCGTCGCGTTCCGCCACGACCACGAAGCGCGTGACGTTGCCGGCGCGGTCCTGGATCGAGCGCTCCAGGATCTCACCGCCCAGGCGCGAGGCGGCGCGCTCCGCGCCGATGCCGGCCGCCCCCGTCTCGCCGAGGGCGCGCTCCACGCCGGCCACGGTGGACAGCGTGGCCTCCAGCCGGGCAGCCGGGAGCACCCGCGCCAAGTACTTGCGGCACTGCGCCAAGGCTTGCGGGTGCGAGTAGACCACCGTCAGCTCGTCGCGTCGCGTGCCCGGCCGCGCGATCAAGCAGTGCTCCACCGGCACGACGACCTCGCCCGCGATGCAGAGGTCCGTGTCGTGGATCAAGAGATCCAGCGTCTCGCTGACCGAACCCTCGATGCTGTTCTCGATGGCCAGCACGCCGGCGTCGGCCCCGCCGCTCGTCACTGCAAGGGCCACGGCAGCGTGGCTGGCGACCGCCACGTACTCGGCGTCCGGCGCCCAGGCCGAGGCCGCGCTCTCGCCGAACGTTCCCGGCGGGCCGAGGTGCGCGAGCCGCATCGGCTCAGGCGGCCTTCTGCTGCTCGACGCGCGTGAGCGCCAGGGCGCAGGGCTCGATCACCTCGCCCAGCACGCGCCGGCGGAGCTCCGCCCGGAGCGGCTCGTCGAGCACGCCGTGCGCGCGCAGTCGGGCTGCGCGGGGCTCTGCGGGCGGCCGCACCTGGCGCGCCCCGTCGAGCGCGAGCGCGAGCTCCTCTTCGAGCACGTGGTCGAGCGCGCCACCGGCCTTGGCGAGCGCCCACTGCGCGAAGCGCCAGGCCAGCTCGGCGTGGCGCCGCTCGTCACGCGCGATGCCGCGGAGGATGCTCCGGAGCCGCGGTTCCACCGCGTATTCTGCCGCTTCTTCCGCCTCCACGGCCGCGACCGTCTCGCCGATGCAGCCCTCTCGCACCGTCAGCCGCAGCACCTGCTCGAGCCCGTGGTCCAGGTCGAGCGCGCCGTCGATGGCGAGCGGGCCGGGACCGACGGGGCGTCCGGCGTGAGCGCTGGCCAGCGCGAAGCAGATCCGCGCGTGCTCGGTCTCGTCGCCCAGCGCGCGCTGCGCCAGCGTCACCAGCTCCGGCGGCGCCCCCAGGGCGAGCAGCTGAAGCGTGAAGCGGGCGAACGCCGCTACCGAAGCGTGCTCCATCAGGCCGATCTCCGTCCAGCGCTCTGCGAGCCGTGCGCGCGAGCCGGCGTCGAGACCCGAGCAGTCCAGCTCGAGCGCCGCGCACCAGTCGGCGCGGGCCGCCGGGTCCGCCAGGCGCTCGGTGCCCGCCACCAGGAACGGGCGGCCGATGGCGCAGCCTGCCGAGACGCACACGCGGCGCCCGCCGGACATGGAGCAAGACTTGCCCGGCTCGCAGTCCGCGTCGCCGCCGCACTGATCCGCGCCGGTCTGGCAGGCATAGACGATGGGGCCGCAGCTCGGCTCCGAGTCGTAAGAGGTGCACAGCTTGCCGCCGCCGCAGTCCGCGTCGGACTTGCAGCTCGCGGTCACGCAGCGTCCGATGGGATCGCCACACACGCAGATCTGCCCTTGGCCGCAGTCCTGATCGGTGCGACAGCCCGTCTGGCACTGGCAAGTACCCATGGGTGGCGCGTCGCAGTAACCCAGCGGATCCGCGGCGCAGTCGGCGTCCGTGCTACAGCCGCCTCCACCTGCCGGCGCGCAGCTGTACGCGGGCCGCGGCACGCTGCTCGGGCACTCCACGACGCTGGCGCGGTGAGTGAAGCCCGACTCGCAGCGCTCGTAGCCGGTGTCCTGGCCGGTGATGAGCGGGGTCGGGTTGGTGCAGGGGTAGCTCTTGCCGCCGCCGTCGCTCTCCGTGGAGCCGCAGCCTGGGAGTCCGAGGGCGAGCAGGAACGCGGCGCTCACCGCGGGCAGATGGGTTCTGAGGCGCATCCCCCCACTCTATCCGATGTATCCTCCGGCCGGTGAGCGGCAGCGCGGGGACCGTGACTTGCACGCGCTGCGGCGGCGCGGTGGCCTTGGAAGCGCTGCTGAACGCGGTGACCTGCCCGTATTGCGGCGCGCACGTCGAGCTTCGGCCGGACGAGGTCGAGCGCCTGGTGCACTACCGCCACGAGGTGAGGGGACGCCTCCAAGGCGCGGCGCGCGAGCTCGAGCACGCGGAGAGCTGGAACCGCTGGTACGGAGGTGCCGATGCCAAGAGGAAGCACCACTTCTTGGTCCCGATCGTGCTGTGGGTCGGCCTGATCGTGCTGCTCGGGGGCGTGTCGATGGCCGCAGACGCGTTCGGGCTCGCGCGCGGGGCGGGCGGCAAGCTGCTCCCGCTCCTGATGTTCGTCCTGATGTTCAGCGTGATGGGCGGCTACATGCTCTGGTTCTACTCCGGGCGCGGTGGCCGAGCGAAGGCCGCCGTGCTGGCGAGCGCGACCGTCAGCTGCCCGAAGTGCGGCGCGCCGCACGCGCTTCGACCCGGCGAGGTGCTCGACCATTGTCGCTTCTGCGCGGCGCCGCTCTTGCCGAACCAACGCGTGATGGAACACGGCCGAGCCGAGGCCGAACGCGCGCTGTTCTCGGCGGAGCTCGAGCGCTCGCGGGCGGAGCGGCGCGGGATGACCGCGCTCTCCGCGTCGAGCGGCGCCCGCAGCACGCCCTACATCGTGATCGGCTCGTTCCTGCCGATGACGCTGCTCGGCTCGGTGGGCTTCACCGTCTCGTTCGCGATGGGAAGGGAGCGCGGTCCCATCGGCGGGCTGTTCGTGCTCTGGGCGTTGGCCGGCGCGAACGTCGGCCTGCTCGGGCTGATCTACCTGTACCGGAGTCATCGCCAGGATCAGCTCGACCGCGCGCTCCGTCCGTTGCTCTCGCGCTTCCTGGCTCTACCGCTGTCCGACGCCTGGGCGATGAACGGTTGGCTGGATCGGCACTGGGCGGGCTCGGTACCGGTGCAGCAGATGTTCCGCGGGCCGTACTTCTCCGCTGTTGCCGGCGCGGCGCAGGGCTATCCGATGCTCGTGGTGGCGAACCCCGTGGGCGCCAGTGACGACTACCCTGGCTTCGTCAGCGTGCGCCTCGCCGCCTGGCTGTCCATGCCCGACTCGGCCGCGAACCATCCAGCCGCCGTGGCGGCGCGCGCTCACTTCGAGCAGCTCGGCTTCTCCCTGTCCTGGGAGCGCGCTGGACCGGTGGCCCTGGCCGTGCACGGTGCCGCGCGGCGCTGGGTGGCCTCCGGCGACGGCCAGCGCCTCGCGGACGCGGTCGAGCGACTCGGTCACGCCCTGCGCGCTCTCGGCGCGACGCCGGTGGACGTCGCTAGCCCTCCGGTGTGAGCACGCCCAGCACGTACTGCTTCGTCGAGATGTACTTCTTCGCCGCAGCGCGCACGCGATCCGAGCTCACCTTCTCCAGCATCGGAGTGATGTCCGGGATCAGGCGCGGGTCGTCGCCGAACGCGTAGGCGCGCTCGAGCTCCCTGAGCCAGTAGCCGTTGTCCTTCAGCTCGGTCTCGTGGGCACGCCGGCGCGCCTCCTTGATCTTGGCGATGTAGTCGTCGGTGGTGCCGTCCTTCTGGATCGCGGCGATTTCGTCGAACACCGCCTGCTTCAGCTTCTCGACGTTTTCGGGCGAACAGCCGAAGGTCACGCCGAACCGATACTCCTGCCGCGGCCGGCGCGTGATGCCGCCGCCGACCTGCACACCGTACACACCACCCATGTCCTCGCGCAGCACCTGGCGCAGGCGCAGGCGCAGCACCTCGCCCAGCATGCGCATGTCGTTCTCGGTGTCGCGCGACCACTTCTCCGTGCCGTGGAAGGTGAGCGTGACCATGGCCTTGGGCTCGCTGCCCTTCTTCACCGACTTCGTCTTCACCCCGGCCGGCATCGCGACCTTCGGGTCGCGCCAGGTCTCCTTGCGCTTCTTGTCGGGCAAGCTGCCCAGGTACGCCTCGACCAGCGGCTGGAGCTTCTCGAGCTCGACGTTGCCGACGAACACGAAGGTGAAGTCGCTCGCATCGGCGAAGCGGTCCTTGTAGACGGCCAGGGCCTTGTCCAGGTCGATCTTCTCCACGACCTCGGGCGTGGTCGGCCGGCGGCGCGGGTGGTTCTGCGAGGCGAAGACGGCCATCTCCTCGAAGAACGTCCCCTCGGGGGAGAGCCGGCGGTTCTTCACGCTCTCGGACTCGCGCACGCGCCAGGCCGCGAAGGCCTCCGGATCGCGACGCGGCGCCACGAACGCCAGGTGCATCATCTGGAAGAGCGTCTCGAGGTCGGCCGGAGCCGCTCGACCGGAGAGCCCCTCCTCGAGCTCGCCGATGCTGGCGCTCACCGAGACCAGCTTGCCGGCCAGAGCCTTCCGGAGCTGCACGGCGTCGAACGGACCGAGGCCACCCTGGCCGATCACGATGTCGGCGAAGCGCGCCGCGTTCCAGTCGGCGTCCTTGACCAGGGAGTGACCACCGGGAGAAAAGGCGGACACGCGCACCTGATCGTTGCTGAAGTCGGTGGGCTTCACGATCACGCGCACGCCGTTCGAGAGCCGCCACTCCGTGACACCGATCTCGGGGATGCTGCTGGTCTTGACCACGCTGCCGGGCGTCGGCCTGCCCTTCATCAGCGGCACGCCGGGGCCGGCGTCCACGTAGGCCTCGATCTTGCGCCCGGCCACCTCGCGATGCAGCGCCAGGAGCTGGTCCGCGCTGGGCTTGTTCATCTTCGCGGGCCCCGTGACCACCAGCACGCGACTGCCTCCGCTCAGGGACTTGACCAGCGCGTTCAGCTCCTCGAGGCCGAGCTCCGGCAAGAACCGCTCGACCAACGCGAGCTCCGCCTCGCGCCCGGGCATGGCCTCGTCTTCGAAGAAGTGGCGGACGATCTCCGCGGCGAGCTCGCTGCCGTCGCGCTTGGCGCGCTCCTTCGCCGCTTGCTGGAAGCCGCGCAAGAGCTGGCTCTTGGCGCGCTCGAGCTCGGTCTTGGTGAAGCCGTGGCGCTCGACCCGCAGCGTCTCCTCGATCAGCGCGCCCATTCCCGCGAGGACGCCGTCCTCCTTCACGCTGGCGGACTGCCGGAAGCTGTCCGCGGTCCGCGTGAGACCGCTGGTCGAGGAAACGGCGCTCAGGAACGGCGCGTCGGGCTTGCGCCGGATCTCGTCCAGGCGCGCGTTCAGCATGGATCCGACCAGCTGCTCGGCCACGGTCCGGCGGTAGTCGCGCGCGCTCGCCTCGGGCCGGTGCGGCAGCTTCGAGACCAGCGCCACCGTGGTGTTCGGCATCTCGGGGTCGGTCTCGATGCTGACCAGGGTCTTCTCGTGCGCGGGCAGCGTGACCTTGGGGCGCGGGCGCGGCTTGCCCGGCGCCTTCAGCGAGGCGAACTCGCTCTTGATGCGCGCCTCCACCGCGGCGGGCTCGAAGTCGCCGACGGCGATCACGGCCATCAGATCCGGGCGGTACCAGTCGCGGTAGAAGCGCACCAGCGTGTCGCGCGAGGCCTTCTCGATCACCTCGCGCTTCCCGATGGCGAGCCGGTCCGCGTACTTCGAGCCGTGAAACAGCACCGGCGCCTGCTTGTCGAACAGGCGCATGCGGGCTCCGCGCCCCAAGCGCCACTCTTCCAGCACCACGCCCCGCTCCTTCTCGACCTCAGCGGGCTCGAAGGCGATGCCGTCGGCCCAGTCGCGCAGCACGCTCAGCGAACGGTTCAGCACCTCACCGTCGTCGGTCGGGACTTGCAGCGTGTACACCGTCTCGTCGAAAGAAGTGTAGGCGTTCAGGTCGGCGCCGAAGCGCACGCCGATCTTCTCCAGGAAGTCCACCAGCTGCTGCTTGGGGAAGCGCTTGGTGCCGTTGAAGCCCATGTGCTCGACGAAGTGCGCGAGCCCGCGCTGGTCCTCGTCTTCGAGCACCGAGCCGGCGTTGACCGCCAGCCAGATCTGGGCGCGCTTCTCCGGCTTCTGGTGCGGCAAGATGTAATAAGTGAGCCCGTTGTCGAGCTTGCCCCTGGTGACCCGCGCGTCGAGCGGCAACGGCCGGTCGAGCTCGTCGAGCGCTGCCGGGGCGGTGCTCGCGGCGGCGCTCGGCGCCGGCGTAGGCGCGCTCGCCGGAGGCGGCGAGCCGCAGGCCAAGGCGAGCGAGAGAGTCAGCGTGGCAGAGCACAGGCGCTTCATGCGCCCTCACCTATCGCCGATTTTGCGGCGCGGCCAGCCTACTGGCAATAGTTGTACTCTGGCGCCCACGGGTGCGGCACGCAGGACTCCCCGCCGTCACAGACGCTGGGGTAGTTGCCACAGATGATGCGCTGATTGCCGGCCGCGCACTGGGACGGCTGGCGGCACTGGATGAGCAGGCTGCTCGTACCGACCGGCGTGCTGCAGCACACCTGACCCCCGCCGCAGTCGTCCGGCCCGTCGCAGTACGCATCCGGCCCGTTGCACTGCGTGCCGGCGGAGTAGCACTGCTTGGCCTGCACGCAGCAGAAGCTCCCGGGCATCGTACAGGTGGCGCCGCCGCACTCGATCACGCCCGGACCCGAGGCCGGGTTGCACGCGGGCCCGTAGTCGGGACAGCAGTCGTTCGAGCCGGCGCACTGCTCGTCGCAGTAGCAGTTGAGCGGCGGGACGGGCTGACTGCTCCCGCACTTGCCCTTGCAGTAGCTCACCACGGTCGCGCCGCCGCTGCCGCCACCGCCCGAGACCGCGCCGGTTCCCGAGGTGCCTCCGGTCGGCGCTCCGCCGCCTCCGGGCGCGCCACCGCTCGGCGCTCCGCCGCCGCTCGGCGCTCCGCCGCCGCTCGGCGCTCCGCCGCCGCTCGGTGCTCCGCCTCCGCTCGGTGCTCCGCCTCCGCTCGGTGCTCCGCCCCCGCTCGGTGCTCCGCCCCCGCTCGGTGCTCCGCCTCCGCTCGGTGCTCCGCCGTCTCCCGACGTGCCGCCACTCGTGCTGCCACCCGCCGCGCTGGTTCCTCCGGACCCCGTCGCGCCGCCCTTGCCGTACAGGTCGGCTTCGTTCTTGCTGCCGCAACCCGCGACCCAGACACACACACCGGCGATGAGTAGACCTCTGTGAGTCATGGGCGTCTCCCGCGCCCTCTAGGGTGACTCAGTGGGACCACGAGGTCCACAGCGGCTGTAGACTGCGCCCGATGACCGCGCTCTCGGGCCGCGACGCCGAGCTCCGGCAGCTCTCCGAGCTCCTGACCTCGGGGCGACGCCTCGTCACGCTCACCGGGCCCGTCGGCGTGGGGAAGTCCGTGCTCGCCCGCGCGGCGGCGGCCCGCGCGGAGGAGTCCGGAGCCTTCGAGCGGAGCTGCTCGGTGGAGCTGTCTCATGCGAAGACAGTCGAAGCGCTCCTGGACGGCGTCGCGGGGACACTCGGCTCGGAATCGCGTGCGGAGCCTGCCGCGCTCGAGCGAGCCTTGGCCGGCGTCGGCATGGTGCTGTTGGTCTTGGACGGCGCCGACGCGCTGCTGCCTGCGCTGCGCGAGCTGGTCCCCCGTTGGCTGGAGGCTGCGCCGGAGCTCACCCTGCTCGTGACGTCGCGACAGGCCCTCGGCATCGAAGCCGAGCATGTGGTCGAGCTGCCGCCCTTGGCCCTGCCGAGCACCGAGCTGTCCGGCCCCGCCGTGGAGCTGTTCCTGCACCACGCGCGTCGCGCCCGCCCGGGCTACGAGCCCACCCGGGAGGAGGTCCCGGTGTTGCTCGAGCTCCTGCGCGAGCTCGACGGGCTGCCGCTCGCCATCGAGCTTTCTGCGGCGCGCCTCGCGGTGATGGGCCCAGCGGCGCTGCTACACCGTCTGCGGCAGAGCCGCACCGTCTCCGACAAGCTCGAGCGGGCGCTGGAGGGCGCGTGGCAGGGGCTGGACGCCGGACAGCAAGCGACCTTGGGCTGCCTGGCGGTGTTCTGCGGAGGGTTCGGCATCGAAGCCGCGGAGGCCGTGGTCCTGGGCGTGCCGTCGGTGCTCGACGCGGTGACGGCGCTTCGCGCGCGGTCCCTCGTGTCCACCGAGCAGTCTGACCAGGGAGAGCTCAGGCTCTCGCTCTTGAACTGCGTGCGGGACTTCGCCTTCCGGCGCGCCGATCCGGGAGCGCTGGCGGCCGCGCGCGCGCGGCACGCCGCTCACTTCGCGGAGCTGGCGACCCGCTCGCAGAGCCTCGGCAACGAACGCGAGAACCTGGAAGCCGTGCTGGAGTCGGTGCTGGACGCCGGACCGATGACCGCGAAGCGCCGAGCCGGCCCTCCGCGTGCTCTGCGCGCTGCATCCCCCGGGCGCCGAGCCTCCTCCCGCGCGGTACCTGGCGCTGATCGATCCGGTGCTCGAGCGCACCCGCGACTCGGGAGCGGATCCCAAGCTGCTGGCGCGCGCGCTGGTCGTGTCGGCTCGGGCGCGCCGCGAGTCCGGGGACCCTGCGCGCGCGCTGCGCGATCTCACCTCGGCCGAGCGCGTGGCCCGCGCGCTCGGCGCCGCCGACGTCGAGGGGGCGGCGCTCACGGGGCTGGCCGAGATCTTGCTCGATCAGCACGAGCTCGACGCGGCGCGGGATCACGCGACGCGCGGGCTCGAGGCCGCGCGTCGCGCGGGCGACCGCTCCGCCGAGGCCTGGGCCCTGGTGACGCTCGGCGCGGTCGAGGCTCACGCTCTCGACCCTCGCGCGGAGCCGCTGTTCGAGCGCGCTGCCGCGCTGTTTCGCGCGCGAGGCGACGCCGATGGGCTGAGGCGCGCCGAGCTCGGGCGCGCCGACGTCCTGCTCGACGCTGGCGAGCACGCGCGGGCAGCGGAGCACGCGATGTCCAGCGGCGCCGGCGAGCTCGTGCTCGCGCGCGCGCGGCACGACGCCGGAGCCGGCGACCCGGGCTACGCCGAGCAGCGGGGGAGCCTGGCGCTCGGTCTTGGCGCGCTCTGGGCAGCCGAGCAGGGCCGCCTCGGCGAGGCTCACGCGGCCCTGAGCGCCGCCCTCGACGGTCCGGGGCTCGACGCGCGCACGCGGCGGTTCTTCGAGGCGGTGTCGCTGTGGCTGGACTCGCGGGTGCTGTCGGCGACGCCTGCGCCGTCGGCCGAGCACGATCCCGTCATCGCCGCGCTCGCGACGGCGGCGCGCGGCGACGTCGCCTCCGCTCGCGTCGCGCTCGCCCACCTCGGGCCGCGCTCGTGGTGGGCGCGCGCCGCGGCGCGGCTGCTCGTGCCGGTGACGGCGCCGGCGTGGCCGGTGGACGCGCTGGTCGTCGCCTTGGAAGGTTCCTGGTTTCGCGCGCCACGCGGCGAGCCCGTCAGCCTGGCGCGCCGGCGACCGCTGGCGAAGCTCCTGGCGCGCCTGGCGGAGGAGCGCGAAGCGCGGCCCGGCGCCCCGCTGTCGTGGTCCGAGCTGCTCGCGGCGGCCTGGCCCGGGGAGCGCGTGCTCCCCGAGGCCGGCGCGCACCGCGTGCGAGTCGCCGTCTCGACGCTGCGCAAGCTGGGCCTGGCAGAGGTGCTGGAGACGCGTGGCTCCGGCTATGTTCTCGACGAACGCTGCACGCTGGTCCGAGCCCCGAGCTGAGCCATGTTCGCGCCCACGGAGTCCCTGGCCTTCCAGATCGACGGCCCGCGCGCGTTCGAGCTCAGCCGGCGCCGCGCGCGGCGCGGCACTTGGCTCTTGGGTCTCGGCGGCTTCGGGCTGTTGTTCGGCACTTTCTGGATGTTGTGGGGCGTCATCGTCGTGCTCACCGGAGTCGGCATCGGCAATGGCATCATCGTCTTCTTCTTCGGAGGTGTCGGACCCGCGCTCGGTGCGGCCATCGTCTCTTGGGCCGGCGCTCGCCGGCGCCGCGACGCCGAGGCTCTCGTCGAGCTCGCGCTCTTGTCCGAAGGACGCCCGGACATCGGCCTGGAAGAGGCCGCCGATTTCCTGGGGCGCGACGCCCGGGAGGTGGCAGGGCTCATGCGCCTGGCAGGCCAGGGCGGCGCGGCCACGCCCGTGCAGAGCTCGGGCTTTCGTCCGGCTCGGCCTTCCGTCGTGGACACCGCGGCGCTCCTGGTCTTCCGGCGCGCGCGCCTGCGCCGCACGCTGCTCCTCGCCCTCGCTGCCATGGGGGTGCTCGGATTTGCCACGCTGTGGGTCGTGGTCGGGGTGGCCGGCATCGCCACCGGGGAGTGGGTGGTGGGGCTGCTGCTGCTGATCCCCGGCGGAGCCTTCCCGCTCCTGGGTTCCCTCGCGCTCGGTTGGCGCGCGCTCACGAACTGGCGGCGGGCCGCCCGGGCCGCGCGCTTGGCCGCGGCGTTCGCCTCCGGCACGCTGACGCATCTCGAGGACCTCGCCCAGCGCATGCGCGTGTCGGAGGGCGACACCCGCGCGACGGCCCTCGAAGCGCTCGAGCTCGGCCTCGTTCCCCGGGAGGCTCTGGCCAAGATCCTGGAACCCAGCCGCGGCGCGCCCGCCCGCTCGCCGGCGCCGCTGCCGCTCGACGCCTGGGTGGGACGAGCTCTCGATGGCGGCCTGCGCGTGGAGGGGCTGCTCGCACACGGCGGGATGGGCGCGGTATTCCGCGCGCGAAACCTGACCACGGGGCAGAGCTACGCCGTGAAGGTGCTCCTGCCCGACATGGTGGCGAGCCCGGACGCCTTGCGCCGCTTCGAGCTCGAGGCCGTCGCAGCGAGCCGCCTCGGCCATCCGGGCATCGTTCGCGTCCACGACTTCGCTCGAAGCGAGGACGGCGCAGCCTACCTGGTCATGGACCTGCTCGAGGGCGAGACGCTGGAGGCGCGCCTCCAGCGTCTCGGGACGCTGCCCTGGGTCGAAGCGCGACGCATCGTGCTCGAGGTCGGCGACGCGCTGGCCTGCGCCCACGAGGCCGGCCTCCTGCACCGCGACATCAAGCCCGCCAACGTGTTCCTGTCGCGGACGCGAGAGGGCGAGCGCGCCGTGCTCCTGGACTTCGGTCTGGCCAAGCCGCTGGGTGAGTCGGCGAAGTCGCGGATGACCACGAGCGGCCTGGTCGCCGGCACGCCGCTCTACATGTCGCCGGAGCAGGCGCGCGGCGAGCACCTCGACGTGCGCTCGGACGTGTACGGGCTGGCCGTCGTCGCGTACGAGATGATCGCCGGTGTACCGCCGTTCTTCGACAAGACGGTCGCCGAGGTCTACGCGCGGCTCCTCCGCGAGACGGCGCCGCGGCTCGGCCAGGTCGCCCCCGGGAGCTGTCCGGCGGCGCTGGACGCGATCCTGACCCGGGCTCTGTCGCCGGCTCCCGCGGAGCGCCCGGCCAGCGTGCGCGAGCTCCTGGCCGAGCTCGCGAGCGTGCCGCAGCCCAGCGCGGCCGCGGGCTGAGTCAAAGCGCGAAAGCTCCGGGCTTTGACCGGGTTTTGACCCGCATTTGACGGCAGGCGGCGGGGCCACCCCGCGTAGGTGGGGGTCGAGACGGGCGAGCGCGGTGCTCACCCGAAGCAGGAGAATAGGTCATGCGTCATGTGGTTTGGTTTCCGGTTCTGGCTCTGGCGATCGGTTGCAGCATCGGAGGAAAGAAGAGCGAGCAGGAGAAGGCCGCCGCGAGCGGCGGAGCGGCCACCCCGGCGGCCGCGGCCGCGGGAGCGAGCGACCTCGCCAAGGTCTCCCTCGACCCGCTCCCGCTCGAGATCCAGGTGAAGGCTGGCGGCATGGGCGCGATGGACATGTCGCTCGACGACAAGAAGAGCGTCACCGTGGACATCGGCGACGGCGCGTCGCTCAACATCTCGCCGGAGGAGCGCAAGCTCGCGCAGGTGAAGAAGAGCTACGCCGGCGACACGGTGCTCTTCCCCTTCAAGAAGTGGGAGAAGGAAGAGGGCAACACCGCCGTGCTCCAGTTCGCGAGCGACGGGAAGAAGGGCTACATCGGCTTCACTCTCGTCGAGGTCGGGGGCAAGCCCTACCTGTGCAAGACCACCGGCCTCGACGGCGTCGCGTCGGTCGAGCTGGCGGAGAAGCACCTCGCTGCGTGCAAGACGCTGAGCGCGAAGTGACGCTACGAGCGACGAGCGGTGGGGCGCAGCCGGCGCGCGCCACCGCGCCCCGCTCAGCTCCCGAAGGTGAACGTGCCGACCGCGACGAGCCGCCACGGCAGGGCCACGCCCTCGCGGCTGCCATCCTCGTTCTTGCCGGGGCTGTGGCAGCGCTCGGTCCCGGTCTCGTCTTCGCAGATCTCGTTCGACACGTGGAGATAGCCCCCGAGCTGCGGGCCCAGGCGGAAGAGCTTCGAGAGCTGCCACTCCACGCCGATGGCCAGCGGGTAGACCATGCCGCGGGCGGTGTAAGTGTACGTGGCGTTCGCGTTCGACGCCTCCGCGGTGACGGAGCCGAAGCCGATGCCCGCCTGCAGGTACGGGTTGGTGGTGCCTGGCTCGAACCAGTACCAGCGCGCGAACGGCGCGAAGTAGGCCGAGCTGAACTTCACGTCCGTGGCCTCGTCTTGCAGCTGACCCTTCCACGAGTCGCGCACCTTGAAGCTCCAGGCCGCCAGCTCCAGTCCCACCGAGAAGTGATCGTGAAAGCGCCAGCCTCCGCCCAGACCGAACGCCACGCCGCCGTCCACGGGGCAGTCGCTGTCGGGCTTGTCGTTGTCGCACACGGCGTTGCCCAGGCCGAGCAGGAGGAACAGCTCCACCGGCTCTCGGGGCGAGCGGGCGGGTGTCGGTGCGGGCTGGGGTCCAGGCGCCGGCTCGCTCGGGACGGGCTGGGCTCCGGCGACGGAGGCGAGGAGCAGCAGCCCGAAGGGGGGTCCGAGAGCTCGCATTGGTGCCCGCATCACAGCAGCAATCGTACCAGCGAGAAAAGCTCGGAATCGGCCCAAGAACGCCTGGGCAGTGAACGGTACGCCACGCCCGCGGAGTGAACGGTGTACGCCGGCGCCGCACACCGATCTCCTGACCTCTTCGCCGCGAGACTGCTACTCTCGGGCTGGTGTCTTCGGGTCGGTTCAGGACGCGCCCGCTGCTGAGAGGCCTGGTTGCGCTGGGGCTCCTGGTGGGCGCCTGCACGCTCGGCGCCCGGGACGACGCCGAGCTGTCCGGTGGAAGCGGTGGCAAAGGCGGCTCGGACGCCGGCGGCGACGCCGCCGCCTGCACCGCCACCAGCAAGGACTGCGACGGCGTCGCGGCCAACGGCTGCGAGACCCCCATCGACAAGGACCCGAAGAACTGCGGCTCCTGCGGCAACGCCTGCCCGAGCGACGGCGGCAAGACTCCCACTTGCGTCGACGGCAAGTGCGGCCTCTCCAACTGCGCGGCGCCTTTGGCCGACTGCGACGGCGACGGCAGCTGCGAGACCGACACTTCGAGCTCGCTCGACCACTGCGGCTTCTGCGAGTACGCCTGCGCGCTGACCAACGCCAAGGCCGTCTGCTCCAACGGCTGCCAGATCGAGGAGTGCAACGCCGGCTTCGAGAGCTGCGACGGCATCCCATCGAACGGCTGCGAGACCCCGCTCGACACCGACACCGACTGCGGGTTCTGCGGCACCGCCTGCTCGCTGCCGAACGCGACCTCGAGCTGCAGCAGCGGGACGTGCGCGATCACGACCTGCTCCACCGGCTACGGCGACTGCGACAAGCTGCCGGAGACGGGCTGCGAGTCGAACACCCAGACCGATCCCAACAACTGCGGCGCTTGCGGCACGGCGTGCACGACGACGCAGGTCTGCCAGAACGGCAAGTGCGTGGTGTCGAACTGCGCGCCTCCAACCGCGGACTGCGACGCCAACCCGGCCAACTGCGAGACCAACACCGACACGTCGGTCGCCCACTGCGGCTTCTGCAACAACCCCTGCACGCTGGCCCACGCCACCGCCGCCTGCAGCGGCGGGAAGTGCGCGGTGGCCACCTGCCTCGCCGGCTGGGGCAACTGCGACGGCAATGACGCCAACGGCTGCGAGACCCAGCTCAACACCACCACCAACTGCAAGAGCTGCGGCGACCAATGCTCCGGCGGACCCAACGTGAATTCGGCGAGCTGCGGGCCGTCCGGCTGCAACGTCAACTGCGCGGCGGGCTTCAGCAACTGCAACGGCGTCGCCGCCGACGGCTGCGAGGCGCAGCTCGCCACGGACCCGCTGCACTGCGGGAGCTGTACGAAGGACTGCACCGTTGGCGCCCCCAGCGGCACCCAGCCGGGCTGCGCCCAAGGCAAGTGCACCTACAACTGCGGCGCCGGCACCGCCGACTGCGACTCGAACGGCTCGTGCGAGACGAACCTGGCGACGAGCAACTCGAACTGCGGCGTGTGCGGACGCTCGTGCGGGACGTCGGCCTGCGCCAACGGCACCTGCACTCCGGAGGTGGTCGTCTCCGGAACCACCCTCACCTCGGTGGACTACGACTACCCGGGATCGACCAGCCTGGTCTACGGCCGTAACCCAGGTGGTGTGTTCCGGGTGAACAAGAGCACCAAGGCCGTGACCTCCCTCACCACGACGAAGAGCTCCGTGTGGCTCGACGTGTCCGGCCCGAGCACGTACTTCGCCGACCCCGCCGAGGGCATCTTCCGGGTCGCGACCAGCGGAGGCTCGACGAGTCAGATCACGACGACGCCCAACGTCGTTCGGCTCGACGAGTACGGGGGCGACATCTGGTTCACCGTGACCTCTGGGCCGCTCCGCCGAGTGGACGCCGCACCGATGGGTGCGGTCCAGACCTGGGACTCCCAGCTCGGCGCCTTCATGGCCACCCATGAGGCCGGGAACGTGTACTGGACCATGCCGGGGCTGGGAGAGGTCCGCCGCTCGGGCGACAACATTCCGAACAAGCAAACGCTCGCGTCCGGCCAAGGCGAGCCGTCGTACTTGGCGGCAGACGGACAGCACGTCTACTGGACCGCGACCACGGACGGGGTGATCCGACGGGCAACGACGGCGGGACCGGCCACGGACTTCGTCACGGGTCAGCCCAGCGCCTATGCGCTGGCCGAGCGTGACGCCAACATCTACTGGGCGACCAAGAACACGGGCAGCCTGTGGCGCGCTCCGAAATCGGGTGGCCCGCCGGTGAAGCTGGCGGAGCCCGTGACCGGCGTGGTCAGCATCGTCGCCGACCCGACCCACGTCTACTGGGTCGACTCGACCGGACTGAAGCGCGTACCCCAATGAAGACTCGCGGGTTCATCGCCCTGGGACTCCTGGTCGGCGCCTGCACGCTCGGCGCGCGGGACGACTCCGAGCTGTCCGGCGGCGGCGGCGGCAAGGGCGGCTCGGACGCCGGCGCGGACGCCGCCGCCTGCACCGCCACCAGCAAGGACTGCGACGGCGTCGCTGCAAACGGCTGCGAGACCCCAATCGACAAGGACCCGAAGAACTGCGGAGCCTGCGGCAACGCTTGCCCGAGTGACGGCGGCAAGACGCCCACCTGCGTCGACGGCAAGTGCGGCCTCTCCAACTGCGCGGCGCCTTTGGCCGACTGCGACGGCGACGGCAGCTGCGAGACCGACACGTCGAGCTCGGTCGATCACTGCGGCTTCTGCGAGTACAAGTGCGCGCTACCCAACGCGAAGAGCGTCTGCGCCAACGGCTGCCAGATCGAGGAGTGCGATTCGGGCTTCGAGAGCTGCGACGGCATCCCCTCGAACGGCTGCGAGACCCCGCTCGACACCGACACCGACTGCGGCTTCTGCGGCACCGCCTGCTCGCTGCCGAACGCGACCTCGAGCTGCAGCAGCGGGACGTGCGCGATCACGACCTGCTCCACCGGCTACGGCGACTGCGACAAGCTGCCGGAGACGGGCTGCGAGTCGAACACCCAGACCGATCCGAACAACTGCGGCGCTTGCGGCACGGCGTGCTCCAACACGCAGGTTTGCCAGGGCGGCAAGTGCGTGGTGTCGAGCTGCACGCCGCCCATGGCCGACTGCGACAGCAACCCCGCCAACTGCGAGACCAACACCGACACCTCGGCCGCGCACTGCGGCTTCTGCAACAACCCCTGCACGCTGGCTCACGCCACCGCCGCGTGCAGCGGGGGGAAGTGCACGGTGGCCACCTGCGCTACTGGGTGGGGCAACTGCGACGGCAACGACGCCAACGGCTGCGAGACCCAGCTCAACACCACCACCAACTGCAAGAGCTGCGGCGACAAGTGCTCCGGCGGCCCGAACGTGCTCACGGCCAGCTGTGCCGCCTCCGGGTGCTCCCTCACCTGCGCGCCCGGCTTCGGCAACTGCAACGCCTCGGCCCTGGACGGCTGCGAGTCGCAGCTGACGAACGATCCGACTCACTGCGGCACCTGCACCAAGGACTGCACGACGACCGCCCCACCCGGCACCCAGGCCGGCTGCTCGAGCGGTGCCTGCACCTACAACTGCGCCATCGGTACCGCGGACTGCGACGGCAACGGGTCGTGCGAGACCAACGTGAACACCAGCGCCGCCAACTGCGGCCAGTGCGGGCACTCCTGCGGCGGCACGGCGTGCGTCGGCGGGTTCTGCACGCCGGACGTGGTCGTGCCCGGCTCGGATCTCACCTCCGTGGATGCAGACACGAGCACCGCGTCACTGGCCTTCACTCGCAACCCGGGCGGGGTGTTCCGAGTCCAGAAGTCCACCAAGAGCGTCACGCCCATCACGACCCAGCACGGCTCGACGTCGGTGGACGTGATCACGACCTACAGCTTCTTCGCCGCCCCGACGGCAGGGGTGTTCCGAGTGCTCACCGGCGGGGGCTCGCCGACGCAGCTCTCGAGCACCACGGGAGCGAACCAGGTCGACTCCGATGGGAACTACGTGTTCTTCACGAGCACCTCGGGGCTCCGGCGCGTCAGCGCGGGCGGGGGCTCCACCCAAACGTGGGACCCGAGCCCGGGCGTATTCGGGCTGCGCTTCGACAACTCGCCGGGCTGGGTCTTCTGGACCGTGCCGAGCGCAGGCGAGGTACGCTACGCGGGGGTGAGCGTTCCGAACGTTCAGACGGTCGCCACCGGCCAGGGCGATCCATCCTTCGTGAAGGTGGACAGTCAGTACGTGTTCTGGACCGCGACCAGCGACGGCGCCGTCCGGCGCGCCACGAAGCCGGCCAGCAACGTGACCACCGTCGCGTCCGGCCAGCAGAGCCCGTACGCGCTGGCCCAGGACGGCAGCGAGCTCTTCTGGGCGTCGAAGGGCGCGAACGGCGGCCTCTGGCGCGGGCTCAAGACCGGCAGCGGCACGCCGGTGAAGCTCGCGGACTCGCTGACCAACGTGCTCTGCATCGAGGTGGACGCGACCCACGTCTACTGGATCGACTCCGGCGGCCTGAAGCGCGTCCCCAGGTGAGGAATTTGCCGGGATCTGCCGGCAATTCGAGGAGGCCTCGAGCCGCGTGGTAGCCTTCGGGATCCGAGGTCGCGGTGACGGACACCCCCAGCGTCGAGCCGATTCGCATCGTTGGCCGCTACGCGCTCCACCAGGAGATCGCGGCGGGCGGCATGGCGACGGTGCACCTCGGGCGCCTGCTGGGCCCGGCGGGCTTCTCGCGCACGGTCGCGATCAAGAAGCTCCACCCGCAGTTCGCCAAGGACCCGGAGTTCGTCAGCATGTTCCTGGACGAGGCCCGCGTCGCGGCCCGCATCCGGCACCCGAACGTGGTCTCGACCCTGGACGTGGTGGCGCTCGACGGCGAGCTGTTCATCGTCATGGACTACGTCGAGGGCGAGTCGCTGGCCCGCCTGGTCCGGGCCGCCCGCGGCAAGGGTGGGTGGATCCCGATCAAGAACTCCATCTCGCTGGTGACGAACGTGCTGTACGGGCTGCACGGGGCCCACGAGGCGAAGGGCGAGCGCGGTGAGCCGTTGGGCATCGTGCACCGCGACATCTCGCCGCAGAACATCCTGGTGGACACCGACGGCACGGCGCGGGTCGTGGACTTCGGCGTCGCCAAGGCGGTCGGGCGCCTGCAGACCACGCGGGACGGTCAGCTCAAGGGCAAGCTCTCCTACATGGCGCCCGAGCAGCTGAAGGGCGAGGCAGTGGACCGGCGCACGGACGTGTTCGCCGCCAGCATCGTGCTCTGGGAGCTGCTCACTGGAAAGCGCCTGTTCCAGTCGGACAACGAGGCCGCCACCTTCGGCAAGGTGCTCAACGCCGAGGTGCCGGTGCCGAGCAGCATCGAGCCGTCCGTGTCCGCGGAGCTCGACGCCATCTTGCTCAAGGGCCTGGCGAAGAACATGGACGATCGCTTCGCCTCGGCCCTGGACATGGCCGAGGAGCTGGAGCGCGCCGCGCGGGACCGGCCGACGCAGCGCGAGCTCGGGCGCTGGGTACGGGAGCTGGCGGCGGAGTCGCTGGCCCGACGCGCCGATCAGGTCCGCGAGCTCGAGAGTCACTCCGCGGTCAGCGACCTGGTGGGCGCGCCCGACCCGCATTCCATCTCGTCGCCCCGCATCGAAGTACCGCCGATGCCGGCGCCCGTCCTCGCCCCAGCCGAGGCCGTGCCCGCGGTCTTGCCGGTTCCGCGCGAAGAGCAGAGCGGCAACTCGAACCTCTCCAGCATCTCCATGACGCGGGGCAGGACGCTGCCTCCGCCGCTGAACACGCGGAAGAACCTGATGATCGCCCTGGGCGGCGTGGCCGGCGTGCTCGGGTTTCTGGTGATCCTGATCGGCTTCCTGGTGCTGCGAAGGGCGACCCAACCCGCCGACGCCGGCGCGTCCGGCGTGGAGCCGATCCCCGGGGCGGCGCCCGCGGTGGAGCCCACGCTCGAGACGCCCGCGCCGGAGGTGGCGAGCGCCGCGCCACCGAGCGAGCCCGCCCCGAGCGAGCCAAAGCCCGAAGCGCCGAAGCCCGAACCGGCGAAGCCCGAACCGGCGAAGCCCGAGCCGGCGAAGCTCACCGAAAAGAAGCCCGCCGAGAAGAAGCCCGTGGAGGCCAAAGCGCCGACGGGCGTCAAACCCGTCGCGCCCAAGGGCTGCAATCCGCCCTACACGCTGGACAAGGACGGCACGCGGATCCCGAAGCCCGAGTGCTTGTGATCCTGGGTCAGAACCGACCGCCCACGAAGGCCGCGCCGCCGCGCCCGAGCGGCGCGAATCCGACCACGGTCGCGCTCTCGGTCTGCTTGGGGCGCGTGAAGTAGAGATAAGCCGCCGCGCCGAGCGCCACCGCCCCGACGCCCAGGGAGATGTCCGCGATCAGCATCTTCTGGTGCGCAGCGTCCACCTTCGACTGGGAGCAGTTCGGCGCGCAGGTGTCGGCCAGCTCGTCCTCGTCGCTCTTGCCGGTGCTGCCGAAGTACGCGAACGACGCCACGCCGAGCACGCCGACGCCGCCGAGCACGTAGACCAGCACCGGGGTCTTGCGAGTCGCCTGCGCCTGGTCGCCGGTCTCGTTTGGCGCTGCGGGCGCGGGAGCTTCGTCCTTCTTCTGCTTGGAGAAGTCCGCCAGCACCTCCCGGGCCTTCTCGCCCTTCTGCAACGACACCTCGATCTCGATGGGCTCGAGGCCACCCGCCTCGAAGCGGACCTTGTGCGCGCCGGGATCGACCTTGATGGGCGAGCTCGGCAGCTGGTCGCCCACGCTGACCCCGTCCACCAGGACCTTCACCGTGATGGTCTTCTTGCCGTCGAGGTCCAGAGCGGACAGCGCCAGCGTCGGCTGATCGCGCTCGTTCTCCTCGACCCAAGCCTTGCAGTCCTTCTTGACCGTGGCAGGGCAAGCGTCGTCGGCGCACAGCTCGAGCTTCTGGCGAGCCTCGCTCAGCTTGTCGGCCTTGCGCAGGCGCTGAGCGTCCACATAGGCCTGGACACAGGCCTGCTTGGTGGTGTCGGCCCGGGCCGCGGGCGGCGCCAGGCAGAGCGCTCCGAAGACAGCCAGGGACCCGAAGACTACTCGCCCACGACGCACGGCAGCAGCGTAGCCGAGTCCGCGTGCGGGGTCGAATCAGTCACCGCCGCCGACGCCAGAGCGGCACCAGCGCTCCCGCCAACAGCAGCCAACCGGCGCTGCCCGACGGCGGGCGCTGCCCGACGGCGCACGAGGCGCCCACGTCGCCGGCGTCGGACTCGTGTTTCGCGGAGCCCGTCGGCTTGCCGCTCACCCCGGCGCCACCACCCCAGCCTGCCTCTTCGGGAGTGGGCGCTTTCACCGCGGTCCCCGGCGCCGGCATCGGGTCGTCGATCATCTCGATTTTGCCGCTCGTGTCCTTGACGATCACGGGGCGCCCTCGGAGCTTCGGCCCTTCCCAGAGCGCCGCGACCTCCGCGGCGGGCACCTGCTTCACCGCGTCGAACGACAGCGACCACGCCGCCATCACGGCCGGGCTCGGAACGTGCCGGCGCCACTTGCCGTCCACCAGCCAGACCTCCGGCGAACCGTCGTCAGCCTGAACCAGCTCCGGCGCGGAGGGCCAGGCACTCGCCTCGGGCAGCTTGCCGATCTCCGTGTCTCCGAGCGGCAGCGCGTCCCAGAACAGATCGAGCTTCCAGACCTCGAAGCTGGTCGGGTCCACGACGTGGCGCCGCACGCCGCTCGCCGCCGCGGTGCAGGTCAGGCTCTTGGGGCTGCCGGTGAGCTCGGCGTTCGCGCCACCGGCGCTGTCGATGCCGTAGGCGTGGATGGGGTGGGCCTGGCCGTCGAAGAGCGACAACGGCGGGTAGACGTCGAAGCCGTGGTTGCAGGAGCCGATGGCCGTGCACAGGTCGTCGCGCTCGACGTCGGCGGTGAGCGGCACGCCCGTGGCGCCGGAGCCCGCGGGGCCCCCGAAGTACAGGTGTACGTCGATGGGCTTGGTCGCCGCGTCCGGATCCTGCGCCCAGCCCTTGATCCCCTCGCAGCTCACCTCGTCCAGGTAGCCCTTGGGAGGCGCGTTGCACACGTCGCCTTCGTCCACCTTGCCGTCGCAGTCGTCGTCCTTGCCGTTGCAGATCTCGGTCTTCGGCGTGCACTCGCCGTTCACGACCAGGTCCATGTAGTGGGCCCAGTTCCAGCCGCTGCCCGGATCGGTGTGATCGGAGCAGTCCGGCGCCTCGCCGTGGCCCATGATGTGCTTCTTGTCCTTGGGGATGCCGTATTGATCGCAGAGCCAGCGCGTCAGCTTGGCCGACGACTTGTACATGGCCTCCGTGTACCACTTGCCCGGATCGGCGACCCACCCCTCGTGCTCGATGCCGATGGTCTGGCTGTTGAAGCAGGCGTCGTGCCAGGCGATGTCCGCGTCGTCCACCATCTGAGTGATCTGCCCGTCGCTCGAGCGGATCACGTAGTGGGCGGACACCTTCGACGACGAGTTCTTGAACCACGAAATGGCGCCCGCGTAGCTGCCCTGCGTGGTGTGGATGATCACGTAGTTGATCTGCGCTGCGCCCCGGGAGGCGTTGGTGTAGTTGCCAGAGTACGCGGCGCTCCAGATGGCCCCTGGGTAGCCCAGACCTTGCTGCACGGCCGCGAGCTCGTCGCCATCGAGGCCGACGCCGCTCACCTCGACCACGAAGCCCTGGTCGTCGTGACCCTTCCAACCGCTGCTCAAGAGGGCGCGGACCTCTGACACCAGCGCCTCGCCGCCGTAGGCCTCGACGACCGAAACCCAAGCGTCGAGGCCGTCCCCGGCGCCCACGCCCCGCGCGTGACCCGAGGTCTTCAGCAGCGCGGCCGCGGCGCGGATGTTGGTTCGCGCGTCGGTTGCGACGAGCTCCACGCTCACCCCGATGAGCAGCGCCGCCGCGTCGGCCGAGGTGAGCCCGCCGCTGCCGATGGCCATCAGGCCCCACTCGCGCGGCGCGTGCTCGTGATCGGCGTCGTGCTCGTCGTGAGCGCCCAGGTTCATGCTCAAGCGCGTCTGGACCTGCGCGATGGTCGCTAGCAGCTCCGCCGGCACTCCGCTCTGGCGCTCGGCCTCGCGGAAGTGCCCCACCAGAGGCGAATCGCCAGACAGCTGGGCGCGGGCCGACGCCGGGGCCTCCCTCTCCGACGGACCGCAGGCCCCGAGCAGCAGGGCGAGCACGAGCAAGGGCAGCTTCAGCCAGACGAGTCGCAAGTCCACGCCCGTCCCTTCGCAAATCGCGCACCAGGCGCGCCCCTCGTGTTTTCGCGCAGTTAGCGCCTCAATCCGCCAACCCTCGGTTGGCAGCGTATCGCCCGAGTTGGCATGCGAAGATGCGCTCCGGGTGACCGAGCGGGAAGAGCTTCTGCGAACGTTCGGCGAGCGGGTGAGCCAGCTCGGGCTGGCCGACACCGCCTTGGCGTTGCCGCTGGATGTGACGCAGCGACCCGAGCCCTCCAGCCCGGGCGCGCCGTCCCGCGCCTGGACGCGACCGGAGCCGAGCGAGCTGCCACGCATCTCCCTGTCGTTCGCGCTCGCCTCGATGCCCCCGTCGAACCCCGACGCCGCTGCTCGCGCCGACCTGGAGGTCCAGGGAGTGATCGGCGAAGGCGGCATGGGAGTCGTGCACGCCGCGCGCCAGCGCTCGCTCGATCGCGACGTCGCGGTCAAGACGCTCAAGTCACCGAGCGCCGGGGACGGGCCAACGGCCGCGCTCTTGCGCGAGGCCATCATCACCGGACGGCTCGAGCACCCTGGCATCGTGCCGGTGCACGCGCTCGGCCTCGACGATCGTGGCGCGCCCGTTTTGGTGATGAAGCGGGTCGAGGGCGTCGAGTGGCGCGCCCTTCTCGCGGACGCGCAGCACCCGGCTTGGGCGAGCCGGCCCGGAGATCGGCTCGACACCCACCTCGAGATCTTGATGCAGATCTGCCAGGCGGTTCACTTCGCCCACGATCGCGGGGTGATCCACTGCGACATCAAGCCCGAGAACGTGATGCTCGGCGGCTACG
The DNA here is from genome assembly GCA_015075635.1 of Polyangiaceae bacterium. Classification (NCBI taxonomy): domain Bacteria; kingdom Pseudomonadati; phylum Myxococcota; order Polyangiales; family Polyangiaceae; species Polyangiaceae bacterium. The sequence goes on from JABTUA010000002.1 coordinate 470,905, forward strand.
GCGAGGTCTACCTGGTGGACTGGGGCATCGCCGTGCGCAGCGACGACCCCAGCATGGCCGAGCGCGCCGGGCTGGTCGGGACGCCGGCGTTCATGCCGCCGGAGCTAGTCTCGGGCGGGCCCATCGGTCCGGCGACGGACGTCTACCTGCTCGGCGCGACGCTGCACTACGTGCTCACGGGACGTTTTCGCCACGACGGCAAGAAGCTCCAGGACGCGCTGATGTCCGCGTTCTGCTCGGAGCCGTACGCCTACGACGCCTCGATCCCCGACGAGCTCGCGGCTTTGTGCAACCAGGCGACGAGCCGCGACCCCGCGGCGCGACCGGCGAGCGCGCTGGCGTTCCGACAGGCCATCGCCGACTTCCTGCGGCACAAGGGCTCCATCTTGCTGGCCGACGAGGCCGCCGAGCGCCTGGCGCGCCTTTCGACGTTGCTCGACGAGAGCGCGGAGGACGACGCACCCGATGATCTGCAGCGGGCTTACCAGCTGGTCACCGAGTCTCGCTTCGGCTTCGCGCAAGCGCTGAAGGAGTGGAGCGAGAACACCCAGGCGCGCGCCGGGCTGACCCAGACCGTGACGCTGGCCGTCGAGCTCGAGCTGCGTCAGGGTCACGTGCAGACGGCGGAGGCGCTCCTCGGCGAGCTCGGCACGCCTCCACCGGAGCTCAGGGAGCGGGTGCGGCTGGCGCGCAAGGAGCTGGCGAAGCTCCACGCGGAGGACGAACGCCTGCGCGCCATGGCCCGCGAGCAGGACAGCAGCGTGGCCGGCCGCGAGCGCACCAAGGGCCTCGCCGCGATGACCGGCGCCGCCATGGCGCTCTCGGCTTTCGCGCTGTCTCAGCCGAACCCTGCCAAGATCAAGCCGGAAGGGTTGCTCGCGTTTGGCGTGGTGATCTTCGCCGTCACGCTCGGCATCAGCGTGCTCTGGCGCAAGCGACTGTTCGAGAACCAGTTCAGCCGGCGCATGACGGGCTTGATGCTCATGACCAGCGCGCTCCTGGTCGTCAGCCGCTCCTTCGGCGTCTGGCTTCAGATGCCGGCGCCGCTGATCTTCGCCCAAGATCTGCTGGTCTTCGCCGCGGTCTCGGGCGTCGCGGCGGTGCTGATCTTGCCCTGGCTCGCGCCGCTGGTGTTGCTCACGGCCGGCGGCGCCGCCTACTGCTTCGCCTCGCCCAGCCTTTCGCCGGTCGTGTTCTCGCTGGTCGGCGTGCTCACACCACCCTGCGTGGCGCTGGCGCTGTGGCGACATCGCATGGTCGAGGAGCAGGAGCGCGAGGACGCCTTGCCGCAGAGCACGACGTTCGAGTGAGAGTTACAGCTTCGGCAACCCGAGCTTCTCGCCCGGCAGCTCCGGGAGATCTCTGGGAGCATCCACGTCGATCTCTGCCTCACGCAGGAATCGCGAGAGCTCCTCGTACACGAGCCTCGTGCGCGCGCCCGGGTAGAAGCAGATCTCCTCACCCGAAGCGTCGAGCGTGAGTCGGGCCTCGACTCCGGCGAGGTGCTCAGGGACATCCACGCGAAGCTTGACTCCCGACGAAACATCGAGCGTCCCGAGCGACCTCGAACCGGTCGGCAGCACGCGAGCGACTCGGAGGCGCTGCCGCTCCAGCGTGAAGCGCCAACGATTGCGACGCGACGTGTACAGGGCGATCGGGAGCGCGCACGCGATGGCCAGGAGCACGGGCACCCAGACGAATACCTCACGGAGGCCGAAGAACCCCTGTAACGCGTAGAACACTGCGGCCAAACCCAGCGCCGCCAACATGGTCACGACGTTGGAGCCCGCCGCCACCTCCAGCTCGGTGCGCGGCGCGCTGCGGTACGGGGATCCAACGGGCTCGGTCACGCCTCACTCCAGAACCAGCGTCCCGAACCTGTCGGGCACATGGAAATTCGGCTTCTTGGTCAGGGTCGGGCTCCAGGCCAGGTACTTGCGCGGCGCCGCGCCCTCCATGCGGTAGAGCCCCAGTGGAACGCGGGCGCCCGACGCGAGCACCGCCAAGATCTCCTTCGCCGTCAGGCGCGCCTCGATGACCGCGCGGCGCGCGCCGGGGTCGCGGGTGGTGCCGACGCTGAGCCCGCTCGACCAACCGGTGTCGCTCGCGCCGCCCAGGCGCACATCGAGGTCGAACCAGTGACCGAAGGGGCCGATCTCGATCTCGGCGTAGTGACGCGGGTCCTTCGCGTCGTGGCCCAGAAAGAGCTCGACGCAGTCCTCCTGGTAGAGCTTGTCCCGCTCCTCGGTCACCGGCCTCTGCCGATCGACGAACAGGCCGGCGCCCTCCAGCTCGAACAGCGCGAAGAGCCCCGACTTCGACCAGGCGAAGCGCGCCCGCGTCACGACGCCCGTGGGGTTGCCCGCCCAGTCCGTGTCCCAGCTCACTGCGGGTGCGCGCGCCCAGACCGCGTCGTCGGCCTTGCCGTCCAAGCTCACCGTGTCGGCGCCCAGCGCGACCGCCCGAGCTTCGCGCGGCTGGGCGCTCGGCGCGGGGGCGGGTGGAGCCGGCAGCGTCCGCGCCACCGGTTGCCACGGCGCGCTCGGGGTCGAGTGCAGCTCGAAGCCGGCCATGGAGCGGAAGTGGAAGGGACGCGGCTTGCCGAACAGATCCGCCGCGTCGCCCTCGATCTTGGTGGCGGTCAGGTCGAGCCCGTAGCGCTTGGCCGCGACGCTGATCAGCGGGGAGGTCTTGTGCCCGCCGAGCTCGCTCGCGAGCCGCGGGTTGTTCCAGAGCCCCAGGAGCTCCGCCCCCACGCGATCGACGCTGACCGGGTTGGTGCCTCCGATGGCGACGCGCTCCTCCGTCGGGTAGAGCTGCCAAAAGCCGTCACCGCCCATGCCCGGCGCTGCCTCGGCCAGGACCGCGTCCGGCGTCGAGATCTCGAGCACGTCGGCCATGCGCTCCGCGAACACCATCAGCGCCCCGACATGGGCCTTGCGCTCCTCCAGTGGGTCGAGCGCCGCCGCGTCTGCGGCCTTCGCGGCCTTCTTGGCCTTGATTTGCTCGTTCAGCTCGCGGTGCGTCCGGTACTTCTGCTTGTAGGCGGGGCGCGCGTCGCTGAGCATGACCGTGCCCTGCATGCCCTTGATGGCCATGGAGGTGACCGAGAAGCGGTGCGCCTTGACCTTGGGCAGCGAGACGAAGAGCCCGTGGTCGAGGTGCTCGGCCAGGATCTTCGGCATGAGCAGGGTCGGAACGCGCGTGCTCGCGATGCCGCTGACGGCGAGCGGCTGACCGGGCTTGTCACCCTCCACGTCGTAGACGCCGTCGTCGTCCATCGCCACCAGCGCCACGCCCTCTTCCCGGGCCATGCTCTCGTAGCCGGTGAGCTCGATGACCCGCTTCCAGTGCGCGTGGGAGATGCCGCAACCCTCGGCGATGGTGACCTTGTCGTGCCCACGCTTCTTCAGGCAGCGAACCACGCCGCGCGTGAAGTCCACGTCGGTGGTACGCCCGACCATGCCGTCGTCCCCCTTGCGCTTCTCGGGGTCCACGATGCCGTCGAACCCGCACAAGTTGGGCTTGAGCAGGATGGGCGTCGCGGCCGGACGTCGCGGCATCACCGCCTCGCAGATGGCCTCGCCCAGCCCGAGCGGGCTCTGACCGCGGAGCGCGGTGACGGGGCTCTTGTCCGCCTTCAGGCGCTCGACGTGGCGCTTCCGCAGCGCAGCGCCATCGACCTTCTCGGCGCCCAGCACGCTGGGGCCCGCGTCCCACACCGTCTCGGTCGCGGCCGACACGGTGTCCGCCGAGGGGGCGGCGCTCGGAGCCGCCGCCGCCGGGACCGGCGGAGGGGCGCTCTCCGCCGGCGCAGGGATCGGCGGCGCTTCCTTGCGACAGGCAGCGAGTGAGAGACCGATCAGCGCGAGCCGGCGCACCCCCGAAGCTCAGCGCCCCCCGGGCGTGACGAAGCTGTCGGAGCACTCGCGCTTCACGTCGTCCGCGGACGAGTGCTTGCTCGAGCTGTAGTACCAGTTCGTGAGCTTGCCCTTCTGGCAACCGCCCAGGGCGGACGAGGTGTCGCACGCAGTCGTGGAGAGCACGTACCCGCTCGACGGCGAGCAGATCGACTTCACCTTCTCGTTCGGCTCGGTGTGGAAGTCGATGCAGATGGAGCTGCCACCGCTGGCGGCGCTGCGCATGTCGCAGCTGCCCTTCACTTCCTGTGGACCGCTCTTCTTGCAGGCCAGGAGCGCGAAAGCGACCACGAGCACGGGAAGCGCAGCAGAACGAACAGTCGACACCTTCATCGGGAGCCCTCCAAGGCTCCGAGGTATCACGAGCGGGGCGCCGTGCGCTACAGGTTGCTCCAGCTGCAGGATTCGCAGACGACCCACGCGGGGCGGCCGCCCGCCGCCCACGCGCCGGAGGTGATTCCCGGAGCTTCCCCGGCTTTGCCGCCAAGGCGACCAGTCGCGGCTCGCGACCGCCCGTCTAGTTGCAGGTCACCTTGGTGACGGTCACGTCGTCCACGTTCCAGGACGACACCGTGAACACGCCGCCGCTCGTCACCTGGTGCCCGAAGCGCACCCGGAGCGCCGCGTTGGCGTAGGCCGAGATGTCGTAGGTCTGCTGGCTCCAAGCCGAGTCCGCCACGCCGGGAGACGAGCCGGACTGCCACACCGGTACCCAGGCCGAGCCGTTGTAGACCTCGACGATGTTCTGCATGAACGGCGTGTAGTCACTGTTGAGCCAACGCCAGAAGCTCAGGTAGAGCTTGGGCGAGCCGGCTGCGTTGATGATGGGGCTCGTCAGGTAGTAGTAGCCGTGCAGCACAGTCGACGCGTTGCCGCCGATCACCACGCCCGCAACACCGTTGTCGCCGCTCGGAGTGTGGTCGACCGAGGGGTCGGGGCCGGCGTAGACGTGGCCCGTCGATGCAGTCGCCGACCCGATCTGCCACTCCGTACCCAGCGTCCAGCCCTGGCTGTTGTTGGCGAAGCCCTCCGTGAACAGGATGCTCGGCACCGGATTGGTGCAGCCGGAGGCGACACAGCCGCCGTTGGTGCAGGTCTGCCCCGTCGTGCAGACCGTGCCGCAGGCACCGCAGTTGTTCGGATCGACCTTCACGTCCACGCACAGGCCGTTGCAGTTGGTCGTCCCGCCGGAGCACAGGAGCTGGCAGCCACCGTTGTTGCAAATCTGACCCGTCGGGCAGGCCGTGCCGCAGGTGCCGCAGTTGGCAGCGTCGATCTTCGTGTCCACGCATTTGCCGCTGCAGTTCGTGGTGCCGCCGGTGCACACGATGCCGCAGGCGCCGTTCACGCAGCTCTCGCCGGCCGCGCAGGCTTTGGCGCAGGTGCCGCAGTTCGTGGGATCGACCTTGGTGTCCACGCAGGCGCCGCTGCACAGCGTGCTGCCGCCGCCGCACACCAGGCCGCAAGTGCCGCTCGAGCAGACCTGACCCGTGGTGCACTTGGTGCCGCAGCTGCCGCAGTTCGCGGGGTCGAGCTTGGTGTCCACACACACGCCCGCGCACAGCGTGGTGCCGCCCACGCACACCGTCGTGCAGGTGCCGTTCACGCAGGCCTGGCCGCTCGTGCACGCCGTGCCGCACGCGCCGCAGTTTCCAGTGTCGATGGTGGTGTCCACGCACTTGCCGGCGCACAACGTGGTGCCGCCCACGCACTGCGTGCCGCACTGACCAGCGGAGCAGACCTGGCCGCTTGGGCACGCGGTGTCGCAAGCGCCGCAGTTCGCGGGATCGACGCTGGTGTCCACGCACTTGCCGGCGCACAGCGTGGTGCCACCCACGCATTGCGTGCCGCACTGGCCGGCGGAGCAGACTTCTCCCGAGGCGCAGGTGGTACCGCAGGCGCCGCAGTTCCCAGGGTCGACGCTGGTGTCCACGCACTTGCCGGTGCACTGGGTGGTGCCGCCGGAGCAGGTGACTCCGCACAGGCCGGCGGAGCAGACCTCCCCGACGTTGCACACGTTGCCGCAGCTGCCGCAATTGGAGATGTCCGTCTGCACATTGACGCAGGAGCCGCCGCACTCCGTGGTGCCTCCGCTGCAGGTCGAGCCGCAGCTGCCGTTCGAGCAGAACTCGCCGGCGCCGCACTTGGTGTTGCAGGCGCCGCAGTGGTTCGGGTTGTACTGCGGGTCCACGCACTTCCCGGCGCAGTCGAGGAGCCCGCTGGGACAGCCGGACGCACCGCCGGAGCCACCGGCTCCGCCCGCGCCGCCGACGCCGCCCAGGCCGCCGCCGCCGCCGCTGCCCACACCGCTGTCCGAGCCGGTGCTGCACGCGACGGCGACGCCGCCGAGAGCCAGGACCACCACCGCTGCAAAAACCCGAGCCAAGGCGTCACGCATCCCGCCAGGATACCGGCTCGGGGGCCCAACTCACAAGGCCGGCTGATTTTTGTCAGCCAATCGGCTCGGGTCCGAACGCCAGCGCCACCCTCGAAGCGAAGCCGACGGCGCTGAAGCCGACCCGGTACAAGCTCGGATACACCACTCGCGGCTCGCCGGACTCCACCGCGTCGAGCACCAGGCGCCCGAGCTCGCGGGCCTTGCCCATGGGGATGGCGCGGGCGATGGCCGACTCGCGCAGCTGGGCGCGCGCGCCGCGCTCGAGGGCCGAAGCCACCGGGCCCGGGTAGACCGTGACCACGTGGACGCCTCGGGGGCGGAGCTCGGCGTGGGCGATCTCGGACGCCATGGAGAGCCCGGCCTTGGCCGCGCCGTACATGGCGCAGCCGCGGATGGGCACGCGCCCGGCCATGCTGGTGACGTTCACCACGAAGCCGCCGCCGCGCGCCAGCATCCCGGAGCTCACCTCGTGGAACAGCCGGAGCGGCGCCACCAGATCGACGGCGAGCAGCTTCCAGGCCGCCTCCCACTCGAAGCGCTCGAAGCGCCGCACGTCCATGAAGCCCGCGGCGTTGATCAGGCCGTCCACCGGGCCGACGCGCTCGAGCAACGCCGGGATGGCGTCGATGTCGGACAGATCCGCGACCTCTGCCCGCGCGTTGCCGAGCTCGCGCGCGAGCTCCGCCGAGGGCGCTTCGACCTTGTCCACCAGCGTGAGGCGCGCGCGCGGCCGGCGTGCGGCGAGCTCTCGGGCCAGAGCTCCACCGATGGCGCCGGACGTCCCGGTGACGAGGACGTGGGGCGCGTGGGTGAGCCGCGCGCTCATCGCTTCCCCGTGTCGAGGGCGAACCAGAGCACGGTGCGGGGTCCCTTGGCCGTCTTCCACATCGCCGGGCCCAGGTACAAGCCGGGCGCCACCTCGCGGATCTCGTCGTGGATGGCACGGATGTAGGGCGGGTTCTCCGGGTGAGCGTAGTCGAGCACGATGGCGGGTTTGCCGTCGATCGCGGAGGCCGCGAACAGAGTCGTGAACGGGAACAGGTTCTGGCGCCCGAGCACGCCCGGCGCTTGCACGCGGTTGATGCCGCGACCAGCGCGATCGGACTCGGCTTCGAAGGACTTCCCGCCCCACACGAACGCGCGCGACGCCGCGAGCTTCCTGAGCCCCTTGGCCAACGGCCCGCTTCCGAGGCCGCGCACCGCGAGCATGCGTCCGGTCAGCTTGCCGTCCACGGCGCGGAGCGACGCCGGCAGGCTTCCGCCGCGGTACAGCGCCTCGAGCTCCGCGCAGGACTTCCGAGCCAGGTCGTCCAGGCTGAGCTCGGGGCGGCGGGCTTGGGTGTTCATTTCGGTGGTCAACATGTTCGTATCCTCCCTAACTGCGAGCCCGCGGTCGCGGCGTGCGACGCGAAGCTCCGACGTTCATTCCGGCGCCTTCGGCCACCATGGCCCAGGCGGCCTCGCCGGCTCGAGCGAGCGTCTCGTCCCCGACGCTCAGGTAGCCGAGGCGCTCGGCCTTCACCAGACCGACGAGCGCACCCCACACCAGCGCCATCAGCGTCTCCGCGGGTAGCACTCGCTTCTGCCCGCCCTCGGAGATGGCGCGACCAGCGAACCAGAGCGGCGCGAGCACTTCGCGCTCGAGCGCGACGCTCTCCTCGTCGAGGTAGGGCACGTGGTCCTGCATCTCCAGGAACTGGAACGCGATCGGGTCCGTGCGCGCGAAGCGCGCCAGCCGGCGCCAGATCTCCAGGAACATGTCCCGCGGCTCCGCGTTCATCACGAGCCCGTGGAACAGCGCCTGGCGCATGCGCGACTTGGCGTCGCGGAACACCGCGTTGACCAGCTGCTCCTTGTTCTCGAAGTAGTGGTAGATGGTGCCGGTGCCCACGCCCGCGGCCTCCGCGACGGCGGGGACGGCGGTGCCGTGGTAGCCGCGCTCGGCGAACAGCCCGAGGCCGGCGTCCAGGATTTGGCGCTGTTTGTCGCCCTCCGGCGGGCGGCCGCGGGGCCTTTGCCCCTTTTCCCGAACGTTCATTCGAAAATGCAGGATAGCGACGCCCGCGCGGCCGTCAAGGGGCGGCTTGCGGCTCTGCAGCAGCACCACGACATTCCCGGGCATGGACGACGCCGAGCTCTTGCGCCGCGTGCACACCTGCTTGATCGCCGAAGCGGAGCTCTGGGGCTCCGGATCGGGGAGCGCGTACCTCGAGCGCCTGCCCGGCGTGATCGCGGCGGTTTCCCCGGCGGCTCCCGACCGCTCGCTCTTCAACTGCGTCGTGCCGGACAGCCTGGCGTCGCTCGAAGCTGCGTACCCGAAGCTGGCGGCGAGCTTCGCCGACGCGGGCGTGCGCGCCTTCACCGTCTGGGTCGGGCCGGGCGACCGCGCGATGGCCGACTTCCTGGCGGCGCGCGGCCACAAGCTCGACTCCCGACCAGCGGCGATGGCGGCGGCCATGAGCGAGCTCGCGATCCCCGAAGCAGGCGACCTGGACTGGGAAGCAACGCGCGACCTCGGGCTCCTCGCGCGCATCAACGACCAGGCCTACGGCTTTCCTCCGCCGGCGTTCGAGGCGGCGCTCACCAGCTGGCCGGCCGACGACGGCTGGAGAGGCTACGTGGCACGAGCCGACGGTCGGCCCGCCGCCTGCGCCATCGTTTACGAGAGCCCGGACGGCGATTGCGGCGTGACCGGGGTGGCTTCGCTGCCCGACGCGCGGGGCAAGAACCTCGCGGGTCGCTTGCTCGGCCGCGCGCTGGCTGAAGCGCGGACGCGTGGCGCCACCAGCACTTCGCTCCAGGCGAGCCCGCTGGGTCGCCCGGTGTATGCGAAGATGGGCTATCGCGATCTGGGTGAGATGGGCATGTGGGAGCACCGCGTGTCATGAGCTGGAAGCCCACGGCCTGCATTCTCTGCGAGTGCAACTGCGGCATCGAGGTGGAGCTCGGCGGCGACGCGGGGCGACACCTGGTCCGCCTGCGCGGCGACCGCCGGCACCCCGTTTCCCGCGGCTACGCCTGCGAGAAGGCGCACCGGCTGGACTACTACCAGCACGCGCGCGACCGCGTGACCTCGCCGCTCCGGCGCCGGCCGGACGGTACGTTCGAGCCCATCGACTGGGACACGGCCATCAGCGAGGTCTCGGCGCGCCTCGGGAAGGTGCGCGACACACACGGCGGCGAGACCATCTTCTATTACGGCGGCGGCGGCCAGGCGAACCACCTGCCCGGCGCCTACGCCACCGCGACCCGCGCGGCGCTGGGCTCCCGCTACCGCTCCAACGCCCTGGCGCAGGAGAAGACGGGGGAGATCTGGGTCAGCCATCGCATGCTCGGCGCGGCGACTCGCGCCGACTTCGAGCACTGCGAGGTGGCGCTCTTCATCGGCAAGAACCCCTGGCACTCGCACTCGATCCCGCGGGCGCGCATCACGCTGCGGGAGATCTCACGAGATCCCGCGCGCACGCTGATCGTGATCGATCCGCGCCGCACCGAGACCGCCGAGCTGGCCGACATTCATCTTCAGGTGCGCCCCGGCACCGACGCCTGGCTGCTCGCGGCGCTCCTGGGCGTCTTGGTGCAGGAGGACCTCTTGGACCGCGCCTTCTTGGGCGCGCACGCCGTGGGGCTCGATGCGGTGGAGAAGGCCCTCGCCTCCGTGTCCGTCGCGGAGTGCTCGGCGAAGGCTGGGCTCGACGAGGCCCTGGTGCGGCGGGCGGCCCGCGCCATCGGCCAGGCTCGCTCGCTGGCGAGCTTCGAGGATCTGGGCGTGCAGATGAACAAGAGTTCGACGCTGGTGAGCTACCTGCACCGGCTCCTGATCGTGCTCACCGGCAACCTGGGCAAACCCGGCAGCCACTACGTGCCGACCCCGCTCGTGCCCTTCATCAGCGGCTCGACCGGCAAGAAGAGCCCGGTCGCCGGAGCGCCCATCATCAGCGGCCTGGTCCCCTGCAACGTGATCGCCGAGGAGATCCTCAGCGACCACGACAAGCGCTACCGCGCCATGCTGGTCGAGTCGGCGAACCCCGCGCACTCGCTGGCCGACTCGCCGCGCATGCGAGAGGCACTCTCCGCGCTGGACACCCTGGTGGTCATCGACGTCGCGATGACGGAGACGGCGAAGCTGGCCCACTACGTCTTGCCCGCGGCGACGCAGTACGAGAAGGCCGAGGCTTCGTTCTTCAACTTCGAGTTCCCGGAGAACTGCTTCCAGCTCCGGCCGCGGCTCTTGGCGCCGCCTCCCGGGCCGCTGCCGGAGGCCGAGATCCACGCACGGCTCGCCACCGCCCTCGGCGCCGTGACCGAGGCCGATCTCGAGCCGCTCCGCGCGGCCGCCGCCCAGGGGCGCGCCGCCTACGCCGAGGCGCTGATGAGCCAGGTGATGGGCGATCCACGCCGGTCGTCCCAGGTGGCGGTGCTCCTGTACCGCACGCTCGATTTGCCAGCCGAGCTGAAGGAGGGCGCGGTGCTCTTCGGCCTGGCGCTCCGGCTGGTGATGCAGCGGGCGCCGTCGGTCGCGCGAGCGGGCTTTTCCGGCACGCCGCTCCAGATGGCCGAGCAGCTGTTCCAGGCGATGCTCGAGCGGCACTCGGGTGTGGTCTTCGCCGTGGACGACTGGAACGAGGTGCTCGAACGCGTCGGGCAGATCCAGCTCGAGCTGCCCGATCTGCTCGAGGAGCTCGAGCGCTGCCTGGGCTCGGCGCCGGACGCCACGGACCTGAGCTTCCCCTTCGTGCTCTCGGCCGGCGAGCGCCGCTCCTTCACCGCCAACACGCTCCTCCGCGATCCGGCCTGGCGCAACAAGGACGCCGCCGGCGCGCTGCGCATCTGCCCCAGCGACGCCAGCGCGCTGGGCGTCGCGACTGGCGCAGAGCTCCGCCTCACCACCAGGCGCGGCACGGCGCTGGTGACGGTGGAGGTCTCGGACACGATGCAGCCGGGCCACGTCAGCCTGCCCAACGGCCTGGGCACGAGCTACGGCGACGAACGTCCCGGCGTCGCGCCCAACGAGCTCACCAGCCTGGACGAGCGCGACCCCTTCGTGGGCACGCCCTGGCACAAGCACGTGCGGGCGCGGCTGGAACGGGTCTGAGCTCACCCGCCGAGGGCGCCGACGAATGCGTCGATGCTCTGTCGGCGCACTCCTGGGACGAGCGCCCCTTCGGCGGGCGTCCCGCGCGCCGCGCCGTGCAGCACGAGCCCGCGCGCGCCCCGTGCCATCCGCGGCAGGAGCGCGGCGATCCCTCGCGCGTCGCTCGGGTGCACCGTCCTGCCCGCCTTGACCTCGACGAGCACGACTCCGCCGCCCTCCTCGGCCATCAAGAAGTCGACTTCGAGCCCCTGCTGGTCGCGAAAGTAGTACAGCTCGCGCGCCCGGCCGGCGAACGCTCGGCGCTTGGCGATCTCGCTGGCGACGAACGCTTCGAGCACCAGCCCGGACAGCGGCGAGCGTTGGAGCGCGCTTCGCGATTCCAACCCGAGCAGGTGACACAGGATACCGGTGTCCATGAAGTAGAGCTTCGGCGTCTTCAAGAGTCTCTTGCCGAGGTTCTCGAAGTAGGGCGGGACGAGCTGGATCAGACCGGTGGTCTCCAGCACACTGACCCACTGGGTGATCGTGGGGATGCTGACCCCGAGCGGGGCCGCGAGCTCGGACTTGTTCAGAGGGGTGCCGTTGCGCGTCGCGAGCAGGCCGAGGAAGCGCCGGAACGTGACCAAGTCGCGCACGGCGGTCACCGCGCGCACGTCGCGTTCCAGGTAGGTCTGCACGTAGGATCGAAACCACAGCGGCGCCCCCTTCGGACGCAGTCGAACCTCGGGGTAGCCGCCCAAGATCAGGTCCCAGCGCCCCGCTTCGCGGGCCGACAGCGGCAAGAGCTGCAGCACCGCCGCGCGACCGGCCATCGACTCGGAGACTCCCCCCATCAGCGAGAAGTCCTGCGAGCCGGTGAGCAGCCACCGGCCCTTCTTCGACGGAGCAGCGTCGATCCGGCTCCGCACGTAGGGCAAGAGCTCGGGGGCGTTCTGGATCTCGTCGAGGATCGCCGGCGTCCGCAGATCGTCGAGGAAGCCCCGGGGGTCGCTGCGCACCTGCGCGAGCACGTCTGGGTCTTCGAGCTGCACGTAGCTCGCGCCCGGGAAGGTCCGCCGCAACGTGAAGGTCTTGCCGGCACGTCGAGGGCCGGTGAGCACCACGGCCCCAAAGCTCCTCGCTGCACGCAGGAGTACGGGCGTGATCTCGCGCCGGTAGATCGGCATTTGAGGAATCTAAACTGCAACTTTAGATTTATCAATGGGCTTCGACGCCTCAGCTCGGCTGCTGCGTCGGCCGCATCAAGATGTCGTGGACCTGCACGTGGGGCGGGGCCGAGAGCAGGTAGCGGACCGCCTCGGCGACGTCGGCGGGCTCGAGCACCTTGAAGCGCCCGTAGGTCTTCTTCGCCGCTTCCTGGCTCTGGAAGTAGTGCGCGGCGAACTCGGTCTCGACGTAGCCCGGGCTCACGGCGCTGACGCGGATCTTGCTGCCGGCCTCGCGCAGCTCCTGGCGCAGCGCCTCGGTCAGCGCGCGCACCGCGAACTTGGACGCGGAGTACATGCCGCTCCCCGGGGGAACGCGGTGCGCCGCCATGCTCGAGACGTGCACGACGTGCCCGTCGTCGCCGCGCCGGCGCATGTCGGAGAGCGCCTCGCGGGTGCACACCGAGAGCGCGAGCACGTTCAGCTCCAGCGTCTCGCGCCACTGCTCGGTCCGCCCGCTCATCAGCGGCGCGTCGTGGCCGAGCCCCGCGTTGTTCACCAGCACGTCCACGCCGCCCCAGCGCTGGCGGATCTCGGCGAACAGCGCCCCGATCTCGGCCTCGTCCCGGAGGTCCACGCTCCGGGTCAGCCAGTCGGCCGCGGGGAGCTCCGCCGCGAGCTCCGCGAGCCGCTCGGCTCGCCGCGCGCACACCGCCACGCGCATGGCGTTTTCTGCCAGCATTTTCGCGACCGCGCGGCCGATGCCCGCCGACGCCCCGGTGACCAACGCGACCTTGCCCTTGAAGCGCTCCATCGCGCCCGAGCCTACCGTCTCGGGGTATGTTCCGGCCATGCCCGCCAAGCAACCCGCGGCCGCCTCGACGCGGCGCCAGCTCGAGACCGTCCGCAACGTGCTCGGACGGCTCGGTCTGAAGTTCGAGGAGAAGTACGACCCCGAGGCCGAGACCAACTACTTCGCCGTGGACCTGCGCGGCCCCGACGTGCTCGCCGAGGTGCACCTGGTCCACGAGCCGGGGCTGGTCGCGCTGTACGGCGTGTTCGGCGTGAAGGCGCCCCGCACGCGCCGCGCGGAGCTCCTGGCCTTCGCCAACCTGTTCAACGCCGCGTTTCACCAGGGCACGCTGACGGTGCGCAAGGACGGGCGGCTCGTGTACCGAGCCGCGTGCAGCTACCGCAAGGTGAAGGACCTGGACCAGGGCTACGTCGCCAGCCTGTTCGCCGACATGTTGGACGTGGTGGACCTGATCGACCTGCCGCTGATCCTGGTCGCCAAGGGCAAGACCGCCGCCGCCGCCATCAAGGCGACCTGGACGGGCTACACCGAGCAACCCTTCACTCACTGAGCAGCATGCGACTCGGCATCGATCTCGGCACCACGCGCACGCTGGTCGCCTTCCACGACCGCGGCAACTACCCCAGCGTGGCGTTCACCGGGCTGGACGGGGATCTGGTCGAGCACTGGCCGACGATCAGCGCCGAGGCCGACGGACGGCTGGTGCACGGGCTGGACGCCGAGGCCGCCGAGCGCGACGGAGCTCCCGCGCTCCATTCGTGGAAGCGCCTGCTCGCGAGCACGCGCCAGGATCAGACCATCCAGGTCGGCTCGCTCAGCGTCTCTCCGGGGGAGCTCGTGCAGAGCTTCTTGTCGGCGCTCCGGCGCGACTTGTTCACGCGCTCCAACGTCGCCAGCCTGCTCCGCGAGCCGCTGGAGGCCGTGATCAGCGTGCCCGCCAACGCGCACTCGACCCAGCGCTTCGTGACGCTGGACGCCTTCCGGCGCGCGGGCTTCGTCGTGCGGGCGGTGATCAACGAGCCGTCCGCGGCCGGCATCGAATACGCCCACCGCCACCAGAACACGCTCTCGTCGCGCCGCGAGCACGTGATCGTCTACGACCTGGGCGGCGGCACCTTCGACGCCGCGCTGGTGCACATCGCCGAGGGCCACCACGACGTCGCGCTGACCGCCGGTATCGCCGAGCTCGGCGGCGACGACTTCGATCGCGTGCTGCTCGCCCTGGCCCTGGAGCGCGCGGGCAAGCCGCCCGCCGCCTCGGCGCACCAGCACGGCGAGCTCCTGCGCGAGTGCCGCGCGGTCAAGGAGTCGATCCACGCCAACACCAAGAAGGTCGTGCTCGAGCTCGAGGCGCTGGGGGACGACGCGCCGGAGGCGCCGGTGGTGATCCAGCTCGCGGACTTCTACGAGCGCGCGCGCCCGCTGGTCGAGGCCACGCTCGACGCGCTCGAGCCCATCGTGGGAGCCCTCCGCCAGGAGGAGAGCGGCGGCGACATCGCGGGCATCTACATGGTGGGTGGAGCCAGCGGGCTGCCGGTCGTGCACCGCGTGGTGCGCGAGCGCTTCGGGCGCCGCGTGTTTCGCTCGCCGCACCCCGCCGCCGCCACCGCCATCGGCTGCGCCATCCTGGCTGCCAGCGACGAGAGCCAGAGCCCGCTCGGGCTGAGCGAGCGGTTGTCGCGGCACTTCGGCGTGTTCCGCGAGGCGGAGCGCGGTCAGCTCTCGGTGTTCGACCCCGTGTTCGCCAAGGGCACGCCCATGCCCACGAGCGGAGGCGAGCCCTTGAGCGCGGTGCGCCGCTATCGCGCCGCGCACAACATCGGCCACTTCCGCTTCGTCGAGTCGGGGCACATCGACGAGCACGGCGACCCGACCGGCGACATCACCCCCCACGCCGACGTGTTCTTCCCCTTCGCCGGCGGGCTCGCCACCGAGGCCCTGCCGGCGACACCGGTGTGCCGGCTCTCCGACGGAGGACCGCTGATCGAGGAGCGCTACGAGGTGGACGCGGCCGGGGTCATCGCCGTGACCATCACGAACCTCGACGCGGGCCAGGGCGCGCGCTTCGTGCTCTGAGGGCTCGGCACGGATCTTTCAAGACGGCCCAGCGGAGCCCGGTTTCCGGGAATTTCCGGCACAAGGTGAGCCACATGTCGACAGCCCGATCATGCTTCTGCGCGTTCTTCGCCCTGGCCCTGGCCGCCTGCGGAGGCTCCGTCTCGGAGGAGCCGGGGACCGGCGGCGCCAGCGGCGCCGGAGGGTCGTCGGGTTCCGGCGGCTTCTCGGGCTCAGGCGGCTTCTCGGGCTCGGGCGGTGGCACCACCTTCTGCACCTACGAGGGCGAGCAGCACTGGCCCGGCTCGACCTGGACGGCCTCGGACGGGTGCAACACCTGCCAGTGCAGCGAGTCCGGCGGCTCCGTCTCGTGCACCAAGCTCGCGTGCCCCAGCACCTGCGTCTACAACGGACAGACTTACGAGGAGGGCGAGTCTTTCCCGGCGGGGGACGGCTGCAACAGCTGCAGCTGTGGCGCCGGCGGCATGGTGATGTGCACGACGGCCTACTGCGCGCCCGTCTGCGTCTACGCCGGTAAGGAGTACCAGGTCGGGGAGTCGTTTCCGGCGCTCGACGGCTGCAACAAGTGCTCGTGCACCACGCAGGGTGTGTCGTGTACCGAGCTGGCTTGCGCCTGCGACGCGACGAAGGAATGGTGGCGCAACTACGTCGGCAAGAGCCAGCAGGAGTGCATGACCATCAAGTACGCCTGCCCGCCCAACACCACGCCGTTCTCGAACGCGTGCGGCTGCGGCTGCGAGCAAGACGCGATCTGCCCCCAGAGCATCGACTGCATGCCGCCCGCACCAGACTGCGACAAGTGGAAGGCGAAGTGCCCGTATTCGGGCGTGGCGTACTGATCCGCGTCCGAGCGGCTGAGCGATTTGCTCCGGCTGCCCGGGCTGTGGCTCGCTTGACCCAGTACCCATACAGCCATATCTTCTTACCCATACCGCCATGAAGACGACCGTCGAGATCTCCGACGCGCTGCTCGACGACGCGAAGCGGCTGGCGGCCCGGGAGGGCACCACGTTGCGCCAGCTGATCGAGGACGGCCTGCGGCGAGTGCTCGGAGAGCGAAGGGCGAAGCGCGGGCGTTTCAGGCTTCGGGATGCCAGCTTCGGCGGCAAGGGCCTCACTCCGGAGTTCCGTGAAGCCGGGTGGGAGAAGATCCGCGACGAGCTCTACGACGGGCACGGCGCGTGATCGCCGTCGACACGAACATCCTCGTGTATGCCCATCGGTCGGATTCGCCTTGGCACGATCAGGCGAAGGAATGCCTGCGTGGCTTGGCCGAAGGGAAGCAGCAGTGGGCGCTGCCTTGGCCATGCGTGCACGAGTTCTTCGGGGTGGTCACACACCCACGCATCTATGACCCGCCGACTCCGATCGCAGCGGCCGTCGAGCAAGTCGAAGCGTGGCTCGAGTCACCGACCTGCGTGCTCCTCGCGGAGCCAGGCGAATACTGGGGCACGCTCCGTGAGCTGCTCGTCAGCGCCAAGATCGCAGGACCCCGAGTGCACGACGCGCGCATCGCGGCGCTCTGCTTGGCACATGACGTCGCAGAGCTCTGGTCACGGGACCGGGACTTCAGTCGCTTCCCGCGATTGACGACGCGCAGCCCGTTCGCTTGACGCTGACTTGCCGACTCGCTGCGCCGGAGGAGCCGCCCAGCGTCGCCCCTGCTTGATAAGCGCTCACTTAGCACCTACCCTCGGCTGGTGGCGGCCTGGCTCGTCGACCCGCTCGCGCGCTTCATCGCGCAGGCAGCGCTGATCGTCGTGGTATCGCGGGCGCTGGGCGTCTTCACACGCTGGCTGGGGCAGCCGATGGTGATCGCCGAGATCTCGGCGGGCATCTTGCTCGGCCCCTCCTTGGTCGGTTGGCTCTGGCCGGGATTCACCAGCGCCGTCTTCCCCACGCAGTCGCTGCCGCTCCTTGGGCTGGCGAGCCAGGTGGGGCTGCTCCTGTTCATGTTCCTGATCGGGATCGAGCTGGATCCCAAGCTCCTGCGGGGTCGTGCCAACGCCTCCATGCTCGGCGGCGGGCTCGCGGTGCCACACCTGGTCGTGGAGGGCGCGCGTCCTAGCGCGGTGGTCGTGACGTTGCGGCGTCCCGTGCCGTGCGACACGCCCGACGCCGAGCCCGTCCGGCTGCTCGTCGCGCACGTGCACCCGGGCGGGCGGGGTCACACCCGGCTCATCGCGCGGCTGGCGCGGCTGGCGCGGCTGGACACCACCCGCGCCCTCGCGGGCGAACGGGATGCCCGGCGTCTGGTCCGGGAGCTCCTAGCTCGGCTCGGGTGAGAGCAGCCGCGCCACCTCGTGCGGGCGCTCTGGGGAGAGGAGCAGAGGACGCGCGCCGCGGCGCTCGATCCACAGGAGCTCGTCGACGCGGGACACGTAACACGACACCCAACCCGCCTTCTTGCTCCAGAGCAGACCGAAGGTACCCCAGAGGCCGCCGACGCCCACGCGCACGGCGAAACCGAGCAGCGGACGCAGATCGCGTGCGCTCACCACCCGCGCGCTCGTGATCTCGCGCCGCGCGACGTGCCAGCGCCGGGCCGGCCAGACGATCTCGAGACCGTCCGGGCCCACGACGAACGCGCTCGGTCGCATGGTGAGCCAGGTCCCGGCGCAGATCAGCGCGAGGAAAACGACGCCGAGCCAGAGCGGCGCGCCCCCGAGGGACAGGATCACGAACAGCGGCAGGAGCCCGAGCACCACCAGCGTGATCACCCAGAACACCGCGGACATCGGCGCGAGCCGAAAGCGACGCTGCGCGGGCGGCATGCGGACCAAGCTAGAGCGTCTCGGGCCACCTTGACAGCGCCGCAGGCTGGAACGCACCCTCTTCGAATGGATCGGCGAGCCGTTGCCGGCCTCGCCCTCGCCCTGGGGGTCGCTGGGCCCCTCGCCTGCAGCTCGGGCGACGACGGGGCACCGAAGGGCGCGGGAGGGTCTGCCGGTGACGCAGCGGTCGGCGTCGACGCGGGGCCGTGCTGGGCCGGCGCCGCCCTGTGCAAGGGCAGCTGCACCGACCTCGGCTCGGATCCGAAACACTGCGGCGCCTGCGGCAAGGTCTGCGCCACCGGACAGGTCTGCTCGCAGGGCAAGTGTGCGGCGGGCTGCGGTCCCGGGACGACCGACTGCGCTGCCGCGTGCGTGGATCTGAAGAGCGATCCGCAGCACTGCGGCTCGTGCGACCAGGTCTGCACCGCTGCCGAGCTCTGCGCGGCGGGCCAGTGCGCCGCGTCTTGCCCGAGCGGACAGAGCAGCTGCGCCGGCGGCTGCGTGGACGTCCAGACCAACGCCAAGCACTGCGGCCACTGCGGCGCGAGCTGCGTGCTCGGCGCCTGCATCGGCGGCAAGTGCCACTGCGAGAACGCGGTGAAAGACGCGACCGAGACCGACATCGACTGCGGCGGCGGCTGCTTGGGCTGCTCGGCGGGCAAGGGCTGTCAGGTCCCGAGCGACTGCAAGTCGGGGCTCACCTGCGTGGCAGGCCTGTGCGGCGTCGAAGATCCCGATCTGATCGGCAACTGGCGCTTCGAGGGCAACGGCAACGACTCGAGTGGCAAGGGGCATCACGGCGCGCTCAACGGGGCGAGCTTGGTCCCGGGCAAGCTCGGCCAGGGCCTGGAGATCGGCGCGGGGAAGTGCCTGAGCGTGCCCGACACGGTGCTGCTCGACATGGTCGGCCAGAGCGCGCTCTCGGTGAGCGCCTGGGTGACGACCAAAGGCGACTGCTCCCCCGCCGATCGCGGCATCATCCTGAACAAGGAGAACGCCTACGAATTCGGCATCCAGTGCTCCGGCAATCTGTTGCAGGAAGCCATCGCGGTGAGCGGTACGCCCTGGGAGTGGTACGGAACCGGCAGCGTCGGCCCCGGCGCCTGGCACCACATCGCAGTGACCTACGACGGCGCCACGGTGCGCCACTACGTGGACGGCGCCGAGGTCTTCACCCGCGCGTTGTCGGGCAGCTTGGAGGATCAGCCGACCGGGCTCGGCATCGGCTGCCGCAGCGTCGCCGCCGACGGCAGCATCGCCGGCGCCGGCTCCTGGTTCGTGGGGGTGATCGACGAGGTCGCGCTCTACCGCCGCACGCTCGCGGCGGCGGAGATCTCCGCGTACGTGAAGAGCACGCAGTGAGCCCCGAAGGAACGCATTCGTTGATCAAATCAGGATGATGCATTCGAATCATTCTGTTGGTGCGAACGGCGCCAGGGTGGCATCCAGAAGGCATGCAGCGCTTCGCCTTCACCTTCCTCGCGTCCTTCGCCATCTCCGCCTGCGGCGGCGTGTCCATCGAGAGCCCGCCGGAGCCCGCACCCGTGCCCGGACCCCCGGCGCCCTCGCCGCTGCCCCAGGCCAAGAGCCTGGTCTGCCCCGGCGCGCCCATCGATCACGCCGACGACGTGCTGTTCTGGCACCAAGCCGAGGCGGGCGTGATGTTCGTGCGGCACGACGGGTCGTCCCTGCTCGCGCACGCGCACTCTCCCGAGACGCCCGGGTTCAACGCCGAGGTCGCCGCCGGCGGCGACCGCATCGCGCTGGCAGCGTACACGGCGGTCAGCGCGCCAAACTCCATCGAGCTCTTCGATCGGCGCGGCTCGAAGCTCGCCGAGCGCGCCTTCATGGGTGGCATCGTCACGGGGCTCTTCGTGGCGGACGACGGGCGCGTCGTCTTCTCGGTCCAAGCGGGCACCAGCAACGAGGGCTTCATCTGGGACGGCGGCGAGCCGAAGAGCCTGGGCAGCTGGATCCCCATCGGACCGGTCCGGGACGGCTGGGTGCCCGCGCGCAAGAGCTGGGAGACGAACACCACCACCGCCTTCGTGCACGAGAGCGGCTCCACAAAGGTCTTTCACTCCGGCAGCGACCAGGTGTGGCGCGCCGGCTCGCGCCTGGCACGCGTGGACGGGCCGACGCGAGAGCTGTGGCTCGGCTCCCCGAGCGGCACCGCGCACGTGCCGCTGGGCGCGTTCGGCGCCGAGGACGCGGAGCCGCCGCACGTGGCGCAGGCTCGCGACGAGGGTTTCGTGCTGATCCGTCGGAGCGAGTGGCTGAAGGCCGACGTGCTGGTGGTGAACGTGGACGACCAGAGCGTGCGCTTCGTTCCGCCGGCGGAGCCGGGGATCGACGACGAGCTGTCGTTCTACTGCAACGCGGGCTGGCCGGGATACCTGGCGTCGGATGGCTCAGTGCTCACCTCGCGCATCGAAGGCGGACAGCTTCGGGTCTGGAAGCGCGCGGCGGACGGCGAGCACCCGCTCGGCCTGCCCCTCGCCTCCATCGCCGTGCTCGGCCTGGTCGAGCGCGCGGGCACCACGGCCATTCTCGGCTCCGACGGCAGCGACACCTACTGCGGCACCCCCGGCGAGATCTGGCAGAGCCCCGCGCCCAAGGGAGCGATCGTCGGCGACAGCCTCCAGTTCGTGAGGAACCCCGCGGAGCCTCGGCTCGGCGAGTTCTCCAGCTCGTTCAACGAGCCGTCGATCGACGAGAGCGGACACTGCGTGCTCGCCTCGAGCTACGACTCCGGCGCCTGGACCGCGCGCTTGCAGGACATCGACTCCGGCGCCGTGTTCTCGCTGCCGAGCGGCACGGGGATCGCCAATTTCATCAGGTAGGCTGCGCTCAGAACGCGCCGCTCATGAGGGGCGCTTGGAACCCCCAGCCGCGGCGTAGCGGCTGGGTAGTCGCCTCGGCGCGATAGCGCTCCAGGGCCCGAATGTAGCGCTGAGCCCGGCTCTCGGCGAAGTAGTCGAGGGTCAGGACGAGGACGGCGTGCGCGCCGGCCGTGACGCCGATGCCGGCGAGCGTGGGCTTTTCGTACACGAAGCCGTACGTGGCCAGCCCCGCGCCAGCGGCGAGGATGCCGAGCTCCGTGTAGCGATACAGCACGAAGCGGTCCGCGATGGCGTTCATGCGTTCGCGCTCGTCGCGCTGGAACTTCACGGGATCCCGTCTCAGGTCGGCCTTCAGCTCGTCGTGCAGGGGAGCGAGACCGAGCACGTAAGTGGAGGCGAAGATCATCTCGACCGCGCCGAACGCGAGGGCGGTGTAACCGGCGCCGCGAGAGAAGGCCGTGTCTCGCGTCAGGAGGTAGGCGCCCGTCCCGGCCGATACCGTGCCGAGCCCCAAGAACACGAACGCTTCGTTCCGCTCGCCGGTGAACCAGTCGTCCATGGCGCTCTCCGCCGCGCTCGACTGCGCTCGGGCGTTGCGCCCCAGGCCGAGCAGCAGGGCGAACATCCCCAACGAAACGACCTTCCGAACGCGCCGCTTCCCCATCCGCGGGCTAGAGTCGCACGGCCGCGGGGGGCCGGGCTCCGGATTTCTTTCGAGCAAGGCGCGGCCCGATGCCGTATCCTGCGTAGCGGGCTGGAGGTCGAGACATGCGCAGGTCGTTTGCGTTGGCGAGTGTGCTTCTGGCGTGCGGGCTCACGGCGTCGTCTTGCGGCGGCGATTCCGAGAGCGACGGCACGTCCACGGGTGGCAAGGGCGGTACCGGCAAGGGCGGCTCCGGCGGTTCGGGCGGCACCAGCGCCACCGGCGGCAGCGGCAACACGGGCGGCGGGACCGCCGGCGCTGGCGGCGCGGCTGGAGGTGGCGGAAGCACCAGCGACGGCGGCACGCAGTGCGGCAGCATGACCTGCGCCTCGGACCAGGCTTGTTGTCCCGGCCTCGAGTACTGCTATCCGGCGACCTGCAACAACTGTTGCCCCAGCGTGATCGACGGCGGCAGCGGCGGCACCGGTGGCGGCGGCATCGGCGGGGGCAGCAGCGACGGCGGGCCGCAGCAGTGTGGCTTCCAGACCTGCGGTCCGAGCCAGAGCTGCTGCAGCCTGGGCAGCATCCAGTACTGCTACCAGACGTCTTGCACTTTCTGTTGTCAGGGCGGGTTCGACGGCGGCTTCGGCGGCTTCGGTGGCGGCACCGACTCCGGCTTCGGCGGCTTCGGCAACTTCGGCGGCTTCGGCGGCGGCACCGACTCCGGCTTCGGCGGCTTCGGTAACTTCGGCGGCTTCGGCGGCGGGACCGACGCCAGCTTCGGCGGCTTCGGTAACTTCGGCGGTGGACCGCCCGGCGACGGCGGCACCGCCTGCGGCGCCATGGCCTGCAGCAACGGCTTCACCTGCTGCAAGAACCAGTACTGCTACCCGTCGGCGTGTTTGGCCTGCTGCCCGCCCTGATCACTTCGGCAGCCGGAGCACGCTGCCGCTGCCGCCGTCGGTCCAGTACACGAAGCCGGCGTCCAGGCGGATCTGCCCGATGCCGCTCACGCTGCGGAGCTTGAGCGGCTTTCCGCCCGCGACGGGCACGCGGTAGAGCAGCGTGCCCTCCGAGTAGTAGACGTGCGCGCCGTCCGTCGCGACGTTGTAGACCCCGCCGATCACGCTCGCGAGCTGCGTCGGCGCACCACCCGACTTGGCCACCTTCCAGAGCCCGTTGTCGTCGCCGTAGTAGAGCGAGCTTGCGTCGGCGTCCACGTCGTTCGGGAACGACGCGCTGGCGAGCACCGACGGGGCGCCGCCTGCGAGCGGCATGCGCATCACGTTGCCGTCCGACCAGCTGCCCCAGTAGGCGTTGCCGGCGTCGATCACCAGCGTGAGGCTGCTGGGGGTCGAGGCAGTGCCCAAGACCTGTGTGGTGCCGCCGGCGACGGGCGTGGCCCGAAGCGCGTCCGCGCCCAGCCAGTAGAGCGTGGCTCCGCTGACCGCGAGACCGGCCGTCGTGCCGGAGCTCGGCACGTCCGCGAGCTTGGTCTTGGCGCCGCCCGACTGCGGGATCTTCCAGACCGATTCGTCCCAGTCGCTCGCCCAGTAGACCTGAGTCGCGTCCACCGCGATGCCCCAGGGCGAAGAGGTGTCGCTCGCCAGGATCTTCGGGCTGCCGCCGGTCTTCGGCGCCGTGCCGATCTGATCCAAGTAGGTGTCGGTCCAGAACACCGCGCTCTCGCCGAGGGCCAGGCCCGTCGGGCTGGCGTTCGGGTCGCTGTACACGACGCTGGGCTCGCACTCGCCGCTCACGCAGGCTTGCCCGCCGCAGTCGTGGCCGCAGGCGCCGCAGTTCTTCGCATCGCTGCCGACGGCGGTCTCGCATCCGGGAGCGGCATCGCAGTCGTCGAAGCCCTCGGCGCACTCGCTCTTGCATGCCCCGGCACTGCAACTGCCCTTGGTGTTCGGACCGTCGCCGCTGCACTTCACGCCGCAGGCGCCGCAGCTGTCGGCGCTTGTCAGCGCGGCCTCGCAGCCGTTCTTCGCGTCGCCGTCGCAGTCGCCCCAGGCAGGCAGGCAGGCGATGACGCAGGCGCCGGCTTCGCACTGCGCCGACGAGTGCGAGAGCTTGCAGACGTTGCCGCAGGCGCCGCAGTTGAAGGCGTCGGCGCTGGTGCTGGTCTCGCAGCCGTTCGCCGCGTCCCCGTCGCAGTCGGCCCAGCCGGCGTTGCAAGCGCCGGGCGTCGCGCCGGAGCCGCCGCTCGCCGGCGGCCCACCCGCGGCCCCGCCGCTCGCGGGAGCCCCTCCGCTCGCGTCAGTGCCGAGATCACTGCCGGGCTCCGCACACGCAACGACCAGACTGGCGGCACCAGTCACCAAGAAGAACGACGTCCACTTCGCTCGCGACATGCCGGACCCTCAGCAAGCACTGGGCCAAGCGGAAACCTGCGCGCTTTCGCGATCCGCGAGGGTGGCGCGAGCCGTCGCCCGCGCGATTGCGCAGATCTGCGCGCCGGGGAGCTCAGAAGCCGACGACGTAGCCGAGGGACGGCTCGATGACCTGGCCAGAGGTCGGCATGGTCTGCATCACGCCGAGCTCGACCTTGACGCCGCTGTCCGGCGTCACCGCGAACACCGCGCCGCCGTGTACGCCGACGAAGCCCTTGCCGAGCTTCTTGTACACGTCGAGCTCGAGCGGAGCCGCGGCGACCTGCCGCTTCTTGCAGGAGTCGTAGTAGGCGGCGTCCTGAGCGAAGCTGGCGCCGGGTTGGCTCGGCGCGCCGCCCGGGACCCCCGCGCAGTCGCCCACCGTCACCGGCAGCTTGGCGTCCACCTGGGCGGCTCCGCCGCCGACGCCGACGTAAGGGCGGATGGTCCCGGTGCCGCCACCGATCCAATACGAGAGGCGTCCCTCGGCGTGGAACGGCAGGAACTTCACGTCCCGGTCCTTGCCCGAGGGCGGGCCGCCGCCGAAGGCGTAGCCGGCGCGCACCCCGACGCTGAAGCCCGAGCCGACCATCTGGTCGAACGACACCAGCACGCGGGCGGTCGCCGGCGCCAGGCCCGTGGAGATGTCGTTGGCGTAGCGGGGCTGCGGCTCGAAGCGGTACTGGTCCTCGGTGTCCTTGTAGAAGCAGGCGTAGCCGTTGTTCAGCTGGCTGTCCCGCGAGCACACGGCGGTGCCGCCAGCCAGGGCCAGATCGTAGGCGAAGTGCAGGCCGATCCAGCTGTTCTTGCCGGGGCGCGCCGGCGCCTTCTTGCTCCGGCAGCTGCCCTCCACGCACGACAGGCCCATGTCGCAGTCGTCGGTGGATTCACAGCTCGGCGCCTCCTCCTCCTCCGACTCGGCCGAGGCGCGCGGGCAGCGTCGCGGCGGGTCTTTGCCGGGGAAGGCCGGCGGCTCCTCGTCGCTGTCGCGTACGAGGCTCACCTTGTTGGGGTCGGCCTTCTTGCCATAGCTGCCGGCCGGATCGCCGTTCTCGTCCCAGGCGCGCACGTAGAAGCGGAGCGTGCCCTTCTTCTGCACCGCCTCGCAGGGGATGGTGGTCTGGAAGGCGTCGCCGCGCTTCTTCATCTTCAGGCTCTTCCAGCCGCCGCTGCCGGCCTTGTACCGGAGCTCCAGCCGCTTCGCGCCAGCGGCGCTGCACGACACCGGGATCGGGTGCCGCAGCTGCACCTCGCTGACCTTCGGCAGACACGCGAGCGGTCCGCCGCTGGTCTCGCCCTCGTCGCCGCCGACCGGGACGTCCGCGCCGCTGCTGCCCTTGGCGCGGCGCGCCGCAGCGAAGGTCTTCTTGGTCTCCGGCGTGGCGATGGCGTCGTCGAGCGCGATCTTCGGATCTGCGCCCAGCGCGTTCAGGAACGCCTCGTTCGCCCCCTTCTGGTTGTTCTTGCCGCTGCCGCGCACGACGCCCACGTACATCCACGCCTTGGCTATGGTGGACGCGCTGCACTGCCCGCCGCAGGCGCGGATGGCGTCGAGCAGGAGCGCCTCGGCGTTGTCGAACTTGGTGACGACGTAGTGCTCGTTGATGGCTCGATCGATCTTCTTCTTCGCGGCGGCGTCCCCGGGCGCCGCCGACGCCACGGCCGAGACGGCCGCGCAGAGCGCGACGACGAGCAGGGAGAGTGACGCTCGGCGGTGCATGGCAGAAGGCACGATCGTCGTACCACGAAGCACCGCGTCGAGGTACATTCCCCGGGTGTTCGGTAAGTGGCTCGCCAAAGCTCGCGCCGAGACGGCCGAGAGTCCGCTGGCCAAGGCCATCCGCGCGCACATGCCCGGAGCGGACGAAGAGAGCGTGCGGGTGGTCACCGCCATCGCCGGGCTCCTCGCGGCGGTGGCCTACGCGGACCGCGACTACTCGGACGTCGAGGAGCGCCGCGTGCGCGAGGAGCTGCATCGCGTGCACGGCATGACCGAGATGGGCGTGGACGCCATCGCGGACGCGCTCCGGCGCGACATCGTCGGCCTCACCACCGTGGAGCTGCCCCGCTCCGCGCGCACCATGGTCGAGCTGGCCGACGAGGAGCTCCGGCTGGAGGTGCTGGAGGTCCTGGTGGACGTGGCCGCCGCGGACGGTGACATCTCCCACGCCGAGACCACGCTGCTCCGGCAGCTCACGACCTCCCTCGGCCTGACCCAGGACGACTACAACCGCGCGCAGGCCAAGCACCGCGACAAGCTGAGCGTCCTCCGGGGCTGAATCGCGCAACGCGTGCGGCGAACGAGCCGCGCACGCGAGCTTCGCGCCGGAGCTGGCACACGCTGGCACGGAGTCGCTGGCACGGAGCTTGCTGACCTGCACCCGGAGGCTCGTCATGCAGACCCGCTGGCTTCTTCTTCTGGGCGCGCTGATCGCTGGGGTGTTCTTCGGTTGCGGCGACGGCGAAGAGGTGGACGCCGCGGGCTACTTCGACTCCGACGTGCCGGGCTTCGGCACGCCGGGCAGCGGCGCGGGCGGGTTGAACGGTGCGGGCGGTGCGGCTGGCGCGTCCGCCACGGGCGGCAGCGGTGGCGGCGGCGGCGCCGGTGGCGCCGGTGGCGCCGAGAAAGCCATCGAAGAGGCCGACATCATCCAGCTCCAGGGCAACCGGCTGTACGCCCTGTCCAAGTACGGCGGCCTCAGCGTCGTCGACGTGTCGGTCAAGGACCAGCTGAAGCTGCTCGGCCGCCACGAGCTCAGCGGCGAGCCCTTCGAGATGTACGTCAAGGAAGGCATCGCCTTCGCCATGTATTCCTCGTGGGGCCACTACGTCGGCTCCGGCGCGAGCACCCAGTGGGTGCAGTCGAGCGCCGTGGTGGCGCTGGACGTGAAGGACCCGAAGAAGATCGTCAAGCTCGGCGAGTTCCTGCTGCCGGGCGAGATCAGCGATTCGCGCATCGTGGGCGACGTGCTCTACGTGGTCGCATACGAGAACGGCTCGTGCTGGAACTGTGCTTCGAACGAGCGCACCAACGTCGTCTCGCTGAACGTGAAGGTCCCGAGCAAGGTCGCCAAGGTGGACGAGCTCGCCTTCGGTGGTCCCTCCGGATACTACGGCTGGGGCAAGCGCAGCGTGATGGTCACCCAGGACCGCATGTTCATCGGCGGGCGTGATCCTTCCGGCGCCCAGGGCTCGACCATCCAGATCGTGGACATCACGGATCCGACCGGGAAGCTGGTGAAAGGCGCCAGCGTGCCCGCCGCCGGCAGCATCGAGAGCCGCTGGCAGATGGATGAGAAGGACGGCGTCTTGCGGCTGATCAGCCAGCCCGGCTGGTGGGCCACCGGCGATCCGCCCATCGTGCAGACCTTCGAGGTCGTCTCGTCGCAGGAGATCAAGCCGCTCGCCAGCCTGCCGATGGTGCTGCCGGAGCCGGAGCGCCTGCGCAGCGTGCGCTTCGACGGCACGCGCGGCTATGCCATCACGTTCCGGCAGACCGATCCGCTCTTCGTCATCGATCTGAGCGTGCCGAGCGCGCCCAAGCAGGTCGGCGAGCTCGAGATCCCCGGCTGGGTCTACCACATGGAACCCCGCGGGGACCGGCTCCTGGCGCTGGGCTTCGATCAGGGCAACCAGGAAGGCTCGCTCAACGTCTCGCTGTTCGACGTCGCGGACATGACGGCGCCCAAGTTGATGGACCGCGTGAGCTTCGGCGGGGACTGGGGTGACTTCGCCGAGGACCAGGACCGCATCCACAAGGCCTTCACCATCCTCGACACGCTGGGCCTGATCTTCGTGCCGTACAGCGGCTGGACGTACTCGAAGAACGACTACTACGGCTGCGGGACCTGGCAGAGCGGCATCCAGATCGTGAACTTCACCAAGGACGACCTGGTGAAGCGCGGAGCCGCGCCCTCGCGCGGCACGGCACGGCGCGCCTTCTTGCACGACACGCGACTGTTCGCGGTCTCGGACGTCGCCGTCGAGACCTTCGACATCTCGAACCAGGACGCACCGGCGGCGAAGGCCAACCTGGCCCTGGCCACGGTGGTCTCGAAGGTGATCGCGGTCGGCGACAAGGTCGCCCGGGTCGGCTCCGACTGGTACACCTCGCGCACGGTGCTGGACGTCGTCCCGCTGGGGGCCATCGACGAGCCGGGCGGAAGCGCCGTCGATCTGGAGGCGGCGCTGGGCTCCGCGGAGGAGTCGAAGTGTTGGTACGGCTACTGGGGCCCGGGCAAGATCGAGCTCTACGCGAACGGCAGCCACGTCTACGTGGTCGCGGGCTACGACGAGCGCCGCATCGCGGTGTTCGACGTGTCGAGCGGGGTGCCGGTCCTACAGAGCAAGCTGGTCATCCCCGCCCTCGACTCGAGCTCACCCTACGGCCCGTACTATGGCTACTACGGCTCGGGCATCATCCCGGACGCCGGCGAGGCCACGGTCCAGCTCGGTAGCGCGCTGGTCAGCCTGCGCTTCGCGTCGGAGTGGCTGCCGTCGAGCAAGACCCCGAAGGTCTCGATCGCGCTCGACGTGGTCGATCTCTCGAATCCCAAGAGCCCGAAGCGCACCAGCGTGCCGGTGCCGAGCGTGCTCGGCGCGACCAGCCTGGTCGCCGCGGGCGGCGACGCGCTGTTCAGTCACTGGGCGCCTTCGCCGACCGACCCCAACAAGGTGCGCTTCTACGTCGATCGCGTGGATCTGGCGAACCCCAGCGCCCCGAAGCTCTCGAGCACGAACGTGCCCGGCTCGTTGCTCGCGACCGACAGCTCGGGCAAGCGCGCGCTGACGGTCACCTACGCCAAGGTGGTCGAGCAGCTGCCGCCCAGCGCCTGCTACGACAAGTGGAGCAACCTCGCGGAGTACGAGTACGACCCGGAGAGTTGGGAGAGCGGGACCTGCACCGGCTACAAGCGAGCGCTGTCGCTGGTGCAGCTGGGCGGAGCCACGGCCAGCGTGCTGGACGGTCTGGCGCTGCCGGGCGACCTCGAGCTCCACCGCTTCGCGCTCGGCACCGACCGCGTCTTCGTGGGCGCGCAGCCGTTCTGCTCCGGCTGCTATGGGTCCGAGCCCTCCCAGGTCCTGGTGCTGAGCGGCTTCGGCGCGGGCAAGATCCAGCTCGCGGGCGTGACGCTGCCGGAAGACGAGCCGTACTCCTTCCTGGACACGCTCATCGCCGACGGCACGCGCGCGGTCGCCATCAGCGGCTACCCGCGCAGGGTTCGGGTCGTGGACGCGAAGAACGCCGCGGCGCCGAGCTTCGCCACGGTCGCGACCCTCGAAGAGCAGTACTACTACTACGGCTACGAGGCCCAGGTGATCGGCGACACGCTGGTCCTGCCCCAGGGGCCGTACGGCGTGGAGCTGGTGGACCTCACGCCCTGAGGCCGATCCAGTCCCGCTCGGTAGTTCTTCATCCGCGGGCCGCGGACTCCGTTGGATGAAACCGGACCGCGCCGGGTAGGCTTTGGCGGTCGGTCGGCACCGAGGTCGGCGAGACTATGGTGCGTTCGAGCCCGTTCGGTAGTTGGACCCGGAGCCCCGCGAGCACCCCGTATTGTCGCCAAAGGGTCGCAAGACCCCGGAGCACGCCTAGTAGTCGGGCCGGACAGAGGTTGAGAAGCGACGCGTTCTCGAAGAGTTGAGGACGGTCACGGGTACGGCGCGCGAGCAGGCGCAAATTCGCACTCGAGGTCAGGACGGGCCGGCGCTGGAGGTCGGGGCGTGGCTCTCGGGTGGCGCCGGGCGTTGGTGAAGCGCTGGCGGCGTCGGCGCAGTGGTCGAGCGCACGACGCAGAGCTCGATGACCGCGAGTGCGGCACTGCGTGCAGCTGCCTGGAGGGAGCGCCATCGGACTCGAGCTCGACGCGCAGCTTCCGGACCCACGGCGCTGCCGCTGACAAAGACCACCAAGGGCATCCCGTGCACGCCCGTTTGTTTGCGGGCGTGCGAGCAGCGTTTCAGCGTACGGTGACCTGAAGGAAAGAGCATCGAGACGTCGATTTCTCTTGACGCATTCTCGAGCGACGCGCGTTCGCGTTCGACGACCACGCGGGTGAGGGCCTCTCGCTCGCGCGTGGTGACGCGCTCGTGCGCGTTCGTGCGCGCGACGACGCGCGACGCGTTCAGATGCCCGAAACGCGCTCAGCGTGTCAGCAGCGAGCTCGAAAAATCGCGTGATATGCCAGAAAGCATGAACGCTCTCTCTTCGGTCTCCGACCACGAGCTCCGCGAGCGACTTTCGGCCGCCGTGAGCTCGGAGCGGTCGGCGTGCGCCAACGTCATCTTCCACCTGGCAGAGCTCGACCGCCGCAGGCTGTGTTGTTCCCGTTCCACGCCACACCACCGACAGCGATTCCGCGACTGCGGCAGACCGGAAGCGAGTTCCTCCGGCTCGGCCGGACTGTCTATTTCGATGCGTGTTCCTCCCTCTTCGCCTACTGCACCGAGCGCCTCGGCTATTCCGAGGACAGCGCGACCAAGCGTGTGCGTGTGGCCCGCCTGGCCCAGCAGTTCCCCCAGGTGCTCGATGACCTCGCCAGCGGCGAGCTCCACCTGACGGGGCTGTTCCTGCTCTCCGGCCACCTGACGGACGACAACGCCGAGCAGCTCCTCGCCGAGGCGCGAGGGAAGTCCAAGCGACAGCTCGAGGAGCTGCTCGCCCGCTGGTTCCCGCGGCCGGCCGTGCCGCCGACCATCACCCCGGTCACGCCCGAGCCGGTACAAGGGCAGTTGTCCACATGGTCCGGGGCAGGTACCCCGGCCCCGCCGGCCCAGGCGCCTCGCCCTCGCGTCGAGCCGCTCTCGCCGGAGAGCGTTCGCGTGGAATTCAGCGCCCACGCTGCGTTCCGCGACAAGCTCGAGCAGGCCCGGGCGCTGCTCAGCCACACGGTGCCCAGCGGCGACCTCGCGACGATCCTCGAGCGCGCGCTGGACCTGCTCATCGAGCGGGAGACGAAGCGCCGCGCCGGCGCGGGCAAGCCCCGCAAGCGCCGCGAGACGAAGCCGGGCTCGCGGCACGTTCCGGTGGAAGTCCAGCGAGCGGTCAGGGAGCGGGACGGCGACCAGTGCACCTTCACCGACGCCGAAGGGCGGCGGTGTTCGGCGACGCGCTTCTTGACCATCGAGCACATCGACCCGTTCGCGAAGGGCGGGCCCACGACGGTGGACAACTGCTGCTTGCTTTGCAGACCTCACAACGCCCACCGAGCGCGCCAGGTCTTCGGTGAGGACCACATCCAGAACGAGATCTCGGAGGCGCGAGCGAGGCGAAGACAGAGCACGCCACCGGCGCCACCAGCGCCGACGCCCGCGCCCGAGGGCGGCGTGTCCGAAAAGGTGCTCGGAGCGCTGGTTCGGATGGGGTTCAAGCGAGCGGACGCGCGGCGAGCCGTCGAGCAAGCGCGCCTCTGCGAGGTGGAGCCGCTGCTCGAGCCGATGCTTCGCGCGACGCTCGCCATTCTCACACCGTGAGACGGTTCGGGCACACCCCACGTCGAATGGGGTGTGCACGGATTGCCCTTGGTGGTCATTGTCAGCGGCAGCGCCGTGGGCACGCATGCGGACGAAGGAAAGGAGCTCATCTGTGCCTCGAACAGGTCGCACTCAACGCAGAGTCATCGGCATGCTCGTCAAACGCTTCGGCGACGCGCGCCTCGACGAGGTCCGCGACCCGCGCAACCCACGCGGGCGTCGCTGGGATCTCGGCAGTTTGCTCGCCAGCGCGCTGCTCGGGATGGTGGCCGGGAGCAGGAGCCTGCGCGAGGTCGAGCAGCTGACCGCGGAGCTCACGCCCGCGGTGCGCGCGAAGCTCGGAATCGCACGTCGTGTTCCGGACACTACGTTGCGCGACGCGCTCGCGGCGCTCGAGCCCGACGACGTCCGCCCGGCCCTGCACGCTGCGACTCGCGCCGCCCAGCGCCGCAAGGCGCTCGAGCCCAACGGCTCACCCTTCGGCGTCGTCTCGCTCGACGGCAAGGCGACCCGTGTGCCTGCCGCCGACGACTTCTTCGCCCAGCGTCAGACGGCGCCGGCCGAGGCGCGCCTGCTCGGCCTGGTCAGGACCGTCACGGCCACGCTGACCAGCTCCACCGAGCGACCCGTCATCGATGTCGTCCCGATCCCGGCCAGCACCAACGAGATGGGCATGTTTCAGCGCTGTCTCTGCGCCTTGATGCGGACCTACGCGCGCAGCGACCTGTTTCGCCTCGTCACCTACGACGCCGGCGCGTGCTCCAGAGAGAACGCTCGGGCGGTGCGCGACCTCGGCCTTCACTACCTGTTCGCCGTCAAGAGCACCCAACCCTCCCTCCACACCGAGGCCGTGCGCTGGCTGTGTGGCCTGGAGCCTGACCAGGCCGCCGCCTCCAGCACGGATCTCCACCACGGTCGCTCCGTCGTGCGGCGCATCTACCTCGGTGAAGCCCTTGCCGCGCCGGAAGGTTGGGAGCATCTCAGGACCGTGCTCCGCGTCGAGGTCGAGACGCTCGATTCCAAGGGCGTCCGGGTCGCGAGCGACAACCGCTACTTCGTTTCCAGCTTGCCGCGCTCTCGACTCAGCGAGGTCCAATGGCTGCTCGTCGTGCGCCGCCACTGGGGCGTCGAGACTGCCCATCAGCTTCTCGATGGCGCCTTCGCCGAGGACCATCATCCGTGGATCGAACAGAACCCGCGAGCCACGGTCGTCGTGATGGTGCTGCGGCGCATCGCATACACGCTGCTCGCGCTCTGGCGCGGGGTGACTTTGCGCAGCGACGAACAGCGTAGGCGGCCCTGGCGCGACCTGATGCGCGACATCTGGCTCTGCACAGTCAAGGCCACCGCAGAGACCCCTCGAAACTCGAGTGACCGCCGGCTCCCGCCGGCGCCCGCGTGACCCGTGCCGAGGCCTTCGCGCCGACCTGCTCTTTGACAGACTCCGCGTCGATCATTGCCCTCGGGCTCCTGCCCCCGTAGCGGCTCGATTGCGCTTGCTCCTGTGCGGCCCAGGCTCCTCTCTACCGCCCCGTCCCGGGTCACCACTTCCCAGCCGGTGGTGGCGACCCAGTTCGACTCGCGGAGAACCGATCGAGACTGGAGGCCGATCCGCGCCCGTTTCCTCCGCCGGCCAGTCGGCGTATTAATTGGGCGATGTCGCTCGACCCGACTGGCCAAGACAGCCTGCGCATGGCGCGCTACCTCTCCGGCATCAGCCTGTTCACCCGCGGCATCGGCATCCTGGGCGTGATTGGCTCGCTGATCGGCCTGGTGGCAGCGCTCAATCAACGCAGCTCGGACGATCGCCTCGGCTTCTCGCTGATCTCGCTGGGCGTGCTGCTGATCGCGGTGGTGGTCTGGTCCACCGGAACCTTCCACGGCGCGATGGCGCGCGTCGTACCGCTCGTGGTGCGCATCGACGAGCGGCTCGAAGAGGCAGAGGTGCAACGCCGCCTGCTCGCGGTCCGAGCTTTGGCGCCCGTCCCGGCGGAGACCCCGGCCGGCGCGCCCGCGGTCGCGCCGGCGCCCGCGGCCGAGGTGCCCGCGGAGCCGATTCGCCTGAAGCCACCGCCGGCGCCCAAGCCCGAGCCGGTGAAGATCCCTTGCCCGAGCTGCGGCGGCCTCATCCACCCGGAGGCGACGCGCTGCGTCCACTGCATGAAGCGCGTGGCGCACGCTTGACGGCGATGTTCACGCGCCTGGCCCTCGCTGTCTTCGCGCTCTCGTACCCGCTGTCGGCGCACGCCGATCGGCAGACTCAGTGCATCGAGGACTTCGAGCGCGCGCAGCGCACGCGCAAATCCGGCAAGCTGCTCCAGGCTCGCGGCGAGTTTCGGGCCTGCGCCGACCCGAGCTGCCCGTCCATGCTGCGGAAGGACTGTACGGACGCGCTGGCCGAGCTCGGTACGGCCATCCCCAGCGTGCGCGTGAAGCTCGAAGACGAGAAGGGCAACGAGCTCGGGGGCTTCAGCCTCGAGATCGACGGCGTGCGCGTCGAGGTGGCCGCCGAGCCCATCGAGCTCGATCCGGGGCGCCACCTGCTGGTCTTCTCGAGCGACGGCAAGCGCGTCGAGAAGACGGTGACCCTGCGGAGCGGGGACGTGGCGGTGCCGGTGATCGCCGCGTTCTCGGCGCCGGAGCAGGCACCGGACGCGCCCGCGGCCCCGAGCACGAGCGGCCCGCCGGCGCTGGCCTACGTGCTGGGTGGCGTCGCGCTGGTCGGCGCCGCCGGCTTCGTGGGCTTCGGGCTCGCAGGGCGCAGCACCGAGCGCTGCAAGGGCAGCTGCAGTGAGGACGAGATCGACACCCTGCACCGGCAGTACCTGCTGGCGGACGTGAGCTTGGGCGTGGCGCTGATCAGCGGCGGCATCGCGGGCTGGTTGTTCTTCGGCGACAAGGGCGAGCCGGAGAGCGCCCGGAGGCGGCCGTGGGTGGGCGTGGCGCCGAGCCGCTCGGGCGCCGTCGTCGGCGGGGGGTTGATGTTCTAGACGCGACCTGGGCAATCTTGCCATGAACGGATCACGATCATCATGAGTGGCGGAAACTCACGGAGACTGCCGGCGAGACCGGCGGATGCCTCCTCGTCCCCTGGGATGAGTCGCGGCTCTCTCGCAGGTCGCCCTCCGGAGGAGCCTCGGAGGAACGCTTCGACGGCATGCCTCTCGCGGCGTGATAGCTCGCAGGTCGAGCCTGGCTAGAATCACGATGGCCTTTCAAACCGACGACGGAGTCTCCAAGACCGACGTGTGGGTGAGCGCCGCCGAGGGCGGCGTGCGCGTGGTTGCGCTGTGGGACGCCCACGTCGTGACGAAGAAGCTCTCCGCGGGCGGCGTCTACACCGTCGGGCGCGCCCCGGAGTGCGAGGTGCGCGTCGATCACCCGAGCGTGTCGCGCCGGCACGCGCGCCTGCACGTCGGCGACGTCATCCGGATCGAGGATCTCGGCAGCGCCAACGGCACCATCGTCGGGCGCACCCGGCTCGCGCCGAGCTCGACCGTGGACTGGACACCCGGCGACCTCTTGGTGATCGGCGCGACGACGCTGTTCTTGCAGTCCACCGAGCAGTCTCGAGACGAGCTCGTGCCGAGCGTTTCGCGCGCTCCCGCTTCGCCCTGGCCGGAGTCCGGCGCCATGGGGCGCATCGCGCGCGTGCTCGCCCTGGTCGCCCCGGGCGACATCACCGTGCTGCTCCTGGGCGAGACGGGCGTGGGCAAGGAGCTCGCCGCCGAGACGGTGCATCGCCTGTCTCGGCGCGCAGAGCAGCCGTTCGTGCGCCTGAACTGCGCTGCGTTGCCGGAGAACCTCCTGGAGAGCGAGCTCTTCGGCTACGAGCGCGGCGCCTTCACCGGCGCGGACAAGCAGAAGCCCGGGCTGCTCGAGGGCGCGGACAAGGGCACCGTGTTCCTGGACGAGATCGGTGAGCTGCCGCTGCCGACCCAGGCCAAGCTCCTGCGCGTGCTCGAGAGCCGCGAGGTCACCCGCCTGGGCTCGGTCACCCCCAAGAAGATCGACGTGCGCTTCGTGGCCGCGACCAACCGCGATCTCGGCGATCACGTCGCCCGCGGCGGGTTTCGCAAGGACCTCTTGTTCCGGCTGAGCGGCATGCCGGTGCACATCCCGGCGCTCAGGGAGCGACGCGAGGAGATCCTACCGCTGGCCAGGCGCTTCGCGGCGGAGTCCGCGGCGCACCTGGGCCGGGCCGGCAAGGAGCTCACTCCCCGTGCGATCGCCGCGCTCGAGGGCCACTCCTGGCCCGGCAACGTGCGCGAGCTGCGCAACGTGATGGAGCGCGCGCTGCTGCTCTCGGAACAGGGTCCCATCGACGCCGAGCACCTCGCGCTGGAGCTCGGGACGACCCCGGTGGAGAGCGGCGCGCCGGCCTCGATCACCCAGCCTTCGGTCGTACACCCGTCGGGCGAGCTCGACCTGAAGAAGGCCATGGCCGAGTTCGAGAAAGCGCAGATCGAGCGCGCCCTCTCCGCCTCCGGCGGCAATCAGACCCGCGCCGCCGAGCTGCTCGGTATCTCGCGGCGGGCGCTGGTCACGAAGCTCGGCGAGTACGGGCTCACGCACAAGAAGCCGCGCTGAAGGTCTGTCGAGAATTGGCCGGTCGAACGCCGGCGAAGCCGGCCCACCCCTCCGGGTATCGCGAAGCGCGTCGCGTGGGGTGGGGCCCCAACGAATTCACTTCGTTGGGGCGGGGAGGCGCGTGCCTCCCCGATGAAAAAGTGAGAGAGCTGTCGAATTCTCGACAGCTCTCGAGTCAGCGCAGCTTGCAGTCCTTCTTGTAGTGCTTGATGCCCTCTGCATCGACCCAGTAGGGTGGGTTGCAGTCGATCTTCGGGGGCTTCGACGGGCGCACGACGGGCTTCGAGCTCGGGGCAGGCTTCGGCGGCGTGGGTTCGATGCTCGGGGGCGGAGCTACCGCCGTGGGCTCCGCGCTCGCGTTCGGCTCGACCGGTGGCGGCGCGCTCGGCGCCGTCGGCGACGGAGCGGCCACCGCGGGCGCTTCGTCGCCGCCGCGCGTGGTGATCGCCGCCACCACCAGCAGCGTGAACAGCACCACTCCGGCCGCGATGCCGACCAGGGCGTTGAACGTCGCGCGCTTCGGCGCAGGCACCGGCTCGACGCGCATCGGCGTGGTGACCTCCGTCGGCGGCTCCCGCACGGGCGGCGCGAGCTCCGCCACCACCGAGTGCTGATAGTCGGCGGTGGCTTCGCTCTCGGCAGGCGCCACCGAGCCTGACTCCGAGCCTTCCTCCCGCTGCAGGCGCTCGAGCGCCTGACCCCTGCGCTCGAGCTCGTCGCCGACCGTGGCCTCGACCCAATCGCCGACCTGACGCCCGAGCGCCGGCGGCAGCGCGTGCTCGATGGCGATGGCCATCTCCCGCGCGGTCTGGAAGCGTGCTTCGCGGTCACGCGCGAGCGCGCGCATCACGACCGCGTCGAGCTCGGGCGAGATCCCCGGCACCAGACGGCTGGGCGGTGAGAGCGGCGCTTCGAGCACCTGGGACATGACCAGGAACGGATCGGTGTCCTCGAACAAGCGCCGGCCGGTGAGCGTCTCCCACAGCACGATACCCGCCGAGAACACGTCCGAGCGCCGATCGAGCGGCTGGCTCTTGACCTGCTCCGGCGACATGTAGGCGATCTTGCCCTTGATGCGCCCGACCTCGGTCTCCTTGCTGCGCTTGGCGGCCTTGGCGATGCCGAAGTCGACGACGCGCGCGGCGCCGTCCACGCCCACCAGGATGTTGTGCGGTGAGACGTCGCGGTGCACGATGCGGAGCGGCTCGCCGTCCTCGCTCTTGGCCTCGTGCGCGGCGTGCAGGCCGTAGAGCGCGTTGGTCACGACGGCGCTGGCGATGCTCGACGGCATCGTCGAGTCGCGCTTGCGCAAGCGCTTGAGCAGCTGGGAGAGCGACTCGCCGCTGACGTACTCCATCACCAGGAAGAGCTCGCCGTCCGTGGCGACGACGTCCAGAGTCTGCGCCACGTTGGGGTGATGGATGCGCGCCGCGAGCCGCGCCTCGTCCAGAAACGCGGCGACGAACTCGGGGTCCTTGGCGAACTGCGGGTGCAGTCGCTTGATCGCCACGGTGCGCGCGAAGCCCACCGGCCCGAGCAGCCGGCCCAGGTGGATGGTCGCCATTCCCCCCGCGGCGATGGCGTCGGCCAGGAGATAGCGCCCGAGCACGCGACGCTCTCGGCGGATCTCGCTCACGAGCTCAGCGTATCACGGCGCACAGACCGACAGCCTGAGCTCGCCTCCCGCGCGCGTCCACGCCACCGCCCAGCGATCCCCGGCCCAGGCCAGGCTCGGGGTCTCGCCAGTCAGCGCGTCGCCGGCGAGCACCACGTCGGCGCCGCCGATCGCCTCGAAGTGCAGCGTGCTGCCGGACTGCCAGGCGACGGCGTAGCCTCCGGCGCCAGCAGCGACGGCCGGTGGCCGGTTCGCGGTCGGCACGTCGCTCGAGACGCGCACGAGCGAGCCCGGGACGACACCCGAGCCCGCGACGCGCGCGAACCAGACGGCGCTGGTGCCGTCGCGGGAATCCAGCCACGCAATGCCGAAGTCCGTGCCGCTGAAGGCCAGCGCGGGGAAGTCGGAGACCCCCGCCGCCGCCTCCACGATCAGCGTCGACACCGGCGCGGAGAGCTGATCGTCGAGCGTCGTGAAATAGATGTCCGGGTCACCGGTCGGCGCCGATCCGCAGGTCGCCGGCGCCCAGGACCAGGCGACGGCGAAGCCGCTCGAGGTCGCGACGAGCGCCTGGTGGTTGCGATCACCGCACTCGGCACCGTCGGTGATGCGGGTGTAACCGTCCCCGCCCGTGAGGCTCCCTCCGCTCGCGTCCACGAGCACGGCGTACAGGCGCTTGGCGCTGTCACCGTAGCCGTTCCACACGATGCCGAAGCCGGCGCCGCTGGGTCTGCCGGCGATGGCGGCGTACTTCGGGCTCTTGCCGCCGGGCAGCGAGGCGTCCGTGCCGAAGACCGGCTTCGCGACGGTCGGTGGGTGCGCTCCGAACATGAGCGTGCTGTCGAACCAGGTCGTACCCACTGCGTTCGTCGTCGTGCCAAAGCTCGCGGAGAGCTCCGTCGCGCTCGCCGAGGTGGAGAGCTTGGTCGCGGCGCTCGTCGCGCCGTCGAGCCCCAGCGTGCGCGTGAAGACGTCTCCGACCTCCAAGTGCGTGAGCGCGAGGTCGTTGCTCGCCGACCGGTAGGCGATCGACGGTGATCTGCCGCCGGCGAGCGCCAGACTGCTGAAGTCGGCGCCGGTCGTGCAGCTCGCGACCGTCCCGCCTTGTCCGGAATTTCCCCCAGTGGGGAAGCCGCCGCCCCCGCTCACTCCGCTCGTTCCTCCACTGCCCCCGCTGCTGGGAGCGCCGCCCTCGCCGCGCAGCTCGTCGTCGCTCGGCATGAGCAGCGAGCACGCCGCGGCGGTCCCGCAGAGGACCATGAGGGCCGTCATGAAGAGAGCGCGCACCTACATCAGCCTAGCTCAGGACGCTTCGATTGACTTGTGGGGAGGGGCGGCCTCGGCGACCATGAATCCATGCGCCTTCTTTCCGGAACCGTCCTCTCAGTAGGGCTCGCTCTCGTCTCGTGCGGCGGCGACGAGTTCAGCGCCAAGGGGAGCGGCGGCTCGAGCGGCAGCGGCGGCTCGTTGGGCGGGGGCGCGGGAGCGGGCGGCTCCGCGGGCATCATCGGAGGCAGCGCCGGGGCCGGCGGCTCCACCGGCGGCAGCGGCGGCGCGAGCGGCAGCGGCGGCGCGAGCGGCAGCGGCGGCGCGAGCGGAGGAGGCGGCTCCACCGGCGGCAGCGCTGGCAGTGGTGGCGCCGGCGGCGGCAGCGGTGGCTCGACGAATTGCCACACGCCGTCGTCCGCGAAGCCCGCGCCCGCCGGCAGCGAGCAGGTGCTCGCCGTCACCGACGACCCCCAACCCGAGTACCCGGTCGTGGACGCCACGCACCGTACTGGACGACGGACACCACGCTGTGGCGCATCGACAAAGCAGGCACGTGCCTGGAGCAGCTGGCCACGGGAGGCACGCAGCTCGAGGGATTGGTGCTCGACGCAGGCTACGCCTACGTCGCCGACACCAGCGCGGGAATGGCGCGTCGGGTCCCGATCGGCGGCGGCACCTTCCAGACCGTGGTCAGCGGGCAAGGGCCGATGCAGACCGTCGCCGTGGACGCGACCGACATCTACTGGTGCCGCGTGGGCTCCGGGGTCGCCCGTAGGCCGAAGGACGGCTCGGGCAGCACCCAGATCATCGCCACCGGCTCGCCGATGAACAACTGTTTCGCCATCGCGGTGGACGCCACCTACGTGTACGCCGCGACCCGGAACGGCGCGCTGGCACGCGCGCTGAAGCAATCCAACTCCCCGGTCACCACCCTGGACTCCGTGACCGGCACCGTCACGGCCGATCCGGTCTAC
The DNA here is from genome assembly GCA_015075635.1 of Polyangiaceae bacterium. Lineage (NCBI taxonomy): Bacteria > Pseudomonadati > Myxococcota > Polyangiales > Polyangiaceae > Polyangiaceae bacterium. The sequence goes on from JABTUA010000002.1 coordinate 510,909, forward strand.
ATCGGACTGTTCGGGAATCGCGTGTACTGGACTCACTGGCTGAACAACCCGGACTCCGGTGGCGTTCGCTCGGTCACGACGGCTGGGCAGAACCTGGTGAGCATCACCGAGGTCCATCCCGAGGGCTTCGCGACCGACGGCTCGAGCGCTTACTGGACGATCCCGTATTCACCCGGCGGCGCCATCCGCAGGGGCTACGCGGCGCTCACCACCGCCGAGAACCTGGTGACGAACCAGCTGCGCCCGCGGGGCGTCGCCATCGACGCAACCCACGTCTACTGGACCAACTTCAACGACCGGACGGTGCGCCGCGCGCTGCGCTGAGTCTCACGGCACGGTCGCCGACGTGTACGTCTTCATGAAGGCCACGCGCTCCGCGTTGGTCGCGCCCATGTCGTTGTTGCCCCAGCCGTAGCTGACGAAGCCAGGGAAACCCAGGTTCGCGATGGCCTGCGCGCGGGCCTTGATGGCGTTGTGCCAGCCTGCCACGGACACGCCGCCGCGCCCCCACGCCACTCCGGCGCCGGTGTTGCCGAAGTGCTCGAACAGCACCAGACGGGCCTTCGGCACCCCGAGCTTGGCGTAGGCGTCGATGCTGGCCTGGTACTTCGCCCGGCACCAGGCCACCGAATTGCCGCTCTGGTTCACCTCCGCGCCGGACAGGTAGTTCTCCACGCCGACGAAGGCGTGCTTCTGGAGCTCGGTCCAGGACGCCGCGTTCGCCCCCGGGTTCGCGAACGGCGCCGCCACGATCACCTTCTTGCCCTTCGCAGCCAGGGTCTTCGCGAAATCGACGACGAACTGCCGGTAGCTCGCGTCGCCGGGCCAGAGGCCCGCCGAGATCTCGTTCACCACGAACCAGCTCGGCACGCCGCACGGGAAGTCGTTCGCGGCCTTCGCGAGCACCGCGTTGGCACGCGCCGCTCCGCCGGCGGCGACGTTCACGTTCAGGTCGTTCACGTACACGGCCTGCTGGTTCCCGGCGGCCCAGATCTTGGCCTTGTGCTGGTCCGTCGCCACCGTCATCAGGTGCTGCGACAGCGAGTTCAGCGCGTCGAAATCCGGCGGGCAGAAGCACTTGCCGCTCGTCGGGCTGCACATGCCGGTCGAGCCACAGTTCAGCGTGGCAACGTCGAAGCGCAGCGTGACCGGGGTCGGCGCGCTGCCGGACGGGCAGCTCGTGTCGTTACTGCCCCCGCCGACCGGCGGGGCACCCGCTTCGCCACCCGCACCAGCCGCGCCGCCGTTGCCCGGCTCACCGGCGGCGCCACCACTCGCAGGCGCGCCCGCGGCGCCGCCCGCGCCGGGCGCTCCGGCCGAGCCGCCGAAGCTCGGCTCGCCGGCTTCGCCCCCGGCCCCCGCTGGACCGCTGCCCCAGGTGTCGTCATCACCAAGCCCACCGGCGCCGGTCACGGGCTCGTGGCCGGTCGGGTCGTCGGCCTCGCCGGATCCGGAGGCACAGCCGACCAGGAGCAACATCAGGGAAAGCCAGCGCCACATACCCTCCCCCAACGCAAGACCCCTGCCAGCCAGAAACCGCTGCGATTTCCTGACGTCGCTGGGATCCGCTGGGAACGAACCCGCTCAATCGCGCAAGGGCCGGAGGGTGACCTCGGGACACCAGGGCGATGACCACGATCAAGATTGCCGCTAGTCTCCGCGCATGAGCAGCCGAGCTTTCTTCGCCTCCACCTTCGTCCTGGGACTGGTCACCGCCTGTGGTGGCGGCGAAGATCGGAAATTCGGCAGCGGAACCGGCGGCGCGGCGGGTAGCGGCGCGGCGGGCGCGGGTGGTGGGGCGACCGGAGGCTCGTCCGGAACCGGTGCCACCGGCGGTGGGGGCGCGGCCGGCAGCGGCGGCGCGGCGACCGGGGGCTCGGCGGGAGCGGGCGGCGCAACCGGTGGAGCTGGCGGCGCCACGGGCGGAGCCGGCGGCGCGACGGGGGGCACCGGGGGTGCCGCAACCTGCGAGAGCGCCAACAACGCCTGTTTGCCGAATGCTCCCGCGGGCTGGACCGGGCCGATGGCGTTTCGGCGCGGGCAAGGCGCGCCGCCCGCATGCCCGGGCGCCTACCCGACGAAGGTCGCGGACGGTCACGCCGGGCTCGACCCGGGGACCCCGAGCTGCAAGTGCACCTGCGATCCCGCAACCGGGATCCAGGGCTGCAATGGCACGGCGTCGATCTACGACGTCGGGGAGACCACGGTCTCCTGTTTCACCGTGATCTCGTCGGAACCCAAGGTCTGGACCGCGGCGGCGAACCAGTGCGTGAAGGCGACGCTCAACTCCAGCGGCCAGGTGACGCTGGTCGTGCCGAACGCCACCAGCCCAGGCACCTGTGCCGCGAAGCCGAACCACACCCTTCCAACGCCGACCTGGGCGGAGAACACGCGTACCTGCTCCGGCGCCACGCCCGCCGCGGGCGCCTGCGGCGCCGGCGAGACCTGCATGCCGAAGACCTTCGCGCCCTACGAGACGTGCATCTACAGCCCTGGCGACGTCGCCTGCCCCACCACCGGCTACACGAAGAAGCTCTTGGTCTACGAAGGTTTCACGGACGGCCGCACCTGCTCGGCGTGCAGCTGCGGGACTGCCAGCTCGACCTGCAAGGGCAGCGTGACCTTCGCGTCGGCCTGCAGCGGGCTCCCCATCGCCTACTCCACCGTCTCCGGTTGCGGGGTCCCCTCGACCAACATCGCCACCACCCAATACGGCACCTACACCCCTGCGCCCAGCGGCACCTGCCCGCCCTCGACCTCGGCGCTCAGCGGGGCGGTGGCGACGACGGGCGAATCCACGGTGTGCTGTCTGCCCTGAAGACCTACCCGACGATCTCCCCCAAGATCTTCCCCGTGTCCTTCACCATGCTCACGCTCTGATCGAGCCCCTTGATGATGAGCTTGAGGTGAAGCACGAGCTTCGGGTTCAGGATCTGCGCCGGCGCGCTGGCGACCAGGGCGGCGCCGGCTGACGCCGTCTCGGCGGCTTTCCCCGCCAGCTTCGCGCCGAGCTCGGCGGTCGTCAGCCACAGCGTCTTCAGCTTCTCGGTGCCCTCGCCCGCGGCCGACTCGAGCTCCGAGAGCGCGGCGTTCACCTCGCTCTTCTTGATCTTGCGATCGCCCTTCTCCACGTCCTCCGGCGCGTCCTCACCCTTCACCTTGGACTTCGCCAGGTGCACGTGGCGGCCGGTCTCCATCAGCTGGTAGGCCGTGGCGTACATCTCGGCAGAGGCGCGGAAGAAGTTGTCGTACTCCGCCATGCCGATCTGCACGTACTTGAAGTCGTACTCCGCGTTCGGATTCATGCGCGCGACCTTCAGGTAGTCGTAGCGCACGTCGCCCTCGTAGGGCTTCAGCGACGAGGAGAGCTGCCCGAGCTGGACCTGCCCCTGCGGCGGAACGTCCACCAGCTTCTTCGCCAGCTCGACCGTGGTCGCCCCGACTTGCTTGGCGAAGTCGCTGAAGTCCGTCGCGACCTCACCCATGGCCTGTTCGAACTCCTCCCAGTTCTTGGCCTCGCGAACCCGGGTGGTCGTCTTGCCGTTCTGGGTCTTGGTGGTGACGACGGTGGCCTTCAGGCCGATGGCCTCGCACGCTGCGGAGAGCGCGGAGAGCGCGGAGAGGGTCAGCACGGTCCTGCGCGGGAGCATGGCCGAGAGATACACCATCCCTCGCCGCCGGCCATGACCGCCGACAAGCCGCCTATTTCTTCTTCTTTTTGTCCTTTTCCTTCTCGGGCTTCTCCCACTGGCAGTCGCCGTCGGCGTCTTCGGTGGCCACACCCTTGAAGTCCATGACGTTGGCCTTGATCCTGACCTGGAACTTCCTGGTGCCGCTGGTCATGGGAAGCTCGAAGTCGAGCCACTTGTTCTCGACCAGCGGGATGTCGAGCTTGTCGCTCTTGCCGTCCACCGCGTACGAGCCGCGGTACGTGTACTCGGCGGCGACGATCTTGTCGTCCTTGATCTTGACGACCATCTTCTCGTTGCTCTTGGTGTCCTGACCGTCGTAGCTCTGCTCGTTGAAGGCACACACGCCGGTCTTCGGCTCGGGCGGCGCGGCGTCGGTGCCGGCGTCCTCGGGAGGCGCCATGCCGGGGGGATAGGCCGCGACCGCGGGAGCCTCTTCGGTCGGCTTCGGCGCAGCCGAGGTCGGCTCGGACGTCGCGCTCGGTACCGGAACGGGCTTCTTCTTGTCGTCACACGCCGTCGCGAGAAGGAGCACCAGCAGTCCGAGAGCGGTTCGAAACATGGTTGGCGTGATTCTAACGGGCACGGCTCGCTGCGCGAAATGACTACGCTGGACGATGGGCCAGAGCCACCGGACGATGGGCGCGTTTGGCACGCGGGCCAGCGGGCCGATCCGGCTATTTTTCCGCGCTCGCCACCGTTGCGCACCCGATTCGCAGCACTAGGCTCTCATCCATACACGCGTGGCGAATCGAGCCGTCCATTCTTCTCGGGAGCTCGCCCAGTATCGGGGCTCGAGCTCGACCGACTACGCTTCCAAGCGCCTGAGCGGAAGTGTCTGGGAGCACGTGCCGCTGGCCACCGCCGCCTACCGCGGCTGCCTGGTGGCCGGCGCTGCCGTGGGGCGCACGGGCGTCTCCGCCAATGCCCTCACTTATGCGTCGTTGGTCCTGGCCGCCCTGGCCGGCGTCGCTGCGGCATCGGGCTCGTTCATCGCCGCCGCGCTCCTGGTGATCGCCAGCGGTGCGTTCGACCTGTTCGACGGCGTCGTGGCCCGCGCCACGGGCAGCACCTCGCGCTGGGGCGCCCTGCTCGACTCGACGGTCGATCGGCTGTCCGACGGCCTGCCCCTGGTCGGCCTCGCGGTCTTCTACGCGGGCCACGGTGGCTGGGTCGTCGCCGTGCCGGTCTTGGCCATCCTCGGCGCTTTCACCGTGAGCTACGTCCGCGCCCGGGCCGAGGCGCTGGGCAGCGTGCTGCCACCCTTGTTCATGCGCCGCGCGGAGCGGGTGCTCTTGCTCACGCTCTCCCTCATCGCCGGAGTCGTCCCATGCAAGGAGCACACGCTCGCCGCGCCGCTCACGCTGCTCGGAGTGGCGGTGCTCGCCGCGTCCAGCTTCATCGGAGTCGTGTCGGCGCTCCGGGCAGCGCGTCAAGCGCTCGCGACGCCCGCGCCACTCTCGCGAACGCACTCGGACTGACAGGGTCGTGACGTCGGCGCTCCGACACGTGCGCGAGCTCTGGGGCAAGTGGTGGTTCTTGCCCGGCGGGATCCCGCTCGCGTACCTGGCGTTCGTCGTCGCGATGGGCGACACACGCTTCGAGCACGTCGCGCTGATCGGTCTGGCGGTCGGGCTAGCTTACTTCGGCCCGCGCTCGAGGCGCTTCTTCGCGGACATCTGGCCCTACCTCGCCGTCGCCATCGGCTACGACGCGGTCCGCTACCCGCGCCGGCTCCTGGTGGGCGCCGACCGGGTGCTGGGCTGCGGCCTGCGCGACGCGGAGCTGGCGATCTTCCCGGCGGGCGGCGGCCGGACCTGGCAGGACTTCGCGCAGGCCCACGCGCACCCGGTGCTGGACCTGATCTTCGCCGTGCCCTACGCGATCTTCGCCTACCTGGCGCTGCTCTACGCTGCGTACCTCTACGTCGTCGATCGCCCGCGCATGCGCCACTACTTGTGGGCGTTCGCCATCGGCAACTACATCTCCTTCTTCATGTGGCTGGTCGTGCCGGCGGCTCCGCCCTGGTACCTGCGCGCTCACGGCTGCGCCATCGACATGGCCGCGCTGCCGAGCCCCGCAGCGCTGGCGCGCGTGGACGCGATGCTGGGCATCAGCTACTTCCACGACTTCTACTCGCGCTCGTCCAGCGTGTTCGGCGCGATGCCCAGCATGCACTGCGCCTACCCGGTGCTCGGCCTGCTGACCGCATGGAAGGCGGCGAGCTGGAAGACCCGACCGATTCACCTGCTCTACTCGCTGGTCATGTTCCTGGCCGCGGTCTACCTGGACCACCACTGGATCCTGGACGCCATCGGCGGATGGCTGGTCGCCATCGTCGCGGTCGTGGCAGCGAAGCGGCTGCTCGTGCGCTTCGGGCTCGACGCTCAGCCGACCTGAGCGGCCCGCGATTTGGGCATCAAGAGCAGCACCGCGGGCAGGAGCAGGACGCCCGCGAGCAGACACACCACCTCGCCGAGCACGGCGAGCAAGCCGAACAGGAACAGCGCGCGGTTCTCGGCCAGGAGCAGCGACGAGTAGCCGACGACGGTGGTCACCGAGCAGAGCGCGACGGCGCCGCCGGTGGCGCGGATCGCCGGCCGTACGTCGCGCTCGCCGTCGCTCAGGTAGCGGCTCATCACGTTCACGGCGTAGTCCACGCCGATGCCGAAGGTGATGGGGAAGGCGATGAAGTTGGCGAAGTTGACCTTCACGCCGGTGAGCATCGCGAAGGCTCCGAGCCAGGCCACGCCGACCACCAACGAGCCGATCACCAGGAGCGTGGTCCGGCTGAAGCGGAACAGGCCGAAGACCACCGCCAGCACGCCGAGGAAGGCCGCGACGCTGGCGAATACGCCGTCCCGCCGCACCGAGGCCAGGATGTCCGCGGAGAGCGGCAAGGAGCCCGCCACCCGGGCGGTCGGTTTGGCTTCCTCGGCTGCGCCGCGCAGCGACGCCACGAACGCCGCCAGGGGCGGCCCCTGCCACAGCTCGCGCGAGGGGCGCGGGAAGACGACCACTGTCTTGCCCACGCTGCCGTCGCGCTCGCGCAAGCCGACCAGGAGCCGGGGTGGCAGGTCGTCCGGACCCACCGGCTTCGGGACCTCCTGGGAGAGGAGCTTCTCCACCAGATCGCGCTTGTCCTCGGGGATCTGCGCGCGGATGCGCGGGGTGAGCGCTGCGCGGATCTTGGCGGCCTCCTCCAGCTTCTTCTCCTGCTCGGGCGGGATCACGTCGTTCACCGAGAAGACTCGGGTCACCATCTCCGAGAGCGGCGGCTCCTTCCGCAGCGCCGCCAACTCGTCGCGCACGCGTTCGGCCTGATCCGGGGCGTCGGTCAGGATGACGGTGGGGGTCAGGTAGCTGCCGAGCACGGCGTCCATCTTGCGCCCCCAATGGCCTTCACCGTCCACCCAGGTGTCGGCCCGACGGAGTTTCGAAAAGTCGTGCTCGAGGTTCTTCTCGCTGACCGTCGTGAGCTTCAGGACGGAGGCCAGCGTGAGCACGCCGCCCAGCGCGAGGATGGCCCGCGGGTAACGCGTCACCGCGTCTGCCACCTTACCCATCACGGCGCCGGTGGTCGTGGCTGGGCTCCTGCCCGAGCCGCCGTTCCGATCGAGCAGGGCGCAGAGCGGCGGGATCAGCACGAACGAGACGGCCCACGACAGCACCATGCCGATGAGCCCGATGTAGCCGAACTGCCGGAAGCCGCGGAACTCGGTCAGGATGAGCGACCCGTAAGCGGCGCTGGCAGCCAGCGACGCCGAGAGGGTGCCGGGGCGCGCACCCCAGACCGCGATGATCAACGAGTCCTCCAGCTTGCCGCCGCGACGTCGCTCCTCGGTGTAGCGCGCCAAGAGGATGATCCCGAAGTTGATGCCGTTGCCGACGATGATCGAGCCCAGGAACGCCGTGTTGGAGTTCAGCTCGGTGACGCTGAACGGCGGCAGCGAGGCCAGCGCGAAGGTGTACGCCGTCGCCAGGAGCAGCGGTGGGATCAGCACCAGCATGCTCCGGTACCAGCGGAAGTAGGCGAGTAGCGCCCCCCCCACCAAGAGCAGCACGATCACCGAGGACAGCGACAGGTCCTCCTTCAGGGCCTGGGTCTCCTCGACCCCGATCGCGATGTCTCCGGCGTAGCCGAGGCGCATGCCCGGCGCGTACTTGTCCGGTCCGCCCAGCGCCGCAACGTCGGCTTTCACGCGGCGCAGCAGCTCCGCGCCCTGGCCCTGCCCAGTCGAGAACGGCGCCACGTCCACCACCAAGAGCGAGTGGGCGAGCTCCTTCGACGAGAATCGTCCCGACGGCACCCGCTCGCCGCCGCCGACCGCTGCTCTGTACTTCTGCTCGATGTCGGCGAAGTCGAGCGGAGGCGGAGCTTCGTCCTCGTCCAGCAGCTGGTCGGCAGCCTTGGCCACCTCCCAGTCGCGCCGCGCTTCGATGCGCTCGCGCACCGTGACGAGGTCGGCGTGGTCCAGGTAGATGGGCGCGTGCTTCTCCAGGAACTCGCGCTCGGCCTGGTTGCCCAGCCGCACGGCGCGCACCAGCTCCGGCGGGTAGGCGCGGATCTTCCCCGCCAGGTCGTCGAGGAAGCGCTCGGCCTGGGGGAGGTTCGCGGCCTGGCCGGCGTCCACCACCACGCCCAGGTGCTGGAGACCGGGCAGACGTGCCCGCATCTCCTCGATGGCCTTCACGCTCGGGGCGCTCTTCGGCAAGAGGTGCTCGAGCTCGCTCCTCAGGTTCGTGTAGAGCAGCGCCGTGCGCCAGACGGCCGGCACGGCGAGCAGCAGCGCCACGAGCCAGATCAGGCGAGCGTGCCTCAGCGTGAAGACCACGAAGCGCCGGGTCGACGCCGGGACGTCGTCGAGTTGGCTGGCAGGCTCGCTCAACTGGTCTCCTCTGGGTTACGGAACACCCAGCCGCGCTGCAGCGGGAAGTTCCAGCCCAGACTGACCGCGACCGAGACGAACACGCGAGCCACCACGTAGTGCAGCCCGAGGACTTTGAACAGCAGGTGCTCGCCGAGTGCGTTCCAGACGGCGCTCGCCACCGACACCAGCGCGTAGCGCAGCGCCTGACCGGCGACGGGAGCGCGCTCGGCGTGGAAGACCCAGCGCCGGTTCAGGAGGAAATTCACCACCGCGCCGAGCGCCGCGCCGAGCGCCGCGCCGAGCACGGGCGAGAGCTCCGCGAGCTCGACCAGCGCGATCATGGCGCAGAAGTCAGCTGCCGTCGCCGAGAGCGACGCCAGCTGATGCCGACCGAGCAGCCGGAGCCTCTCGCGCATTTGCCGCGAAGGATAGGACGCGAGCGGTCACGCGCGGGAATTTCGCGGTACCTTCCGCCTGCGAGCCTCCCCGCCCCGGGTCAAAACTGCTAGGTTCCGGGCCCGTTTCCGAAAGGTAGAGACCATGAGCAATGCGAAGACCAAGCACGCTCGCCTACTCGCCTGGGTCGACGAGATGAAGGCGCTGTGCAAGCCCGATCACGTGCACTGGTGCGACGGCAGCCAGGAAGAATACGACCGACTGTGCGCGCTCATGGTCGAGAGCGGTACCTTCATCAAGCTGAACCCGGCGAAGCGTCCGAACAGCTTCCTGGCCCGCAGCGATCCGAAGGACGTGGCGCGAGTCGAGGACCGCACCTTCATCTGCTCGGCGTTCAAGCTCGACGCCGGTCCGACCAACAACTGGATGGACCCGAAAGAGATGAAGGCGAAGCTCGCCAAGAGCTTCGACGGCTGCATGCGCGGGCGCACGATGTACGTCGTGCCGTTCAGCATGGGGCCGCTGGGCTCGCCCATCGCCCACATCGGTGTGCAGGTCACCGACAGCCCGTACGTGGCCGCGAGCATGCGCATCATGACGCGCATGGGGCAGCGCGCGCTCGACGTCCTCGGGGAGACCAAGGAGTTCGTGCCGTGCATGCACTCCGTGGGCAAGCCGCTGGCGCCCGGCGAGAAGGACGTGCCGTGGCCGTGCAACCCCGATAACACCGTGATCGCGCACTTCCCGGAGACGCGCGAGATCTGGTCCTTCGGCTCGGGCTACGGCGGCAACGCGCTGCTGGGCAAGAAGTGCTTCGCGCTGCGCATCGCCAGCGTGATGGCGCGCGACGAAGGCTGGCTGGCCGAGCACATGCTGATCGTCGGCGTGGAGAGCCCCCAGGGGGAGCGCACCTACGTCGCTGCCGCCTTCCCGAGCGCCTGCGGCAAGACGAACTTCGCCATGATGGTCCCGCCCAAGGGCTTCGACGGCTGGAAGATCTTCACCGTCGGCGACGACATCGCCTGGATCAAGCCCGGCAAGGACGGCGAGCTCTACGCCATCAACCCTGAGGCGGGCTTCTTCGGCGTGGCGCCGGGCACGGGCGAGAAGACCAACCCGAACGCCATCGCCGCCCTGACCAAGAACTGCATCTTCACCAACGTGGCGCTCACCGACGACGGCGACGTGTGGTGGGAGGGGTTGTCGGATCCTCCCAAGCACTGCATCGACTGGCAGGGGCGCGACTGGACGCCCGACTCCACGACACCGGCGGCGCACGCCAACTCCCGCTTCACCGCCCCGGTCTCCCAGTGCCCCACCGCCGACCCGAACTGGGAAGCGCCCGGCGGCGTGCCGATCAGCGCGTTCATCTTCGGCGGCCGGACCTCGAAGGACATGCCGCTGGTGTTCCAAGCCTTCAACTGGTCGCACGGCGTCTACCTGGCGGCGACCATGGGCTCGGAGGCCACCGCCGCCGCCGTGGGTCAGGCCGCCGTGCGCCGAGACCCGATGGCCATGCTGCCCTTCTGCGGCTACAACATGGCCGACTACTGGGGCCACTGGCTGAACATGGGCCGGCGCATCCCGAACCCGCCGCGCATCTTCCGCGTCAACTGGTTCCGCAAGGACGAAAACGGCAAGTTCATGTGGCCGGGCTTCGGCGAGAACATGCGCGTGCTGCGCTGGATCGTCGAACGCGTGCGCGGGCGGGCCTACGCGGTCGAGAGCCCGCTCGGCTGGATGCCCCGCCACGAGGACATCGCCTGGGACGGCCTGGACTACGATCCCAAGAAGTTCTACGAGCTGATGACCGTCAGCCGCGAGGCGGGTCGCACCGAGGCGGTCGCCCACGAAGAGCACTTCGATCGCTTCTACGATCGGCTCCCGAAGGAGCTGCTCTACGAGCGCGAGCTGTTGCGCTCGCGCCTGTGGCGCAGCCCCGCGAAGTGGGAGCTCGGCGGGGAGCACTGAGGAACCAACGTTGCCAAGCACAATTCCTGCGCCACGAAAGCCACGAGTTGTGATCGACTCAAGACCCAGGGAGCGCGCTCAGTCGCGATGACGAAATCTGGGCGCTCGTCGCAGGACCTCCACCAGCGCATGCTGAGCCAGGCACGCCCCGACGCGGTTCCGGTCGGCGACGTCACGGTCGATGGCTCGGGCAGTGGCTTCCGCCCGACTGCGAAACGGGCTGTCGGTGAGCTCGTTGTTGGGCACCAGAAGACGCTGTACCTGCGCGTCACGCGCGAACCCCGTGCGCTGCCATGTGGTAGTGTCCTCGCGGTGCCCAGGTAGCAGCCATGCCGCCGAAGACTAGGTCAACTCCCGCAGAACGTCGGCAAATCATGCGCCGTGCCGCGAGAGAGCTGGAGCAGCTCGCTCGGACGTGTGCCTTCGTCACGTCGTATGCTCGGATGAACCCTGCCGCGAATTTGGCCGCGAACGCGTTCTTCTTCGGAGAGCATGGGCGCGCGCCAAGGATCGTCATCTTCGGGCCGTGGGCCTACGTGCACGCTCCCGGGTTGCGCGTCTCCGACGGCGTCGAACACCTCTCGGAGGAGCTACGCGCCCGAAAGCACCTCGGCGCGCTTCACGCGCGCGTGCTCCTGGACTCACCGCAGGCGCTCGTCACACTTCGGCGCATCGCGAAGTCCCTCCAGAGGCGTCGTTCCGCTCGACTGTGATACTTATCGTCTGTAGACCCATCGTCATCATCGCGATGGAGTAGCGCGCGGATGAACCCGGACCTCAAGCGCTTCGGGCAGCGCGTCAGAGAGTTCCGGCGGGCCGCCGGCCTTTCGCAGGAGGAACTCGCTGAGCGCTGTGGGCTCCACCGAACGTACATCGGTGGGATCGAGCGCGGCGAGCGAAACGTCGGAGTTCTCAACTTGCTTCAGCTTGCTCGTGCGCTGCGAGTTCGCCCTGGCGAACTCTTCGCGGACGTGCGCTAGGCCCCTCCAGGGAGCGAAGATGTCGCGCTTCTGCAACAAGAAGTACCTGGCTCATCAACCGTCCTTGGACGAGTTCGGGCTGTCCATCGACGTGATCGGGCGGAGCATCACCTACGTCCACCAGGTCCTGGACAGCATCGACGGGAAGCTCATCGAAGCGGGTGGCGAGCGCCTCTCGATGCTCCTGGAGCTTGCGAACCTGTCCGCGATCATCGGGAACCTCTACCGCGGCGGAATCGTCCGGACGTCAGGGGGGCGTTTCGTGGCGAACGCACCCCACACGTATCCCGACCTTCTCGGTCGCGGCGCCGGCTGCAAGGACGTGGAGATCAAGGTCGCTCTCGAGAGTAATAAGCCGAAGGGTCATCTGATCAAGCCGGGCCCTCACTTGACCGTGCGCTACGTCCTCGGAGACGCGAACGGGGTCTACCGGCGGGGAAAGGGCAGCCGTGGCGACGTGGCCTGGATCTGGGAGGTCCGGGTCGGGGCTCTCAAGAAGAGTCACTTCAACTTCAGCAACACCGAAGGAGACAGCGGCAAGACAGCGGTGATCAACGCGGACGGGATGGAGGCTCTGCAGCTCGTCTACTGCGACCTCCACCGCTGCCCCTTGTCTCCTTCTGGCGCTGCATATCGAAATGCAGCGGCGCTCTTCGCGAGGGCGCGCGCGATCACGTAAGCTGACAGGCGAGTTCCATACCCTACGTGTCAAGCACCGCGGCGGGCGCGACTTGATCCTGTCGTACTCGCCGAGACGTGTTGCCAGCAACCTGTTCCGAGTAGAGAATCGCTTCAGCGATCCGTTGTCCGAGAAGCGGCGGCACAGCATTGCCGATCTGCTTCACGATCTGCGCGCTGGTCCCTCTGAACTCGAAGCGGTCTGGAAAGCTCTGGATTCTGGCACCTTCACGAGGAGTGAGCGCGCGATCCTGATGGGGGTGGATGCAGCGATTGGACGCAGGATGAACGAAGTTCACCGTGAGGGTGGTGCTCGGGCGGCCAGGGTCTAGGCGACTGTAGCAGGAGCTGAATCCACTCTTGACCATACCTGGAGGTAACGCCGAGATATTGGCCCCCGCATGGCGGATGATCTCAAGCATCTTGGGCGAGTGCTTCGTTGCTTTGTGGAGCGTCAGTTGCCTGGACCCGCTGCGCATTAGGCGCTGATAGTCCGTCCGCGCCGCCTTCCCGTATGCGGAAGCTTCGCCCCCGGACGGGATGGCGGGCAGATCGTCGATGGCCTCCATGAGCGTGACCGCCTGCGGGAGGCCAACTGAGAACAGCGGGTCAGTGCGGATCACTTCGGGACGCGATCCGGCCATGCTCTTGTAGTCGACTCGATGCGTGGGTTTCGGCCAGATGAACGGAACTCCGATCCGATTGCCGACGATGACTACGCGCTCGCGGAACTGCGGGACACCGAAGAGGGCCGCGTTCACGACGCGCCAATCGACAGAGTAGCCGGCAGCGCTCAGTCCCTCAAGAACCGACTGCAGGCGCATCCCGCCCTCATGCGTCAGAATTCCAACGACGTTCTCGAACACAAACCACTCCGGTCGAAGGTGGTTGATAACCAAGACGTAGTGCTCGGCCAACGAGTTGCGCGGATCTCCTTCGGTTAGATTGCGAAATGGCCGGATCGACGAGAAGCCCTGGCACGGCGGGCCGCCGACAACGACGTCGACCTCTCCGGTCAGGCGGTGCAGTTCGCTAAGCGAGTGTGCGCGAAGATCCCCCGCAATCCCAGTCGCGTGGTGGTGGTTGGTCACGAACGTCTCGATGCGGTCGGGTAGCAGGTCGATACCGCACGTTGTCGCAAAGCCACCCGATTGCTCGAACCCGAACGAGAGTCCGCCCGAACCGCAGAAGATGTCCAGGACTCGGCGGCGCCCGCTCGGCGGTTCGGCCGTTCGTGGGACGACGTCGCCCCTACCCGCCTCGGCAGTCGTGTAGCCCTCGCCCGGCGTGGCGCTCTCAGCGTGCTGCCCCTGCTCTCGCAGAAGTCGCTCAGCGTCGATCCCGAGGATCTTCCCAATGCGCTCAGCCGCTGCGCGGTCGGGTAGCTCGAGCCCTCGCTCCCACTTCCGAAGGTCGGTCTCACGAACCCCAGCGCGGTGGGCGACATCGCCTTGCGGAAGCCCAAGCTCCAGCCGTCGCGTTCGTATGTCGGTGATCTTCTTGAGCATGGTCGTCCGCTCCCGGCATGATACTCATAGTCATCTGCCGATCAAGTGGCTTATTGGGAGGTCCCGCACTCCAAGGGCACGGGCGCTTCAGGCACGTACGCCTCATCGGCTCGTCGAGCGCCGCGGTTGTGTGTCGATTCGTCGGAAGAAGCTGCGAAGCCGACGACCAAGGAGCTCCGCGTCCAACGTCTGGCATTCCCAGACGACCAGGACCGAAAATCCGGCCCCCCGCAGCTCGCGCTCCACCCGAGTGTCCCGCGACTTGTTGGCGGCAATCTTGGCAAGCCACGCTGCGCGGTTCCTTCTGGGTATGGTCGCGCGGGAGCAACCTGGGTGTCCGTGCCAGAAACACCCATTCACGAATATCACCCAGCGTCGCTTCTTGCTCCCGAGGTCCGGGGTACCAGGCAGCGAGCGCACCACCGTGCGAGAGCGGACCCCGAGCAGACGCAGCGTAGCTCGCACGCGTAGCTCCGCCGCGGTAGCGCTCTTCCCGACGCGCTTCATGCGAGCGGAGGTTCGGGCATCGGTGGGCCATTTCGTCTTCATAGACTGAAAGTGTGAGCAGACAAGCGCTCTGATGGGTTCCCGCCGGTTGGTGCCTGGCGAATTCCGGCCGCGCGCTGTGCGCTTGAACGCGCCACAACTCCGCCTTCGCTCCCATAGAAGGCGAAAGGCGAGCCGTTGCCGCGGCCCGGCCCTGGGTCCGCTACCGATCGTTCACGACAGCGAGCAGACCGGTGAGTGCGAGCACGCCGGCGCTTGAGCAACGCCTCCGGCGTGTTGTGCAACCGCCGGTACGTTGCCTCGCGTTGGACCGTGATCTTCATCGCGGACTGCTCATTCGAGTCGGCGAGCTTCCCGCGTGGGACACCTTGCCTCGCGCGACGGCGCCTCCGGTTCGCCGGGGCCGGCTCTCCGAGAAGGCAGCCCCGAGGAGTCTGAAGAGACTCAACATCGCGCCTCCGACGAGAAGCCCCACTCAAGATCGTCTCCCTCACGTCGTCGGCCCCGCGCTCTTGACGCACCGACCTGCCCCTGGAGCACGGCGACGACCTGCTGCGGGAAGGCTCAACCCGCGCAGGCCCGTCGCCGGCGCTTGGACGGCGTCTTGGTCCCACACCGGCAACGAGAGCATCTCCTTCCACTTCCTCTCCTTGCTTGAACCCTTCGACGTGCGAGTGGGTGCGATGAAGGCGGGTAGTGGGACAGCTGGCCCGTCTGACTGGCAACGGGCGCGCAGCGGACTGCGCCGTCCGCGTCCGCGGGAAAAAACCCTCCGCTTCGCTACTGAAGCCGTCCAAGGTACCCGTCGTAGAGACTACCAGGCAAACGTCCACCCTGCACGCGGGACCGGAGCGAGCGCACCTCCCGACTAGCATGTCCGTCTGCGCGTCGGGTTGGTCGCCGAGCGCCGAAGCCCGAGCTTCTGGCGCAACGCCGGCTGGTGAAGAACGGCGGGCTCCTCGCGGGTGCGAGCGGAGGCGGCTCGGCGTCTTCGCCGACTGTGCAGGTGGGCATCACCGTCTCGGCCGCGAAACCACGCCGCGGAGCACTTCCGCACTTGGCGCACGCCTCGATGTCGGCCTTGAGAGCTCACGCCAGGGGCGATCACGGCGCCGGCGGCCGCGCTGCCACTCGCGTCCCCGCTTTGGTGACGTCTCGCGGCAAGCTGCGAAGAGACCCACTCGCAGCGGGTCTCGCGCGGCGCGAAAGCGCGAGTCGAGGCTAGATCAGAGGTTCCGCTTCACCTGAGACGGCACGTTCGGATGCTGGAAGAGCACCTTGCGCAACGCAGGGCTCTTCCGCACGAACGGCTGCTTCAAGAGGTGCACGAGCAGCGCCGGCGGGCAGGCCGGGAAGCGCGCCAGGTTCTGGATGAACAGCACCGAGTTGAACTGCTTTCCGCACAAGATCGAGGTCATGCGCGAGTCGAAGGTCTGGCCAATCAAGAGCGTGAGGCAGCGCGCTTCGGTGGCCATGACGAAGTCCGCGCGCTCCTCGCTGGAGGAGCTCGACCAGCGCGTGCGGAGCAGGCCGCGCGCCCCGACGCGGTTACGCTCGGCGACGTCGCGGTCGATGGCGACCTTGTAGAGCTCGCGCAGCGGCTTTTGCCCGACGAGCCGGCGCAGCAAGCTGTCGGTCAGCTGGTTGTTCCGCACCAGCAGACGCTGCACCTGCGTGTCGCGCGCGAACTCCGTGCGCTGCACGATCGCCTCCAGCCCGACCGGGTTCTTGTGGTGCCGCGCGATCAGGCGCGCGTGGTCCAGACCGACCAGGGAGTTCTCCAGGATGGCGCGGATCACTTGCGGCTCGGGGTCGAGGCAGAGCGCACACAGGAGGGAGCCGTCGGCGGTGTGCGCGGCGGCGATACGAGCGTCGCGCTCCAGCGGCCGGAGCTCGGTCTCGTAGATCTGGCGGTAGTTGCGCGACGCCTCGGCGTCTTCCGGCGCCTCGGACTCGGTGGGCTCGGCGTCTTCGTCGGCGTCCGCCGCGGCGTCCAGCCCCGGGAGCGGTTCCCCTTCGGCCGCGACGTCGGGCAGCGATTCGTCGCGGAGCTCGTGCTCGGGGCCCGTCACCAGCGGCTCCTCCTCGTGCTCGGGGCCCAGAACCGGCGCCTCCTCCTCGTGCACTTCGTGCTCGGGGCCCAGCACCGGCAGCTCCACTTCGTGCACCTCGTGCTCGGCGCCCAGCACCGGCAGCTCCTCCTCGTGAGCCTCGTGCTCGGCGCCCAGCACCGGCAGCTCCACTTCGTGCACCTCGTGCTCGGCGCCCAGCACCGGCAGCGCTTGCTCGTGCACCTCGTGCTCGGCGCCCAGCACCGGCAGCGCTTGCTCGTGCACCTCGTGCTCGGGGCCCAACACAGGCACCTGCACCTCGTGCACTTCGTGCTCAGCTCCGAGAACCGGCAGCTCCACGTCGTGGATCTCGTGCTCGGGGCCCAGCACCGGCGGCTCTTCCTCGTGAACCTCGTGCTCGGGGCCCAGCACCGGCGGCTCCTCCACCGACTCGGGCACCGTGATCTCGACGTGCAGCTCGTGCTCGGGATCCAGTGCGGGCAGCTCCTTCGACTGCGAGGCCGAGGACGCCGAGAAGTCCGGCAGCTCTTCGTCGGCGAAGTCCGGCAGGCTCGCCAGATCGACCCGCACCGAGCTCACCTCGCCAGACGCGGACTCGTCCTCGTCGTCAGGGCCCTGCACGCACCCAAGCCTACCTCAAGGCCTCAGCCCGTACAGGTCTTCTGATCGACCAGCGGCGCCAGCGCGCCGCACTTGCCCAGGCTGCAGCTGAAGCTCTGGCACTCGATGGTCTCGGTGCAGGTCGCCCCGCCCACCTTGGCCTTGGTGCACAGGCTCGTGCCCTTGTTGCAGTAGAACCCGGGGCCGCACTCCAGATTGTAGGGCTTGAACCCGTTGCACTGTTGCCCTTCCGCCGTGGCCGTCTTGCACACGCCTGGGTACGGAGGAGTCGGCGACCAAGCCGCGTCGCAATACAGGCCCGGGGCGCAGAAGTCGGCCACAGCGTCGCCTACGGCACAGGTTGCGCCGAGCGAGAGCCGCTTCGACTGCGTGCACTTCCCCGTCACGTCGTCGCAGCCGACGAAGACGTTCGGGTCCGCGGACGGCGCGCACTGCGCGTCGCGATCACAGCTCGCTCCCGTCGGCAGCTTGCCCTGGAAGGTGAGGCTGCAGGTCTTGAGCTCGTCGAGCGCGAGCAGGTACTCGTGGACGCCCAGCGTGCACTGGCCGAGCAGCTTCTGGTAGACCGCGAGGCACGCATCCACCTTCGTCGGGTCGAAGGTCATCTTGCCCGCCTTGACCTCCTCCACGTTCTTCTCGCAGCCCGCCATGGCGTTCTTCGCGCAACCAGTCGCGTCGTAGCCGAAGCCGCTCTGGGTGCAGCAGGCCTTGCTCCACTCGCAGCCCTGGGGTTGGGTCTTCTGGCACACGTCGTCCAGGGTGTAGCCGGCGGCTCCGCCGCTGCTCGACGCCCCGCTGCCTCCGGCGCCCGCAGCGCCACCGCTCGGCGCGCCCGCAGCGCCGCCGCTCGACGAGCCCGCCCCGCCCCCCGAGCCGCCACCGCCGGCGGTCCCGCCGGAGCTCGAGCCGCCGCTGGCGTTGAGCCCGGAGTCCGTGCTGCCCCCGCACGCTCCCAGGCCGAGGACCGAGGCCAGCGCGCCCACCCAGAGTCTCGTCGTGCTCATGGTCGCGGCGCTTAGCACGAGTCGGGCCAGGCGTGCCCGCGCGGCTTTCCGCTCGATCTGCCGGGGCCGAGTCCCCGGGTTCACACCCCGAGCGTGACCGCCGGTCCCGTGGCGCGTTCGTGGTATCAAGCCCCGGGGCAAATGAGCTGGACGGAAGGCTACGTCTACGAGGTCGACTACACGGCCGGGTATTTCCCGGAGCTGTCCGCGCTGCAGACGCGCTGGGCCCTCGCCAGCCGCGGGGTGCGGACCCGCGACCTCACCCGCCCGAGCTACCTGGAGCTGGGCTTCGGGCAGGGGGTCTCGCTCGCCATCCACGCGGCGGCCTGCCCGGGCAGCTTCTGGGGCACGGACTTCAACCCGGCGCAGGCCACCACCGCCGAGGAGCTCGTCCTTGCCTCCGGCTCGGAGGCCCGGGTGCTCGACGCGAGCTTCGCCGAGCTCGCGGAGCGGGACGACGTTCCCCAGTTCGACATGGTCATGCTCCACGGCATCTGGTCGTGGATCTCGCCGGAGAACCGCCGCGTCATCGTCGAGATCGCGAGGAAGAAGCTCAAGCCGGGCGGCGTCTTCTACGTCTCCTACAACGTGACGCCCGGCTGGTCGCCGACCGTGCCGCTGCGTCACCTGCTCGAGGTGCACTCCGCCCGCGCCGGCACCGAGGCCGCCGGGATCTTGAACCGGCTCGATGCCGCCCTCGACTTCGCCGAGAAGCTGGGCGACGCCGGCTCCATCTACTTCAAGGCGCACCCGCGGGTGTTCGAGCGCCTGAAGAAGATGAAGGAGAAGCCTCGAAAGTACCTCGCCCACGAGCTCCTGAACGAAGAGTGGCACCCCATGCCCTTCGCGCAGATCGTTGAGGAGCTCGAGCCCGCGAAGCTCTCGCACGCAACCAACGCCACGCTGCTCGAGCAGCTCGATGGCCTGCACCTGAGCGCGGAAGGGCAAGCCTTGGTGGCCGGCATCAGCGACGTGGTGCTGCGCGAGACGGTGCGGGACTTCCTGACCAACGCGCAGTTCCGCCGCGACTACTTCGTCCGCGGCCCGCGCAAGCTGCCGACCCTGGTGCAGGGCGAGCTGTTGCGCGCATTCCGGGTCGTGCTCGCGGTCGATCCCAAGGCCATCAGCCTCGAGGTCAAGGGCTCGCTCGGCACGGCGAAGCTTCAGGAGTCGATCTACGCTCCGGTGATCGAGGCGCTCGCCGCCGAGGGCGCCCGCCCGAAGAGCTTGGCCGAGCTCGAGCGGACGGCCAAGGGAGTGAGCTTCGGTCAGCTGGTTCAGGCGGTGACGGTGTTGCTCGGGAAGTACAACCTGTACCTGGTCCAGGAAGAGGCCGACATCGAGCGCGCCCGCCCCCGCACCCGCGCGCTGAACCGACACCTCCTGGACCGCGCGCGGACCAGCTCGGACATCAGCTTCTTGGCCTCGCCAGTGACCGGCACCGGCGTCGCCATCTCGCGCCTCGACCACTTGCTCTTGATCGCGAGGGCAGAGGGCAAGCAGACTCTGACCGAGTGGGTGGACCACGCCTGGCAGCTCCTGGCCGTGCAGAACCAGCGCGTGATGAAGGAGGGCAAGCGGCTCGAGCCCGAGGACGAGAACAAGCGGGAGCTTCTGCTACAAGCCAAGGATCTCGAAGCGAACCGACTGCCGGTGTTCGAGCGGCTAGGCGTGGTCTGAAGACTATCGCTTGGACAGGACGCGCGCTTTGCGCTAGTTCGGCGCGCGACCATGACACCCCCGACTCGCTCCGACGTGCGGAACGTCGCCATCATCGCGCACGTCGATCACGGCAAGACCACGCTGGTGGACGCCATGCTGCGCCAGACCGGCGTGTTCCGCCAGAACGAAGTCGTCGCGGAGCGCATCATGGACTCCAACGACCTGGAGCGCGAGCGTGGGATCACCATCTTGGCCAAGCACGCCAGCGTCCGCATCAAGGACGTGCTCATAAACATCATCGACACGCCGGGCCACGCGGACTTCGGCGGCGAGGTCGAGCGCACGCTGAAGATGGCGGACGGCGCCATCTTGCTGGTGGACGCGGCGGAGGGGCCGCTGCCCCAGACGCGCTTCGTGCTCAAGAAGGCCCTGGAGCTCGGCCTGCCGGTGGTGGTGATCATCAACAAGATCGACCGCCAGGACGCGCGCCCGGACGAGGTGCTGAACGAGATCTTCGACTTGTTCTGCGAGCTGGAGGCCAGCGACGCCCAGGCGAACTTCCCCACGCTCTACGCCATCGGCAAGCTCGGCATCGCCAAGCGCTCGCTGGAGGAAGAAGGTCGTGACCTGTCCCCGCTGTTCGAGACGCTGATCGAGAGCGTGCCGGGGCCCAAGGGTGACCCGAAGCTCCCGCTTCAGCTCCTGGTGCACAACATCGAGCACGATGACTACGTCGGGCGCCTGGCCATCGGCCGGCTCTGGCAGGGCGCCGTGGAGGTGAACCAGGAGGTGGTGCTGCTCCAGGAGAAAGCCCAGAGCCGCTGCCGCCTCTCGAGCCTCTTCACCTTCGAGGGCACCAAGCGAGTGAAGGCGACCCACGTTGCCGCCGGCGACATCGTGGCGATCGCCGGGATGGATGACGTGCAGATCGGCGACACCGTCGCGGCGCCCGAGCACCCGAACCCGCTGCCGCGCATCCAGGTCGAGGAGCCGACCATCAAGATGAGCTTCCTGGTGAACTCCTCGCCGTTCGCCGGGCG
The DNA here is from genome assembly GCA_015075635.1 of Polyangiaceae bacterium. Lineage (NCBI taxonomy): Bacteria > Pseudomonadati > Myxococcota > Polyangiales > Polyangiaceae > Polyangiaceae bacterium. The sequence goes on from JABTUA010000002.1 coordinate 531,908, forward strand.
CACGGGCAAGTGGGTCACGTCGCGTCACGTGCGCGAGCGGCTGATCAAGGAGTCGAAGCGCAACCTGGCGCTGCGCTTCGAGGACACGTCGGAGCCGGACACCTTCCTGGTCTACGGCCGCGGCGAGCTGATGCTGGCGATTCTGGCCGAGACCATGCGCCGCGAGGGCTACGAGTTCGCGCTCGGCATGCCCGAGGTCGTGGTGCGCGAGGTGGACGGACAGAAGATGGAGCCCGTGGAGCGCGTGGTGGTGGACGTCCCCGACCAGTTCGTGGGCGCGGTGACCACCCGCCTGGGCGAGCGCAAGGGCCAGATGGTGAAGATGTCGAACCTGGGCTTCGGACGCGCGCGCATGGAGTACATCGTGCCGTCCCGCGGTCTGATCGGCTTCCGCTCCTCGTTCCTGACCGAGACGCGCGGCATGGGCCTCCTGAACACGCTGTTCGAGGGCTGGGAGCCCTACCGCGGACCGATGCTCCGCCGCGTCAACGGCGCCATCGTCTCGGACCGCGCGGGAAACACCACCCCGTACGCGTTGTTCCACCTGCAGCCGCGCGGCGTGCTGTTCATCGACCCGGGAACCGAGGTCTACGAGGGCATGATCATCGGCGAGCACAACCGCGCCAACGATCTAGACGTGAACGCCACGCGCGAGAAGAAGCTGACCAACATCCGCGCCGCCGGCCGGGACGAGAACGTGATCCTCTCCCCGCCGCACCTGCTGAGCATCGACACTGCGATGGAGTTCATCGACAAGGACGAGCTGGTCGAGGTGACCCCGGACGCGGTGCGCGTGCGCAAGCGCATCCTCGACGTGAACCGGCGCCCGCGCCGGGACGACGAGCGGCAGGACTGAGGTTCAGTAGTTGCCCATCGGCGCGGCGCCGTCCAAAGTCGCGTGAGTGTCTCGCGGGCAACTACGCGAGCGAAGCGAGCCCGCGACGAGTGAAACGAGTCGCGTCGGGGGTCCGGGGGCATGCCCCCGGCGGAGGACTACGGTGGGGGTGGCCGGGTGGGGCATTCTCAATAGAACGCTTCCTGTCCGCAGCTCCGGCACTTCGGCTGCTCCACCGGCGAGAGCTCGTTGCAGAACTTGCAGCGAATGACCTCGACGATGCGCTCGACCACGCGCACCGACTCTCCGGCTTCCGGGGCGGGCGGGGCGGTGGCTGGCGCGACCACCCCTGCCTTCTTGCGCAGGTACTCGGCGTACTCCGGGTACTCGTCGAGCACGTGCTCCTCGCCCTGCTCCTTGAGGTGCGCCGCGAAGACCTCCCAGTCGATCTCGCCACCGGACATGGCTCCTGATCGCACACGCCGAACGCCGTGTCAGCAGCAAATCATCGCGCTTGGGCCTAACCCACTCCGCGACGCTTCGCCCAGCGCTCGCCGAGCTCCAGGAGCAGCTGCTCGCCGAGCAGCCGCTCGCACAGCGGGAAGAGGATGCGCTCCTCCTTGCCGAAGTGCTCCCGCAGCGTGTCGAGCAGGCGGTACATGACCTCGCGCGCTTCGTCCAGCGTCTGCGACGCGCGGACGGCGCCCGCCAGAAGCTCGATCTCCTTGTGCTCGGAGCGCATCACGTCGAGCGGACCTTCCGCCTGCCCGCGCTCGACCAGCGCCGGGAACAAGACCTCGTCTTCCAGGGCCGCGTGGCTCATCACGGCGCAGGACAGGAGGCTCTCCGCGGCGACCAGCTCCTCCAGCGTCCTCGCGTCGTCCGCGATGCTCTCGACCTGGTCGAACAGCGCGTAGGACAGCGCGTGCTCACCCAGGAGGCCTTCGGTGATCTTCATGGCCCGGCAAGGATGCGGGGTCCCCGGAGCTTCGTCCCATGACGACGATCAGGGACCTGACGGATGCCAGTCCCCCTGATCAGCGGGCTTTCGGCCAGGACTTCCGGAAGTCGTAGCGGCCCGGGGCGAGCACGTCCGCCGGATCGAGCGCACGCTCGAGCCGCGACAGCACCGCGCCGTAGTCGTCCTGCGGCAGCGGCAGCGCGTCCTGCGCCGGAAGCGCCAGCCGCTGCGGGTGGTGGCCCAGCGAGGCGAGCTCGGCGAGCAGCGCATCGTGGCAGGCCAGCGCCTTGGCGTCGGCGCCGGGCACTTCGCGGTCGTAGACGATCATCGGCAACAGCTGCGCGCTGCGCTCGCCGTGGGCGACCAGCGCCAAGAGCGGCTCGAACCCGTGGGCGAGCAAACAGCGCTCGGCTCGCGCCACGGCCTTCACCACGTCCTCGCCGCGGAGCGGGAGGAGCGGGCACAGCCAGAGCAGACCCACGCCGTCGCGATCGGGATCCGGGACTGTCGGCGGCAGCGTGCGCTTGCGCCAGTACATGCTGCGCAGGCTCTGCTCGTGAGGAACGCCTTGCAGGAAGGCGAACCCCGGCTCGGCCACCGGAAAGAGCTCCTCCCCGGCCACCGGGTCACCGCTCTTTGCGTCGACGCCGAGCTCGTCTACCCGCGGCCCGAGCTCGGTCTCCAGGTGAGCGACCGCAGCCTGCCCGAGCTGCTCGCTCCCCGCGTAGACCGAGGCGAGCCCGAGCCAGCGCTGCCCGCCCCAGGCGGCGCTCTTCTCGGCCAGCACCTCCGGAGAGAGCGGCGTCCTGCCCAACATGCGTTCGAACGGATAGCGCTCGGCTACGGAGAGCACGCGGTAGTCGTTCCAGATGCCGACGGGCGAGCGCAACGTGCCGTCCAGGCGCAAGCGCCGGATCGCGTCCACCAGCGGTCCCAGCGCCGCGTCTTCGCGTACGGCGAAGCGCACGGCGGCCAGGAAGCGCGGCAGGGGCGCGAGCCAGACGGTGGCGCGCGTGACCACGCCCAGGTTGGACTGCGTGAACAGCCCGTCGAGCGCCGGACCCACGCCGAATCGGTGCAACCGCGCCGCGCTCGCGCCTTCGAAGCGATCGAACCCCGTGTGCACCACCTCGCCGGTCGCGAGCACGACCTCGAGGGCGGCGAGGTGAAGCGCACGGTCGCCGTTCGGGCCAGCACCATCGCCGCGCTCGAGAGCGTTCGCGACCACGCTGCCGTCCGGGCTGCCCCCCGTGGTCGCGGCGAACAAGCGCGAGCGCTGCTCACACAAGAAGGCGTAGAGCTGCCGGAAGCTGACCCCGGGCTCGAGGGTGACGGTCGCGAGCTCCTCGTCGAAGTCCAGGATGCGGTTCATTCGTCCGAGGTCGAGCAGCACCGCGTCCCCGGGCGGGACCCGCGAGCCCAGGCCCCAGTTCTTGCCGCCGCTCACGGGGTAGATCGGTACCCGATGCTGCGTCGCGAGCCGCAAGACCTCGCGCACTTCTTCGCGGCTCCCCGGTCGCACCACGGCGAGCACGCGGGCCGTGGTGGCGAAGGTCGCGGTCGCGGCCTGGGCGAGCACGCCTTCGTCGCTGATCACGTACTCGGCGCCGACGACCGCGCCGAGGGCAGCGCACAGCGAGGCGAGCTCCTTCATGCCGGCCCTCCGCTCAGTACGGCGTCCCGTCCTTGTGCCTGTAGCCGCCCTTCCCGCTGTAGCGACCGGGGCCGAACACCAGATCGATGTCCGGGTATTCGCCGTTGTCGGCGTCGTCGCGCGTCCCCACGACCAGGAACACTGCGTCGCTCTGCGAGCGGTTCTGGAGGTGGTGACCGTCGCGGACGCCTGCCTTGAACGCGGCGGCGTCCCCCGGCCGGAGGATCTCCTCGCCGGCGTCGGTGACCAAGGTGAGCTCGCCTTCGAGCACGTAGACCAGCTCGTCCTCCCGCTCGTGCCAGTGCCGCTGGCTGGCCCACGCGCCAGGCGGCAGGCGCACGCGGTTCACGCCGAACTGCGTCAGGCCCGCCGCTGCGGCGATGCGCTGCACGGCCCGCCCTCGGCAGGGTTCGTCGAAAGGCGGCGGGTATTTCGCGCCGACGACAGGCTCGAGCTCGGAGACGTCGATCCTTCGCATGCCCCTGGTTTCCGCCGGCGGCAGGCGGGATGCAACCACCCAGAGCCAGCCGAAAATTGGGCCAAACCCCGCCCCCCATGCCACCGGGAGTCATGGCTCGCCATATGCTCGCGAACGTCCGCTTCGGGGTGGGAGCGCTCGCGCTGGTCGTTTCGGCCGGTGCTCTGGGCTGCTCGAACAAGAACCAGGACGACCTCCCAGCCCTGTCGAAGACCGAAGAGGTCGAGATCCCGAGCGTGCCGGTGCCGCCGGCGAACGGGCCCAAGCTGGGAGCGGTGGCCGAGGTGACGCCGGTGATGGACCGCCCGTCCACCACCGGCAAGCAGCTCGGTTACCTGCACGCGGGCGCACTGGTCGCCCGCGCGGAGAAGCCCTACTCCACCGACAAGTGTCCCGGTGGCTGGTACCCGGTGCGACCGGCCGGTTTCGTTTGTGCCGGTGAGAGCGCCACCCTGGATCTGAAGCACCCGACCCTGGTGGCGATGGCCCAAGGACCGAAGCTCGACCAGCCTTCTCCCTTCGTCTACGGCCGCATGAAGAGCGAGGGGCCGCTGCTCGAGCGCGACACGGGCAAGGAGAACTCCGTCAAGGAGGTGGGCAAGCTCCGGCGCCGCAGCATCATCGCCGTGGTGGGCTCGTGGAACGCGATGGACCCCGAGGGCAAGATGCAACGCCTGGCGCTCACCCCGAGCGGGCAGTTCGTCAAGGCCAGCGACCTCGAGCCCGTGGTGGCGAGCGAATTCAAGGGCGTCGAGCTCGACGACAAGACCGAGCTGCCGGTCGGCTTCGTGGTCAAGCGCGGAATACGGGCCTGGCAGGTCGAGAAGGGCGAGGCCGACAAGCTCGATCCCCTCGAATACCACCAGATCCTGAGCCTCACGGGGAAGTTCCGCACCGTCGGCCCGCTCAAGTACTGGGGCATGGCCGACGGACGCTACGCGCGTCACCGCGACGTGCTCGTAGTGCGCAAGCGCAACGCCTGGCCGGATTTCGCCCAGGGCGACCAGAAGTGGATGGACGTCAGCATCGTGACCAACACGCTGGTGCTGTACGAGGGCCGAAAGCCCGTGTTCGTCACGCTGATCAGCACCGGCCGCGATCGACTGGGCGATCCGAAGACCTCCGCCTCGACCGAGCAAGGCAGCTTCGAGCTCACCGGCAAGCACATCACCGCGTCGAAGTTCAACCCCAAGGGCATCGAGGAGCTGTTCGACGTCTACGACGCGCCGTGGGCCATCCAGCTCAGCAGCGGACAGATGCTGATCGGCGCACCCTGGCACGATCGCTTCGGCATCGAGAACGGTCAGGGGCAGATCCAGCTCTCCCCGAGCGACGCGCTGCGAGTCTGGCACTGGGCCGATCCCCAGCTGCCCGACGGCTGGCACGGGATCTCCCAGCCCGGCGAGAAGAAAGTCTACGTCGTCGTGCGCAAGTAGCCTCCAGCCGTCTATACTCGCCGCGCGATGACCTCGTCCGCGGACGAAGGCGCGGCGGCGCTGGCCGGCACCCCGTATCGCTTCATCGCGTCCCTGGGCCAGGGCGGCATGGGCACCGTACTCGAGGCGGAGCATGCCGGGCTCGCGCAGCGCGTGGTGGTCAAGCTGCTCAGGGCAGAGCTGGCCGCGCGCGCGGATCTGGTCGATCGCCTGCGGATCGAGGCGCAGGCGCTGGCCCGGCTGTCCCACCCGAACCTGGTGAAGGTCACGGACTTCGGCACCAACGCCGCCGGGCGAGCGTACCTGGTCATGGAACGCCTCGAGGGGCGCTCGCTGGCGGAGGAGCTGTCGCGGCGGCGGCCGATCCCCGTGGGCGAAGCGCTGGGGCTCTTGACCCAGGCCTTGGCGGGGCTCCACGCCGCGCACCAAGCCGGGCTCGTGCACCGTGACGTCAAGCCCGAGAACCTGTTCTTGTGCCGCGACGGCACGCTGAAGGTGCTCGACTTCGGCGTCGCGAAGGTCCTGGACGAGGCGGCGCTGTCCGGGCTGGTGAGGCCGCGCTTCTCGACCCACGAGGGCGGCATGGTCGGGACGCCGCACTTCGCCGCCCCCGAGCAGCTCGAGGGCGGCTTGGTGAGCGCCGCCACGGACGTCTACGCCGCGGGCCTCGTGCTCTACGAGCTGATCACTGGCGTGCACCCGTTCGCGAAGCACAAGACCGCCGACGCCATCTACCACGCGCAGCTCGTCGAGATGCCGCCGCCGCCGTCGCGGCTCGCGCCGCAGGCCGTTCCGCAAGAGCTCGACCGCGCCATCCTGCGGGCCGTCGCCAAGCGGCCGGGAGATCGCTTCCAGAGCGCGGCGGAGCTGGCTCTGGCGCTGGCCGGTGCCAGCAGCGCCGACTCGAGGGGCGCTCCGACCCTGGCGTCCGCGGCGGAGCCGGCGCCACCGACGCTGGCGTCGCCGGTCGCCAGCGAGAGCGTGCCCACCCTGATCGCCGCCCGGACGAGCGACGCGGCGCCGACCGTCGCGTTGGGTCCGGTACCGACCGTGAGCGCTGCGCCTTCGCCCAGCGCGGTGCCGACCGTGAGCGCTGCGCCTTCGCCCAGCGCGCTGCCGACCGTGAGCGCGGCGCCTCTGCCCCGGGCCGTGCCGAGCGAAGGGCTGGGCGTGCTCTGCCTGGTCGCCGGCGTGGTGACGGGACTATGGAAGCTCGCCTCGACGTTCTTCGCGTTGCCGGAGCTCTGGGATCCGGTCGCGTTCGTGGAGAGCGTGCGCGGCAAGGTCCCGGCGGCCGCCGAGCAAGACGTCGCGTTCCTGTCGCGCGCCGCGGCCTTGGCAACCATCCTGGACAGCTTGCTCTTGATGGGCGTCGGCGCGGCGTTCGTCGTCTTGGGCGTCGTGTTGATGAAGAAGAGTCGGCAAGGCCCCGCGCTGGCCGTCCGCGTCAGCCACGGCGCGCTCGCCGTGGTCGGACTGTGCACGCTGCTGAACGTCGCGCTGATCTTACCGCTCCGCGGCGCGCTGCTCGACCACGTACCCGACCTGCCCGGGGCCGTGCCCGGGCTCTCCGAGCTCGGTCTGGCCTTCGGCGTAGCGCTGGTGATCGGCTTGTCGGCTCTGGAGATCGGCTTCCTGATCGCCGTCCGGGCCTGGGCCAAGCGTCTCATGCTATCAAACCCGACGTGACGGACCCTCGGGAGACGCTGGCGACCGAGCACTCCGGGCCACGCCCGGCGCGGGAGAGGCGGCGCTACCTGGCGGTCTTCGAGGAGTCGTCCTCGCGGGTCGTGCCGCTGCCGGAGAGCGGCGAGGTCTTCGTCGGGCGCGGAGACGAGGTCGGCGTGCGCGTCCGCGACGCGAAGGTCTCGCGCAAGCACGTCTCGCTCGAGCTGAGTCCCGAGCGCGTGCAGCTCGTCGATCTCGGCAGCCAGAACGGCAGCTACGTGAACGGAGAGCGCGTGTCCGGCTCGCGCACGCTGCTCTCCGGCGACTCCATCGAGCTGGGACACACGGCGATCGTCTTCCACGCAGACGGAGCCGAAGTCCCGACCAGCGGGGGCGCCTCGGAGGTGCTCGAGCTCGGCGAGACCCGGGTGATCCTGGCGGACGCGAGCATGTTGGCGCTCTACGCGCTGATCCGCCGGCTCGCGCCGGCGACGCTCCCGGTGTCGATCCACGGCGAGACCGGCACGGGCAAGGAGCTGTGCGCGCGCGCCCTCCACCACTTCTCGCCCCGCTCGGCGGGGCGCTTCGTCGCCATCAACTGCGCAGCGCTGCCGGAAGCGCTGATCGAGAGCGAGCTGTTCGGCCACGAGCGGGGGGCGTTCACCGGCGCCGCCCAGAAGAAGGTCGGCCTGCTCGAGAGCGCCAGCGGTGGCAGCGTGTTCCTGGACGAGGTCGGGGAGCTGTCCCTGGGCACGCAGGCCAAGCTGCTCCGTGCCCTCGACACTGGACGCGTCGTCCCGGTCGGAGCCGTGGACGAGCGCCCCGTGGACGTGCGCTTCGTCGCCGCGACGAACCGGAACCTGGAGCAAGAGGTCGCCGCGGGTCGCTTCCGCCAGGATCTCTACTTCCGGCTCAGCGGCGCCACCTTGTGGGTGCCTCCGCTCCGCGATCGCCCGCGCGAGCTGGTCCTGATCGCCGAGAGCTTGCTCGCGCGCGCTCGTGCGCGCCTGGGTCGCCCGCCCGTCGCCCTGTCGGAGGCTGCCGCTCGCGCGCTCGCGGCCCACGCCTGGCCGGGCAACGTGCGCGAGCTCGGGAACGTGATGGAATACCTCGCGGCGACTCGAGACGGTCCGGTGCTCGATGCCGCCCACGTCGTCGAACGGCTGTCGGCGCGCCCGCCCGAGCCCGCCCCACCCACGCCGCTCGAGGCGCCCGGCTTTCGCCCGCTGGAAGACGAGATCCGCGAGCTGGAGCGGAAGCGCATCAGCGAGGCGCTGGCCGCGTCCGGCGGGAATCAAACACGCGCCGCCGAGCTCATCGGGATGCCGCTCCGCACCTTCGTGAGCAAGCTGGCGCAGCACGGGCTGCGCGGCGCGAAGAAGGGCTGAGCGGTGGCAGGCGCGCCTGCCTGCGAACGCTCGCGAACGTCCGCAACCGCGCACCGCGTCTCCCGTGAGTCTCCAAGCCTCCGCTTGGTCTAGGGGATGCGAGCGGCTCGGAGCTGGCATAGCCCTTGCTCGCGGCACTGCGAACTGAGCTTGCGACTCATCGCATTCGGAGGCTGTAGATGTCCGGACGAACCAGTTTGGTAATACCCGCGGCGGCATTGGCTCTCCTCGGCGTCGCTGCGTGCGGCGAGAGCGGCTCGAGCTCGAGCGGAACCGGCGGCGCAGCGGGTGGCGCGGGCGGCGGCGCTGGCATGCCCGGCGGCACGGGCGGCGTCGCCGGCGAGGCCGGTGGAGACGCCGCAGCGGGTTCTGCAGGCGCTGGAGGCGCGAGCGGGTGTGTGCCGGGCAGCAAGCAGTGCAGCGGTCCCACGCCCCAGACCTGCGATGGCAGCGGGAGCTGGAAGAGCGGCACACCCTGTCAGTTCGCATGCGTGTCAGGCACTTGCAGCGGAGTGTGCATCCCGGGCACGAAGCAGTGCAGCAGTGACACCCCGCAGAGCTGCGACACTTCAGGACAGTGGCAGGATGCCGCGCCTTGCCCCTATGGCTGCGACGCGGGAGCGTGCAAGGACGTCGCCTGCAAAGCGGGGGAGTTCAACTGCCACGGCAACCAGGTGCAACAGTGTGACCCCGGTCCGCCCGCCAAGTGGGTCCCCAAGTCCCCGGCATTGACGTGCAACCCCGCAGCGAACCAGACCTGCAACGAGACAACGGGCAGCTGCGATCAGCTCCAGACGATGGCGACTCCGAGCAACCAGGGCGCCTGCCACGTATACGGATACTGGGAGGTCTTCAGCGGCGGTGCGTTCAAGTCCGGCAGCCGCGTCGACTCGTTCGGCGATCAAATCTACGTCGATCGAGGAGCCGAGCTCGACGTCTACCAGGTGACGCTCGAGGACACGGACGGCGACGGCAAGCTCGAGCCGGACCAGCACCCAGACAACTCCCTGGACGTGGGACCCATGGAGGCGCGCACGCTGACCTTGGTGAAGTCGTACTCCAAAGCGAGCGACGGCGTGCCAATTGGCGGAGAGCTCTACGCCAAGGCGGACCGTTTGCTCATGCTGGGCCCCACCACCGACGGGACGCTCAGCGAGTGGGTCTTCGCCACCAAGGCCAGCTCGAAGGTGACCAGCGGCGCACCGGCGGGCCTGAACACTAGTTTCCTGGGCTTCGGCGAGGCGGATAGCCGTTGGTACGCCGGAAACTTTGGCTCGAAGGGCTCCGGCCTCCTCTCGTGGCACGCGGGGGCCGGCGAGTGGGTGAGCGAGTTCGTGCCCGCCAGCTCCATCAGCGGGCTCGAGGTAGTCGTCGCACCGAAGACCGGCGAGCAGTACGCGTACATCGCTGGCACGGGGTTCATCGACCAGTACCGTCGCGACCCTGCAGGCTGGACGGCGGTCAACCGATTCGGCTACAAGTACGACAAGTACGCCACTGGCCTCGGGTTCGGCGCCTTCGACCACTTCTGGCTCACGGGCGGCTACACCTTGGTCGAAATCGGGGGCGGCGACTGCACTCAGTACCTGAAGTGAGTCGCTTTCGACCGCGAAGCGCCGTCAGATCTTCACCCGCCGCCGGCGCGAGACCCAGACGCCGAGCGCGACGAGGGCAATCGCCAGGCCGATGAGCGCCCAGGTCTGCGCGCTCATCTTCATCAGCGTGTCGAAGAGCGCCTCGCCGAAGTAGCTCACGCCCAGAAGCGGGAGCACGTAGCCGAGGAGCGAGCCCCAGAAGTGCGTCGAGAACCGTACCTGAGAGACGCCGAAGAAGGCGTGCAGGAGCGGGGGCATCCAGAACACCAACCGGAGCAGGAACACTGTCGAAAACGCTCGCCGCGCCAGCGCCTCGTCGTAGCGGCGGAAGCGCTCGGGGATCTTCGAGGCGACGAAGTCCCGTGCCACGAAGCGCGCGAACGAGAAGCCGACGACGCTCGCGGCCATCGTTCCGACCATGGACAGGCCGAACGCGACCGGCCACGGCCAGATCAGCGGCGCGGCCATGATGAACACCGTGCCTGGCACGCCGAACGGCTGTAGCAGCGCATAAGCGACGATGAACGCGAGGTAGCCCCAGCCGCCGAGCCCGACCAGCACCTCCTTGGCCCGGGCCGGCGCGTGGAAGTGCTGCAAGATACCGAGCTGATGCGCGACCACGAGCAGGCCGATCACCGCGAGGACGGCAGCGATGCGGGCGTTTCGGAGCGTTCTCTTCCCCTCGGGCTGGGACAACCCGGTCACTCTGACGCGAGCGCGGCGGAGCGCGCAAGGCGGCACGTGTGCTCCGGCAACGTCGAGCCTAAACTCCAGGGCATGCGTCGGAGACTCGCGTGTGCCGCGCTGCTCCCAATGGTCCTCGCCTGTGCGACCCGAGAGTCGGGGCCCGAGCCAGCTCGGACCGCCGTGGTCGTGCCCAGCGCCAGCGCGGAGCCGGAGCGCGACGAGGCCACGCCCCTCGCCACCCCGGCGCGTCAGCCTCCGCTCTCGGACTGCCGCGCGCCCGCCGACCAGAACCTGGAGGAGGCCAAGCGGGAGTTCCAACGCGGGGTCGAGGCGATGGTCAATGACCAGCCCGAGACCGCCGCGGAGCTCTTCCTGCTCTCCTACCAGCGCACCTGCAATCCGGCGCTGCTCTACAACCTCGGGGTCGTCCGGGAGAAGCTCGGCGATCTCGCGGGTGCCGCCGAGGCGTTCGAGGTGTACCTGTCCCGCGAGCCGGCCAGCTTCAGGACCGACGAGGTAAAGCGGCGCATTCAACAGCTGCGCGCGCAGTAGGCGCAGCCCTCAGGCCTCTTCCTCCAACATCCGGGTCAACTCCTGGCGCTGCTCGACGGTGCCCAGCAACACCAGCGACGCGCCTTCGCTGAGCACCGCCGACGCTGTGGGCGAGCCCTCCGACTCCGAGCCGCGCCGGATCGCGATCACGTTCATGCCGGTGCGAGCGCCGATGTTGCTTTCCATCAGCGTCTTGCCCACCAGCGACGGCGGCACCGGCACCACGAAGAACTCCACGGCCTCGCCGATGACGACCAGCTCGCGGTTCTGGAGCACGCTGATCAAGAGCTTCGCCGCCAGGCCGCTCTCGCTGAGCACGAAGTCCGCGCCCGCGCGGTGAATCGACTCCATGTTCCGCTCGTGGGTCACGCGGCTGACGATGTGGCACTTGGGGTTGAGCCGGTTGCAGTACACGGAGAGGAAGATGTTCGCCGCGTCGTCGTGGGTGGTCAGGAGCACGGACGGGGCCTTGGCGATCTCGGCCTGCTTCATCACCTCCAGCGAGGCGGCGTCGCCGATCACGACTTGATCCGCCAGGCCCTCCAGCTTCGGACGGAGCGCCTCGCTCTCGTCGATGACCGTCACGCGAATGTCGCGCTCTTTCAGCGAGCGAATGGCCGCTTGCCCGACGTTGCCGCCGCCGATCACGATCACCGCGTCGTCGTTGGTGCGGTAGATCACGAACATCGCGTTCAGCATCGTGATCTGATCTTCGGTGCCGACCACGACGGCCACGCTGCTCTCGCTCAGGCGTACGTCCGCCCGCGCGGCCTTGAGGCGACCGCGCTCCCAGAACGCGACGATGTTCACCCCGCACAGCTCTCGGAGCCGCGTCTCGCGCACGCTCCGCCCGGCCAGCGACGTCCCTCTCACCGGGAACTCGGCAATCAGCAGGTCCTCGTAGCGCCCCACGACGTGTGCGGACAACGTGCCGGCGTTCACGCGCGCTGCCAGCTGCTGGCCGAGTTGGCTCTTGAGCGCGATGACGTGGGATGCGCCAGCCATCTGGAGAATGTCCACGGCGTCGAGATCTTCGACGATGGCGGTGAGCACCGTGTCCAACGCGTGCTCGCGCAGCGTGATCGTGACGTTGGTGTTCGCGGGGTCGCTGAGGTTCGCGACCACGAGGCGCGCGTTCTCCGCGCGGGCGCGACGCCAGGTCTCGACGTTGTCGGGCTCTCCCACCATCACGTGGACGCCGTCGCCGTGCAAGGCGACCGCGCGCGCCGGGTCCGACTCCAGTACCACGTAGGGGATCTGCCGCACCTCCAGCCGCGAGATCAGCGCTTGCGCGATGGCGTCGTATTCGCAGACGATGACGTGGCCCTCGGTCTCCGCGGGCAGCTCCCGGGGAGCCCTCACCTTCAGCTGCGCCTCGAGCCAGGGGGCGTAGAAATTGCGAATGAAGGTGAAGGGCAGGACGATCAGGAGCATCACCACGCCGGTCAGCAGCACCAGGATGCTGAACGCGCGCCCGACGTCGCTCTGAAACGTGATGTCGCCGAACCCCAGCGTCGTCATCACCGTGAGCGTCCAGTAGAGGCCGGTGAGCCAGGAGTGGTCCTGACCCTCGAGCTCCATCAGGACGTGGAACGCGACGCTGAACCCGGCGATGATCGCCAGGAGGAGCAGCACGTAGCGGTAGAACGCCCCGAAGTTCTTCCTCAGGTCCGGCTGCCGCAGCACGGCCATCACTTGTGACGTCAGGAACTTCAAGTCGACTCCGTCGCTCCGATGGCCGGCCCCCGATGTCTAGTGTAGACGGCGCGCGAGGTCACGCGGGTAGCTAGCGCGCCTCGAAGAGCATCCACCATCGGGCGCGCTTGGCCGCCGGGTTGAAGTGGAGCCAGAGGTCGTCGGGCAGGTAGACGTCCGACTCGCAGTACTTGCAGCGCACGATGCGTTTCTCGCCGGCGATCTCCAGGGCCGCTAGACACGACGGGCACTTGAAGATGACGGGCTTGGGGCCGTCGGGCCCCGGCTCGCCCGTCACCTCGCCGACCAGAAACGCGATGCCGCCGAAGATCTCGGCCGCCCAGGCCGGGGGCATTCGCGCAGCGTGCGTTTCGCCGCACTCGCCGCACTCGATGCTCGCCCGACCGCCTTTCGATGCGAGCTTCCAAGCCGCCGTCAGCGCGTTCATGTCGAGGAGCGTGAAGCACTTGCGGCAGAGCGGCGGCAGGCCGCGGCACTCCACCGTGGGCCCTCCCAGGGTGACGCCGCCGCCGCGCGCGCCCGGTGTTCGCGCGAACCCGACATCCTCGGCGACGTCGTCCTGCCAGAAGTCCCGCCCCAGCGGCTGGATGTCACCGCAACGCGTGCAGCGAGCACGCTCCACCATACCGTTCACGGGGTAGTCGTTGCCGCACTCCGAGCACTTGTTGAGGAGCAGCAAACGGACACACTGCACCTGCGCCGGGTCGTAGCCCACGTCTTCTCCGGCGGCGCCGACCAGCGCGACTGGATCGCCCGCCGCGCAGCGGAGCTCTTCGCTGATCAGCTTGCGGAGCAACGTCCCGGAGTGCGTCGCGCGCATCACGACGAGCTTGCCCCCGAGCGCGAAGCTGGCGAGCGGCTCGCCCTCTCGGATCGGTTGACCTTCGTCCAGCGAGAAGGCCCGGAACTCGGCGCCTCCAAGGGCTTCTGGAAGTCGTTCCGTCTTCGGCATCGGGGCAAGGTATCAGACCCTCCGCCGAGATCTGGGGCCGTCAGCCGGCCGGTCGCGCACAACGGAAGCCCGTGTTGTGGCCACCCCAGAACCACGGGAGGCGGGAACCCGCGCTGATCTCGTCGCCGAGATTCACCCAGCCGCCGCCCCGGATTGCCCGGTTCGCCTTCTGGTTGGTGGTGAGCTTCGCGCAATCGACACACGGGGAGAGCGGGTAGCTCGCAGTGTCGAAGTGGTCGAGCGTGTATTCGAACATGCTCCCAAACAGATCGTGGTGCCCGAACGGACCTACTCCCTTCGGCTTCGACCCCACCGGCGGCGGAGACCCCTGCGGGCTGATGCCATACACGGCGTGCTCGGCGTCCACCGCGGTGTCGCCCCAGGGGTACTTCCGGGGCGCCTTCCCTTGGCCGACCCAGGCGTAACCGAGCTCGGCCTCGGTCGGCAGGTATCCGCCGTCCCAGATGCAGAACGCGTACGCCTGAGGGAAGCTGACGCAGTTCATCGGCAGCGCGTCTTTCGGGCCCGGGGTCGACGAGAAAGTCGAGGACGCACCACCCCCCGGGCACTCGGCGATCTTCGCCTCCCACTCGGCCAGCGACGCCCAGAGCTCGACCGAGAGCTCCGACAGCCAACCCGGCTCGCCGGCCACGGGCTCGGGCTGGTGTTTGCCGGAGCCGTCCACAGGCTTGAAGCCCTCGTTCACCACTGCCATGACGAAGCTCCGAAAGCGGCCCACCGTGACCTCGAACGCGTCCAGGCGAAATGCGCCGACCGTCGCCTCGAACGCCGACTCGGTCTTCGCGTCGCGCTGGAATGCGCCGGCGGGGATCGGCAAGCTCTCGCAGCAGCTGTGACCCGGAACGCAATCCGCCAATCCCTTGCAGCTGGGCGGTTCGGCTCCGCCGCCAGCACCGCCGGTGCTCGTGGCACCTGTCCCGCCCAAACCTCCGGAGCCCGCGGCGCCACCCGTGCCTGCGACACCGCCCACGCCCGCGTCGCCGCACTGGCAGTCCCCGAACTGACCCCCGCTGCACGCCCGTACGCTGGCCTGCCCACCCGGACAGGAACACTGCTTCAGGTCACCCGGGGCGCAAGTGTCCGCGGGGTTGGTGGACGACGAGCTACAGCCCGCGAGCACGACGAAGAGCAGGCCCAAGCACGAGATCCGAGCGCGCGGCACGCCTCATCTTGAAGCGAATGCCGCCTGGCAACAAGTGTAGTTCGTTCACGGACCCCGGCTCGGCGCGCCGGAATGGTCCCCTGGCGCTTGGCGTCGACACCGGCGATGCGCGCTCTCCTCGCCGTCTCGCTGCTGCTCTCGACCACGAGTGGGTGCGCGAAGCGCCCGAAGTGAGGCGGTCAGAAGACCGCGTGTGCGAGCACCGGCACCATGAAGTACAAGAGGCAGAACGCCGCGGCAGGCTCGGGCGAGAAGCCGAGATCCCTGAGCAGGGCTCCCTGATACCCCGCGGAGTTGACGCGGACGCCCTTCAGGTCGTGGACGACGCGATCGATCTCCCGCGCGAGCAACATGCTCCGTCCAGAGGCCCTGCCGTAGCGCTCCGCCAGCGCGAGTTTCGGTGGAACGCGCTCGTCGACCCCGAGCAACGGTCGGCCGATGCCCAGCACACGCTCGCCGCTGGCGAGCCGCTCCCGCAGCAGGGGCTCGAGCGCTGCACCGCGGCCGAGCTCGTGCTCCAGGCCGGCGAGGAAGCGCATGAACCCAGCCACCGGCGTCACCGCCATCTGCGAGGTGCAGAGCGTCGCGAGGCCGGCGGTCACGGCCTCGACCAGGCTGCCTCCGCCGGCGGAGACGCGACGAGTGACCGCCAGCGGCCAGATCCGGACGTCAGCCAGCTGCGTGAGCACTCCCTCGTGACCGAGCAGCTCGGCGTCCGCGGCAGAAAGCTCGACCCCGGCGATGGCGAGGGCGGCGACCTGGAGGAAGGACTTCTGTCCGAGCAGCTCGCCGAACAGGAGCCGGCCTCGAAGCTCGTGGTCCCCGACGTCGAGTCGCATCCGCGCGAGCTCGGGCTCGCTCTGGAGCTCGGGCTCGATCTCGGCGAGCCGCTGGTGTGGGCACGGCGTGGCGACGTGGAGCTCCTGGATGCGCTCGCTCATTCGCGCCAAGAGCGCGACTCCCTCTGCGACGCTGGCGGGTCTCGCGCTGGCGAGCGCCACCACGAGCAGCATCGCCGGCGCGGCGCCGCAGCCGGCGGCCAGGCGGACGTTCTCCAGCACTCGCGAGTCGAGCCGATGGTCAGACATCTGGAGCTTCCCCGCGGAAGTGGCGAATGGCGGCGGAGCGTGTCTCGCGAGTCAAGGACTCGCTCGGGTCGATGCGGACGTCGAGCACGATGGGGCCCGACCGGGACCGGAGCGTTTCGGACAAGCACGCCCGCTCCAACTGCTCCGGCCGCTCGATGCAGACGCCCGCGGCCCCGAGCGCTCTGGCCACGAGGGCGAAATCGCCGCGCGCGTGGGCGAGCCCGTCCGGGGAGCGTCCGTAGACGGCCTGGAACCCGTGCTCGACCATGTTCCAGCGCGCGTCGTTCATCACCACGAAGACCAGCGGCAAGCGCTGCTCGACGGCGGTCAAGAGCTCGCCCAAGAGCATCGAGAAGCCTCCGTCGCCGCACAGGCAGATCACGCGTTCGCCCGGGCGCGAGCGCTGGATGCCGAGGGCAGCGCCCACACCGCTGCCCATCGAGCCAAAGCCGAGAAGATTGTGGAAGCGGTCGGGCGAGTCGACGCCGACGTAGTGGAGGGCGAAGGCCAGGTGCTCGCCGATGTCGGAGCACCAGATGGCGTCCGGCAACACGTCCTGCAACGCTCGGAGCACGCGGGGCGGCGCGAGCGGGACCTGGTCCGAGCGCTCGAGCTCGGGACGATGCCGGCGCAGAGGATCACCTCCGACGACGAGCGGCTGGGCGCTCCGGACCAGCACGGAGAGCACCCTTCGCAAGGTCCGACCGGCGTCGCCGACGAGGCAGTGCGTCGCCTGGACGTTCCGCCCCAGGAGCACCGGGTCCCGGTCGAGGTGGAACGTGGCCGCCGTGCCCTCGAAGACCATGCTCCAGCCGTTCGTGCTGAGGTCGTTCAGGCGCGAGCCCACCACCAGGGTCACGTCGGGCGGAGTGACCAAGAACTGGTCCACGCTCGGGTGCTGCCCGAGGCCGGAGATCCCGAGGTACTGCGGGTGACTCTCCGGAAAGCACCCCTTGGCGTGGCCGGTGACGATCACGCGCATGCCCACGGCCTCCGCCAGCTCCAGCGTCTCCTTGCAGGCGGACCGCGCGCCGTTGCCGAGCACGAGCAGGGGTCGCTTCGCTCGTGCCAGCGCGCGCGCGAGATCCAGGCACGCCTCCCGCTCCGGAGTAGCACGGGCGAGCGGTCGCGAAGGCCCGAGCGCGAAGCTCGTCGCCGGCTGACCCGCCACGTCGAGAGGCACGGAGACGAAGACCGGCCCGGGCACGGCTCCGCACGCCGAGCCCAAGGCCCGCGCCGCGACGGACTGGGCGGCCGCCGGCGAGCAGACGCGTCCCGCCCAGCGAACGATGGGGCCGAGCACCTCGGCGGCCCTCCAGCCCTCGGCGGTCCCGTCCTGGAGCGCGCCTCGACCGCTGGCGCGCGCCGGCACCTCGCCGCCCACCACGATCATCGGGAGCTGTTCGAAGTGCGCCGACGCCACTGCGGTGATCACGTTGGTGACACCAGGCCCCGAGGTCGTCAGCACCAGGGCGGGTCGGCCCGAGACACGGGCGTGCCCCAGCGCCGCGAACGCCGCCGCGAGCTCGTGCCGTGTGGCCACGTAGGCGATCGCCTGCACGTCGCAGAGCGCGTCGAACACCGGGCTGATGGTGCCGCCCGGGATCCCCCAAGCCTGGCTGACTCCAGCGTCCGCGAGCGTCTGCAGGAACACCTGTGCAGCGGTTCGGACTTGGGTCGCAGGGCGCGGCGCCAGCTGCGCCAGGGTCGAGCGCTTGGCCATCAACTCTACCGTGAACCAGCGCTACGACGATAGTCGTCGCAGTCGAACGCGGTTCACTGCCAGGTGAAGTGCAGCTTCCCGTCGTAATCCGAGACCATCTCCGCGGTCACCGTCCCGACGACGCCGCAGCGCTCGAGCGTGCCGGTCGCGCCACCTTTGTGTGCGGAGTCGATCCACACCCACTCCTCGGCGATGTGGAAGATGAACTCTCTCGGGCCGAGCTGCTCCAGTCGCCACAGGCCGTAGTCGCACATCATGCCGCGATTCTTCTCGAGCCAGCGCAGCGCGTGTGCGGGATCGTTGCCGGTCAGGTAACGGATGAAGCGCTCTGCCTTGATCAAGGGAGATAGGGTGGGCGTCCGAAGCCACATCTCGAAGAGCGCTCGCCCCGGGTCGTCGGGATGGATGAGGACCGCCGCGGTCGCCTGTTCTCGAATGAAGTCCCGGGTGGGGTAGAGCTTGAAGGGAAAGCGCCGGCGCGCGCCCGAAGCCGCACGCCACGCGGAGAGGAGCGTGGGATCCTTGCGCACCACCGCGGCCTCGGCGAGGTTGAAGAACAGGCCGCGCGTGTGCGCCGAGCTCGGCGTGTCGCTCAGGCGCTTCGGCAGCCCGAGCTCGCTCAGGCCTCGGTCGAGATCGACGATCAGCCCGGAATTCTGCACGCCCCGAAGCTACCACCCCGCGGGGTTGATCGCGGGCCTCGGTGCTGGTGAAATGACGGAGGCCATGGCCGCACGAGCAGCGAGCGCCGTCTCCGGGGTCGCGCCTGACGACTGGCGCCCGGGCTCGCTCGCCGGAGATCCGGTGCTTCAGGCGCTCGCGGACATCCGCCATCTCACCCGCGCGGCGTCCTTGCAGCTCGCGCTGGACGTCGGCGAGATCGTGTTCCACCGCATCTTCAGCGGCAACTCCGCGCGCGTGCGGCGCCGGGGTCCGAAGGACGCTTCGTTTCGCCGCCTGGCGCTCCACCCGGAGCTCCCCATGAGCGCCACCAACCTGTGGCGCGCGGTGGCCATCTACGAGCTGTCGTTACGCGTCCCGGCTCTCGGCCGGAGCCCGCGCCTCGGTGTGTCCCACGCGCGCGCCGTGCTCGGGCTGCCGCCGAGCAGCCAGGCGAGGCTGATCGCTCGAGCCGACGCCGAGAGCTGGACCGTGACTCGACTGAGCGAAGAGGCGGCCCAGAGAAGGACCGGCCGGGGCGGGCGCCCGCGCAAGGCCGAGGTCGAACGAGCGCTCGAGACGCTGCGGCGGCTGTCGGCCCTACCCGCGACGACGCTGCTCGACAGGGACGCCATCGCGCGGATGAGCAGCGAGGACGTCGAGGTGGGGCTCGTCACGCTGCGGGAGCTGAGCGAGGTGCTCACTGAGCTCGCCCGCGAGCTCCGGCGGGTGAGCGCGAAGCGCTGACCGCTCGGGTGTTTCCACGTGGAAACACCGGCACGCTCAGCTGGAGCGCGCCGGCACCCGGGGTGGAGCGTCGAGCAGCGGCAAGAACACCCTCACCGTCGTGCCCACGCCCGGCTCCGAGTCGATCATCACCTCGCCCCCGGCGCGTCGCACCCGCGCGGAGACCAGGGGAAGGCCGAGCCCGAGCCGCGTCGCGCGCTCGGTGGAGAAGAACAGCTCGCTGGCGTGGGTGCGGGTCGTGGCGTCCATGCCGACGCCGTTGTCGGAGATCTCCAGGACGACCGAGTCCTCTTCCCGAGACAGGCGCACCGAGATGGCGCCGTCCGCCGCGCCCCGTGCCGCCACTGCCTCGACCGCGTTGGCGACCAAATTCGCCACGACCAGCGCGGCCTGCCAGCGCGGCAGGCCGACCCGGCAGCTGACCTCGACGACCTGGAGGTCGAGGCGGCCCACCTGCCGCGCGCTCGCCTCGAGCGAACGCACCACGTCCTGGACCACCTCGACGAAGTCGACGACCTCGTCGGTTGGGCGTGTGTCGACGAGCTCCTGCATCCGCTCGACGACCCGCGCCATCGCCTGGACGGAGTCGGCGATCAGCCCTGCGCGCGCGGTCCGTTCCGGGCGCTCGGCGTCCGGGGCGTCAACCAGGCGGCGGCTCTCGTCGGCGATGCGCCTCAGCGGCTCGCCGAGCTCTCGGCCGAGCGCGTTGGCCAGGAGCTCCAGCGCGGTCGTGTCGTCCTTGCGGACCAGATCGACCAACCAGAGGTCGCGGAGCAAGCGCCCGCGCGCCCGCGCCACCGTCCTGGCCACCGTGAGCTCGAAGTCGTTCCCGGTGGCGTGCGCGGCGAGCACGAAATCGTCCACGCCGAGCGCCAGGGCGCGACGCCCCTCGTCCTCGCTGCGCACCACCGCCAGCACGGGGCCCTCGGAGAGGAGGCGTGTGATGGTCGCCGCCGGACGCTCTGGATCGCCGACGACGTGCTGGTAGCGCGCGTCGGGGTCGCGGGGCACGTCCTCGCCGTCGGTCAACCAAAGCACGGTGATGCCGCCCATGGACGCGCGGGATGTTAGCCGCGCGGAGCACGACCGGCCACTGTCGTTCGTTGCCGAGTTTCGAAATCGAATCTTCGGCGCGAGCCCGCGACGGCCGGCCCGAGCGCGCTGATCCAGCGTCAAAGCGCGGGGTCTCGGCGTCGAGCTGCAGACCCATCCCCTGGCTCGCGCTCGGGCTGATAGCAGCGATCTCATGTGCCGGGGGACGGGGACGCGCGCTCCACGCCGCTAGAGGTCGGAGGGAGAGGCCATCATGTCGGACACATTCCTGCGCTACTTGCTGCTCCTGCAAGAGATGCCGCACTCACCACGAATGACCGACAGCGCGAGCTTCGCGCGGCTCCTCGAGCAGCGCGGGTTTCGCGTGTCCCGCCGCACCGTGCAACGCGACCTCGAGAAGCTCTCGCGGGTGCTCCCGATCGTGTGCTCCGACGGCACGAAGCCCTACGGTTGGTCATGGAGACCCGGCGCGGGCTCGCCACTCCCTGCGCGCGCTGCCTCGCTCGGCCCCCCTCGGCCCGTGGACACCGGGACGCTGCTCGAGACGGTGCTCGCGACGCTCGATCGCTCCCGGGAGCTGCGCGATGGTCGCTTCGAGTCGGGGCTCTTGCCGTTCATCGAGGCACACCTCGCCGACGCGGTCGCCGCCCACACGGGCCTGTTGCTCTCGGAGACCGTCATCGCGCTGCCACCGACCCAGCGCCGCGCGGGCGACGGCGGCATCGAAGCCAGCTTCGTGCTCCCGAGCGTCTACGAGGACACCGCCGTGCTCGTCCGCGTCTGCGCGCGGGGGAAGCGCGGGCACACGGAACCCGAGCTCGAGGCCCGAGCTCTCTCCGCCCTCGGCAGCCCAGGCCCGCGGCTGCGCGTGGTGTTCGTGGAGCCCGCCCCCGCGCCGGGAGAGGACGACATCGGCTTCGCCGAGCTCGCGTTCGTCGTCGAGCGACGGGGGGATGCCCAGAGTCGCTGCCTGGCTCGCTACCTCCGTCGTTGGGCGGTGTTGGCCGGCGCGCCGAGCTCCGACGGGCCTCGCGACCAGATCGCCGACGTCATCCCGCTGACATCGCGGGCGAAGCAGGCGCAGCGCTGACCCCTGGCTAACTCTCTCCCAACGGCGCGCCGCCGAGCGCCTCGATGGCCGCCCGGAAGGCGTTGGCCCGAAGCTCGGTGCGCTCGACCAAAGAAGGCCTGCCGAGCTGCTTGGCCGCGTGTTCGAGGTGCACGGCCTCGCGCTCGAGCCGCTGGGCTTCGCGCTCGAGCACCTCGAAGACCAGCGCCTTCGACTCGTCGGTCAACTCGTTCCAGAGCATCTTGGTACCTTGGCTGCTAACGCAGCGCTTCCAGGATTTCAACCGTCGCCGTCGAGCGGTTCAGCGTGTAGAAGTGGATCCCCGGCGCGCCGCCGTCGAGCAAGGCGCGACACTCCGCGATGGCGTGCTGGACGCCCACGCGCCGGACCTCTCGCGCGTCGGTGTGGACGGCCTCGAGACGTGAGAGCAAGTCGCTTGGAATGCGCGCGCCACACATCGCCGTGAAGCGCTTGACCTGGCTCACGTTGGTGATGGGCATGATGCCGGCGAGGATCGGCACGCTGATGCCCGCCGCGCGCGCCCGCTCGACGAACGCAAAGTAGTCCCGGTAGTCGAAGAAGAGCTGAGTCACCAGGAACTCCGCGCCGGCTTCCACCTTCTTCTTCAGGTTCGCCAGATCGACCTCGGCGCTCGGCGCCTCGGGGTGCTTCTCCGGGTAGCACGCGCCGGCGAGGCAGAAGTCGTACTGCTCGCGGATGAACTCCACCAGCTCGGAGGCGTGCGCGAAACCGCCCTCGGCGACGACGAAGTCCGTCTGCCCCTGGGGCGGATCGCCGCGCAGCGCCAGCACGTTCTGCACGCCGCCGTCCCGCAGCTGGTCGAGGACGCCGCGGATCTCGTCGCGGCCCGCGCCCACGCAGGTGAGGTGAGCCATGCACTCGATGCCCGTGTCCTTCTCGATGCGCAGCGTCAGCTCCACCGTCAGGCGCCGGGTACTGCCCCCCGCGCCGTAGGTGACGGAGACGAACGTCGGGGCGTAGGGGGAAAGGTGCGCGACCGTCTCGTACAGGCTCTCCTTGCCCTCCTCGCCCTTCGGGGGGAAGAACTCGAACGAGAACGACGGCTTTTTTGACGCCAGCTTCTCGATGATCTTCATAAGAAGGCCGAAGCGTGTAGCAGGGCGAAGTCCCGGGCGAAAGAGAGCGAGAGAAGGCATGCACATTCATGTGGTCGCGGTGGCCGGGACGGGCATGGGAGCGCTAGCGGGCCTGCTGAAGGAGCTGGGGCACGACGTCTCGGGCAGCGACGTGGCCTTCGACCCGCCGATGGGCCCGGCCCTGGACGCCTGGGGCGTGCGCAAGCTGCCCGGCTTCGACGCCAAGAACCTGGACCCCCGGCCGGATCTGGTGGTGATCGGCAACGTCTGCCGCCGCGAGAACCCGGAGGCGGTGGCTGCGATGCAAGCCGGCCTGCGCTACACGCACATCGCCGGGGCGCTGCAGGAGTTCGTGCTCTCGAAGGCCTCGCCGTTGGTGGTGGCGGGGACCCACGGCAAGACCACGACCAGCGCGATGGCCGCCTGGCTGCTCGACGCCGTCGGCCGCGAGCCGGGCTTCTTGATCGGCGGCCTGCCCAAGAACTTCTCCCAGAGCTTCCGCGCGCCGCTCTCGCGCGCGTCGCTGCCCACGGGCGGCGCGCTGCGCCGCGCCCCATTCGTGATCGAAGGCGACGAGTACGACACGGCCTTCTTCGAGAAGACGGCGAAGTTCCTCCACTACTCCGCGGAGGTCGCGATCCTCACCAGCATCGAGCACGATCACATCGACATCTACCCGACGCTGGAGTCGTACCTGGACGCGTTCCGCAAGTTCGTCGCGGGCATCCCGGAGTCCGGGCTCCTGGTGGCCTGCGCCTCGGATCCGCTGGTGGTGGAGGTCGTTCGGAGCGCCGCGCGCGCGCCCGTCGCCTGGTACGCGCTGGAGGGCGAGGACACTCACGGCCAGGCCCCGCACTGGCTCGCGGCGCCCGCCGAGCAGACCGAGCAAGGGACCACGTTCGACCTGTTCGCGGGCGGAGTCTCGGCCGGGCGCTTCGCGCTCCGCGTGCCGGGTCGCCACAACCTGAAGAACGCGCTCGGCGCCCTGGCCGCCAGCGCCCAGGGGTTCGGCGCCAAGCTCGGCGATCTGGCCCACGCCCTCGCGCGCTTCGAGGGCGTGCGTCGGCGCCAAGATCTGCTGGGCGAGCCCCGCGGGGTCTTCGTGTACGACGACTTCGCGCACCACCCGACGGCGGTGCGCGAGACCCTGGCGGCGCTCCGGCAGAAGCACGCAGCCGGCAGACTCTTCGTGGTGTTCGAGCCGCGCAGCGCCACCGCCTGCCGCAACCTCCACCAGGAGGAGTACGTGAAGAGCTTCGACCTCGCCCACGAGGTGCACTTCGCTCCCCTCGGCCGCGACAACCTCGCCCCCGAGGAGCGCCTGGACACCGCGCGGCTCTCGACGGAGCTCTGCCGGCGCGGGCCGCACGCCGAGCCCCACCGCTCCCTCGACACCATCGTGACGGCGCTCTCGGAGCGAGCCAACGCGGGCGACGTGGTGGCGCTGCTCTCGAACGGCTCGTTCGGCGGTATCCACCAGCGGCTGCTCGAAGCGCTCGCAGCCCCGCTCGGTAGTCGGGCCGGACAGAGGGTGAGAAGCGACGCGTTCTCGGGCGGTTGAGGACGGTCACGGGCAGGGCTCTCGAGCAGGCGCAGCTTCGCAATTGAGGTCAGGACGGGCCGGCGCTGGAGCGGAGGGCGTGGCCATTCGGGGGCGCTGGTGAAGCGCTGGCGGCGTCGGCGCAGTGGTCGAGCGCACGACGCAGAGCTCGATGACCGCGAGTGCGGCACTGCGTGCAGCTGCCTGGAGGGAGCGCCACGGACTCGAGCTCGACGCGCAGCTTCCGGACCCACGGCGCTGCCGCTGACAAAGACCACCGAGGGCATCCCGTGCACGCCCGTTTGTTTGCGGGCGCGCGAGCAGCGTTTCAGCGTACGGTGACCTGAAGGAAAGAGCATCGAGACGTCGATTTCTCTTGACGCATTCTCGAGCGACGCGCGTTCGCGTTCGACGACCACGCCGCCGATGGCCTCTCGCTCGCCCGTGGTGACGCGCTCGTGCGCGTTCGTGCGCGCGACGACGCGCGACGCGTTCAGATGCCCGAAACGCGCTCAGCGTGTCAGCAGCGAGCTCGAAAAATCGCGTGATATGCCAGAAAGCGTGAACGCTCTCTCTTCGGTCTCCGACCACGAGCTCCGCGAGCGACTTTCGGCCGCCGTGAGCTCGGAGCGGTCGGCGTGCGCCAACGTCATCTTCCACCTGGCAGAGCTCGACCGCCGCAGGCTGTGTTGTTCCCGTTCCACGCCACACCACCGACAGCGATTCCGCGACTGCGGCAGACCGGAAGCGAGTTCCTCCGGCTCGGCCGGACTGTCTATTTCGATGCGTGTTCCTCCCTCTTCGCCTACTGCACCGAGCGCCTCGGCTATTCCGAGGACAGCGCGACCAAGCGTGTGCGTGTGGCCCGCCTGGCCCAGCAGTTCCCCCAGGTGCTCGATGACCTCGCCAGCGGCGAGCTCCACCTGACGGGGCTGTTCCTGCTCTCCGGCCACCTGACGGACGACAACGCCGAGCAGCTCCTCGCCGAGGCGCGAGGGAAGTCCAAGCGACAGCTCGAGGAGCTGCTCGCCCGCTGGTTCCCGCGGCCGGCCGTGCCGCCGACCATCACCCCGGTCACGCCCGAGCCGGTACAAGGGCAGTTGTCCACATGGTCCGGGGCAGGTACCCCGGCCCCGCCGGCCCAGGCGCCTCGCCCTCGCGTCGAGCCGCTCTCGCCGGAGAGCGTTCGCGTGGAATTCAGCGCCCACGCTGCGTTCCGCGACAAGCTCGAGCAGGCCCGGGCGCTGCTCAGCCACACGGTGCCCAGCGGCGACCTCGCGACGATCCTCGAGCGCGCGCTGGACCTGCTCATCGAGCGGGAGACGAAGCGCCGCGCCGGCGCGGGCAAGCCCCGCAAGCGCCGCGAGACGAAGCCGGGCTCGCGGCACGTTCCGGTGGAAGTCCAGCGAGCGGTCAGGGAGCGGGACGGCGACCAGTGCACCTTCACCGACGCCGAAGGGCGGCGGTGTTCGGCGACGCGCTTCTTGACCATCGAGCACATCGACCCGTTCGCGAAGGGCGGGCCCACGACGGTGGACAACTGCTGCTTGCTTTGCAGACCTCACAACGCCCACCGAGCGCGCCAGGTCTTCGGTGAGGACCACATCCAGAACGAGATCTCGGAGGCGCGAGCGAGGCGAAGACAGAGCACGCCACCGGCGCCACCAGCGCCGACGCCCGCGCCCGAGGGCGGCGTGTCCGAAAAGGTGCTCGGAGCGCTGGTTCGGATGGGGTTCAAGCGAGCGGACGCGCGGCGAGCCGTCGAGCAAGCGCGCCTCTGCGAGGTGGAGCCGCTGCTCGAGCCGATGCTTCGCGCGACGCTCGCCATTCTCACACCGTGAGACGGTTCGGGCACACCCCACGTCGAATGGGGTGTGCACGGATTGCCCTTGGTGGTCATTGTCAGCGGCAGCGCCGTGGGCACGCATGCGGACGAAGGAAAGGAGCTCATCTGTGCCTCGAACAGGTCGCACTCAACGCAGAGTCATCGGCATGCTCGTCAAACGCTTCGGCGACGCGCGCCTCGACGAGGTCCGCGACCCGCGCAACCCACGCGGGCGTCGCTGGCGCTCGGGCGGTGCGCGACCTCGGACTTCACTACCTGTTTGCCGTCAAGAGCACCCAACCCTCCCTCCACACCGAGGCCGTGCGCTGGATGGGTGGCCTGGAGCCTGACCAGGCCGCCGCCACCAGCACGGATCTCGACCACAGTCGCTCCGTCGTGCGGCGCATCTACCTCGGTGAAGCCCTTGCCGCGCCGGAAGGTTGGGAGCATCTCAGGACCGTGCTCCGCGTCGAGGTCGAGACCCTCGACTCCAATGGCGTCCGGGTCGCGAACGACAACCGCTACTTCGTCTCCAGCTTGCCACGCTCTCGTCTCACCGATGCCGAGTGGCTGCTCGTCGTACGGCGCCACTGGGGCGTCGAGACTGCCCATCAGCTTCTCGATGGCGCCTTCGCCGAGGACCATCATCCGTGGATCGAACAGAACCCGCGAGCCACGGTCGTCGTGATGGTGCTGCGGCGCATCGCATACACGCTGCTCGCGCTCTGGCGCGGGGTGACTTTGCGCAGCGACGAACAGCGTAGGCGGCCCTGGCGCGACCTGATGCGCCACATCTGGCTCTGCACAGTCAAGGCCACCGCAGAGACCCCTCGAAACTCGAGTGACCGCCGGCTCCCGCCGGCGCCTGCGTGACCCGTGCCGAGGCCTTCGCGCCGACCTGCTCTTTGACAGACTCCGCGTCGATCACCGCCCTCGGGCTCCTGCCCCCGTAGAGGCTCGATGGCACTTGCTCCTGTGCGGCCCAGTACCTCCCCACCGCCCCGTCCCCGGGTCACCACTTCCCCGCCGGTGGTGGCGACCCAGCTCGACTCGCGGAGAACCGATCGAGACTGCCACCAGACACTGAGCAGTTGCCCAAACCCGCGCCAGGGACTAACGGAACTCCGTGCGCGCGCTTGCTTCGACGCTGCTTTTCGGCTTCGCCTGGGCGCTGTCGCGCGCCACGCTCGCCACACCCCTCGAGCACGACGAGCAGAAGTACTCGGCGTGGCAGAGCAACGAGCAGAGCTTCTACGCCTCGAGCGCCAGCGACGCCGGTATCGTCTACGCGCGCCCCCAGCTCTTCCTCGGCTACGGCGCCCCGCACTGGCAGTTCACCGGTTTCGACGGATACCTGCTCTCGACCAACGGCTTCGCGGCGGCTTACGCCGGCTGGCGCGCCAGCCTGCCGTTCCTGGACGTGCAGTTCGGGCACCGCTGGAACTACCCGTTCAACCGCCGCTACTTGCCGCCCCAGAAGAAGTACCGCGCGCGAGACTTGGATCTGAACGGCCACGACGAGCGTTCCACGTACGAGGTGACCGAGGGGGAGCTGACCCTGCTCGCTCCCGTGCTCCACGGCGCCGTGTTCACGGAGTTTCACCCGATGTGGTTCGACGCCCCCGGCGATAGCTACGTGTTCGAAGAGGTGATGCGCGTCGTGGTCGTGCCACCCTTCGCGATGCGCACGCGGCTCGGGTACGTCTACGGATTCGGCGAGCGGCAGGACGCGAAGGTGGGAGCCATGGTCGAGTACCTGGTGACGCCCGGCCGTCCCTTCAACACCACGCGCGTCGGCCCGCTGGCGCTGGTCTCTTTCACCAAGAACTTCGAGGGGCTCTTCACCACGACGGTGGTGGTGTCGGGACCCGACGAGCTCGGGCCCTACGCCGGGACCTACGGCTTCCTCGGAGTGCGGTACCGCTGGGCGAAGCGCTTCTAGCGTGCGAACATCCAGGGCATGAGGCTCTGGCAGGCGGCAGCACTCTCTTCTCTCTTGTTTCCAGTGTTCGCGAGCTGCGGCTCCGACTCGGACGGGGGCACCGCTTCGAACGCGGGCTCCGGCGGCGGAGGAACCGGCGGCGGAGGAACCGGCGGCAAGGCCGGTGACGCCTCGATCAACCTCGACTCGGGCGACTGCCAGACGGGCAACGCCTGCGGTGACGGCGGCATCTGCGCTGGCGGAGTGTGCTGCGAGAAGACGAACGCCTGCGGCAACGACTGCTGCACGACCGGCGAGCTGTGTTCGTTCCAGAAGTGCGTCACGCCGGGCAAGACCTGCACGGAGAGCTCGGACTGCGCCGCCGGCGAGTACTGCGAGATGGCCCTCGGCAGCGGCAGCGACGGCGGGCCCGTCGGCGACGCCGCCAGCTGCACCACTGGCTTCATCGTCGCGGAGGGCAAGTGCCTGCCCCAGCCGCCGGTGTGCACCGGCGCGGAGCCGGGTCTGGACTGTCTGCCGAAGTGCGAGCTGCCCCCGAGCAGCGGCACCTTCGATCCCGAGATCACTTACACCTGGGGAGGGGTGACCTCGTCGCCCTTCAGCAGCGACGTGATGATGACGCCAATCGTCATTCAGCTCGATGACGACAACTGTGACGGCAAGATCACCCCGCTCGACATCCCCGAGATCGTCTTCGTCACCTTCACCGGGGGCGCCTACACCGGCGCAGGCACGCTGCACGCCATCTCCATCGTGAACTCGAAGGTGGTCGAGAAGTTCAGCGTGCCCGGCGTCAGCCCGATGAGCCAGCTCGCCGGCGGCAACATCGACGGCAAGCCCGGCAACGAGGTCGTGGGCTGCAATGGGTCGGTGGCGACGGCCTTCGACGGCACGGGGAAGGTCGTCTGGACCAACTCGAACGTCAGCTGCGCTTCCCCCGCCATCGCCGATCTCGAAGGCGACGGCACGGTGGAGGTGGTGGTCGAGGGCGGGATCTTGAACGGCGCTGATGGCACGCTCAAGCACGCGCTGCCCGGGGTCCCCACTCCGGCCGTGTCCGACCTGGACGGCGACGGCAAGCTCGACATCACCGACGGCCGGCGCGCGTTCAAGGCGGACGGCACGCTGATCGCGGACAGCGGCAACCCTTCGTCGTGGGGAGCCGTCGGCGATCTCGACAAGGACGGCAAGCCCGAGATCGTCGGGATCGACCCCTCCAACGGCCAGCGCCGCATGCACATCTGGCGGGTCACGCCCGGCGCGCCGGGCTTCCAGGTCGTGCGGCAGCCCTTTGACATCCACGAGACCGCGCCCTCCAATCCGTGCGGGCACAACTCCGGCGGCGGTCCGCCGACCATCGCCGACTTCAACGGCGACGGCACGCCGGACGTCGCCCTCGCTGGCTCCATCGCCTACGTGATCTTCGACGGCAAGAAGCTGATGGACGCGACGGCGGCGAGCACGACCACGCTGCTCTGGCAGACCGTGACGCAGGACTGCTCGTCGGCGGCCACCGGCAGCTCGGTGTTCGACTTCAACGGCGACGGCAAGGCGGAAGCCGTCTACTCCGACGAGCTCAACCTGAAGGTCTACGACGGCGCGACGGGCACGGAGCTCTGGAAGACGTGCAACACGACCGGCACCTTGATCGAGTACCCAGTCATCGCCGACGTGGACAACGACGGGCAAGCCGACATCGTGGTCGCCTCCAACGCCTACGCCTTCAACTGCGGCGGCACCAAGCAGAGCGGCATCCGCGTCATCCAGAGCAAGAGCAAGTCATGGGTGCGCACGCGCCGCGTGTGGAATCAGCACAGCTACCACATCACCAACATCGAGGAGGACGGCACCGTTCCGACCAAGGAGGTCGCGAACTGGACCGTCCCGGGCCTGAACAACTTCCGCCAGAACAAACAGCCGGGCAGCGAGCTCGCGGCACCGGACGCGACGGTGACGGTGAAGCCGCGCTGCTCTGGCACGTTCGGCGTCCTGGTCGAGGTGCGCAACCTGGGTAGCGCGCCCTTGCCCACGGGCATCAAGGTCGAGGTGTTCGCCGGCTCGCCGCCGACCGGGACGTCCCTGGCGACCGCGACGACCACCATCCCGCTCTACGCGGCGCAGGCCGAGGTGCTGTCCATCGAACTGCCGAACGCGCCTGCAGACGTGAAGAGCGGGCAGACACCGGTCTTCGCCACCGTCACGCCACCGAGTGGCGTGGTCGAGTGCCGCACCGACAACAACAGCTCGAGCGCGGTGAGCGCGGTCTGCAATCAACCCCGGTGAGGGGGGCCGGATCGGCGCAGAGTCGCCCGAGCCAGTGAAGTCAGCGGCGACGGCGCAGCAGCGCGAGCAATCCGAGCAGAGCGAACGGCGTCAGCGATCCCGGGTCGCGTGGGGCGCCGAGACGGCAGCCGCCGCTGTCGCCGCTGTCGCCCGAGGGCGACGCTTCCGCCGCGTTGCCCGCGGCGCCGGCCGCCGCTGGAGCGCCGCCCACACCGCTCGGGGCGCCGCCCGTGGCGGAGGTGGCTCCGCCGCGCCGCCGCCGCCGGCCGCACCGGCTGCGCCCGCAGCGCCGCCGCCGTCCGTCGCGCCGCCGCCGCCCGTCGCGCCGCCGCCGCCCGTCGCGCCGCCGCCGCCCGTCGCGCCGCCGCCGCCCGTCGCGCCGCCGCCGCCGGCCGCACCGGCTGCGCAGCGCCGCCGCCGTCCGTCGCGCCGCCGCCGCCCGTCGCGCCGCCGCCGCCCGGTGCGCCGCCGCCGCCGCCGGTCGCGCCGCCGCCGCCCGGTGCGCCGCCGCCGCCCGGTGCGCCGCCGCTCCCGGGGGCTCCACCGCCGCCCGTCGTGTACTCGAGAGCCCCGACGTCCATGTTGCCCGCGAGCGGGCGAGGCTCGGAGCTGCCGGGCTTCTCCAGCACGCGCTTGGGCGGGTGAAACTGCGGCGCCGCCAGCGGCGAAGGGAACGCGTAACCCGGCGGCCCCGCCAGGCTCGCGGCGCCGGCGTCCACCAGTGGGCTGGTCGCAGTAGGGTGCAGGTCGAAGGCGCTCGGGTTGGCGAAGCTCGGATCGCTGCCAGTGATGCTCCCTTTCCACGTGCTCGGCACGTTCGTCGAGCCCGACCTCACCCAGTTGTTGCTCCCCGCGATCAGCGCGGTGCCGGTGGTCCAGACCGCTTCGGTAGAACGCACCAGGTTGACGCCGCCGGCGCCGAGCACGGTGAACACGTTGTTGTGCATCTCCACGCTCTCGAGCGAGTCGAACAGCCGGAACACGGCCGCGCCGCCCGGTTGCACCATCACGGTGTTGCTGACGAAGCGATAGCGGGCGCCGGTGGCGCCGGTGCCGTCGCCGCCGAAGCGCACCACGTACGAGCTGCCGGTCTTGCGCAACACGTTACCGACCACGTCCGAGTCCTCGCGAGCCAGGCCGGCGTCCTGGCCGTCTGGGCCGATCAGCTCTAGCTCGTGATACAGCGCCCCTTCGATCCAGTTGTAGTAGATCTCGTTGCGCTCGGCGCGTGACTTGACGTTGTTACCGCCGACGCCGTCGTGCACGTAGCAGTGCTCCATGCGAAACACGCTCTTCGGGTAGGCCGTCTCGTCGGTAGCGACGTAGATCTGGTGGTTCGTGGTGCCCGCACCGGACTTGTACACCTCGACGTACTGCAGCGTCAGAGACCCGGAGTCGGTGTCGGCGCCGAGCACGCCGTGCTTGACGCAGTCGTGCACCACGGAGTCGCGCAGCGTCACGTCGTTGGCGTGGTGGTAGAAGCAGCGGAACGAGGCGCCGGTGATGTCCAGGCCCTCGAATACGTAGTGATTTCCCTGCGCTTCGATGGTGTTCGTGCCGCCGCTGATGACCGGGCGTTTGCCGTTCTTCGGGACACCTCGCACGGTGATCTTGTTCGCCGCCGTTCCGGGCTTGGCGAACACGACGCCGCCCGAGTAGGTGGCGTCGCCGTCGATCTCCACGACGTCGCCCGGCTCGAGCAACGCGGTCACGGACGAGAGTTGCTTGTACTGCTGGGCCGGACCCACCTTGTACGTCGCGGCCGCCGCCAGGGACGACACGAGCGACGCGGTCGCGCCAACACAGAGAGACGAGAGCGCTTGGTTTCTTCGCAAACCTGAACCTCCGGTCGCGAAGCATAGCCGACGATCCGAAGTGCGCCTGTCCCCGCTTGTCCTACATGCACCGCACCGCATCGCGCTTGGCGCGGACGCGCCCGCGATGCTACGGAACACCTCGTCGCAGCTCCGCCAGCACGTTGCAGAACAGCGCGCCCTGTTCGATGGCGTCGTCCAGCGCTTGGTGTGTGTGCGGCAGGTCGTCGAACCAGCGGCGCGGCATGTTGCGCTTCGTCGCGTCGCGATAGCCGGTCCCGAGCAGCGCCATCGCCAGCGTCTTGATGTCGAGCGCCGAGTGCGAGAACGGGCTCCTGCCCGCGAAGCGCATCAGGTACCAGTAGACGAACAGAAAGTCGTAGGCCACCGGGTAGCCCACGAACACCGGCGGGGCGCCGAGTGACTCGACCCACGCCACGTAGCGCGGCATCACCAGAGCGGGGTCCTCCGGGTCCTTGCGGCACGCGGCCCAGGCCTCGGGCTGCGACCGCCAAAAGCTGGCGGTGTCCGGGTGGGCCGCGGCGCCAGGCAGCGTCTCGAGGTTGGCGCTGAACGTGGAAACGAGCTGTTTATCGGCCGTGAATGCGGCGGAGGCGAAGCTCAGCATCGAGTGCGGTCCCGGGATCGGGCCGTCGGCCTCGACGTCGGTGCTGACGTAGATCTCTGCGCGAGCCATGGAGCCCGCAGGGTCGCAGAAAACGAGCGCGCGTGCGCCCATTTGTCCTGCGCCGCCGCCTCGTGTTACTCGCCCCGCCCTCGGGAGGCGGCATGACCACGGTCGCGCGTGAAGAGGACCTGAGCCAGGGCCCTCCGGTTGTTCGAAGCCAAGGGCAGATGTTCGAGGTCGAGGGTGAGATCGTCTCGCCCTACAACAACCACGATCTTTCACCGGTGCGCATCAAGGAGCGCAAGTGGGGGACCAAGGACATCGCCGCGCTCTGGATCTCGATGTCCGCGTGCGTGCCGACCTACATGCTGGCGTCCAGCGTGATCGCCGAAGGCATGAGCTGGTGGCAGGCCGTGCTCACCATCTTCCTCGGCAACACCATCGTGCTCCTGCCGATGCTGCTCAACGCGCACGCCGGCACCAAGTACGGCATCCCGTTCCCGGTCTACTGCCGCCCGTCGTTCGGCATCCTGGGGGCGAACGTCCCGGCCATCCTGCGCGCGCTGGTGGCCTGCGGCTGGTTCGGCATCCAGGCCTGGATCGGCGGCTGGGCCATCTACAAGATCCTGACGGTCTGGATCCCGAGCTGGGACGAGCTCCCGAACCTGCCCTTCGTCGGCATCAACGTGCCCCAGCTGATCTGCTTCCTGCTGTTCTGGGCAGTGAACATGCTGGTCATCTACAAGGGGATCGAGTCGATCCGCATCCTCTTGAACATCAAGGCACCGCTGCTGATCGTGCTCGGGCTGGCGCTGCTCTACTGGGCGTACTCCAAGGCCGGCGGCTTCGGCCCCATGCTCGACAAGCCCAGCGCCTTCGACGCGGGGCAGCCCAAAGCCGGCCAGTTCTGGGCCTTCTTCTTCCCTGCCCTCACCGGCATGGTCGGCTTCTGGGCCACCCTCTCGCTGAACATCCCGGACTTCACCCGCTACGCGTACTCGCAGCGCGACCAGGCCGTGGGCCAGGCCCTCGGCCTGCCGACCACGATGGGGCTGTTCTCGTTCATCGGCGTCGCCGTCACCAGCGCCACGGTGGTGATCTACGGCGAGACCATCTGGGATCCGGTGATCCTGATCACGCGCTTCAAGAACCCCGTGCTACTCGTGGTCGCGCTGGCAGCGCTGGTCATCGCCACGCTCGCCACCAACATCGCGGCCAACGTGGTGAGCCCGGCCAACGACTTCGCCAACATCTCGCCCAAGAAGATCTCCTTCCGCACCGGCGGCCTGATCACCGGCGTCATCGGCATCCTGATCCAGCCCTGGCGCCTGGTCTCGGATCCGAGCGGCTACATCTTCACCTGGCTGGTCGGTTACTCGGCGCTGCTCGGCTCCATCGGCGGCGTCTTGATCGCGGACTACTACGTGGTGCGCAAGACCAAGCTCGATCTGATCAAGCTCTACGAGAGGGAAGGCCCGTACTGGTACAAGGGCGGCTGGAACCCCATCGCCATCGTGGCGCTCCTGGCCGGCATCCTGCCGAACCTGCCGGGCTTCCTCGGCGTGGTGAAGTGGGCCCAGGTCGGAGAGTTCTGGCTGAAGCTCTACAACTACGCCTGGTTCGTCGGCTTCGCACTCTCGTTCGCCGTGTACGCCGGGCTCACGCTGGCGCTGGCAAAGCCTTCTGACCAGGTGACAGAGGACGCTCCCGCGGCATAATCCGAGGATGAACCCGGAGCTCTGCGCCCGCTTGCTCGAAGAGGCCGAGCGGGCGCAGGACGAGCTCGTCGCGCTCACCCAGGCGCTGGTCCGGATCCCGAGCGTCAACCCTCCGGGCGAGCACTACCGCGACGCCGCCGAGCTGCTCGGCGCGGATCTCGCCGAGCGCGGCTACCAGGTCGCCTACCACGAGGCGGAGGGCAGCCGGTCGCACAGCCGAGCGCACCCGCGCGTGAACGTGCTCGCGCGCCTGGGCGACGGCGCGCACCCCGTGGTGCACCTGAACGGTCACCTCGACGTGGTTCCCGCGAGCGCCGGCTGGACGGTCGATCCCTTCGCGGGGCTCGTGACGGACGGCAAGCTCTACGGCCGCGGCACCGCGGACATGAAGGCCGGCCTCGCCGCCGGCGTCTTGGCGGTGGAGGTCGCGCGCCGCGCGGGGCTCGCGCTCCGCGGCAGCGTGGAGATCTCCGGCACCGTGGACGAAGAGAGCGGAGGCCAGGCCGGCGTGGCGTGGTTGTGCGAGAAGGGCGTGATCCGCCGGGACCGCGTGGACCACGTGATCATCCCCGAGCCGCTCGACCCCGATCGCATCTGCGTCGGACACCGCGGCGTCTACTGGTTCAAGGTGACGGCGCACGGACGCGTCGCCCACGGCAGCATGCCGTTCCTGGGGTCGAGCGCCATCGACCACCTGGCCCACTTCGTCGAGCGCGTGCGCACCGAGCTCCAACCTGCGCTCCGGGAGCGCGTGACCCACATGCCCGTGGTCCCCGACATGGCGCGCCACGCGACCCTGAACGTGAACGCCATCCTGGGTGGGCAAGCCGGGTGCGAGCCGCAGACGCCCTGCGTGGCTGACCACGCGGAGGCGATCTTCGATCGGCGCTTCCTGCTGGAGGAGGGCTTCGTCGCAGCGAAAGAGGAGATCGTCGCCCTGCTCGCCAAAGCCCGGGCCGAGGACCCTTCCCGCCGCTACACGCTGGAAGATCTGCTGGTGTTTCACCCCGTGCAGACACCGGCGGGCTCTCCGCTGGTCGCGGCTCTCGAGCGCGCCATCGAACAGGTCTACTCGCGCCCCGCCCAGCTGGTGGCGAGCCCCGGCACCTACGACCACAAGCACTTCGCCCGGCTCGCCGGCATCGAGCACTGCGTCGCCTACGGTCCCGGCACGCTGGAGCTCGCGCACCAGCCGGACGAGCACGTCGCCATCGAAGACCTGGTGCGAGCCACGGGCGTGATGGCCCTGGCGCTGGTGGACCTGGGTGTATTCGCTGCCTAGCGCGGGCCCGTGCTAGATTGCTCGGGTGACCGTCGCGAGCACCTTCCAGCGGATGACTGCGAGCGAGTACCTCGCCTGGGAACGGCAGCAGGAAACACGTCACGAGTTTCACGGCGGCGAGGTGTTCGCGATGGCTGGCGGCAGCTTGCGCCACAACGCTCTCGGTGCGGCCTTGATTCGCGATCTCGGGCTCTCCCTTCGAGGCGGGCGCTGCAGAGTCCTGACCAGCGACCAACGGATAGCCGCGCCTCCCGGGTCCAGCTACGTCTACCCCGATGCGGCGGTGGTATTCGGGCCCGTCGAGCTCGAGAGCGGAACCAACGACGTGCTTCTGAATCCGACCGTGGTCGTCGAGGTGCTGTCGAAGAGCACGGAGGCCTACGACCGCGGCGAGAAGTGGGAGGGCTACCGGCGCCTCGCGTCCGTGGTGGACTACCTGCTGGTCTCCCAGACTGCCGCCAGAATCGAGCATTTTCAGCGGCAAGCCGATGGGTCCTGGCGCTACAGCGTCTCGGAAACCGGAGGGCAGGTACGCCTCGCGAGCGGCGCGACCGTCGACATCGACTCGATCTTCGCGGGCGTCTTCGAGCTCGATGGCGACTGACTTCCCGCTCGAGCCCGAGACCTTGCGCGAGCTCGTCCGCGCCAAGATGCCCTTTGGTCGCTACTCGGGGCAGCCGCTCTACACGCTGCCGGAAGCCTACCTGGTGTGGTTTTCGCGCCAGGGGTTCCCGCGCGGCAAGCTCGGACAGCAGCTGGCGTTGATGCTCGAGATCAAACACAACGGGCTCTCGCCGTTGCTCGACCCGATCATCGTCGAGGTCGAGCGCGAACGCTGACGCGAGTTCACGCGTGAGGTGTCAACTACGCGTCACACGTTGCGCGCGCGCAACATCACATTCAGCGTTCCGCTGAGTGGCACGTTGATTGCGTCCGCGCGATCACTTTCATGCCGCTTACTCTTCCGCGGCGTGCCGGTCCCACCGGCGCGGCCGTCGTGGTGTGTCTTTCACTCGCGCTCGCCACCTCCCACGCTCTCGCGGAGACGTCGGTGTGCGTCGAGGTGCAGCAGAAGACCTGGGCCTCCGAGTCGAAGCAGCCGAAGCCCAAGGCGACGCCCGAGGCCTGGCGCTTCAGCGCCGATCCCGCCAAGACCGGCGAAGGCCCGGGGAGCTTCGATCCTGCCGCCTACCTCAAGCGCGTCCTCGAGTACGAGGTGACGCACGAGCCCGGCTTTCACTCGCTGCCCAAGGGCTGCCAGCATCGCGTCGAGGTCGAGCTCTTCCCGCTCTCGTCGGGCTGGACGGTGTTCGCGCGCTACACGGGCACCGCCCGCGAAGAGAAGGTGGACTACGTCCAGCTGGACGAATTCCCCCAGCTCGCGCAGCGCCTCGCCTACGCGCTGCTCCGCGACCGTCCCATCCAGCAGACCATCACGCGCGAGAACGTGCTGCGCTCCGACAGCGAGCACGCCTATCGCACCATCGCCACGCGCGGCCACGTTGCGCTGGCGCTCGGGACCGCGGTCCGCGCAGGCAAGCTGGCAACGGCGAACGACGCGCAGGCGCCCGCTAACGAGGAGCTTCGCCTGCTCACGCCCGTGAGCTTCCAGTTCGGGTACCGCGGGAAGTTCAAGGAGTGGGGCCTGGACGTGCTCGGGCGCCTGGGCATGGGTAGCCGCGAGCGTGCCGTGCGCAACAACGAGCTCGGCGGTCACGTCGACTTCGCCGGATCGGCGAGCCTGGGCCTGCACTTCCTGCGCTACCTCGACCCGCCCGGGATGACTTCGTTCTACTACGGCGGTGGCGCCAGCTTCGAGCTCTCGCTGTTCTCGATCATCCGCCCCGATGGGCAGCGCAGCGAGCGCGATCGGGACTACGTGCTCGGCGCAGGCCTGAACCTCGACTTGCTCGTGGGCTACGAGTTCCTGCGCGCTTCGTCGCTGCACTTCTTCGCGCAAGCAGAGCTGCAGGTCCCGACCTACGCGGTGCGCGCCGAGAGCTCCTACGGCTCGCTCGACGCCTACTTGCCCGGGGGCTTGGCGCAAATTGGCGTCCTGTTCTGAACTGCCCGCCGGCCTCCTCGCGCTGGCCCTGGTGCTCGCCGCGCCGGTTGCGCTTGCGGGCGTTCGCACCTGCGTCACCGTGCAGGCGCCGAGCGAGCGCGCGGGGCTCGAGAAGCTCGTCCGCCACGAGCTCGCGCGCCACGCGAGCCACGATTGGGCCGAGCAAGGCTGCGAGGCACGCCTGCGCGTCGAGCTGATCAGCGTGGGCAGCGAGCGCCACCTCACCGGCTGGCTCGACGGCGAGGTTCCGCATCGGGTGACGGTGGGCGGCGACGGGCTCGCGCCAGCGTTGGAGGAGCTGCTCAGCGTGATCCTGCACAACGACCCGCGCCGGCTGCGCGGACCCCAGGCCGAGCAGGATCTGTTCGCGACGGGCGTCCGCGCGCTGCGCCTGAACGGGCAGACCTACGTCGGTGTCGAGGCCTACGCGCTCGGCGCCTGGGTCGGCGACCGGGCGCAGTCGCTGTCCGGTCTCGGAGCTTTCGTGCGTCGCGAGGTCGGCAGCGTTCACGTGGCCGTGCGCTTCGCCGGCGCCCACGACTTCAGCGAGCGCTCCGAGCTGCGCCTGAGCACCGACGTGGTCGCCGAAGTCGAAGCGGCGCTCTGGTCCAGCAGCACGGCGGACACGGCAGCGTTCGCGGCGCTGTCCCTGGGCTACGAGTACCAGCGCTTCGCGGGCCCGGCGCCGCTGGCTGGCCCCGACGCCCACGCCTCGGCCAGCGCGTCGGGCTTCTCGCCGTCACTGCGCGTGGGCGTGGAGCTGTTCCGGGTGACGCGCACGCGGGCGCTGTTCTTCCTCGCAGCGCGCGCGCCCGTGTTCGTCAGCAGCGACTCCGACGGCGGCGTGGTGGACCAGTGGACACCCACCCTCGCCCTGGGCGGCGCCGTCGCTTTCTGAGAAGGCGGTTGACGGCTGGGCCCGCTCGGCTTCGGATCGCCCGGTGCCGCGCCTCGTCAAAGCCGCCTGCCCGCACTGCGGTGCCGGCGTCACGCTCGATCCGACCCGCGACGTCGTGAGCTGCACCTTCTGCGGCACGTCGTCGTTCATCCAGCGGCCGCGGCGCGCGCCCACCGAGCCCATCCCGGTCGCTCCGCAAGGCATGCCTACCATCGTGATGCCCGAGGTGCGACCCGCGAGCACGAGCGCGCTCGTGGTCGTACCCATCGTGCTCGTGCTGGTGCTGGCGGGCGTCGGCGCGGCCATCGCCTTCTCGGGCAAGGCGGGCGGCGGGCGCTACTCGGTCGGCGGGCGCCCGCTGCCGCTCGACGCGAACGGCGACGGCGTGGAGGACATCGTGTTGGAGGTGACCACCCTGGGGAAGACTCCGCAGCTCCACTTCGCGGCGTTCGACCCGCAGTCCGGCAAGGAGCTCTGGCGCACGCCCTCGCTGGGCGCCAGCGGCGAGGCCAACCACGCGACCACCGCGCGCGGGCGGCTGGTCGTGACCGTGCGCAATGCCGTGTTCGGGTTCGACGGCAAGAGCGGGACGCAGGCCTTCGCGACGGCGTTGCCCGAGCTGCCGGAGGCGCTCTGCAAGCACCCGAGCGGAGTCGCCGTGCTGACCAAGGACAAGCAGCTCTTCCCGGTCGATCTGGGAAACGGGGCGTTGGGCGCTCCGACCGCTGGTGCACGTTACGCGCAGGAGAAAGGCACGCGCTGCGTGGACCTCGATCCAGCGGACGCAAGCCAGGGTCCCGGTCTGATCGAGGTGGACGAAGCGCCCTACCGTGACCGCGTGAAGGGCATGCAGGTCTCCGACGTCTTCGCGATCGCGGACACCAAGCAGGTGCTGGTGCTCGGGACGCGCGAGCCGGGCACTCGCGTGCCCATGCTGGCGGCGTTCGACGGCGAGAAGCTGCTCTGGGTGCAGGAGCTCCCGGTGTCGGAACCGCTCCTGGCGAAAGAGGGAGAGCCAACTGCCTTTGCGGTCG
This sequence comes from Polyangiaceae bacterium, assembly GCA_015075635.1. NCBI lineage: Bacteria > Pseudomonadati > Myxococcota > Polyangiales > Polyangiaceae > Polyangiaceae bacterium. Next base: position 571,500 of record JABTUA010000002.1, read on the forward strand.
CGTCGGGGCGGGTGCTCGCCGCCTACGAGCGCAGCGATCGCCAGGAGCTCCGCATCGTGTGCTTCGACTTCCACTCCGGCCGGCGCGCCTGGGAGGCCGCGCTGCCGGAGCGCGACTTCTTCACCTCGTTCGGCATCACGGATCGCTACGTCGTCGTGCGCGGGTTCTCCAAGGCGTGGACGTTCGCGCTGGCGGACGGCAAGGATCTGGCGGTCATCTCGGGTCTGTAGCGCGGTTCCGTGTCATCTCGAGCAACGTCGGCCGGAAGCCGCAGGCCGCGAACAGGCGCTGCGCCGAGTGGTTTCCCACCATGGTCGAGAGCACGATGCGCGGCGCGCCCAGCGCCTCGAGCTCGGCGATCAACGCTTCGACCAGGCGCCGGCCCGTGCCGCCGCGGCGCGCAGGCTCGGCGACCAGGACGTCGTGGATGGCGCCGTGCTCGTCCAAGAGCAGGTTCCAGTCGCGGGCCTCGAGCGTGCCATAGGCGTAGCCAACGATCTCGCCGTGCAGCTCGGCGACGAGAATGCGCGCCTGCTCGCGGCCGAGCTCGTGGCGGAACCACCGCTCGTAGCCAGCTTCGACGCCGTCCACGAGCATGAAGCGCCCGGGGTCCACTGCGTGGTGCTGGCGCACGAGCTCCGCGGCGAGGGCCGCGGCTCTCGGCAGGTCATCTGGAGTGGCGCGGCGGACGACCAGCATGCTCACTTCGGCGGCGGTGCGCCGTACATGGCCTTCACCTCGCCGGGATCCTGCGGCCCTTGGGGCGGCGTGGCTTCGGGCGGCGGATCGGCGGGCATCCCGTACATGGGTGCGGGCGCGCCGGGATCACCGGGCGACGTGCCCATGCCCGCGTCCGGACCCGGCTCGACGGGCGCCGGAGCGCCGTACGCCGGAGCCACGGGCGGACCGCCGTAGACCGGAGCAGGCGCCGCGGCGCACCCCGCGGCGAGGGCGGCGCCCAGCGCCAGGCGAGCGGTACGCGAAAGCCTGGACACGTCTGGCAGCTCGCGCGGCGTCTCGCGCGACAGCGCAGCGGCGCAGAACGGGCAGGCGGTCTCGCTGTAGCGCACATGGCGCTCACACGACGGGCAGGGTCGCAGGGTTGCGATCATCAATCCTCCTCCAGCTCGAAGTCTGGGAGGCTACACCGACTCCGCCGCGCGCTCCCACTGAACATTGGACTCTCGGCGGAAAGGCGCTGGTGCCGCCGAGCGGCCTCTGTATCCTACGGCGCATGGCGCAGATTGTCCGTTGCGGGTTGATCCAGTGTGCGAACGCGCTCAACGACGAGAGCGCACCGGTGAAGAAGATCCAGGAGGCGATGCTCGCGAAGCACATGCCCTTCATCGAGGAGGCGGCCAAGAAGGGCGTACAGATCCTGGGGCTCCAGGAGATCTTCAACGGCCCCTACTTCTGCCCGAGCCAGGACAAGCGCTGGTACGAGGCGGCGGAGTCGATCCCGGGGCCCACCACCGAGCTCTTCCAGGCCATCGCCAAGAAGCACGGCATGGCAATCGTGCTGCCGCTCTACGAGCAGGAGATGCGCGGCGTATTCTACAACACCGCCGCCGTCATCGACGCCGACGGCAAGTACCTGGGCAAGTACCGAAAGCAGCACATCCCGCAGGTCGCCGGCTTCTGGGAGAAGTACTTCTTCCGCCCTGGCAACGGCGGCTACCCGGTGTTCCAGACGGCGTTTGCCAAGGTCGGCGTGTACATCTGCTACGACCGCCACTTCCCGGAGGGGGCGCGCTGCCTCGGGCTCAACGGCGCCGAGATCGTCTTCAACCCGAGCGCCACGGTCGCCGGGCTCTCGCAGTACTTGTGGAAGATCGAGCAGCCCGCGCACGCGGTGGCCAACGGCTACTTCGTCGCCGCTTCGAACCGCGTCGGCACCGAGGCACCCTGGAACATCGGCAAGTTCTACGGCACCAGCTATTTCGTGAACCCTCGCGGCCAGTTCGTGGCAGAAGCCAGCGAGGACAAAGACGAGCTCGTGGTCGCCGACCTCGACCTCAACCTGATCGACGAGGTGCGGCAGACCTGGCAGTTCTTCCGCGATCGGCGCCCGGACGCCTACGACGAGCTGGTCCGGCCGTAGTCAGTCACACCCGCCGCAGAACCCCTGGGGACAGCAGGGCCCGTTCTGGCCGCAGTCCGCGGGCTTCGTGCACATCACGAGGCCCGTGCATGAGCTCACGCACTGCGCCGGCCCCGAGCCCGTCTTGCAGCAGGTCGCGCCGCCGCAGTCCGCGGAGCCCTTGCACTCGGCCGACGAGCCCCCGCTGCCACCGCTCGGAGACCCACCGCTAGAGCTGCCGCTCGCGCCACCGCTCGAAGCCCCACCCGCCGCGCTGCCGCTCACTCCGCCGCTGCTGGCACCGCCGCTGCTGGCACCGCCGCTGCTGGCACCGCCGCTGCTCGAGCCGCCGCTGCTGGCACCACCGCTGCTGGCACCGCCACTGCTGGCACCGCCACTGCTGGCACCGCCACTGCTGGCACCGCCACTGCTCGAGCCGCCGCTGCTCGTGCCACCGGCCGAAGTGCCGCCACTGCCGCCGTCCTCCGACGACGAGCCGCAGGCTGCGAGGGTGAGCGACACCAAGAGCCAAGCACGCCCTGCCATTTGCAGCAGGATAGCGCGTATCATCAGCGTCATGCGGATCCTGTTTTCCATGGCGCTGCTCTGCGCGCTCGGCGTCCCTGCCTGCGGGGACGAGTCTGGGTCGAACGACGCGCCAGGGTCGGGTGGCAGCGCCAGCGGTGGCGCTGCCGGGAGCGGCGGCGCGTCGGGTGCCGGCGGCTCGACGGGCGGCAGCGCTGGCAGCGCTGGCTGCGCCTTCCAGCTCTCGAAGGACGGGCGAACGCTGTGCGCGGTCGAGCCAGCGTCCTCCCCGGGGATCAGCAACACCTTCGGCTATCACGCGGTCGGGCTGCCGGCGACGATCGGCGCGAGCACTCCGGTCTACGTTCACCTGGTCGGCTCCGGCGGCGACCCCGCCAAGCCGGCGACCCAGGCGTTCCCCAACCAGCTCTTGATGGAAGAGCTGACGGCCCTTGGCGTCCTGGTGCTGATGCCCGCTTACGACAACGAGCCGGCGGTCGGGATGTTGTGCAAGCTCGATCTGGCCTGCTACGAGCCCGTGCGCCGCGAGGTGCTCTTCGGAGTGGACGCCCCGGCACCCTACGCTGCGTTGAAGGACGTGCAGAAGCCCAACGACATCGTGTCGCGCCTCGGAGCGCTGGTGAAGTCGGTGACCGACGCGGGACTGCTCGGCGCGACTCCACCGGAGGCGTTGGCCGACGGCAAGGTGGACGTCGCCAAGCTGCGCGTGGGCGGCCACTCCCAGGGTGGGGGGCACGCCGCGCTGTTCGCCAAAGACTTCGCGGTGGCGCGGCTTTGTATGTTCAGCTCGCCCATGGACGGCACCGACACCGGCGGCGTCGGGACGGCGGTGCCCTGGGTGAGCGGCGCCTGGGCCACGGGGCTCGAGAAGCGCCGCGCCGTCATTCACGAGCAGGATCCGGGGTTCCTCAAGGCCAAGGCCAATTTCGACGCCATGGGCCTGGTCGAAGGCACGCACTGGACGCGCCTGACCCTGACCACGTCCGAGCCGCACGCCTCGACGGTGAAGGACGCGGCTACGGCCGCTGCCCGCGCGTCCTGCGTGGATTGACGCACGTGCGCCGGCACTGAGCGGTCTCACAGCTTGAAGAAGCCCCTTCGGCGCGTCATGCTTCGCGCCTCGATCAGGAGACCCGCGTCATGAGCAAGCTGCCTGCTTTCCCCGCCCGAAGCTACGACTTCGTCGAATACGTCCCGGTCAAGAACTGGATCGGCGGCGAGTGGCGAGAGCCGACCACCGGCAAGACCATCCCGGTGGAGAACCCGCGCTTCGGCAAGGCCATCTCCAGCGTGCCGATCAGCGGCGCGGAGGACGTGGACCTGGCGGTCAAAGCCGCCGAGAAGGCGCAGAAGAGCTGGCGCGACGTGCCGATGCGCGAGCGCGCGCAGGTCTTCTACCGGCTGAAGGCGCTGATGGAGCGCGACATCGACGAGCTCGCATGGCTCGTCACCCACGAGAACGGCAAGCCCATCGAGGAGGCGCGCGCCAGCGTCGAGAAGGGCATCGAGTGCGCCGAGTTCGGCGCAGCGCTGCCCAACGGCGGCGGCGCGGGCGAGCAGCTCGAGGTGAGCCGCGGCGTGCTCTGCAAGGAGATCTACGAGCCGCTCGGCGTCGTGGCGGGCGTCACGCCCTTCAACTTCCCGATCATGGTCCCGCTCTGGATGCTGCCGCAGGCCATCGTGGGCGGGAACGCCTTCGTGCTGAAGCCGAGCGAGCAGGTGCCGATGGGCAGCATGAAGCTCGCGCAGCTCTTGAAGGAGGCTGGGCTGCCGGACGGCGTCTTCAACGTGGTCAACGGCTCGGTGGACGTCGGGAACGCGCTCTGCGATCACCCCACCATCCGCGCCATCGGCTTCGTCGGCTCGACCAAGGTGGCGAAGCTCGTCTACGCGCGGGGCGCGGCCTCGGGCAAGGCGATGCTCTGCCTGGGTGGCGCCAAGAACCACCTGATCGTGGTGCCGGATGCGGATCCGAAGGTCGCTGCGGACAACATCGTCGCCTCCTTCACCGGCTGCACCGGTCAGCGCTGCATGGCGGCCAGCGTGATGGTGGCCGTCGGCAACGTCGATCACGTGCTCGGCCCGATCCTGGAGAAGTCGAAGCAGCTCCAGGCGGGCAAGCAGCTCGGCCCGGTGATCAGCAGCGCCGCCGTCGAGCGCATCGAGCGCTACATCACGGAGGCCGAAAAGGCCGGCGCCAAGGTCGTGGTGGACGGCCGTGGCCAGAAGGGTGGCAAGGAAGGCTACTGGACCGGCGCCACCGTCATCGACGGCGTGACTCCGGAGATGGGCGCCTGGCAGGACGAGATCTTCGGACCCGTCCTGTCCATCGTGCGGGTGAAGACCCTGGACGAGGCCATCGCCCTCGAGAACAAGCACCCCTACGGCAACGCGGCGGCGGTCTACACCACCAGCGGCGCAGTCGCCGAATACGTCACCCACCGCGTCGAGGCCGGCATGGTCGGCGTGAACGTCGGCGTTCCGGTGCCGCGCGAGCCCTTCGGCTTCGGCGGCTGGAACCAGAGCAAGTTCGGCCACGGCAACATCACGGGCATCGACGGCTTCCACTTCTGGACGCGGCCGCGCAAGGTCACCATGAAGTGGGAGATCCAGCCGGACACGACCTGGATGGGGTGAGTGGCGACAACACGGGATCCGTGCTACACGGATCCCGTGGCCAATCTGACCATCACCGTCGACGACGAGCTGCTGAAGAAGGCCCGCATCCGTGCCCTGGAGCGCGGGACCAGCGTGAACGCCGTGCTGGCCGAGTACCTCCGGACCTTCGCGGGCGAGGTGCACACCCAGGCGCGAGCCACGCGCGCCTTGCTCGCGCTCGCGAAAGAGAACTCGAAGGCGTCGGGGCGCGCTCGCGGCAAGGCCCGCGGTGGGCGGCGCTGGACCCGGGACGAGCTGCATGAGCGCTGACCGCACGTTCGTGGACACCAACGTCTTCGCCTATCTGTTCGACGATTCGGAGCCGAAGAAGCAGGCCAGCGCCGGCAAACGCCTGGAGCAAGAACAGCGCGAGCGAGAGCTCGTGGTGAGCACACAGGTGCTCCAAGAGCTGTACGTGGCCCTCACCAGGGGCAAATCCCCGATCGCGAGCCCGGAGGTCGCCGAGCGCGCGGTCCGCGAGGTCAGCACGTACACGGTCGCGCAGGTGGACTCGACAGCCGTGTTCGCGGCCATCGCCACGAGCCGGCAGAGTCGCATCTCGTTCTGGGACGCGCTGATCGTTCGCGCGGCGGCCGACTCGGGTTGCTCCGTGCTGCTCAGCGAAGACCTGAACGACGGCCAGGTGATCGAGGGCGTGCGGGTGGAGAACCCGTTCGCGTAGGCGATGTCGAAGCGAGCCCTGCTGCTCCTGACCCCGCTGCTCGCGGTGGCCTGCCCCACCCCCACGCCGCCGAGCCGCGAGCCCGAGCCCGTCGCCCCCTCCGAGCCGGTCGATGCTTCGCCGCTACTGGAGACCCTGCCCGATGCAGGCCCCGCCGACGCCGCGGCCGACAGAACCCCCGACGCCGCGCCGGCCGAGCCTCTCGTCGGCTCGACCGCGGAGTATTTCCGCTGCGGCGATGGCAAGTGCAGGTCCGGGAGCGAGACCTGCTGCGGCGCGAGCAACCGCGGTGTGTGCTTGCCGAGCTCTCCGGACGACGCGCCCCAAGGCAAGGTCGGCTACCTGAAGACCCAGTGGGAAATCTGCGACAAGGCGGCCCTCGAGAAGACCGGCTACAGCATGTCGCACATCGATCGCTGCGACGAGAGCATCGACTGCAAGAAGGGCGAGCTCTGCTGCGACAACTTCCTGTTCTCCGGCGGCACCATCGGGGAGTGCGTGAAGCTGCCCGCCGGGGGCTCGACGCCCTGCGACTACGGCGAGCGCTGCATCGAGAGCTCGACCTGCCGCCTACCTGGCAGTCAGTGCATCGAGGGCTACTGCAAGAAGCCCGTGCCCAATCTGCCCTGCGGCGACTCGCCGTGCAGCGGCTCCACACCGTACTGCTGCGGCAGCACGCAGAGCTGCGCGTCGAAGTGCGAGTCCTGGCATCAGGTGCGCTGCGCGCGCCACGCGGACTGCCTGGCCGGGCAGCGCTGCACGGTGTCGGGCTACGGCAGCGCCTGCCTGAGCATCATCCAGGATCGAGACTCGCAGCAGACGGTGTGCAAGCTCGACGGCGAGTGCAACTACAAGTGCAACGACGGCAGCCGCCCGCGCTGCAAGACCTCGGTCATCCCCTGGATCAAGAGCTGCCAGTGCCCTTGAGTCGCCGCCAGTCGATCATGGGGACGGCGTCGGGCAGGTAGGACATCTCGACCTCCGTCCGCTCGCCCGCGAGGTCGCCTCCGATCTCGAAGGGGACCGGGCGATCGAACTCGAAGCGGCAGCGCGTGACGAAGAAGTGGTGGTCGTCCGGGAGCGGATGGGCGCCGCGCCAGAGCCAGGGCATGCGCACCGTCGCGTGCAGCGCGGACGCGGCGTAGATGCGCACGTTCATGCGCCCGGGCACCAGGTGCGCGAACGGAAAGGCGCGGAAGCCGAGGCCCAGCTCTTCGGTGGTGGCCGCGCCGCCGACGCTGATCGGGCCCTCGTACAGCACGGCTCCCGGGCCCGCACCGGGGATGGGCACGGCGCGCCCTTCCGGCGTCACGCCGAACGCGGGCTCGCCCAGGTTCACCAAGCGCACGCGCGGCGGCGAATACCCGAACAGGTGGCGCGGAATGGTGCGCGTGAACAGGCTCTGCATGTAGCCGCCCCGCGCGCTCAGTCCCCGCACCGCGCCGGGCACGCTCGCCTGGATGGCCTTGTAGTCCGCCAGGACTTCCGCGTCCCAGCCGGTGCCGGCGAAGGGCGTGATGCGACCTTCGGTCTCGACCAGACCGAACTGCCGGAGCGGCGGGGTCCCGTGCTCGGCCAGCCGGGAGAGGCCGCGAAACGCGGCGCGCTTGCCGACCTCTCCGGTGGCGCGTGCCCAACCGTTGCCCGTGCCCAGGGGGAGCAGGCCGAAGGCGGGTACCGTGACGCCGTGATCGCGGAGCTCGTTCAGGAGCGCCACTGCCGTGCCGTCGCCGCCACCGGAGAGCAGCACCTCGGGTCGCGCCGGCGTGAGCTCGTCGCGGACCCAGGCGCGCGCGTCCTCCAGGCTGCGCGTCACGGCCACGCGAGCCCTCGGCAAGATCTCCCGGATGCGCCGTCCCACGGCCTCCGAGCCGTGGCGCGCCCGGAGATTGACCAGAACGGCGACCGTCATCCTGGAGCAACCTAACCCCGGGCGGCGACCGCGGCCGTCAGGTTTTGGTCACAGCTGACTCACTCCGGGGCCTGCGTGCGCGGCAAGAACAGGCGGCCAATCGGCACCTCGACCGCCTCGAAGGGGGCGATGCGGGCCGTCTCCGTGTCGTCGAAGGAGCCGGCGTCCACCCAGCGGCCGTCCACCAGGGCCAGCGCCTCGAGCGTGCGCGCGTCCGGATCGACGATCCAGTAGTGCTTCACGCCGTGCTCGGCGTAGATGCGGCGCTTGGTCACGCGATCCCGAGCCTGGTCCGACGCGCTCACGATCTCGCACACCCAATCCGGAACGACGCCGATGGGGCGCACGTCTGGCTCCGGCAGCCGCTCGCGCCGCCAGCCGGAGAGGTCCGGCCGCACCACATGGGCTCCGAGCAGCACGTCCACCTCGACGAAGATCCACCAGCCGCCGGGACCCCCGAAACCGTCGTCGTCGTCGTAGGGACCGCCGACGAAACGGCGGAGAGCGCCCTGCGGCTTGCTGTGGCGAGGCCGCGGAGCGGGCGCGGTCTGGATCACCCCGTCGAGGATCTCCGCGCGCACGCCCTCCGGCAGGGCCAGGAGGTCCGCGTAAGTCGGGACGGGGCGCGCCGGGTTCGCCATTTGCGGCTCCCGGCAATAGTAGCATCATCCGGACCCCGCTCAGCGAAAGGTAGCGACGATGGACACCCAGGAGATGATCGACCTCTGCAAGCGCCACACGCTCTACACCTGGACTGCCACCGACGCCGTGAACCCGTTGCCCATCGCCCGAGCGGAGGGCGTGTACCTGTACACCCCCGAGGGCAAGCGCATCCTCGACTTCAACAGCCAGCTGATGAGCGTGCTCATCGGTCACAGCCACCCCAAGGTGGTCGCGGCGATGAAGAAGGCCGCCGACGGCTTGATCTACGTCTACCCGCAGACCGCCACCGAGGTGCGCGCGCGCTACAGCAAGCGCCTGGCGGAGCTCACCCCCGGCAACATCAACACCTTCTACTACACGCTGGGCGGAGCCGAAGCGAACGAGAACGCCATCCGCGCCGCCAAGCAGTTCACCGGCCGGCAGAAGATCCTGACGCGCTACCGCGCGTACCACGGCGGCACCAATGCCACGATGCAGCTCACCGGCGACCCGCGGCGCTGGGCCAACGAGCCCGGCATGCCCGGCGTGGTGCGCGTGATGGACCCGACGCCGTACTACTACAGCTTCGGCAAGACGGAGGAGGAGATCACCGCGAACAACCTCCAGTACGTGGAGGAGGTGCTCATGTACGAGGGGCCGCACACCATCGCGGCCATGATCCTGGAGACGGTCACCGGCACGAACGGCGTGCTCGTCCCGCCCAAGGGCTACATGCAGGGCCTGCGCGCGCTCCTGAAGAAGCACGGCATCCTGATGATCTGCGACGAGGTGATGGCGGGCATGGGGCGCACCGGCAAGCTCTACGCCTTCGAGCACTTCGACATCGTCCCGGACATGGTCACCATGGCGAAGGGCCTGACCAGCAGCTACGTGCCGCTCGGCGCCATGGGCGTGTCCGACGAGATCCGGGACTACTTCCACAAGAACGTGTTCTGGGGCGGCCTCACCTACAACTCGCACCCGTATTGCCTGGCCGTGGCGGAAGCGGTGCTCGACGTGATGGTCGGCGAGGGCCTGGTCGAGAACGCCGCGCGCATGGAGAAGGTCGTGCGCCGCGAGATGGATCGGCTGACCGCCAAGCACCCGAGCCTGAAGGAAGGCCGCGTGATCGGCCTGTTCGGCATGATGGACGTGCAGAAGAACAGCCGTGGCGACTTGATCGCGCCCTACAACGGCAGCCACCCGGCCATGGGCAAGCTCGCCAAGTTCTTCGAGCAGGAGGGCCTCTTCACCTTCGTGCGCTGGTCGAGCTTCACCTGCAACCCGCCGCTCACCATCACGGAGGAGCAGTTGATGGAGGGCTTCGCCATCGTGGACAAGGGGCTCGAGATCACGGACGAGGTCTTCGAGGGGTGAGCCCCGAGGCCACCTCGGCGCTCGGAATCGTCCAAGGCTCCGCCGCGAGCAGCGCATCCGCTGCCTGGCGCAGCGGCGTCGAGAGCTCGCCATTCAGCGCGTCGCGGAACGCTCGAGCCAGCGTCGCCGCCGAGTCGAAGCGTCGCTCGCGATCCTTCGCCAGGCCCAGCGCGAGCACGCGGTCCAGGTCCGGCGATACGTCCGCGAGCAGCGACGGCTGGACGGGCTGCACGTGGACCACCCGGTAGAGGGTCGAGGTCGGGTCGCCGCCGGTGAACGCCGGCTGTCCGGTCAGCGCGCGATACGCGATGGCGCCCAAGGCGAAGACGTCGGCCCGATGATCGACGGCCTCTCCACGCGCCTGCTCGGGCGACATGTAGCTGGGAGTTCCGACGGCCTGCCCCCGGGTCAGCTCGCTGCCTTCGCTCAGGATCGACGCCACGCCGAAATCGAGGATCTTCCACAGCGGCGGCCCGGCCTCGCCTTCGGCACGGAAGACGTTGTTGGGCTTGAGATCGCGGTGCACGATCCCCGCCTGGCGAGCCACCTCGAGCCCGCGCCCGACGTGGCTGAGCAGGTCGGCCGTGGCGGGCACGTCGAGCCGGCTCTCCTCGCGGAGGATCGCCGCGAGATCGCGACCCCGGAGCAGCTCGGTGACGAGATAGGGCGTGCCGTCGGGCGCCCTGTCCGCGTGCAGCACGCGCACCACGTGGGGGGACACCAGCGACGCGGCCGCCGCCGCTTCGCGCAGGAACCGCGCCACCTGATCGGCATCACCCACGTGGTGCGAGTGGAGCACCTTCACCGCCGCGCTGGGCCCACCCTCCAGGTGGCGCGCGGCGTACACGTCCGCCATGCCACCACGACCGATGACTTCCTCGAGCACGTAGCCCGACAGCTGCTCGCCGCTCCAGCGCCCGAGCCTCGCGCCCGTCAGCGCTCGACGCAGCTCGGCGCGGGCCTCGGTGAGCAAAGCGTCACCCTGCAGCACCTGGCGACTGGCCTGCTCGAGGCGATCCATCACGGCGCGGGTGGCCCGCCGGTTGCGGCGCGCCATCACGTAGGTTCCGAAGAAGACGGCCTCCAGCATGACCGTGAAGCCGACGATGGCGCGTGGGTTCTCCTTGCTGATGGCGATCACCGACTCGGTGAGAGGCAGTGCGCCGGCGAGGCTCAAGATGGCGAGAACCAGGTATCCGAGCGAAGCGCTCACGTAGGCGACCCGCGCGATGAAGGGCGAGTCGTCGAGCGAGTGGTAGAAGATGATCACCGGGAACAACGCCGTCACCGGTGAGAGCAACCCGAGCTGCACGGTCGCGGCCAACGTCGCAGCCGTGGCGAGCAACGCCAGGACGACGATCCACCAAGGATCGAGCTGCTTTTCCCGCGGGGTCGCCGCCAGGACGATCGCCGTGACGACGGCGTTGACCACGACCGTGAGAGTCAAGAGCCAGTGCTTGGCGTCCTTGTCCACGGTGAGCTGCAGCGCAATCGCCGCGACCAAGCTCAGCCACAGGTTGATGTGCAGGCCGGCGCGATCGCGGGTCCGGCGCTCCTCGCGGAGCTGCCGCACCAAGAGCGAGCGCTTCTGGATCTGCTGGGGCCCAGACACCGGCGGCCAGTCTAACAGGAGTCAGCGCACCAAGAGGTAGCGGCCCGGCTGGGACGCAGGCAGAGCTCCAGCGTCTCCGATGCGCGCGAAGTGCTGCCGGATCTCGTCGCCACCGCGCGCGAGCCCGAGCTCGATCACCGAGCGCGGCCCGGTCGCGTAGCGCTCCCCGGGCGAGACCAACAGAATGCCCGGGCGTCGCGTGCAGCGGACGTGTGCCCAGCCCCAGCCAAAAGCGCGCGCGAGGGTCTGACCGTAGAGGCACGCCAGCGCCAGCACCTCCTGCGCGCTCGGCTCCTTCGCCGTGTCGGTGTGAGTGGCCAGCGCATCGACGATCGCCGCCGGCGGCGCGTCCTCGTCCAGGCCGATCAGCGCGAGCCCCTGACCGATGGCGAGGTGCAGGTCGTCGAGCAGCTCGTCGGCCACGGGCTCGTGGTGAGGCTTGCCGCGCTGCTTTCGCCGCGCGAACGGCGCCGCCTCGATCACCGCCTGGCGCGGCGGCTCGGCGTGCTCGAGGCGGGGATCAGGCTTCACGGAGGCCCGAGCCTAACACCCGTGCCCGGCGCGCACGTGGTCGGCTCACCTCGCGTCTGGTATCTTCCTCCCGAGTGCCCGTCGTGCGTCGCTTCCTGATCGCGCTCGTCGCGCTCGCTACGGCCGGCTGCCCGGATTCGACGTCCGGCAGCAAGGCCGGCCCGCCCGCGACCTGCACCAAGCGCGGCGAGCAGTGCAAGCTGGCCGACGGTGTGCTCGGCGTCTGCAACGACGTCGCCTGCCCCGCCGGCAAGGACCCGCCTTGCCTGGGCTGCGTCTCGCAGCACTGAGACGCTCGGCGCGCGCCCGCCTCACTTCGGCACGTAGATGGTGTCGCAGCCGAACTGGATCTCGATGGAGCCGTTGGGATCCGACTGGATGCTCTGGCAGGTGCCCGGGCAGACCTCGACCTTGCTCGGGTTCTGGTCGTTGTCGTAGTACCAGCCGCCGTTCGGGCCGCACTCCGCCGCGGAGCCGACCTTGCCGATGGGCGCGCCGTTGAAGAGCACGTTGACCTTGGCCGGGTTCAGGGTCTCGCCGGACTGCGGCGTCGGAATGCCCCACGCGCAGTCGAGCTTGGCGGCGCCCACCACACCCTGCGCCAGCTGGTTGAAGACCGGATCGAAGTTCTGGAGGCACATGTCGCTGGACACGCCGCCGGTCTGCTGCACCAGCTCCTTGTACACGGTTCCCGGCGTCGCAGCGCTGGGGCAGTCCGTGTAGCAGTAGATGCCGTACATCTTCCACTGCGACGGCTTGATCATCGCCGGGTCGAGCGCGTTCAGCTCGGTGGTGAACTGCGCCGCTGGCTTCGAGGAGTTGTCGTCGGTCACGACCGTGAAGATCTTGATCGACTCCTGGCGCAGCATGTTCTTGTAGTTCGGGTACTGCTCGATGTATTTGATCAGCGCGTCCGTGCTGTTCACCGTCTCGTACACGTGGGCGTAGAGCGGGAAGTTCGTGTCTGCCGGGCACTGCCCGGAGCCGAGTGGCTTGTCGATGCAGATGCCCTCTTCGGGGATGATCCCCGGGAACGGCGAGGGCGCCCACTGCTCGGCGATCACGACGATGCGTACGTCCACGCCGACGCTCGAGATGAGCTGAGAGAACTTGTTCATGTTGGCCTTCACGGCCGCGGTCTCCTCGGACATGCTGCACGAGGTGTCGATGGCCCAGATCACGTCCACTGGCAGCGTGCCCGAGGCCTTCTGAGACACGCCGGCGCAGGTGTTGCCCACGCCACCGCCGCCGCCCTGACCGGTGGCGCCCGTGTTGATGAGCCCGCCGCTGCCACCGCCGTTGCCGAAGCCGCCGCTGCCGCCGCCGCCGCTGGCCGCGCTGCCTGCGCCGCTACCGCCCTCGCCCCCGCCGTCGTTGCTCGCCGCGGAGCAACCGAACGCGAACACCACGGCCGCCAACGCGACCCGCCGCAAGTCGAGCATGCGCAGAGTTTGCACCCATTCTTCTGGGTTGGCCACGCCCCACGGCCCGGATCGGGTCAGGCGAAGTCAGGACGAGTCATTTGATGCGTGACGTCATGAGGAGCGATACCGGACGCGGGCAGGAGCTCGCCCGCACGGAGGAAGCGATGGAAACAGCGACGGTCTTCGGGGCTTTGCGCGCCGGTTGGGGCGTGCTCCTGCCAGTTGTCCTCGGGGGTTGTGCGGTCAGCCAGCTCGACGCGGGGCCGGACGAGATGCCAGGAGTCGGGGGCGCCGGGGCGGGGGGCCCGACGGCTGCGACGGGCGGGAAGGGCGGGGCCGACACCGGCAGCGGCGGCGCGACCAGCAGCAGCGGCGCGACCAGTGGCGGCGCGACCAGCAGCGGCGGCGCGACCAGCAGCGGCGGCGCGACCAGCAGCGGCGGCGCGCCCAGCAGCGGCGGCACGACCGGCGGCGGCAGCGGCGGCGCGGGCAGCGACCCGGTAATCCAGGTGGTGTGCGGCGCCTGCCCGCTCGGCTACCTGCTGATGAACGGGCTGATCGACGCGCCCAAGAACGACGTCTGCCAGCCCGGCGCCGCCTGCGGCACCTCGTACCAGAACATGTGCGTGAAGGCGGGGCACCAGGCGCTGTTCGGCTGTGCGCCGCCTCTGTCCGCGCCCTGGCAGCACGTCGTGGACGTGCCCAACTGCGACGGCTACTGCCCCGGCGGGTTCTACGAGATCTGGGCTTTGCCCTGACGTCGCCGCAAGAGACCGATCAAGAGCCCGAGGGCGATCAGCGAGAGGCCCGAGCTCCCCGAGCCCGCCGCGCGGCAGCCGCAACCGCCGTCGTCGCCCGAGCCCGAGCTGCCCGCCTTGCCGCCGCTGGCGCTACCACCCGTGCCGGCGCCACCGCTGCCACCGCTCGACGCGCCGCCGCTCGCGCCCACCCCGGCGTCGCTGCCCGCGCTGCCACCGCTCGCGCCTGCACCACCGCTGCCGCCCGCGCCGCCGGTGCCCGCGTCCGGAGGATCGGGCTGCACGTCGTTTACGTAGGCGCCGGTCGCGTCGAGCGCGACCAGGGTGCCGTCGTCGAGCGCACAGAGCAGCTCGATCTTGTCGTCCTTGTCGAGATCCGCCGCGATGGTGTGCACCACGGGCGCGCCCAAGGGCAGCGACCAGACCAGCGTACCGTCCGCACCATTGAGGGCGTACAGGTAGCCGTCGTCGGAGCCGAGCACGACCTCGTCGTCGCCGTCGCCGTCCAGATCGACCGCGATGGGCGAATACACGGCCGCACGCTTGGCCGGCGGCGAGGCCTTCGGGTGCACGGCACCCGCCGCCAGGTACACGAACCAGACCTCGGTCATGCTCGCGCCGTTGATGCGCGCGACGCCGCCCAGGGCGTTGCCCGCCATGCCGGACCAGACCAGGTCTTCGGCGCCCGCCACGCCCGGGCGGCGCATCAGCGCGGAGGTGTTCGCGTCCGAGCCCGCGACCGAGCCGGTGGGCGGCGTGTAGCTCGCCTCCACCGCGCCCGCGAGCGAGCGCCGCTCCAGGGCACCGAAGGCGTTCTGCGACGCGGTGCGCACCAGGTCGATCTCGGTGTCGGCGTCCAGCTGCCCGACCATCGCCTGCCCGTTCGGGCCGTTGGCGGTGCGGAAGAGCTGCACGAAGCCCTGCGCCGGCACGCCGGTGCCGGCCTTCGACACGTCGATGCCGACGAACCACTGGCCGTGCAGCGCCGAGACGACGTCGAGCTTGCCGTCGCCGTTGATGTCGGCCGCGGCGTGGCCTTGCAGGTACACGCCGCTCGGCGGGAACAGGTCGCCCACCGGGCGCGTGACCAGGTTGCTGCCGTCGGCGCCCTTCTTGATCACGAGCTGCTGCTCGCTCTTCGGGTCGAGCTCGGTCAGGAAGAAGTCGAGCGTGCCGTCGCCGTCGAGATCGTCGAGCAGCTCGAAGTTGTCGAAGCCCGCCACCGAGCGCCCGGCGCCGATGTCCTTCTTCCAGGCCTCCGTGCCGTTCGCCTCCAGCGCCACGAGCGCAGTCTCTTCGTAGCTCGCGGTCGAGTGGCCGCGCACGATCAGGCGCGCGCCGCCCGCCGCCTTGGGCTGGACCAGGCCGGGCGCGTTCACGTAGCCGCGCCCCTCCGGCTGCGCCGCGTCCGCCATCTTCCAGGAGGTGACGGGCACGCCCTTGGTGTCGAGCAGCGTGCCGTCGATCGCCACCAGCGCGTCACTGGATTCCACGGCGAAGATGCGGTTGTTCGTGCCGTCCAGGCTCGCCACGCTGACGAGCTTCGAATGGTTGCCGGGCCGGAGCTCGTTCTTCTGCAAGAGCTGGTTGTCGAGCACGCGCAGGCCACCGTCGGTGAGCATCACCAGCGACTGGGCCGGAGCCGCACTCGCGCTGATGTTCTGATCGAGCAGGTGCACCGCGCCGGTGATCCCGTCCGGGAAGGCGTACTTGTACAGGATGAGCCCGTCGGAGCCGTGCACCGCCAGGAGCGCACCCGGGCGCGCGTCGGTGATGGACGCCGCCGCGGCCTTCTGGAACACGTAGGCCTCCGCCGCCGCGTCGCCCGCGCCGTTCACGTTCTGCCGCGCCAGTACCTGGCCCGCCCCGCCGGTCACCAGGGCGTAGCGCCGCGCGCTGACCGTCGCCGCCCGGGCGCCGTCCAAGAACCAGCCCTTGTCCGCGAGCGCCGAGCCCGTGAACGTGTAGCCCTTGAGCTTGCTGAAGAACGGCTTCGGGAAGCTGCCGACGCCGTTGGCCTCCCGCATCAGCACGTCCGGCTTCCCGTCCCCGTCCACGTCGGCCACGCCCTCGAGCACCTCGCCCGCCTTGCTGGCCAGCAGAGCGCCGGTGGCGGCGTTCCTCACGTGCGTGGTCCAGGTGCCGCTCACCGCGTCCCAAACCGAGTAGACGATCTCGAGCGCGCCCGCGCCGTCCAGGTTCGCCACCGCGTCCCCCAGGTAGCGGACCTGCTTCACCTCCACGTCGTTGCCGGGGCCGCTCGTCACGTCCGTGACGTACTGGTCCTTCCAGCGCAGCGCGGGCGTCAGCACGCTGCCCGCGCCGTTGCACGACACCACGAATACGCCGGCGTCTTCGCTGTAGTAGTAGCTGTAGTCGTACAGCACCACCTCCGCCCGATTGTCACCGTCCACGTCCAGGCTGGAGAACGCGGGGAAATACGTCGGGGCGATCGTGCCGGTCACCAGGTTCGACTGCTCGCAGCGCACCGCGCCGGTGGCGGCGTCGTAGGCGACGAAGCCGCGGTCGTGACCGCGGATGAGCTCGGGCTTGCCGTCGCCGTCCAGATCACCGGCCGCCATGTCCACGGACCAGGGCGAGGTCACGCTCTGCCAGATCTGCGTGCCGACCGGCGTCGTGAACGAGTAGCCGATGAGCGTGCCGAGCTGCTCGGCCAGGAATACGCGTTGCCCGCCCGTGCCGTTCGGCACCACGAGCGCGTCGATGGCGATGGTGCCCGTGGCCTTGTACCAGAGCGTCGCGCCGGTCTGCGCGTTCAGCACGTACAGACCCAGCGGGCTCGCGCCCGTCGCGACCACCTCCGGCGGCCCCTGGCCGTCCAGGTTCGCCACGGCGATCACCTTGCGCGCGCCGATGTTCTCGCTCTTCCAGATCTGGCTGTCGTTCGCGCGCCGCGCCACGATGGAGCCCGCGGACACCATCACCACGTCTTTGGCGCCGTCGCCGTCGATGTCGTGCGTAGCGACCTGGCTTTCGGCGAGCGCGCCACCCACGGGCCGCTTCCAGGCCACGGCCGGCGAGGCGCTGATGGCCCCGACCCCGGCGGAGCGCGCAGTGCGCTTCGCGTCGTGGGCCATGGCGGGCCAGCCGTCGCCGCCGGTGGCGGAGGCCGGGGAGGTCAGAGCCAAGGAACCGAATACCAACCAGCCCGCGATCGCACGGCGCGTCATGCGGGCGATGATAGCTTGGAACACTGACCCAGCTCGACCAGCACCTCTTCGAGCCCACAAAGCAGGAGGCGACGGCCGATTTCTCGGCGCTGCGGCACGGCGTTCGCGAAGGGGTAAGACCGCGCCCGCGCTCACGCCGCGAAAGCTCGCGCTTTGGACCCCGGAAATCGCCTGCCATCTCGCACCGTCCTTTCGCCGACGACGCGAGCACCAGCGCCGGCGCCTGTCACGACGGTCGGCGCGGGGAGCACGTACGCTCGGTACGCGCTCTTCGATGATGTTCGGCGGTTCCTGAAAGTTGGTCGCGCTCGATGTTGACGCCAACGCCGGCGAGTCGTCTAATGGCGGCCGCTGGGGGGAGCGTCCGAAAATCTGTGTTTCTTGACGGCCTGAGGTAGCCCTTCCGAACCAAGAAGGACAAGCCCATGGCTCATCTCAACGGACCTGCGATCAAGAACGAGATTCTCGACGAGCTGATGAAGTCGGTAAAGAACCCGGACGACCTGCTCGGCGAAGGGGGTCTTCTCCGGCAGCTCACGGCCCGGCTGGTGGAGAAAGCGCTTCAGGCCGAGCTCACCTCCCACCTCGGGTACGACGCCGGTCAGGCTCGGCCGGAGGGGGCCAGCAACGGCCGGAACGGCTACACGAGCAAGACGCTGTTCACCGACCAGGGGGAGGTCACGGTGGACGTTCCCCGGGACCGCGAGGGGAGCTTCGAGCCCCAGCTGGTCCGCACGCGGGAGCGCCGGCTGACCGGCTTCGACGACCGCATCCTGGCCCTCTACGCCCGCGGCATGAGCGTCCGGGACATCAAGGGGCACCTCCAGGAGATGTACGGCGTCGAGGTCTCTCCGGACCTGATCAGCCGGGTCACCGATGCGGTGATGGAGGACGTCGCGGCGTCGTGCCGTTCCTGGACTTCCCGCCGGAAATCCGTCGCATCATCTACACGACCAACGCCATCGAGTCCCTCAACTCGAGCCTGCGGAAGCTGGTCTTCCACCGCGGCCACTTCCCCTCGGACGAGGCCGCGATCAAGCTCCTGTTCCTGGGCCTGCGCAACCTCGAGAAGCGCTGGAACCGCTCCGCTCGCGAGTGGAACAAGGCCCTCGGTCAATTCGCCATCTTCTTCGAAGGACGCCTGCCGTCCGCCTGAACCGTCAACCCGAAACCGGCTGCTGATGGTCCGTCAAGTTACACAGAAAATCTGACACGCCCGCTCCGGGCGGCAGACGCCGCGCTGTTCCAAGACGCGCTCGTCGAATCCGTGATCGGACTCGACCAGACGAGCTGGAAGCGACTCGACGACAAGACCAAGAAGCCCTGGCAGATGTGGTGCGTGACGACTCCGAGAGCGGTCGTCCATCGCATTCGCAAGGACAAGGGCAAGGACACGTTCACCGAGCTCGTCGGTGCCTACCGCGGAGTCATCGTCTGCGACGCAGCGCAGACCCACGAGGCAGGCGCACGTGAGAGCGAGCACATCCACCTCGCGGGATGCTGGGCGCATGCCTACCGAAAATTCGAGGAGGCGGCCCCCGATCATCCTGAAGCGCATCTGGCGATGAAGTGGATCGGCCAGCTCTACGAAGTTGACGATCGTGCCGGCGACGATCTCGGCGCGAAAGCCGAGCTGCGTCGCACGGAATCCCGAGCGGTGCTCGACCAGATGAAGACGTGGCTCTGGAGCCAGGCCGTGCTCAAGACGCTGAGCATCGGCAAGGCGGCAGCGTACGTGATCGCGAACTGGGAGCGCCTGACGCGCTTCGTTGACGACGCCCGGATCCCCCTCGACAACAACGCGACGGAGCGCGGGATCCGTGGCCCCGTCGTCGGACGTCGCAACCACTTCGGGTCGAAGTCCGAACGCGGCACCCAGGTCGCCGCGACCTTCTACTCGCTGATCGAGACGGCGAAGCTCCACGGCATCAATCCAGCCGCGTACCTGCTCGAGGCGATCAGGGCCGCCGACCGCGGCGAAGTGCTCCTGCCCTGGCAGATGCCCCGCTGAGCTCGGCGCTCAGGTCAAGACGGGGCGCGGAGAGTACTTACGAACCAAGAAGGACAAGCCCATGGCTCATCTCAATGGACCCGCGATCAAGGTCGGACTTGGGAGCTGATTCCGGCGACACCGCCCGCGAACAACATGCTCAGCCGGGATGTCGCTCGCGAAAGGTCACCGACGCCGTGTTCGAGGCGGGGCTCTCCAAGGCCATCGGCAGACGGGGGTCCTGCAGTCAGACGCCGATCGGTGTGACCCTGCAGACACCGTGGACGGAGTGCCAGAGGGCCGCGAAGCTCTGCGACAGGTCGCTGACGCCGCATCAGTACAACCAATTCTACGACGCTGCGCGGGAGGGCACGCTAGCCCGCCAGTCGGGGGCACGCGACTTGCGTCTGCGTTACGCCCACCTCACTCCAAGCTCCTCTTCCGCGCGTGGTAGCGAGCATGCGGCAAGCGCAGCCGACCTGGCGTCGAGTCGCGGCGAAGGACGACGCGATAGCCGAATCCCTCCCTGCCCTCGAGGACCCAGGCCAGGTCGCCGAGAGTCTCTCGCATCCGCGCAATGAGGACCCGCACGACCGCGGAGTTCACCGCATGGTGCGTGTGGAAGACAGCCCGCATGATCTCCTCGGCCTTCACCCAGCGACCTCGCCTTTCGAGCAGGTGGGAGAAGCAGGCGAAGCCTCGCGGGCCGAGCTTGACGCTTCGATGGTCGAGCACCAAGTCTCTCTTCGGCCGATTCAAGACTACCGGGAGCTCGAGCTCTGCGTCGTCCCCCAAAATGCGCCGGACTAGCGATGCAGGTTGGCGGCGAAGACCTCCGCGTCGATCGGCGGCGACTCCCAAAGGTGGACCCCTGCCGCAAATCCCGCGACAAGAACGTCCCGTTTGACCACAGGCGACACCGCGACGACCAGCCCATGGAACCCCGCCTCGTGCAACCCGCGAGCGCGCTCCACGGCCCACGTCCCGTCCGCTCCGTCCACCAGAATCACGCCGTCGGCGTCCACGCCTGGGCCCGGGTCGCTGGCCGCGAACGAGACTCGAACCCCGCCGGGAGGCGTGTCCTCGAGTGTACGAATCTGGTCCGCGAGCGCGACACCGGCCCCGCTTGTCTCCAGCGTGAAGAACAGCCGCCGCGCGAGGTACTCGCCTGACCCGCCGCCCATCGCGGGCGCCACGGTAGCTTGCGCCGTGCGGACACTCAAGCACAGCGCGAGCAGGCGCGGCTTCGCGATTCGGGCGCGGGCCAGTCGTGAAGTGTAGCGCTCGACCCGGAGGAAACCGGCCTACCGGGTGTCGCCATCGCGACGACGCGGAGCACGCCCTCGCGGCAGGCGAGGAACGTTGGGGCTGACGTTACCCGATGATTGGGCCGCTCCGCGCATGTTCGATCTCGCTGGCCGCATGCCTACTTTGCTGGACATCGATCTCTGCGCACCCAGACCGCGGCTTTGCGACCGTCCTTCGCGGCCGTACTCGGCTGCTCACAGTAGTTCGCCTTCAAGTAGGCCGTGAGCTCTGGAACCACCGACAGTGATACGTTGCCCATCTTCCCGGGCATGTCGAGCACGACCGGGGGCGTCGTCAGTCGCAGGTCTTCCAGCAACTGACGACGGGAATCACGCGCTACCCATTCAGGCCTCGGATCGCTCCAGGCTGGCGGCACCGTACCGGCCACCAGCGTGAGGTACGTGAAGCGGGTGGCAGGGGCCCGATGGCACGTGACGTAGATGTCTCCGTCGAATCCCCAGACGAACAGCGGTTCTCCCGGCTTGCTGTGCTTGTCCATCAGATCGCAGAGCGGTTCTGGAAGCGCCGGTTGGTAGCCGCCCGCTTTGCGGCGCTCGACCAAGTCCTTCAGCTTCGAGCTGGCGGAGTACCCGACCCACCCCGAGAGCAGGCTGCCGAGCAACACGACACCGCTGAATCGAGGCCAGAAGTCGGAGCCCTCCGCGCTCAGGCTCACCGAACGCGCGAGCAAGACCCCGGCGCCCATCGCTACGTACGGAAAGGGCAAGAGCTCGTAGGACGGCCAGAAGCGTTTGGCCAACACCATCGGCACGATGGAAAAAAGCGCCATCCATGCGACCGACGCCTCCAGGCCAGCCGCCGCGTGAGCTCGCGGGAAATCCCGAAGCGACGCGCTGGATGTGAGGGGACGCACGATCCCCCAAGCTGCGATCAGCATGGTGAGCGCCACCATCCACGTATGCTCGCGCATCCAAATGTCGAAACCCTTCCTGTACGGCGTGTCGGGGCTCACCTTCGCGTAGACTTCGGCGTTGTAAGTGTAGAACCAGTACCAGAACGTGCCGAGCTCGCGCGCGATGGCGTAGCGCGCCAATACGACCAGGCACGGCAGCACGCAGCCCGCCAGGAACGCCGCAGACACCAGCCAGCGCTCACGTCGGGCTGCGCCTCCCATCGAAAGCGCATGCGCAACGCTCCAGACGAAGAGAGGCAACGCGAGCGGCAACGCCGTCTGCTTGGTGAGGCCGGCGAGCGCGATCGACGCTCCGGACAGCCCGAAGAGCGCCAGCCGAACCCGCAGGGATGCTCGAGAATTCACCGCCCAGGCACAGAAGCAGAGAGCGACGGCACCAAACGCGGACGCGACGTTCTCGCCGAGCACCGCCGCTCCATCCGCCGTCGGATGACCGACCAGCGCCAGGAACGCGAACATCAGGCTCGCGATCCCACCCGCGAGCGGCAGGCGCGCCGCGAAGCCGGCGCCGGTGAGCCCGCCCACCGTGACCAGAGAAATGAGCATCATGAGCCAGCGTGCGCTCGCCCAGCTGTAGCGGCCGAAGAGAGCCTGGCCGAGCGCCGCCGTCCAGTACAGCACCGGCCCACGGTGACTGCAGCCGTCGACATAAGGCAACCAACGTCGGTCGATCAATCGCTCCGCCAGCGCCACGGTGTAACCGTCATCGACCGCGACGATGTTGGGCTTGCGAACGTAGAACCAGTGCACGCTGGCAACCACCACCACGGCCACGACTGTCATGCCGAGCGCAACAAGCGGGACTAGTAGTGCGCGGGTGGGCTTTCGCATGCTCCTGCCAGGTGCCGATCTTCCGTGCCGCGCCGCGGATGTTCGCATTCGGCGTGCGGTTTGTGCCAATCAATTCAGCAGCGGCGGCGCGCGCCGTGGGCCGGCGTACCCGTAAGTGGTCTGTGGAATCACATGGACTGACCTCCACAGTTTGCCGATACTCCGTCGCCCGTGAAGTTGCACGCCTGGCTCCCTGTCATCGCCGCCGTGCTGGTCGCGAGCCCGGCGCTGTTCATCGTCGTCAACCTGCACTGGTTCTTCCTTCAGAACGCGAGCTACGTCGGCTTCGACGACGGCTACACCGTGGCGCTGGCCGAGCGCATCATCGACGGCAACTGGCTGCCCTATGTCGACGGCTGCAGTCACCGCGGGCCGGTGCTCTACTGGCTCGTCGCCGTAGCGCAGAAGCTCACCGGACGCTTCAACTGGATCGGCCCGCGCAGCCTGATGTTCGCGGCTTCTCTGGTCACACTGATCGCGATGCTCGGAACGGGCTTCGTGGCCCGGCTGCCGCTCGCCGGCGCCGTCGGAGCCCTGCTTTGGGTGTACCTGGGGCTCATCGCCCACGACACCGACAGCGCCTTCGGCGTGACGGGCGAGTCCATCGCGGCGGCACTCGGCATGCTGGCGTTGTTCTTCCTGGCGTGGGGCCTGATCCGCGCGACACGCTTCCGCAATCGCGTGCTTCTGGTAGCCCTCTCCGGCATCGCGGCGGCGATGGCCGGTTTCACCAAACAGACCGCGTTTCCTGCCGCAGTTCCCCTGTTCGCGTGGTTGTTCTGCGCGGCGCTGTCGTTGGAGGGGTTCACACGCCGCCAACGGCTCGGGCTGCTCGGCGCGTTCGTCGGCGGCATCCTCGGAGTCGTGGTGATCGTGCTCAGCCGCTACGTCATCGGCGGGCACATGCGCACGTTCTGGTACTGGTTCTATACGTACAACAGGGAAGTCTACATGGCGCCGATGCGCGAGGTGCCGTTCAGCAGCGACTTCGACAACTGGGCGCGTGGCCAGCACTGGGCGTTCTTCGCGATCGCACTGGCCGCGAGCTGGGGTCTGGCTCGACCGCTGGCGGAGGTGCGCTCGCTCCGCGATCTGCTCGGCGGATACTCCAGAGCCGGACTCGAGGTCACGACCTCCGCACTGGTTCTGGTGGTGTTCGCTGCCGTGGCCAGCCCGCAGCGCTTCTGGCCAACCTACTTCATCATGGTCTTCCCGTTCATGGCCATGGCTGCCGGTGTGCAGCTGGCGCTGGCGATGGGCCGTGCGCAGGGGCATCCCTGGGCGCGCTTCGCGGGCGCGCTCCTGCTCGGCGGGGCGCTTTCCAGCTGGATTGGCTACGCGGCGCGATTGCGGGTCAAGGAGGTGGCGAACGACTTCAAGTCCGAGAGGCGCAAGCCCGCGTTGCCCGAGCCGATCTGCGATCTGTTGGACAAATACGGCAGCAAGGACGATTTCCTGTTCGTCTGGGGCTTCGACGCGGACTTCTACGTCACTTGCAAGCGCCACCCGGCCACGCGGTTCACCTATCTCACGCTCGTTGCCGGGACGGTTCCACCGGCTTGGAACGACATCCGGCCGGAGCGTCAAGCCAGGAACGCGCGCCGCGATCTGATGCACGATCTCGAAGTCAGCAGGCCTGCGGTGGTTCTCAACTCTCCGGGTTCGATGCGCAACGTCGGCATCCATACCGTTCCCGAGCTCACCGATTGGTTGAAGCGAGACTACTGCCCGATCGCTCCGGTGAAGAGCCGAAACGGCCGACAGTCCGACGTTTGGGTGCGTCGCGACCTCACCCCCTGCACCGACGGCGGCTGACGGAGTACCTTCGGAGCCAGCCCGTTTACGGCGGGTAGAAATCGTGACAAACGGGACGCTCACCGCGATGACAGCGCCGGGAAATGAGTCAACCGGAACTCTCGACTGATCGGCCCGCGTCCGAGGGCGCCGCGCCAGAAGAAGAGCCGACCAGGAGCGTCCGCTTGGCTGCCGGGCTCACGCGTGCGAGCCGCGTGCTCGCGCTCTCGCTACTGCTTGGTGTCGCGCTCGCGACCTGGGTCATTTTCACCTTCGGCGGTGGCTGGGTCTCGCCCTTCCTGTCCGGCAACGAGCTCGAAATGCCGCGGCGCATGAGCCTGATCAAGTGGACGCTCGGGTCAGGCGTCGCAGCCGCGCTGCTCGGCGTGGCTGCGCTGGTGGTGGCGCGGGTGAAGCGCTGGCCGGCCGAGGCCGTCGAGAAGGCGCTCTGGCTCCTGTCCCCACTGATCCTGCTCGGCTTCATCCCGCAGGTGTTCCGCGCCAAGCCTTGGGTGAACCGGCACGACGTTCTGCTGGCGCTCGTCCTCAGCCTGGCACTCGCCACGGAAGTGCTCACGACCCGCTCGCTCGCTCACGTCCCCGAGGCGTTCACGCGACTCTGGGCGCGCATCCGGGACAAGGCGCCGGCCTTCTGGCACAAGCATGGGCCCCTGGTGGTCGTGCTGGTCGGCGTGGCTGGATACGTCGCGTTCATGGCCTTCTTCAACCTGCGCTGGCACT
This sequence comes from Polyangiaceae bacterium, assembly GCA_015075635.1. Lineage (NCBI taxonomy): Bacteria > Pseudomonadati > Myxococcota > Polyangiales > Polyangiaceae > Polyangiaceae bacterium. Next base: position 596,511 of record JABTUA010000002.1, read on the forward strand.
ACAAGCTCAGGACGCACAACTTCGATCTGGCCATCGACAACAACCTGATCTTCAGAGCGATGCACGGCGCTCACATGGAGAGCACCGTCACCCACGGCAACGCCCCCGGGCAATACCTGGCGGCTCACGCCAAGCTCGGGCAATACGTCATCTTGCCGGTCTATGCGCTCTTTCCGAAGCCCGAGACGCTGATCGTCATCCAGGGTTTCCTGCTCGGTGCGGGGGCGCTGCCGCTGTTTGGCTTCGCACGCCGGCACGTCTCGGACTGGGCCGCGTCGCTCATCGCCCTCTCCTACCTGGCATACTACCCGCTCCACTGCGCGAACTTCGTCGAGTCGAAGTACCTGTCGCTGTCGATCTTCTTCGTGCTCGCCACGTTCTGGGCTGCCGAGCGCAAGAAGTGGGTGCTGTTCGCGCTGGCCTTCGTCGCGGCCACGTTGATGCGCGAAGACATCCCCATCGGGTTGGCCACGGGCGGCGTGATGCTGCTCTTGACCGGGCACCGACCCATCGCCGGCGCGATCATGGCGGTGGTCTCCGTCTCGTGGTTCCTGACCCTGCGCGCGATCATGGACCGGGCCGGAAGCTGGTGGTTCCCGGGCATGTACAAAGGCCTCTGGTCCCCCGGCGAGCAGGGCTACGGCAGCGTGCTCAAGACCGTCCTCTCGAACCCGCTCTTCGTGTTGAACGAAGTGCTGGAGAAGGAGAAGCTCCAGTACCTCCTTCACCTGCTCGTGCCCATCGTGCTCCTGCCGGCGCGGCGCTGGTACCTGTGGGCCGCGTTCATTCCGGGCACGGTGCTCACCCTGTTCGTCACCGACTACAAGCCGATCTTCGGCTTTTCGTTCCAGTACACCGCTCACTGGATCCCCTACCTGTTTCTGGCCGTCCCGCTGGCGCTAGCCGCCATCGCCAAGACTGGGAGCGACGGGCCAATTCGCGCGCGCGCTGCGCTCGTGGCCATGGGGCTCGCGAGCGCGGCGCTCAGCTACAATTTCGGGGCCTTCGCGCGCCGACCGGACAGCGTGCGCGGCGGCTACTTCCACATCGAGTTCACGTTCAGCGACGCCGAGCGCAAGCGCTACGCAGACTTGCAGAGCGTAATCGCCGAGCTGCCGAAGGACGCCTCCGTCGTCGCCACGGAAAACGTGGGGCCCCACGTCTCGTCTCGCACGCACATGTATGCGATGCGGCGTGGCATCTACGACGCGGACTACATCCTGGCGGCGAAGAACGAGCTCGACTTCGAGGAAACGCGCAAGCTCTTCACGGAGGCGGTGAAGTCCAACCGCTATGGTGTCGTCAAGCGGGCCGGCGACTTCGTGCTGCTGAAGAAAGGCGCGGACGCGAAGGACAATCCGCCACTGGTGACGGACTTCAAGCTCTGACCGCTCGCTCAACGCTGGCGCAAGACCTCGACCGCCCGCGGATTCTTCGCGATGTCGTGGCCGCGCCGCAAGAGCATGAATACGTCGCGCTCCTCGACCAAGCCGTATTCGCCCGACTCGACCACCGGGAGCACGCGCTGGGCTTCGCCCTTCGAGAGCGACTTGTGGAACAGGATGTAGTCGGGCTTGTCCCCGAGGCCGTAGCCGAGGTTGTAGAGGATCAACCGCGTCGACACGTGAGCGCCTTCCACAGCCGTGGCGGTCACCGAAGCGTCCGGCGGAATCTGCGCGACCAAGCGTTTGAGCTCCCGGTAACGGTGGACCTCTTCCGGGGTGACGGTGACGCGTTTCTCACCGAAGCCGCCGACGATGACCTTGCCACCGAGCAAGAGCCCGTATTGGAAGCTGGCGCCGGTGGCGACGAGGATCAGCGCCAGCGCCGCCGCCGCCTGACGGCGCGCTCCCGCAACCTTGCCGATGCCTTCCAGGGCCAGGATGCTGGCCGTCACGACGTACGGGAACCAGCCAAACGCGTACTGAAACGAGGTCTGGTACATCGGCGGGCGGTTGGTCACCATCAGGGTGAAGAAGACGCTTGGCACGGCTGCCACCAGCAAATACGGTCGGCGGACCCACAGACAAAGCAGGGGCACCGTCATGTGCAGCAGGTAAAGCAACTTCGGTTCCTTGACCATGCTGCGCAGGACGAAGATCGGGTTCGTCAAGATGGTCGCCACGACTGCGCCGTAGTTCTTGAAACCGGCAGCTTTCAGATCTTCGTAGATCTCGTGGTACCAGACCACGCCGATGCGCGGCATGATCACGAACTTGATCACCACGAAGTAGCTGGCCGAGAGCACCAGCATCGTCGCCACCAGGCGCAGGCGCTTGCCGTAGAACAACAAGAAAGTGCTGATCACGACCATGCCGAACGCGATGTCCTCGCGAGAGGCCAGCGCCAGCGCGAAGGAGATCCAGAAGAGCACGTAGTCTCGTCGGAGCGGGCATTCCGCGTGCAAGACGCGATCGAGAAACAGCACCGCCCAGGCGATGAAGAACATGCCGATGGGAACAGCATGGAAATCGTAGAAGTTGGGCCGCTGGATCACCGGCAGGAGCAGAAAGCACAGCGCCACGACGGCAGCGATCCAGCTGGGGAGACGCCTCGCCCCGAACAGGTAGATGGGCAGCGCAGTCAGCGCCACCAGCACCGTCTGGATAATCAACAGCGACTCGGGCCCGGGCTTGATGGCATAGAAAGGCAGGAGCACGTAGATGATGAAGTCCGCGTGGAATTTCAGCGCGCTCCAATCCCGCAGGTTGCCCTCGGAGGCTGGCAGTCGGAACGGGTGCCCGTGCAGCGCGTTGAAGAACTGGTTGTCGTACTCCCCGAGATCCGTGGTGCTCGTCCACATTCCGATGTGGGTGACGAGCGTGTAGCGACCGATCAGCACCGCGTAGTAGACGATCCCCACGGTGACGAGCGCCGCCGGTAGCCAGCGCAGCACGCGCCGAACACGCTCGAAGCGAGGCGAGTCGAAGCGAAACGTGCCGAGCGACCGTAGCGACACCGCGAGGAGTTGCTCCAAGACCAGACCGGCCACCGCCAGTATCACCAAGTACGGGAGCTCCGCGGGCCCCTTCCACGCGCCGCGATAATAGAGCGACGGCACGAACACGCTGACGATGAGCGGGCTCGAGAGCATGCCCCAGCGCAGGATGCGCGGTGCCGCGGCGGCTCGCTTCACGATGGCGAATGCCAGGACGCCGAGCACGGCGGCGCCGGCGACACCGAAAGTCACCATCATTGCGAGCTGGCGCTTCGGTTGTGGGAGCACGTTGCCGGTGACGAACTCCTTGAGCTCGCTTTGCAGGCTCCACTGGATGATTGCCAGCGTCAGAGACGTGAGGGCCCCGACGATCAGCGTAGCTCCAGCCACGCCCTGGCGAATTGCGGAGACCGTATCGGGTTTCGCGTCGGGAGGGTCTTGCACTTCCGGGTTCATGTCGCAGGTTCCGGCGGGCTTTCGCAAGCTTCGCGCCGCCGGTCGCGGCGCACCCTGACACAGAGGGCGGCCGAGAAACTACCAGCTTTTCCGGTT